>JANYHI010000052.1 GCA_025359125.1 Cytophagales bacterium
TTAGAGATGTCAAATTCCTTCGCTCGCTTCAATGCGTTCTCTTTAAATTTTGGAAGATTATTTTTATCCAGCACGAAAAGCGACTTGCGTGTCATGTCTTCTGTGTCGCCTACATTGCTCATAAAGCCTGTAACACCTTGAACATTTAATTCTGGTAAACCACCAGTGTTGGAGGAAATCACAGGCACCTCACACGCCATTGCTTCTAATGCAGCCAAGCCAAAACTTTCTTTTTCAGAAGGCATTAAAAATAAATCAGCAACAGATAATACTTCCTCCACGGCCTCTTGCTTTCCTAGAAAACGAACTTCGTGTGTAATACCTAATTCCTGTGCTTGCTTCTCGGCCTTTGCTCTTTCAGGGCCATCGCCAATCATTAAAAGTTTGGCTGGTATTTCTTTTTGAATATTATAAAAAACGTCCACTACATCTTTGATGCGCTTTACTTTTCTAAAATTAGAAGTGTGTACAATCAGCGCTTCGCCATTGGGGCAGATCGCTTTTTTAAAATGGTCTTTCTTTTGTTTTTTAAATTTCTCTAGATCGATGAAGTTGGGGATTACTTCAATATTTCGTGTGATTTTAAAAAACTGATATGTTTCTTTTTTAAGATCTTCTGATACGGAGGTTACGCCATCGGATTGATTGATGCTGAAAGTAACAACAGGTTCGTAAGAAGGATCTTTCCCAACAAGGGTAATATCTGTTCCGTGTAAAGTAGTTACTACTGGTATGTGAATGCCTTCGGTCTTTAAAATTTGCTTGGCCATGTAAGCAGCCGAAGCGTGCGGAATAGCATAATGAACGTGAAGTAAATCTAGTTTTTCGTTTTTCACCACACTTACCATTTTGCTGGCGAGGGCGAGTTCATAAGGCGCATATTCAAAAAGGGGGTACGATCTGAAATCCACCTCGTGATAAAATAAATTTTCGTTCAAAAAATCTAATCTGCTTGGCTGGCTATAAGTAATAAAATGAACCATGTGGCCTTCTTTGGCCAACGCCTTACCTAACTCTGTGGCCACTACACCACTACCCCCAAATGTGGGATAACAAACAATTCCTATTTTCATCATATTAATTACTCACTTGGTACTTCAACCGATTTAGGGGCAATAAAGTTTAAATTGTTTTATCGGGTTCAATGCTTTTTCTGATTTTTAGAATATTCAAAAATAGACTGATAGATCACATCCTGAATGCGTGGACGGATATTGGCATTTAATATTTTATTATTGGTCATAACGGGGTAAACCCGGTTGGAAAGAAATACATACACTATATTAAATTCGGGATCAACCCAAATACTAGTGCCTGTAAAACCGGTGTGACCAAAAGTTTTGGGCGAAGCATAAATGGAGGTGGGACCGTTTGAATCGCCTATCACTGGTTTATCCCATCCCAACCCTCTGCGACTGTCTGCGTATTGTTTTTCAGTAAATAGCTCTAGTGTTTCGGGCTTAAAAAATTGTTGTTTTCCATAGCGCCCTTTTTTTAACCACATCTGTCCTAGCTTGGCCATGTCATTGGCGCTGCCGAATAAACCCGCATGACCCGCAATGCCTCCATGCATGGCAGCACCTTGGTCGTGAACATAACCTATCAAAAGTCGTCTTCTGAAAAGTTTGTCATTTTCGGTAGGCGCAATTAAAGATATATCAAACTTTTCTCTGGGTAAATAGCCGACAGTGTAAGCACCAATGGGTTCATAAATATTTTTTTGTAAAAAATCTTGCATGGGCTGATTCAATATTTTCTCTGCCAAGTGTTGAAGTACATAGAAACCCATATCGCTATACCGATAATCGTAAGCGGTGCGTGGCACCTTCTCTCTTATTTTTGCCTTGATGATCCAGTGCCAAAGTGAATCTTTCATAGACTTGTGTGCGAATATGCTATCGGCTACCGGAAAAGGATACTCTTCACTTTTTTTGGTTTGATAATATTCTTTCATCAATGTAGAATCTTTTACAGTTTGTGCCCAGAACGGAAGAAAAGGCCACAAGCCTGCTTGGTGTGTGAGAATATCTTTAATGGTAAAATCTTTTTTATTGGATTCTTTAAGTTCGGGCAGGTAGACGGAATTTTTTTTATTGATATCAATCAAACCTTTTTCGTGCATGAACATAACCGCCTGCAACGTGGCACTTACTTTAGTCATTGAGGCGAGATCATAAATGGCTTCATCCGTTACCGGAATTTTTTTATCGTACGTAAACCAACCTGCGGACTGTTCATATACTACTTTTCCATCTTTAGCAATTAATACCTGGCAACCCGGTGTGGCACCTAAGTCGATTGCTTCTTGCATGATCGTTTTAATTTTCAAAAGCACTTGGCTATCCATACCTGCTAATTCGGGTAATGCATAACTCAAACGCGCGAGCGTATCAGTATTTAGGCCTTGATTAATTTTTAGATCATCGCCTATTGAAATGGGTAATTCACCTTTTGCAGATAGTGCGCCAAAAATGATTTGCGCAGTAATTTTTTGAGTTAAGTCATCATCAGAATAACTGGCAATTAAAGTGGAGTGGTGTTTGAAAAACTTGAGATCTTCGGGATCGCCAAAACTGCAAATAACTACACGATGGGTGAGCGCAAGTTTTTTTACGACAGATGCAAGTTGATGAGTCAATCCTTTTGCAGAAGGAAACAAGGCCAAGACAATATATGAAGCGTCTTTTATTTTCTGTCTCAGACCAAGAGTATCTTTTAATGACTGAACCGAGTGCTTTTTAAAATCGGCATACTTAGAAAGGTAATGATTGAATTCGTTGACTTCACTTTTGCCAATGCTGATAGAAGCGAACGAATTATTTTCAAATGAAGCAATCGGAATGAGCGACTCAGAATTGTTGAGAAGAGTAGGAGAGGCCTCAGCTAATTGATATTGGAGCACTTTTGCATTCGCAGAGTTCAACCTTTGTGGAATGCTATCGGCATCTACTAATTTATTTTGAGATAAACCTGCATCGAATTTGGCGCTCAATATTTTTTTGACAGACGTGTCTAATTGAGCTTTTAATTTGGGGTTATTTTTTAGGGTCTTTGAAATTTTTTTGATGCTAGTTGATAGATTTATTGGATCAACTAAAAGATCGTTACCAATTTCAAAAGCCAAACGTTCGGCCTCACCTGCTTTTGTCTTATTACTCACTTTCCTAAAATAAGGCATCTCGGCAATGACCAAACCTTTGAAGCCTAGTTTGGTTTTAATGAGCTCGGTAACAAAAACATCAGATACAGGAACGAGAACAGGTTTCTTTTTTCCGGGTATCACATAATCGAGGTGCGAAGTTACAATGCCGTTTACGCCACTTTCAATTAATTTTTGAAATGGATAAAAACTGATTGTGTCAAGTTTGTTGATATTGAACACAATGGAGCTGTCTTTAATAGCTAGGTGGCGGTCTTTTTTTTGGTTGGTGAGATGTTTAGCTGCAGCAAGTATTTTTTCACTTTGCAAGCCTTTTATAAACTGAATGGATTTGGCTGTTACTTTCTCTTTATCATCACTAAAGTATCTTAGCGTAGTTGGATAGAGATCATCATCAATATTTATATCGGCATTGGGTGCAAAGTTGAGATGAAGACCAAGTATCTTCATTTGTCTGCCTATTTCTTTACCTGCTGCAAATACTAGACTGTCGTTGTGAATAGAGCCCAGCTGAAGAGGTTTGGCAAAACTCATGGTGCTATCAAGGCTTTGCTCCAACCCCCACTCTGCATTGATGGCCGTGAGTAGTGGAGTTTTAGAAGCTGCCTGCAATCTATTCAATAAGGCAACGTGACTAACCGGGCCGCCTCGCGTTATTAGAATGCTGCCGGGTTTGAGTTTTTTTATTTGAGAGATTAGAAGTTCTTGTTCTGCTTTGGAAGAATAAGAAGAAATGGGAAGCATAAACAACTGACTTATTTTTTCATTCGTGCTTAGCTTTTGGAAAACACTATCTACCCATTGTTGTTTTGTATTTTGGGCGATGGAAAAAATGGGAGTAAGTAACCAAAAGTAAAGCAATACACTAAGGGGTAGCAATCGGCCTGGCCTGCCTGCCGAACAGGCAGGGATAGTAGCGTAAAGCCTACTGAGGCTGAGCCCGAGATAAGGCGTGTTGGCAAAGCCGAGATAGCTATCAGCAAATAGCCCAAGCCGATGGGAGGCCGCCATCGAATTTGGATAACAATTAGCTAAAACTTTTTTGAACATTAGGCCGTTTGGTTTTTGTAACTTTGCCGTGGCGAAGCTACTCGTGATTTAGCTCAAATAAAAAAGGACTATGAAGATAATCTCCCTGTTTACCAAAGCACCGCAGCATCAGCGCTTCAGCTATAAACCTCGCTATTATAACCCGCAAAAGGATGAGATGAAGGAGCGCGAAGAACGGATTAGGAAAGAGCTTGAGCGCGAACGTGGGTTGGTTGAAAGTGACGGTAATTATAAGTCAAGAATTGCGGGTTCTTTTCAGGCGGCACGTAAGCGCTCTAAACCTGCGGCAGAAACGAATGCTGTATTATTGCGCTTTGGCGTTCTCTTGTTTATATCCTTGTTGTTGATAGCGGTTTTTCAATGGGGCAAAGTTGCATTGTATGGTGGCTTGGCTATTGTGCCGTTTTACCTATACATGAAGTTTAAAGATTTTAAGAAAGGTTAATAGTTAATTGTGATCAGTTATCAGAGCCTCTCAACTTTTATTTTACCATCCATTAACTGATAGCAGATAACTTACTGCTGTTAACCAAACCAAAAATGCCTGACATCATTAAACTTCTTCCCGATTCCATCGCTAACCAAATTGCAGCGGGCGAGGTGGTACAGCGACCTGCTTCGGCAGTGAAGGAGCTGATGGAAAATTCTATTGATGCTGGAGCTACTGAAATTAAATTAATTGTAAAGGAAGCTGGCAAGGTGTTGATTCAAGTGATTGACAACGGCCAGGGCATGAGCGAAACAGATGCGCGTATGAGTTTGGAAAGGCATGCCACTTCTAAAATACGCACAGCAGAAGATTTGTTTAAGTTGCGTACGATGGGTTTTCGTGGAGAGGCGCTGGCTTCTATTGCTGCGGTTTCGCAATTGGAAATTAAAACGCGGCAACCTCAAAATGATTTGGGTACTTCCATTGTAGTGGAAGGATCGGAAGTGAAGAAGCAGGATCCCATTGCTTGCGAAGTGGGTACGAGCATCAGCATCAAAAATTTATTTTACAACATCCCTGCCCGTAGAAATTTCTTGAAATCAAATCCGATTGAAATGCGCCATATTATGGACGAGTTTCATCGGTTGGCGTTGGCCAATCCGGAAATCACTTTTTCACTTATACAAGGAGATGAATTAATTTATGAGTTAACTCCAGGAAAACTGAGTCAACGGATCGTGTCACTATTTGGAAAAGGATATCAGCAACAATTAGCAGCAGCACAAGAAGAAACAGATCTGGTAAAAATTACAGGTTATGTAGGAAGGCCTGAGGCGGCCAGAAAGACGAGAGGCGAACAATTTATTTTTGTTAACCAGCGATTTGTTAGAAACAATTATTTAGGCCACGCAATATCAAGTGCATACGAAGGCTTATTACCCGATGGAAATTTTCCGTTTTATGTTTTGTTTATTGAGATAGACCCCAAGCACATTGACGTAAACGTTCATCCGACAAAAACAGAAATTAAATTTGATGATGAGCGTGCAGTGTACGGTGTTATGTGGTCGGCTGTAAGGCAAGCGTTAAGTGTTCATCATCTGGCACCTGCCCTTGACTTTTATGCAGACGTTAATCTTACCTCTAAACTTTCTAGTCAAGGATTAAATAAAGAAACCTATTTTGATGAACAGTTTGGTTCGGCTTTGTTTAAATCGAATTTACAGAATTGGGAAAAGGTTTTTGAAGAAGAAAGTAACTCACGTCTTTTTGATAAAGTAGAATCTACCGGTACCAAAGAATTGAGGTTTGAAAGTGCTATGAATCAAACGAGTAGCCTGATTCAATCGGAGGGTGAAACTAGCTCGTTTCAACTCTTTCAAAAATATATTATACGGGCCACTAGAAATGGTTTGATGATTATCGATCAACAAGCAGCACACGAGCGTGTATTGTTCGAGAAATACATGAGTCAACTAAAAGGTAATCCGGGTAATAGTCAACAAAGTTTGTTTCCGCAAACGGTAAGTTTTTCCGCAGCAGATTTTGCTTTGTTGATGGAAATGGAAAGAGAAATTGTAGCATTGGGTTTCCGATTTGAAGTATTTGGTAAAAATGCTTTGTTAATTTCAGGTTCTCCGGCCAATGTTTCAGGAAATGAAAAAGAACTGTTGGAAGGATTGCTAGAGCAGTTTAAAAAGAACCAAACAGAGCTCCATATTCCTTTGCAAGAAAACCTAGCTAGGGCATTAGCTAGAAGAACCAGCATAAAAGCCGGACAAAAATTACTGACAGAAGAGATAGAGGGACTAGTAGGTGGATTATTTTCTTGCTCCACACCCAACTATTCCCCGGAAGGGAAGCCAACATTTTTTACTTTTGACTCGTCTAAGCTAGACAGTTATTTTAATCGCTAATAGTTATCATGTTTAATATTACTCCGCTTGTACGCACTTTAATCATTATTAATGTTGGTGTGTTTTTAATGCAGAATTTGCTTTCTAATTTATACGTAACAGAATACTTGTCGCTGTGGCCGTTAGACTCTGGCCTGTTTAGACCTTACCAAGTTTTTACATACATGTTTGCACATGGAGGATTTGGTCACATTTTTTTTAACATGTTGGCGTTTGCCTCCTTTGCACCTGTACTAGAATCTTATTGGGGAGACAAGAAGTTTTTACTCTTCTACATTGCAACAGGTATTGGGGCAGGAATAATTTATGCTGGAGTAAATTATTTCTTTCCCGGTGGAGGAAACGGAGGCTACATGTTAGGTGCATCAGGGGCTCTGTATGGAATATTGATGGCATTTGGTATGCTTTTTCCTAATTTAGAGTTGATGCTATTATTTCCACCCATACCTATTAAAGCAAAATATATGGTTTTTTTGATGGGCTTTATTACTTATGCAATGGATAGATCTGGCACAGTGGCTCACTTGGCTCACTTCGGAGGAGCCTTCGTAGCATTTTTAATTATAAGTTATTGGCGTATGCAGGGGAAATAATTTTTTTGATTGTAACAGTGAAATCTTGTGTTAGACGAATTTAAGAACGCGTTTCAAAAACCCAACAATGCCCATGTGCAATTGATCATCATTAACGTGGTGGTGTTTATCGCATTGGGTATTATGATGGTAATTTCTGAGATCGGAGGATTCTCTTCTTTTTTTGACGCCATCCACACGCAATTTCAAATTCCCGCAAGGCTCTCTAGTTTTGTTACTCGCCCCTGGACGTTATTAACTTATGCTTTTGCCCACGATTTATCGGGCATCTTTCATATCCTTTTCAACATGATAACCTTGTATTGGTTTGGAAAATTATTTGTTGAATACTTAGGTAGCGATAAGCTGGTGGCTGTTTATGTGTTGGGTGCAATTGCTGGAGGCTTGTTTTATTTATTGTCTTACAATTCAATTCCTTATTTTGTAGAACGCTCTGCCACTAGTCAGATTGTGATGGTGGGTGCTTCCGCAAGTATCAACGCCATTGTGGTGGCCGCTGCAACATTGCTTCCTGATTATACTTTCTTCTTGTTATTTTTTGGCGCAGTGAGAATAAAATACATTGCAGGGGTAATCGTATTTCTTTCTTTTTTAGGAACGATTGGCTCCAATGCGGGTGGAAACATTGCTCACCTAGGCGGAGCGTTGATGGGTTTTATTTATATCAAACAATTGCAGGCCGGAATAAATTGGGGTGGTTGGCTAACCATTACCATTGATTGGTTCAAGAGTTTATTTCAGGCAAGACCTAATGTAAAAGTTACCTACCGAAAGGAGGATGCGAAAGCGAAAAAAACTTCGGTGGGCTTTAGTAAAGCTTCGCAAGATGAGATTGACGCCATTCTAGATAAAATTTCAGATAAAGGCTACGAGAGTCTTTCTAAAGAGGAAAAGGAAAAACTTTTTAATGCGAGTAAGAAGTAAACTAAAATATAAATTATGTTTTTTATTTCCTTACAAACGTAGTTAAACTCAAAACCAGCAGTTTTTTCATATGATAAATTTTGAGAAACTAGGTCTCTTGAAAATAATAGGGCAGATTTACCCTGTATCAGATTTGTTGCAGAACGATTTGATACAATATGTGAAAGTGGAAGCAATTCCTAGAAAGACCTATCTCTTGAAAGACGGAGATATTTTTCAACGGATGTATTTTATTGAAAAAGGCTTGGCGCGTGCCTATTATTTTGATGATGGCAAAGAGAACACTTCATGGTTCATGAAAGAGGGAGACTTCATCATCTCAGTCAATAGTTTTTACAGGCAACAACCAAGTCAAGAAAACATACAATTGTTGGAAGATTCCGTGATGGCTTCCATCTCCTATGAAGACCTGCAACACCTGTATCTAAAACATTTGGAGTTTAATATTATTAGCCGAGTGCTGACGGAACATTATTATTCATTGAGTGAAGAGCGCCTGTTTGCCATGCGGCAATCGTCTGTAAAGCACAGGTATGATTACTTTATGACTCACTACCCCGATTTGGTAAATCGCGTGTCATCAAAACAAGTTGCTTCTTTTTTGCGCACCAGCCCTGAGAGCATCAGCCGCCTGCGAGCCCAACGTTAACGCATTGTTATTGACGTGCATCAAGAAATTCAAGATCTTGATGTACGTCAAGTGGTTTTGGTTTTTTGTTTGCCTAAGTTTAAATTATTAAAAAAGCAAAGTCATGAAACGAAAACCATATAAAATAATGCCTATAAATTTTTCCTTGCTACAGAAGATAATTTTTTTTGCTGTAGTATTTTCCATGAGCATATTAGTGTCATGCCTAAAACTAGATGACATGCGGGTTGATACAATATACAAGGGCGAAATACTGGATTATCTCAGTGCCTACAAAGATATTGTTCCGAGCGACCAAGTTGAAAAGATGAATGAATTTGCCAGTTCCATAGATTTTAAAATGGTAAGTGTGCACCAATTGAGGACAACCGAAAAAGTGATAATCACTGACCTAAAGAACATGGACGGGTTCAACGGGTCAAAGAATTTGAAGGCACTGTTTTTCCTGAACGAAGGGAAAGTTGTAAGGGCAAATATTGCGGGCTTTGACAGCAGAACACCAACAAGCGAGCATAACAAGCTTATTGTGTCGGTGCTGAATGCCAGCCGCCCTATGCTCAGCTATTCTGGCAAGGTGTCCCTGTTCAATTTGTATAGGGAATTGATCCTCTTCAACAGTTTTGAAAACGGCATCTTGGATGCCGTTGGCTTTGTGCGCAAACAAAAGTCAGGGAAAAACAACGGCCGCGCAGAATCATGCATCGATTGGTTTTTGGTTACCTATTACCCCAACGGTAACGTGACCAGTGAATATGTTTTCACCACTTGCGATAATGGCTGCGAATTTTATAGGGCGGGGCGCACAAACTGTGGTGGAGGTGGTGGATCTGGGTATGCCGAAGGAGGAGGCCCAATTTTGCCCACGAACCCGAGCAATGATGCCACCTACGAATATACCGACAAAAATGGCGAGTACACCAAATACCAATACAATGCAGCAGCAGCAATTTGGAAGGTATTGGAGAAGATACTCCCCGCAGCGGTGGTGGTGGCCAAACGAGATGAATATACATTTTTGGACATAGCTTGGCCTGGGGCTTACCATGGGCAAATTGTCATAGGAACAGATAATATGGTCTACACTTTTGGGAGCGATGGTAATTGGGTTGGGGAGCCAGCAGATATTGAATTCCCCGGTGTCGATAAATCTCCGATTAATATCGATGCGTTCATGAAATGTTTTGAGACCAATAATAGCGCGGCTAGTTATAAGTTGACATTGTATGTCCAAGAGCCAGCTCCAGGTGGAGATTACCAAAAAGTAGGTACAAATGTTGGGCATACTTTTGTTGGATTTACAAAGATCGTTAATGGTCAAGAAATTACTCAGTATGTAGGCTTTTACCCAATTCATAAAAGCCTTACTTACCCCATAGAGTCCAAGATTGTAGACAATCAACAGACAGAATGGACTACAAGTGTAACAGTTACAGTAGATGCTAAAGCGTTTAATGATGCGATTTATGCTGCACATTCAAATGCAACGAAGCAGTACCACATCAGTGAATATAATTGCACTACTTATGCACTTAATATATTTGATGCTGCCAATATTTCTCTGCCTAAGAATGCATCTGAATTTCCCTACAACTATGGCAACGGGTACTCACCAGGAAGGCTTGGATACGACTTAAGGAACTTCGGCAATGTATTTAATGGGACAAAGAATTCTAATGGTGGCACGACAGCCAATAGCAAAGGCCCTTGTCAATAAATAATTTTAAGTATGATTAGTAGTCGATTTATATTAAGCATAGCAATGATTTTTGCCTTTTGCCTAATAGACTTTACATTAATAGAGGATATAGCGGGGGGATTCATTTTTAAGATATTAATTGATTTTACACTATCTGATTCGTTTTTATTAAAAGGCATATCATTAGTCTATATTCTATGCTTGGCGACTTGGCTATTTCAAACGCAGAACAATCAGAACTATCAAAAATTGACGTTAACAATAAGTACAATAATCTTAGCGGTGCCAATACTTTTAGCCTTGTTTTGGCAATCTAAAAATGGGGAGCTTGGTCTTACATTCTTGTTGCCATCAATTGCGTTTTTAGTTTTGCTTTTTTTTCAGTGGAGAGTGATATTGAAATTTTAAGCCCAGTGATACTAAAATTTATTTTTCTATTCATTTGTAATATTTTTTTCCTTAGTAGGTTGCTTTGCTCCCAGCCAACTGAAGATTTTAAAAAGGAGTTCAAAAAAGCAGCTACCGAGAAATTTTCAAGTGAAGATTTGAATCGAATCTTTAAAGAGAACTATTCATACCTCACTCCTCATAGTGATGTGACTCAACTAGTGAATGCCTTAAAAAGTCAAACAAGTGAAGCTTACCCATTATCGAATTTTAAATCCGACCCTATTTACATTGATAATATTTATAAACTTTTGAGATCAAGAAATCCAAATAGAAGAGTTCTTAGCTACTTGGTAATTGCAGCAACTGGTGATATATCAATGGAAAATGAGTTGCTAAAGAAGATTAAATCAGAGAGTAATAAAAATTGTTTAATATGGGTAGGGATGGCTTTGATGCATTTAAAAACGAGCCACACAACAGAACTTTTTGATTTTATTGTTGAGAACGAAAATTTTGGTGACATGCACATGTATCCAATGTTACTTCAATTAAATAAAGATTCCCTTCAACGAACGGCATATTCTAGAATCAACAGTAAGGAATTGAAGGCTAGAATTTTGGCAGCACAAATTTTGTCTAAAACAGGGAAGAATGGCAAGACTGAAGAACTTTTGTTGAGAGCTGTGCGTGAATGGGATATAAATGTGAAAGGATATGCAATTTATTCTGTAAAGGAATTACAAATAGGGAACTTGATTGAGCTCTTAAAACCTGTGCTTAATAACAGCAAGACAAGAGGCATTGCGCTTGAGGCATTGGCTAGTAGTCCGACACAAGCAGATAGAGATTATCTTTTTGGGCTGACCAATGGAAAAGATACGATTCCCAATGAATTACTTAATTGTTTTTTCAAATCGAAAAATATTGAAAGTTTAAAGTATTGGTTGGAAATGGCATACACAAAGACCTTTCCAAAAGAATATCATTTTTTCTGTAGGGATCAGCCAATGCTATATCTTGATAGTAATTTGCAATACCTTCAAGGAGCTCTTCAAAGAATAAAAAATCCACAAATATTGAGCGAATTGGTAAGGGCATTAGAAGGCAGAACAGATGATACTTCTACAGAAATTATGCTGAATTTATTAAGTCATGAAAACTCCACAGTTAGATATTGGACTGCTCAATCTTTAAAACATAATCACTCACTTAAATTAATTAAGCTACTTCCTAAGTTGTTAAGTCAACCCTCTCTTAGAGTGGTTCCAATGACAGAGTTGGCAATTGAAAATAATATAGATACTTTAAACTTAGTTTATGAAAATATTTTGGAAACAGAATTAAGCTCAGACTGGAAAAGGAGTTCTACACAGTATTTATCGAATTTCCCAAAGAACAATTACATTTCAATGTTCAGATCATTATTGGAAAATGATCAAGAGGATTTTTTCATCAAACGATTAGCAGCACTAGGTCTGGGTAGGCTGAAAGATGAAGGTTCAGTTGATTTAATAATCTCGGCTATGATGAAAGAAAGCATTTCCAGCGAATCGAATGCAATATCTTATGTAAATGCTCTTAATATGGTGAAGGGTGAAAAAGCAAAAATAGCTATAGAAAAATATAAGGATAGTAAAGAGCCTGAGGTTAAATCGCTGGCAGATGATATTTTGAGTAAATGGTAAAATTCCACTGAGGGTTTTATCAAGTTGTAGTATTAGAATTGAGGTCTTCGCTACCCAATCATTTTAGCAATTACAAAAGCAGCCGCTGCTGCGGCTGCGCCAATTAGCGTAACTCTCAGCGCTCCTTTCAGCAAGGGTTGCCCTGTTAATTTGCTTTTCACGAATCCAAAAACGACAAGACAAACCAGCGTGATGCCGCAAGAATAGATAAGGCCTTGTTGTGCTGTAGATGAAAAGAAATAGGCGCTTAGCGGAATTAAACCACCGATTACATAACTGATGGCAATGATAAAAGCACTGGTGTGTGCTCTGTTTTTATCGGGTCTTTCTAAGCCCAGTTCAAAGCGCATCATAAAATCTACCCACTCTTTTGGCTTCTTGGCCATCTCGCGAGCAATTTTTTCTTGTAACTCTTCGCTAATTCCATACTGCGCAAAAATTTCTTTCGTCTCACTTATTTCAATTTCATGCTTGTGGATGATTTCCTCGTATTCTCTTTTCTCCTCAACTTCGTAGTGTTCGATTTCCGTTCGCCCAGCCAAATATCCACCTAATCCCATGGCAATGGAACCGGCAGCGATCTCTGCAAGCCCTGCGGTGATTACGATATCTGTAGAGTTATCTGTTCCACTTAGCGCACCACTTAAGCCAGCAGCTAGTGCAAATGGAACGGTAAGCCCATCGCTCATTCCTATCACAAAGTCGCGTACTTTTTCTGAGCTTTGAAAATGTTCTTCCATGAAGTGAAATTTTGATAAAGTTACAAAAAAGAAAAGCCCCTGAGATGTCAAGGGCTTTCTAGTAAAAATTGGATTGAGGTCAATCTACTGTTACAGTGTAGGTTCTGCGGTAAGTAGTTACAGTAAATGTTTTATCGCAGGTGCCATCTCCATAGTCGATGGTTCTTTTACGGTCGGCATAGCCACCTACTTTGGTAATCTCGATTACTCCTTTTGTCCGCGCCAAGTTTCCTGATTTTGCGCAAGAGAAATCAACTGTGATTGGGCTAGTGATTTCGTTTGTAATCGTGCGACCAGTAGACGACACACCTGTTAGTAGGCCAGTAACTTTATACACGTTATCGTTTGGGTCTCCATTGCCAAAGCCACTAATCCATTCGCGAGTACGATCGCCATTGAAGGTGATATATTTACCATTGGCGAATGTGATTTTAAGGTTTGTTAATCTGCGAGTAGCCTGAAGATTGCCTGAAGAGTTTTTTAAGATATCGCGTACTTCAATTACGCCTTCAATGCTCTTTCCATTTACTTTATAATTTTCGAAGGTGATTGTTCTGTTAGCAGTACTATCACCTAAAACTCCTGAATATTGAATTAACATTTTGCCACTTCTTGTTCTGCCATTTAATCCAGTGCATCCGGTTCCAAAATCAATAGTAAAAACTTTAGTCACCTTGTCAACCGTAACAATGGCGCAAGAAGGTAATGCTCCCTCAGCTCTGGCACCTTTTGCAGTTATTTCACCACTGTAAGAAGCTTGCGCAGCATCATCTACTTCATTGTCTCCAACGGCCGTGTTCTCTACAATTGATTCTTCATCTGCAAAATCTTCTGATTTATCTCTACAGCCTGTTAAGCTGGCAGCGAAAAGAATAGCGCCCAAGGCTACATTTCTTAATAAAAAGTATATCCAATTTGTTTTCATAGGTTTTTTAATTAGTTACGACTTTGACAAATGCTTGGACTAACAGTTTAATCGGAAGCTGAAATTATTTTTTACGCGTAGCGTTTTCGAAGTATGAAAGCAGCGAGTTGAGAATTAAACCTGAATTGGCCGAATAGGTAACATCTTTATTTCGTTCGTTGTAAATGGCAAGCAGGTCAAAATATTTTTCTTCCGTAATGTTGAAGTGCTGCATGACTTCGCTTTTTAGATCAGGATCGTTTACTACTTCCAGATAAACTTTCACCTTATCATTGTCTGCCATCACTTTTACTAACTTCCTTTTCTCTTTTTCTAATTTACTGAAATAAGAAAAGTTGACACCTACTCCGCTAGTACTCCCAGCTTTTAAAGGTTTGGTGGTAGTGAGCGTAGGTGATTTTGCGTATTTTTGATTGAGGTGAAACCCCTGATCTTTAATCGTTACTTCTTTCAGCAAAATGCTTTCTTCTTTCATTCTCACCATCATCGTTTCATCTTCTAGGTAAACGCGAAGAACTGCTTTGGAGTAACCAATAAAAGAAAAAATGAGTGTGTCATTCTCTGAAGCAATGATGGTAAAAATCCCACTTGCATTGGTGGAAGTTCCTCGATTGGTATTCTTCACTTTTACATTAACACCTTGCAGATTGGTGAAGGAAGCAGAGTCAACAACAATGCCTTTGATTAGCTTTTGAGCGGCCAAATGGCTCGATGTTAAAAGAAAGAATGTTGGAACTATGAAGAGGAATATCTTTTTCATTCAGTAGGCAAGGTGCAACATTAATGGTAGGATGAGAACCGGATAGTAAAGGTTTTAAAATGGATCAACCTTTATTTGCGAGCTGCCCGCAGGCTGCATCAATATCTTTTCCTCTGCTTTTGCGAATGCGACAAGTGATGCCGTTGCGCTCCAGCAAATTCATATACATGCTCAAGGTCTCGTCTGAGGCTTGTTGAAATTCACCCTCATCGATTGGATTATATTCTATTAAATTAACTTTAGAGGGAACTAGTTTGCAAAACCGTAAGAGTGCTTGCGCATGTTCTTCACTGTCGTTGATGTTTTTCCAAACCACATATTCGTAAGTGACTTTACTTTTCGTTTTTTGATACCAATATTTTAAAGCCTCACCTAATTCGGTGAGTGAGTTGGTGTCGTTGATGGGCATAATTGAAGATCTCGTTTTATCAATAGCAGCATGCAATGAAACGGCTAGATTGAATTTAACACCATCATCAGCCATTTTCATAATCATCTTCGCTACGCCTACAGTAGAAACTGTAATTCTGCGCGAAGCCATACCCAACCCTTTTTGATTGGTAATTTTTTCGATAGCAGAAGTTACGTTCGCGTAGTTGAGCAATGGCTCGCCCATGCCCATGAAAACAATATTGGTAAGCGGCCTCCCGTAAAATAATTCCGCTTGCTCTTTAATGGCTACCACCTGATCGTAAATTTCATCGGGACTTAAATTGCGTTGCCGCTTCAACCGCGCAGTGGCACAAAATTTACAGGCAAGGCTACAGCCAACTTGTGAGGAAACACACGCGGTGATTCTTTTTTCTGTTGGAATGAGAACAGACTCAACCACCATTCCGTCAAAAAGAGTGACGGCATTTTTGATGGTGCCATCAGCACTGCGCTGCATTTTGTCAACTTTGATATGGTTGATTACAAAATATTCTTTCAACATCTCCCGCGTTTCAAGCGAAAGATTAGTCATTTGCTCAAAAGTCTTGGCCGATTTAATCCATAACCAATCATACACTTGCTGCGCGCGAAAGGCTTTATCGCCTTGGGCTACAAAGAACTCTTTTAATTCTTCGAGTTTAAGTTTACGAATGTCTCTTTTAGCGCCAGCTTCGATCATCTACTATTTATTTTATCCTTGAGAAAGTTTTGATTTCGCAATCTTTCATAGCATTGTGAATCACTAGTGTTGACTCTGTTAATTCATCAATAATAAATCGTTGCGTAATAATTCCCGATTTCTTATCCATCAGTTGCAGTTCTTTATTTTTCACATCATATTTAAAGGTAGATTTTCCAACTCCCTTTTTATTGCCTTGCGAAAAAATCCCTTCTTCTCCCATTCCTTTTTCATCGAAGGTGATGAGCTTGGCTATCGCATTTTTAGAAGCGCCCATCGATTGTTCGAGTTCTTTTTCAGCTTTGCTTTTTTGAAACTCTGTTTGAAAACATGTTTTATCATCGGTCAACTGCCAAGTTCCAATTAAACCTTGAGCTTTTAGGCTGCCTACTGCTACTAATAAAATCACAATGACTGTTTTCATACTAAACAATTTTAAAAGATTTACAAAATTAAACTAATTTGAGGGCTCCTACTTTACTATTTGTTAATGCTAAGACGTTTATTCATTTTTTGTTGCTTTTTAAGTTTTGCTTGCGCTTCTCCTGTAAAAGAAGATAATTTTTTTCTTGAAAATTTAATGAAGCGTCATTTAGGTCAATTTGAATCTATTCTTACTAACGACAGTCTGGAGGTTCAAATTATCTATACGCAGATTAATAGAGATTCAATAAACAGGCCAAAGTTTACATCGTTTTATTATCATGTTGATTCCACTCATTATTTTTATCCAGCTAGCACAATCAAATTGCCACAAGTATTGTTGGCTCTCGAAAAAATAAATGAATTAAGAAGTCAAGGAATCAAAGTAGATAAGTACACTCCCATGTTTCATGATAGCATTTATGAAGGTCAGCGTTCCGTAAAGTGGGACACTACCGCTGTTGATAGCTTGCCTACCATTGCCCATTATGCAAAAAAGATTCTTGTGGTAAGCGACAACGATGCCTTTAACCGTTTGTATGAATTTTTAGGGCAAAAGGCATCGAACGAAATTTTGCGAAGAAAAGGGTATAATGTTAAGTTTCTTCATCGATTGGATCGTTCGCTAACACCGGATCAAAATCGCCACACGGAAGCCATTCGATTTATTAGAAATGACAGTTTGATTTTCCAACAATCTATGTTAATCAATAAAGATTCAATCAAACCCGTTCGAAAAGTTTTTAAAGGTATAGGCTTTATGAAGAAAGACTCATTGATTAATCTGCCTTTTGATTTTACTTACAAAAATTCTTATCCGCTCGTTGAACAACAAGAAATACTAAAAGCAATTCTGTTTCCTAATTCGGTTCCTTCCTCAAAGCGATTTAATCTTACAGAGGGCGATAGAAATTTTGTTTTGCAATACATGTCGCAACTCCCAACCGAAACAAGCAATCCGCCTTACAATCAAGACACAACTTTATATGATGCATACTGCAAGTTTCTGATGTTTGGAGAGCAGAAAGAATCTATTCCAAAAAACATTCGCATATTCAATAAAGTAGGCGATGCTTACGGATACTTGATAGATAATGCCTACATCATTGATTTTGAAAATGGCGTAGAGTTCATGCTCTCGGCTGTAATTAATACCAATACAGATGGTGTTTATAACGATGGGAGGTATGAATACAAAACAATAGGCTATCCCTTCATGAAAAACCTGGGGCAGGTTATTTATAATTATGAGCTAACACGGAGAAAAAAATTCAAGCCAAACTTGAAAGAGTTTGCTTTTAAGTACGACAGTTTGGTTGTTAGTTTAAAAAAGCCCTAAAGTTGTTTGAAGGGTAAATGTAAATTTTTCAACTTGCCAAATCATTGAATTTTCAAATTAGTATTATGCGAAAGACAAACGCGATCATCATTACAGCAGGGCATTTAGATTCTTCCAACGGAAAGACCGCTCATGGGTTAATAAGAGGAACAGAGCGGTTCAATATTATTGGCGTTATTGACGATAAATATCCTGGCAAGGATGCGGGAGAAATTTTGGATGGTAAGAAACGGAATATTCCTATCTATGCCTCGATCGATGATTTCGCAAAAAACAGTAAAGAGAAAGCAGTTTATGGGATTGTTGGGGTTGCTACTAAAGGCGGAGTGATTCCAGATTCTCTTCGAGCTATTTTAAAAGATGCGTTGATTCACGGATACGGATTAATCAATGGGCTTCACGAATATATTTCAGACATCACCGAGTTAGCAGATTTTGCAAAGTCTCGCGGCTTAGAAATTATAGACGTGCGCAAGCCAAAGAAAATTAAAGACTTACATTTTTGGTCGGGTCAAATTAAAACAGTGCATTGCCCTAAAATTGCTGTGTTAGGTACAGATTGTGCCTTGGGCAAAAGAACCACTGCTCGTTTTTTGGTGGAGGCCATGCGAGAGGCGGGCTACCGTGCCGAGATGATTTACACCGGACAAACCGGCTGGATGCAAGGCGCGAAATACGGTTTTGTTTTCGATAGTACGCTCAACGATTTTATTTCGGGCGAAATGGAACATGCCATTGTACAATGTTGGGAAGAAGCAAAGCCAGATATTATTTTTATTGAAGGCCAATCTTCACTACGTAATCCGAGTGGCCCTGCAGGAGCCGAGTGGATTGTTTCGGCCGATGCCAATGCCGCAGTGCTTCAACATAACCCCGCCAGAAAAAAATATAAAGGATCAGAAGATTATCCTGCCAATATTGTAGATGTGAAGGACGAAATTGATTTGATAAAAATTTATGGTGCGCCAACAGTGGCTATCACGGTTAATACGCACAAAATGGTTGAAGCAGATGCACGCGCTTATGCGGCTGACAAAGAAAAGGAATTAGGAATACCGGTGATACTTCCGTTAGAAGATTCAGTTAAGCGATTGGTTCCAATCTTTAAGGATATGATTGATAAATCAATTGCGCAGGTATAATCTAAAAAAGAAAAATGTATTGAACTTCTGATACGGTTCCATTCAAAAGAATAGCGATTTCAAATACTTTCTAAAAAATAATAACACGTGAAAATAAAATCTATCAAATCTTGGTCTGCCAATTTAGGTAACACCAAACCCTACACCATTGCATTCAAAACAATTGATGAGGTACTTAATGTCTTCGTAGAAATTGAATTAGAAAATGGCACCACTGGAATGGGCGCGGGCAACCCAAGCGAATATGTAACGGGCGAAAGCTTTGATCATTGCAAATTGGCATTACAAGAATCAAACATTGGTTTTTTAGTGGGGCGAGATATAAGAGAAATTCATCAATTGACTTTTGAAGTGTTGCAAAAATTTCCAGCCAATCCTGCTGCTCGCGCTGCTCTTGACATTGCTTTGTATGATGCGTTTACAAAATATTTGGATATTCCGCTTGTAAAATATTTGGGTCAAAAAATTAAATCCCTCCCAACCTCAAATACCATCGGAATTAAAAATGTAGAAGATACTTTAAAAGAGGCGCAAGAATATGGCGAACGTGGATTTACAGTGCTGAAAGTAAAATTGGGTAAAGATTTACAAGAAGACATTGAGCGGATTATAAAACTTCGTGAGAAATTCGGAAATAAATTCGTGATCCGCATTGATGCCAATCAAGGATATGATGCAGCTAAAACAATTGAGTTTTACAATAAGACAAAACATTTGGGGGTAGAATTAATTGAACAACCTCTTCCCGCAAAAGCGGTTGACGAAATGCGTAAACTTCCGGATGATATTCGGAAAATATTGGCAGCGGATGAATCATTGTTAACTCCTAAAACAGCACTGAATATTGTTAAACCACCAATTGCCACGGGCATTTTCAATATTAAATTAATGAAGTGCGGAGGAATTAGTCAGGGGTTAAAAATTGCTGATATTGGATTGCACGAAGGCATTGATCTTTTCTGGGGCTGCAATGACGAAAGTATTGTAAGTATAACGGCCGCATTGCATACGGCCTTTGCCTGCTCAAATACTAAATACATTGATTTGGATGGAAGTTTGGATTTAGCTCGCGATGTGGTAAAGGGTGGATTTATTTTAAAAGATGGCGTTATGTCTTGTTCCGATAAACCAGGGTTAGGCGTTGAACGATTGTAGCAATAGTAACTTACTTTGATAAATGAATTAGCACCTCCGCAAGGGTGCTAATTTTTTCTCCAGCTACCTCCCAATAAAGTTTTTGTGAAGAGCCGACTTTGATGACCACTTCAGATTTCTGGGCTACTTCAAACCCGCAGCGCTCAAGTGCATTTTTTGTCCAGAGATAAGTGAATCCTTCACCAATTAATTGCACGGCTATCCCGCGATGTGCCTCGTGCTCAACTCTTCCTGTTTTTAAATTAAAACCTTTAAATTTAAAAACTTCATCAAAAGATCCATCGAGAACTAAATCTTCGGGTATTCCTGTTTTTATTTTTTTGTTTGATGTTGCGAGCCAAACAAAATCTGCTGTTTGCAAAGCCAAATCTAATTCGTGTGTGGTAACTAAAATAGCTTTCCCCATATTCCGCGAAAGCGAGCGCAATAGGTTCATAATTTCTACCCGATTATTTAAATCGAGATGCGCAGTTGGTTCGTCCAATAAAAGAATAGGCGTGTCTTGTGCCAATGCTCTTGCAATCATGGCCATTTGCATCTGGCCATCGCTTAACTCACTTAATGGTTTTTCTTTCAGTGCTTCAATCCTAACTTGATCTATTGCTTGGTCAATTTGTTGTTTATCTTTTTCAGTTAGGTCTATATTCCAATCTAGATAAGGATAGCGGCCATACATTACTAAATCGTAAACCGTCATGTTACTTGAACTGATGCGATCGGTAAGAACCAAGGCAATATTTTTTCCACTCTTATTTTCAATTTCTCCTGCCAAAGGATTTTGCAGGTGTGCCAGCGTTCTCAGTAAAGTAGATTTGCCAATGCCGTTGGGTCCCATAAAGCAAACTAATTGGCCGGCATTCAATTGCAAGTTTAAATCTTCAAACAGAAATTGCTTTTTGTTTTTTGAATGATAACCGACAGAAAGATTTCTGGTTATAATCATATTCGAATTTGTTTGTTTCGAATAACCATCCAAATTACTAAAGGCGCACCCATCAACGAAGTAATTGCATTGAGTGGCAATACTCGTGTGTGTCCTGGTAATTGTGAGAGAAGATCGCAAAGCAATAGTAAACAAGCCCCGGCCATCATTACGAAAGGCAATAGAATTTTATGGTTAGAAGTAGGAACGGCCAAACGAACAAGATGAGGAACGGCCAGTCCTACAAAAGCAATAGGTCCACAAAAAGCAGTTACACCGCCTGCTAATAAACCTGTGGAGGCAACTATCCAAAAGCGAGAGCGGTTTATGTTTACACCTAAACTTCTGGAATAATTTTCGCCCAGCAGCCATGTATTTAAAGATTTTTGAGATAGTATGGCAATCGATAATCCGATAGCGACAATTGCTGCTAGCACTTTTATTTCAGTCCAACTGGTGTTTCCAACCGTGCCCATAGACCAAATGAAAAATGCTTGTAAGTCTTCGGCTTTGCTGATGTATTGCAAAATGCCCACAATAGATGAAGTAGCTGCGCTGATCATTAAGCCAATAATCAATAAAGAGGTATTGTCTTTTATAAACTGAGAGATCAAAATGATTAAAGCAAAAACCATCATGCCTCCTATGCTGGCAGCAATCACTAAGCTCCAAGGGCTAGTGGATACAAGTTGTAATAATTGATTTCCACTCTTTCCAGTTAATAAAACCATAGCAACCATCAGGCTTGCGCCAGAACTTAGGCCCAATACATCTGGCCCAGCCAAAGGATTTCTAAAAATAGATTGCATCATTAATCCACCTGTAGCTAAAGCGCTGCCTGCCAAAATGCATGTTAGGGCTTTTGGAATACGGAATTGCCAAACAATATCCTCATAATCTGATAATGATCTATTTAGTATGGAGGCAATAATATCACCCATAGAAATGGTGGTGCTGCCAAACGCTATGTCAGCCAAAAAAAGAATTAGCAATAGCAGTACTAATCCAACTTTTTGTTTCCACCAAGTCTTGTTGACAGTCATTTTCCTAATTACTATTTGAATTGAGGTGCAATCATAACTCTTTGCAGCTTGTCTTCCTTCAAATTCTGATTTTAAGAACATGACAAATTTCCAATTTTAATGAGCTATGGATCGCTATCTTTCCTATTGAATTTCTGAACCTTAAGGGCTCTCTGCTATCTCTAGACTTCGGGTAATAGATTTGAATTGACGAAATATGAATAATTTAATTCTCTTATAATCAGCAGATTAACACATGATCTTGAAGAAGTTTCAAATTCCTCATCTTTTTTTAGAGCACGCTCTTGGTAACTAATCTTATGTTCCTATCTTTGCAGTCCTTTTTGCGGTAGGAAACCCGCAAACTGCTTTAAAAACAAGTAAAACGGTTTCAATCATGCCTGGAATATTAGGACGGAAAATAGGAATGACCAGCGTTTTTGGCGCGGATGGCACCAGCATCTCGGTTACGGTAATCGAGGCGGGTCCTTGTGTAGTTACACAAGTAAGAAGCCAAGAAGTGGATGGCTATAAGGCTATTCAACTTGCTTTTGGCGAAAAGAAGGAGAAAAACACTCCTGCCGCCATGATGGGTCACTTCAAAAAAGCGAACACTACGCCTAAAAGAAATTTAGTTGAGTTTCGTGACTTTACTGCTGAATTCGATGGTATTGCCGAATTAGGAAAGGAGGTAAAAGTGGGGGATGTATTTGCAGAGGGTGATTTAGTAGATGCGGTAGGGACTTCGAAAGGTAAAGGCTTCCAAGGTGTTGTAAAGCGTTATGGTTTTGCCGGAGTAGGTGGTCAAACTCACGGACAACATAATAGATTAAGAGCTCCCGGTTCAATGGGTAATGCTTCTTTCGCATCACGAGTTATTAAAGGGAAGCGTCTTCCTGGTCGTATGGGTGGTGAGCGTGTAAAGACTGTGAACTTGAAAGTAGTTAAAATAATGTCAGAGCAGAATTTGATCCTGATAAGTGGATCTATTCCAGGCGCAAAGAATTCAACGATAATCCTCCAGAAGTAATGGACATAGCAGTTGTAAAATACAGTGGCGAAAGCACTGGCCGAAAAATTAACCTCGATAGTGAGGTATTCGGTATTGAGCCAAATGATCACGCGATCTACCTAGATGTAAAAAGCATTCAGGCAAATCAGCGTCAAGGAACTCATAAGTCTAAGCAACGTAATGAGATCTCTGGTTCTTCAAAGAAGATCAAAAAGCAAAAAGGAACGGGAGGTGCCCGTGCCGGTAACATCAAGAATCCGCAATTCAAAGGGGGTGGTCGTATCTTTGGCCCTCAGCCGCGCGATTATTCTTTCAAATTAAATAAGAAAGTAAAGGACTTAGCTCGTAAATCAGCTCTTACTTATAAGGCTAAAGAAAATTCAATTTCTATTTTAGAAGATTTCAATTTCGAAGCGCCTAAGACCAAGCAATACTTATCAATGCTTAAATCGCTAGCACTTAGCGATAAGAAAACATTGTTTGTAATTCCTGAAGCGATCAAGAACATTGTTCTATCAGGAAGAAATGTTCAGAACTCAAAGATTATCACAGCATCTCAGATTAACACATTCGATGTAATGAATGCTGATCAATTGGTATTGATTGAGAGTTCAATTAGTTCAATTAATAACATCTTAAAATAACAGTTACCAATGAGTATCTTAATTAGCCCCCTGGTTACTGAAAAGGTTTCTGCTCTAAACGAGAAAGGCAAGTATGGCTTCATCGTTGAGCCTACTGCTAATAAAGTGGAGATTAAAAAAGCAGTTGAAAAAATGTATTCTGTTAACGTAGAAAAAGTGAACACTACCAATGTGTTAGGTAAAGGCAAAGTTCGCTTTACCAAAGGTGGCACAGTATCAGGTAGAAGACCTGATTATAAAAAAGCCATAGTTACATTGGCATCAGGTGAAGTAATTGATTTTTACAGCAACGTATAAAGTAAGCTAAAATGGCACTGAGAAAACTTAAACCCGTAACAGCAGGCACTCGCCATCGTTTGGCTCCTGTGTTTGATGATGTAACGGAGTCAACGCCAGAGAAATCGCTGGTAGTTACGTTAAAAAAAAGTGGAGGTAGAAACAACGATGGCCGCATGACAATGCGCTACATTGGCGGTGGTCACAAGCAAAAGCTTCGCGTTATAGACTTCAAAAGAAATAAATTTGGAGTTCCCGCTGTCGTAAAGTCAATCGAATACGATCCTTCACGTACGGCACGTATCGCTAAATTATATTATGCAGATGGAGCTAAGACATATATTGTAGCACCACAAGGCATAAAGGTTGGACAGACGCTTGTTTCTGGAGATAATGTTGCTCCTGAAGTAGGCAATGCTCTTCCACTAGCAAAAATTCCAGTAGGTACCATTGTTCACAACGTAGAAGTAAAGCCGGGTCAGGGAGCGTCTATTGCTCGCAGTGCCGGTTCGTTTGTTCAGTTAGTAGCTCGTGAAGATGTTTACGCTACGCTTAAAATGCCTTCTGGCGAAATGCGTAACGTATTGGTAAATTGCATGGCAACAGTTGGTGCGGTTTCTAATGCAGAGCATATGAACGAAAGCGTTGGTAAGGCGGGACGTACCAGATGGAGAGGAAGACGTCCACGCACAAGACCAGTAGCGATGAACCCGGTAGATCACCCGATGGGTGGTGGTGAGGGGCGTGCTTCCGGAGGTCACCCTCGTTCAAGAAATGGTTTGTTATCTAAGGGTAAGAAAACACGCCATCCTAAGAAGTACTCTGATGGTTTAATTATAGCTAGAAGAAAGAAATAATATGGGAAGGTCAATAAAGAAAGGTCCTTATTTGGATGCTCGCCTTGCGAAAAAAGCAGCAGCAATGGAGCAATCAGGAAAAAAATCAGTGATCAAGACTTGGTCGCGCAGATCAACGATTACTCCCGATTTGATTGGTAATACATTTGCCGTGCACAATGGAAATAAATTCATTCCGGTTTATGTAACTGAAAATATGGTGGGGCATAAGTTGGGAGAATTTTCTCCAACTAGAACCTTCAAAGGCCATAGCGGCAATAATAAATCAGAAGCAGCAGGTAAAAAATAATTCCGAGCAATGGAAACAGTAAAGAAAGTAAAAGGATCAGTAGCCAAGCGTGCAAAGCTGAATGCTGTTAAGGAGGCTGCAAAAAAAGGCCCCTCAACAGTGTACTTGCACAATGTTCCTACATCTCCTCGTAAGATGAGACTCATAGCAGACATGATTCGTGGTGAAAGAGTTAATAAGGCGCTAAATATCCTCAAGTTCGATTCTAAGCATCCTTCCTCTAAAATGGAAAAATTGCTATTGTCTGCAATCAGCAGCTGGGAAGCAAAAAATACAGATGTTAAATTGGAGGAAGCAGATCTTTTTATCAAGGAAATATTTGTAGATGGAGGAAGAATCTTAAAAAGACTTCGCCCTGCACCACAAGGTCGCGCTCACCGCGTGAGAAAAAGATCTAACCACGTAACACTAGTGGTGGACAGAATGCCTGCGAAAGCAGCTGACGAAAAGAAAAAATCAGTAGCAAAAGAAACTGCAAAATAATGGGACAAAAGATTAACCCCGTAGGTTTTAGATTAGGTATAGTACGCGGCTGGGATTCGGCTTGGTACGGAGGCAAAGATTTTTCTGATAAGTTGGTTGAAGACCACATGATCAGAAAATATGTGGATGCTCGTATTCAAAAAGGAGGTATCGCGAAAGTGGTAATTGAACGCAGCACATCAAAGCGTATTACCATCACTATCCACACGGCACGTCCAGGTGTTGTTATCGGAAAAGGAGGAACAGAAGTTGATAAGATTAAGGAAGAATTGAAGAACCTCACTAAGAAAGATGTTCAGATCAATATTTTCGAAATTAAGCGTCCTGAATTAGACGCTCGTTTGGTGGGCGAATCAATTGCTCAACAATTAGAGGCAAGGATTTCTTACCGCAGAGCAATGAAGCAAGCAATTGCTTCTACCATGAGAGTGGGTGCTGAAGGTATCAAAGTTAAATTATCTGGTCGTTTAGCTGGAGCTGATATGGCTCGTACTGAGCAGTACAAAGAGGGAAGAATTCCTCTTCACACACTTCGTGCAGATATTGACTATGCAATTTCTGAAGCACAAACTGTGTATGGCAAAATTGGTATCAAGGTGTGGATTTTCAAAGGCGAAGTTTATGGTAAACGCGATCTATCTCCCAACGTAGGTATGGTGAGCAACACGGCCGGTGATAATAAGGGAGGAGCATCTTCAGGTGGTGGCGATAGAAGAAGAGGAGGAGATAACCGAGGAGGCAGAAATGAGCGTGGTGGAGATAGAAATGAGAGAGGAGGAGGCGATCGCGGTGGAGATCGTAACAAGGGTGGTGCAAGTAGGGGTGGTAAAAGATAATTGAAGAATATTAAAGTAGCGAGTCATGTTACAACCGAAGCGTACAAAATTTAGGAAGATGCAAAAAGGCAAGGTAAAGGGTTTGGCCACTCGTGGTCACCAAATTGCCTTTGGATCTTTCGCACTGAAAGCATTAGAGCCAGGCTGGATTACAGCACGCCAATTAGAGGCCGCTCGTGTTGCGGTAACTCGTGCCATGAAGCGTGAAGGCCAAGTGTGGATTCGCATTTTCCCTGACAAACCAATTACTCGCAAGCCTGCTGAGGTTCGTATGGGTAAAGGTAAAGGAGCTCCTGAATACTGGGTAGCAGTTATTAAGCCTGGAACAATTTTGTTTGAAGCAGGTGGGGTAACCATGGCAACAGCAAAAGAAGCTCTTGCATTAGCCGATGGAAAAATCCCATTCAAGACAAGATTTACCGTTCGCAGAGATTACGTAGAACAAGTAGAGAAAAAATAAAATGAAGAACACCGAGATCAAAGGATTGACTCCAACTGAGTTGAAAGAGAAAATCGGAAGCGAGAAAGAAAATCTTCGCAAGATTAAGTTTGCACATCAAATTTCATCTATTGAAAATCCGATGAAAATAAAAGAAGCACGCAAATTGGTAGCAAGGTTAAAAACTGAGTTGACAGTAAAAGAATCAAAAAAATAAATTTTCATGGAAGCGGAACGTAATCTAAGAAAGGAAAGGATAGGCAAGGTCACCAGTAACAAGATGACTAAGTCCATTACTGTCGCTATTGACAGAAAGGTAAAGCATCCGATCTATGGAAAATTCATGAACAAGACGACCAAGTTCATGGCGCATGACGAGAAAAATGAAGCAGGGGTAGGTGATACTGTACGCATCATGGAAACTCGTCCATTGAGCAAGAGCAAGCGTTGGAGATTGATTGAGATAATCGAAAAAGCGAAGTAACATGATACAAACAGAATCAAGGCTAGTAGTAGCCGATAATAGCGGAGCAAAAGAAGTGTTGTGTTTGCACGTATTAGGTGGAACTCGCAGACGCACTGCCAGTGTAGGAGATAAAATTGTTGTGACTGTTAAATCAGCCATTCCAACGAGCCAGATTAAGAAGGGTACAGTTTCAAAGGCTGTTATTGTTCGCACTAAAAAAGAAATCAGAAGAAAAGACGGTTCTTATATTCGTTTTGAAGATAACGCAGCCGTTCTACTTAACCCTCAAGATGAGCCTCGCGGAACTCGCATTTTCGGCCCGGTTGCTCGTGAGCTTCGCGAAAAGCAGTTCATGAAAATCATTTCATTGGCTCCTGAAGTATTATAGCATTATGGAAAGGAAATCAAACAAGCAGCAAAAATTACATATCCGCAAAGGAGATACTGTAAAGATTTTGGCAGGTGATGACAAAGCTAAGACTGGTAAAGTTTTAGAAATAATAGCAGATAAGAATCGTGCTATTGTTGAAGGAATCAACATCATCACAAAGCATCAAAAGCCATCAGCTGGCAAGCCAGAAGGTGGAATTAAAAAGACAGAAGGAACAATTCACATTAGCAATTTGATGTTGATTGAACCCGGTACTGGTAAAGCAGTTCGCACTGGCCGTAAGGTTGATGCAAAAGGAAAGCTTCAGAGATTTTCAAAGAAAACAGGTGAATTAATAAAATAATGGTAACGCCCAGATTAAAAGAGAAGTACCTCCAGGAAATCGTGCCCGGCTTGAGACAAAAGTTTCAGTATAAATCGGTCATGCAGGTACCTAAAGTAGAAAAGATATGTATCAATAAAGGTATTGGTGCAGCAGTAGCAGACAAGAAATTGATTGAGGTTGGTGTAGAAGAGCTTACTACAATCAGCGGTCAAAAAGCTGTTTCTACAAAATCTAAAAAAGACATTTCAAACTTCAAGTTGCGTAACGATCAAGCCATTGGCGCGAAAGTTACACTGAGGGGAAATCGCATGTATGAATTCATGGATAGGTTAATGAATGTAGCCCTTCCACGCGTACGTGATTTCAAAGGAGTAAATGATAAAGGTTTTGACGGTCGTGGTAACTATACTTTAGGTGTAAAAGAGCAAATCATTTTCCCTGAGATTTCAATCGATAAGGTTACTAAGATCAACGGGATGGACATCACATTTGTAACAACAGCATCTACGGACGAAGAAAGCTATGAGCTTTTGAAAGCCTTCGGAATGCCCTTCGTAACTAAAAACTAATAGCATGGCAAAACTAGCAGTCATTGCAAGAGACAAAAAGAAATTGCGGTTAGTGGAGCGCTACGCAAAAAAACGTGCTGCCTTAAAAGCGGCTGGCGACTGGGTGGGTTTAGATAAATTACCCAGAAGCTCTTCAAAAGTACGTTTGCACAGTCGCTGTAAACTTACCGGAAGACCACGAGGTTATATGTCAAAGTTTGGTGTTTGCCGTAATCAATTCCGTCAGCTAGCTAGCGATGGAAAGATTCCTGGCATAACGAAAGCTAGCTGGTAGTTTAGGAGAAGTATTTTATTGGTGCTGAGTACCAAGGTCGCTTAGAACGAAACCTGGTAACAGTTTGGATAACTAAAAATGTTATTTATATTTGCAGCCCCGTTCTAAAAATGGGGCTTGCTTTTTAAAGAAAAGTGAAATGAAGACAACGGATCCAATTGCAGATTATTTAACCCGGTTGCGCAATGCCATCAAGGCACGTCATCGTGTAGTAGAAGTTCCTGCCTCTAACCTAAAGAAAGAGGTCACTAAGGTGCTTTTCGACAAAGGGTATATCTTGAACTATAAGTTTGAGGAAACCTCTAACAAACAAGGGAGCATTAAAATTGCCCTTAAGTATAACCCTGAGACTAAAGAGTCTGCGATTACTAAATTAGATCGTATCAGTTCACCAGGTCTTCGTCAATATAAAGGAGCAGATAGTCTTCCTAAAGTATTGAATGGTTTGGGTATCGCAATCTTGTCAACTTCCAAAGGAGTAATAACAGACAAAGAAGCGAAAGCATTGAATGTAGGTGGTGAGGTTTTATGTTACATCTACTAATCGAATAGCAATTATGTCACGTATAGGTAGACTTCCGATAGAAATTCCAAAAGGTGTTACATGCACTTTTGCGAACCGTCAAGTGACTGTTAAAGGTCCTAAAGGCGAGTTGAAACAAGTAATTGACCCTGACTTTAAAATCACTTTGGAAGAAGGGACTGTATTAGTAGAAAGACCCACTGAGCAAAAACGCCACAAATCGTTACATGGTTTGTATCGTTCGCTAATTGCTAATATGGTAGAAGGAGTAAGCAATGGCTACAAAAGACAACTTGAGGTGATTGGAGTAGGATTTAAGGCAACTGCTCAAGGCAATGTATTAGATCTTAGCTTAGGATTTTCTCATAGTATTATCATGGCGATACCTTCAGAATTGAAGGTACTAGCTACGCAAGAGAAAGGTCAAAATCCGATCATCACCTTAGAAGGAACTGACAAGCAATTGATTGGCCAGATCGCTGCAAAAATTAAATCATTGCGCAGCGTTGAGCCTTACAAAGGAAAAGGTATTAGGTACGTTGGAGAATTTGTTCGTAGAAAAGCTGGTAAAGCAGCTGCTAAATAATAGTAGACTATGCCAAACATTAAGGTTAGAAGATTACGGATTAAGAAAGGTATCCGCAGAAAACTTGAAGGAACTACTGTACGCCCAAGGCTATCAGTTTTCAAAAGTAACAAAGCTATTTACGCACAACTTATTGATGATTCAAAAGGTCATACGTTGTTGGCATCATCATCAAAGGATTTGTCAAAAGACGGTGGTGTATCAGTAACTATCTCTAAAACAGTAGGCCAAAAAGTTGCTGAGAAAGCATTAGCTAGCGGAATCAAAGAAATTGTATTTGACCGTAATGGTTATTTATATCACGGTAATATCAAAGCTTTGGCAGAAGGAGCCAGAGAGGGTGGTTTAAAATTTTAAAAGCATGACACAAAGTAACGTCAGCACAGTAAAAGCCAGCGAAATCGACCTTAAAGAAAAGGTGGTTGCCATTCAGCGCGTAGCTAAGGTGGTTAAGGGCGGTAGAAGATTTAGTTTTGCTGCTATCGTAGTAGTGGGAGATGGAAATGGCGTAGTGGGATACGGATTGGGTAAAGCCAATGAAGTAACAGATGCAATTACCAAAGGTATTGATGATGCTAAAAAGCATTTAGTAAAAGTGCCGATCATTAAAGGAACAGTTCCTCATGAGTCGCTTGGTAAATTTGGTGGTGGTTTTGTTTTATTGAAGCCGGCTTCTGCAGGTACAGGTGTTATTGCAGGTGGTGCGATGCGTGCCGTTTTAGAAAGCGCAGGAATACACAACGTATTAGCAAAGTCTAAAGGATCTTCAAATCCACACAATGTGGTAAAAGCAACCTTCAAGGCATTAACAACTATGCGCGATCCTCAAACAATCGCTCGTAACAGAGGCATTTCATTGTCAAAAGTTTTTAACGGATAAGAAAGACCATGGCAAAAGTTAAGATTACACAAACTCGCAGCATGATTAAAAGACCTTTAACTCAACAATTGACGATCCAGTCGTTGGGGTTAGGAAGAGTAAATCGTTCTGTAGAGGTAGAATATACTCCCCAAATACAGGGAATGGTAAAGAAAGTAAGTCATTTAGTGAGCGTAACAGAATTATAAAATGAAACTGCACACACTTAAGCCGGCAGAGGGTTCGGTAAGAACAAATAAGAGATTAGGTCGCGGACAAGGTTCTGGTGGTAGTACTGCTGGGCGTGGACACAAAGGAGCTCAATCACGTTCTGGTAATTCCAAGAAAATTGGTTTTGAAGGCGGTCAGATGCCATTACAAAGACGGGTTCCTAAGTTTGGTTTTAAAAACAACGATAAAGTTTACTTTAAAGGAATCAACTTAGATGCTTTAGAAAAATTAGCTCAAAAAACAAAAGCCGCATCATTGAATATTCAATTGATGATTGAAAACGGAATTGTTGGAAAGAGCGATCGCGTTAAAATTTTAGGAAGAGGAGAGTTGAAAGCTAAGGTTAGTGTGGAGGCACATGCTTTTTCAACTACAGCAGCAAAGGCAATTGAAACACTAGGCGGAACAGCTACAAAAGTTAGATAATGAAGAGCTTCTTTACAACCATAAAGAACATTTTTTCCATCGAGGATCTACGCGTTAGAATTCTCAATACGATTGGATTTCTAATCATTTTTAGATTAGGATCTTATATCGTGTTGCCAGGAATCGATCCAAATCTTTTGACAGGAAATCAGGGTGGTGTATTTGATTTTTTAAATACCTTCTTGGGTGGTTCGTTTAGCAGAGCTTCTATTTTTGCGTTGGGCATTATGCCCTATATTTCAGCATCTATTGTGGTGCAGCTTTTAACAGTTGCCGTACCAAGTTTCACTAAACTTCAGAAGGAAGGCGAAAGTGGCAGAAAAAAATTAAACCAGTGGACGCGCGTACTTACCATATTGATTACTGCAGCGCAGTCTTTTGGCTACATAAAATCGATTGTAAACCCCGAAGCTATTATTAACCCAGGCTTATTCTACACGATTTCTTCGATGACCATCATTGTGGCTGGAACGATGTTCTGTATGTGGTTGGGAGAGCGAATCACCGACAAAGGAATAGGAAATGGTATCAGTATGTTGATTATGATAGGCATCGTATCTCGCTTTCCTGCGGCCATCTGGCAAGAGGCCGATTCAAAAGGCCTAAGTGGTGGCTTGTTATTGATATTAGAGTTTTTAGCTCTATTCTTCGTAGTGGTAGGTGTGATTGCGATGACTCAGGCAGTTAGGAGAATTCCTGTTCAATATGCAAAACAAGTTGTTGGAAATAAACTCTATGGCGGCAAGCGCGATTTTATACCATTAAAATTAAACTCGGCTGGTGTAATGCCAATCATTTTTGCTCAGGCCTTAATGTTCATCCCTCCGTTGGTTGCTCAAATCTGGAGAGACAGCGATGTGGGCGCTTATGTAGGTACAACTTTTGCAGACTTCACTTCATGGCAATACAATTTATTGTTTGCTTCATTAATCATCATATTTACATTCTTCTATACAGCTATTACTGTTCCATCAAATGATATAGCGGAGAATTTGAAAAGAAATGGCGGATTTGTTCCTGGCATTAAACCAGGCAAACAAACTGGCGAATTTATAGATAGTATTCTATCAAAAATTACTCTACCAGGGGCATTGTTATTGGCAGCGGTTGCTATTCTTCCAGCTTTTGCTGTGAAGGCTGGTATCACGCAAAACTTTGCTTACTTCTATGGTGGCACTTCGCTACTCATTTTAGTAGGAGTTGTGTTAGATACGCTTCAACAAATAGAAAGTTATTTATTGATGCGTCACTATGAAGGAATGATGAAATCCGGAAGAGTGAAAGGACGTTCTCAGTTTGCTGCGGCTTAAAGTTGAATGGTTCAATATAAGACGGCAAGTGATATTCAATTAATGAAAGAAAGTGCTCAGGTTTTAGCCCGGGCACATGCGGAAGTAGCCAAGGCAATTAAGCCAGGAGTGAAAACGAAAAAATTGGACAGCATTGCCGAGGAGTATATTAAGGATCACAATGGAGTGCCATCTTTTTTGAATTACAATGGATTCCCTGCATCATTATGCATTTCTGTTAATGATGTAGTAGTACATGGATTTCCAAGTGATTACGAGTTGAAGGAAACAGATATTATATCTGTAGACTGTGGAGTTTTGTATAAAGGATTTCACAGCGATTCAGCGTATACGTATCCGCTGGAAGGAGTAAAAAATGAAGTTCTTAGACTACTTGACAGAACGCTGGAATCTCTTTATCTGGGCATTGCTCAGGCTAAAGTTGGTAATAGAGTGGGAGACATAGGATTTGCAGTGCAAGCGCATGTTGAACAGTTTGGATACGGTGTGGTAAGGGAATTAGTTGGTCATGGTGTAGGTAAGAAATTACACGAAGATCCTGAAGTTCCGAACTATGGAAAGAAGGGTAAGGGATCGAAGATAGTATCGGGAATGGTTTTCGCGATTGAGCCGATGATTAACATGGGCACAAAAAAAGTGGTGCAAGAGCGAGACGGATGGACGATCCGGACACAAGACAGAAAACCATCTGCACACTTTGAACATATGGTGGCCATTTGGGATGATAGAACTGAGATTTTGACAACACACGAGTACTTAGAAGAGAGTTATAGTTTTAAATGGCGAAACAAAAGTCGATAGAGCAAGACGGAACAATACAAGAGGCATTATCTAACGCAATGTTTAAAGTACAGTTAGAGAATGGACACGAAGTATTAGCTCATATCTCAGGTAAGATGAGAATGCACTACATCCGCATTTTGCCTGGTGATAAAGTAAGATTGGAAATGTCGCCTTACGATTTAACAAAAGGAAGGATAACATTTAGATACAAGTAAGTTACTAGTTAAGGGTTACTAGTTAATGGGGAACAGGCAAATAACGATTAATTGATAACAATTAACGGATAGCAGATAACGACTAACGAATATGAAAGTAAGAGCATCCATCAAAAAGCGCAGTGCCGATTGCAAAATCATCAGGCGCAAAGGAAAGTTGTATGTGATCAACAAAAAGAACCCACGTTATAAACAAAGACAAGGATAATTATGGCACGTATTGCTGGTGTAGATATTCCGGATAACAAAAGAGGCGAGATTAGCCTGACTTACATTTTTGGTATTGGACGTAAGTCTGCCCAAAAAATTCTTACTCAAGCCAATGTGAATTGGGATAAGAAAGTAAAAGATTGGAACGATGAAGATTCCAATGCAGTTCGTGCAATCATTTCGGAACAATTCCGCATTGAAGGTTCATTGCGATCTGAGGTTCAATTGAGCATTAAGCGCTTAATGGATATTGGTTGTTATCGTGGTCTTCGTCATCGTAAAGGATTACCTGTGCGTGGACAAAAGACAAAGAACAACTCACGTACACGCAAAGGAAAGCGTAAGACGGTAGCGAATAAGAAAAAGGCAGTTAAAGGTTAATAAATAATAAATATACTTTTCGTATGGCAGCACCTGCAGTTGAAAAGAAGAAGGACAAGAGCAAAAAACGCGTAGTTAATGTGGAGGCCATAGGCCAAGCACATATTCGCGCCACCTTCAATAACATCATCATTTCTATCACCAATACCACAGGGCAAGTAGTGTCTTGGGCATCGGCAGGAAAGATGGGTTTCAAAGGCTCCAAGAAAAACACTCCCTATGCAGCACAAGTTGCCGCGCAAGAGTGTGCTACAAAAGCATTCGAACTAGGAGTGCGCAAAGTAGAAGTATTTGTGAAGGGTCCGGGTGCCGGACGTGAGTCTGCTATCCGTAGCATTCAAGCTTCAGGCGTGGAGGTAACAATCATTAGAGATTTTACTCCCATCCCGCACAACGGATGTCGTCCTCCTAAGAAAAGAAGAGTTTAATTTCAGTAATAAGAAAGTATAAATCATGGCAAGGTACACAGGTCCAAAAACTAGGATTTCCAGAAGGTATAATGAACCTATCTTTGGTGACAGCAAAACGTTAGCAAAGAAAAATTATCCGGCTGGCCAGCATGGTAAAGGCAAAAAGCGCAAGCAGTCAGAATATGCTGTGCAGTTGGCTGAAAAGCAAAAGGCTAAATTTATCTACGGAATTCTTGAGCGTCAGTTTGAGAACACTTTCCACAAAGCTTCTCGTAAGAAAGGCGTTACAGGCGAGGTGCTTCTTCAAATGTTGGAATCTCGTTTGGATAACACCGTATATCGTTTAGGTGTTGCCCCAACACGCAGAGCTGCTCGTCAGTTAGTTGTTCATAAGCACATTACTGTCAATGGTGAAGTGTTGAACATTCCATCGGCTTTCTTAAAGCCTGGCGATGTGGTAGCCGTTCGTGAGAAATCAAAATCTTTGGAAGCGATTAATAATTCACTCTCAATTCAGGGAGCGAAAAAGTATAACTGGCTTGAGTGGGATTTAAAAGAAATGGAAGGTAAGTTGATCAATTTGCCACCACGCCAAGATATCCCGGAAAATATCAATGAACAGTTGATTGTCGAGTTGTACTCTAAGTAATTTTTTTAACATTAATTAAAAGCGAGTATGTCAATATTAGCATTTCAAATGCCGGAGAAAGTAGTAATGGAAAAGTCTGATGACTTCCACGGCTTCTTTACTTTCAAACCTTTAGAAAAGGGATACGGAGTAACCATCGGTAATGCCTTGAGAAGAATTCTCTTGTCTTCGCTAGAAGGTTATGCCATTACTGGTATTAAAATACCCGGAGTATTGCATGAGTTTTCTACCATTGAAGGAGTAGTAGAAGATGTAGCGGAAATTATTTTGAACCTCAAGCAAGTTCGTTTCCGCAAAGTGGGCGAATCTAATGAGACTAAAGTGGTAGTGAATATTAAAAAGCAGAAGCAATTCAAAGCTGGAGATATCGCTAAGTTCACTTCTGGTTTTGAAATTTTAAATGCAGAGCACGTAATCTGTAACCTAGATGAAGCTTCTCAATTTGAAATTGAGTTGATGATTGAAAAGGGGCGCGGTTATTTGCCGGCTGAAGAGAACAAGCCGAGCGAGCAAGTATTTGGGTTCATTCCAATCGATGCTATTTTCACGCCTGTTAAGAATGTAAAGTATAGCGTTGAGAACACTCGCGTAGAGCAAAAGACTGACTACGAAAAACTATTGATTGATATTGAAACAGATGGTTCTATCCATCCTGAAAAAGCATTGGAAGGAGCTGCCTTTATTTTGATTCAGCATTTCCGTTTGTTCTCTGACAAATCAATTGAATTAGAAACAACTAAGGATAGCGAAGTTGAACAGGTTGATGAAGAGATGCTACACATGCGCAAGTTGTTGAAAACACAGCTTCATGATTTAGATCTTTCGGTAAGAGCTTACAACTGCTTAAAAGCAGCTGAAGTTAAAACACTAGGAGACTTAGTAAGATTAGACATATCTGACATGATGAAGTTCAGAAACTTCGGTAAGAAATCATTAGCTGAGTTAGAGCAATTGGTTGCTGATAAGAGCCTGACTTTCGGAATGGATTTAGTTAAATATAAATTGGAAGAGGACTAATGAGACACGGTAAAAAAATAAACCATCTTGGCCGTAAATCAGCGCACCGTCACGCGTTGTTATCCAACATGGCATCTTCGCTAATTTTGAATAAGCGCATCACTACAACAGTAGCGAAAGCGAAGGCGTTGAAAAGATATGTAGAGCCTTTGCTTACAAAAGCAAAAAGCGATACTACTCACTCTCGTAGAACGGTATTCTCTTACCTTCAAAATAAGGAGTCTATCAAAACTCTTTTTGGTGAAGTAGCAGGAAGAATTTCTAACCGTGCAGGTGGTTATACCAGAATCATTAAGTTGAGTGAAGTTCGCCAAGGCGATGCTGCGGACATGTGTTTGATGGAGTTAGTAGACTTCAATGATCTTTACACGAAAGAGGGCGTAGCACAGAAGGCTAAGACTAGAAGAAGCCGTAAAGGCAAGAGAGCCGAAGGCGATGTGGCAGAGGCTGAAGTAGTAGCGGAAGAAAAGGAAGCAAAGCCTAAGAAAGCTGCTAAAAAAAATAAAAAAGAAGAATAAGTGAATTCTTTAAAATATAAAAAGGGATTGGACAGTGTTCAATCCCTTTTTTGTTTTGTGAGATTGACTTTTAAAAACAAAACTGTTAACCAATGGAAGAGCTGAAGCCTGTGTGGGATGGCGAGTAGCGAAAGCCGACTGCCGCCCAAAGTTTTAAATTGCAATCGAAACCAGAAAGAATTAGCCTGAGGGCTTCTTATTGATGGCAGAACATACCTATTTTTGTTCAATAATTTTTAACTACTACAACCTTGCAAAACAAATCATATCTACTACTCGCTGACGGCCTACTGGTAGAAGGTCGCGCAATCGGAAAAAGAGGAACGAGCGGTGGTGAAATTTGCTTCAACACCGGCATGACGGGCTATCAAGAAATTTATACAGACCCATCGTACTATGGACAAATCATCGTAAACACATCGGCTCACATAGGAAACTATGGAACGGTAGCCGAAGAAAATGAGTCTGCTTCTACTCAGATTAAAGGCATTGTTATCAACGAGTTTTCAGACGAGTTTAGCAGAAAGACAGCGAAGCAAAGTCTGCAAGAATATCTGGAGAAAAATCAAGTAGTAGGCATTGCAGATGTAGATACGAGAAAACTGGTTCGGCATATCCGCAGTAAAGGGGCAATGAACGCCATTATGTCTTCTGAGCTTTCGCCCGAGCAACTAAAGGCAGAATTAAAGAAGTTGCCATCAATGGATGGTTTGGAATTATCTTCCATTGTAAGCACACCTAAGCCATATTTTAAAGGCGATCCTAAATCAATAATTAAGATTGCCGCGTTGGACGTGGGTATCAAAAATAATATCTTAAATAGTTTAGCTGAGAGAGGCTGTTACGTTCAAGTGTTTCCGGCTAAAACCACTTTTAAAGAAATGGAGGCATGGAAACCCAATGGTTATTTTATTTCTAACGGCCCTGGCGATCCCTCGGTGATGGGCTATGCCATCAAAACGGTAAAGGAGATTTTAGAGGCTGATAAGCCGGTGTTTGGAATTTGTTTGGGCCATCAATTACTGGCGCTTGCTTCTGGGCTTTCTACCTACAAAATGCACCACGGCCACCGCGGGTTAAATCATCCTGTAAAGAATTTAATTTCAGGCTTAGGAGAAATGACTTCGCAGAATCATGGATTTGCTGTGAAGAATGAAGGGCTTGATCAACATCCGGAAATTGAAGTGACACATATTCACTTAAATGATGGCACCATCATGGGCATTCGACTGAAAAACAAAAAAGCATTTTCGGTTCAGTATCATCCAGAGGCATCACCCGGCCCGCATGACTCCAGGTATTTGTTCGATCAGTTTTTAAGTATGATTCGATAATTCATTGATTTGAAAATGAAAGACAAGATATTTAATCTAGAAAAATCAAATAAGCTTAGTGTCCTTGTGACTTAGTAGTAAAAAGTAAAATCAAAAAATCCTAAATCCATTTATGAGTTTAATCGAAAGCATCCACGCCCGTCAAATATTAGATAGCCGTGGTAATCCAACAGTAGAAGTAGATGTGTTCACTGAATCTGGGGCATTTGGTCGTGCAGCAGTTCCATCTGGTGCATCAACCGGTTCGCACGAAGCTGTTGAGCTTCGCGATGGCGATAAGAAAAAATACATGGGCAAAGGCGTATTGAAAGCCGTTGACAATGTAAACACTAAAATTGCAGCTGAAATTGTTGGCTTTCCAGTATTCGATCAATCGTTGATTGACAAAATCATGATTGAATTAGACGGCACCCCAAACAAAGGAAAACTTGGGGCAAATGCCATATTGGGTGTTTCATTAGCAGTAGCCAAAGCTGCAGCCATGGAGGCCGGACAATCTTTATACAGATACATTGGTGGAGTGAACGCCAACACACTCCCTGTGCCGATGATGAATATTTTGAATGGCGGCAGCCATGCTGATAACTCCATCGACTTTCAAGAGTTTATGGTAATGCCGGTAGGCGCAAAAAGTTTCTCTGAAGCATTGCGCATGGGAGCTGAAATTTTCCATACACTTAAAAAAGTATTGCACGATCAAGGGCTTTCTACCAACGTTGGCGATGAAGGTGGCTTTGCTCCAAACATTAAATCAAATGAAGAGGCGATTGAGATTGTGTTGAAGGCAATTGAAAAAGCAGGCTTTAAACCAGGTTCGGATGTGATGATTGCACTCGACCCAGCAGCATCTGAATTCTACGATAGCAAAACAAAACTGTATACATTTAAAAAATCATCTGGCAAAAAACTGAAGCCGTTAGAGATGGCCGAGTACTGGACTAACTGGGCGAAGAAGTATCCGATCATTTCTATTGAAGATGGTTTGGCCGAAGACGATTGGGCTGGTTGGAAAGCGTTGACAGATAATATTGGTAAGAAAGTGCAATTGGTTGGTGACGATTTATTTGTAACCAATGTAAAGCGTTTGCAAGAAGGAATCGATAAAGGAGTAGGTAATGCAATTCTAATTAAGGTAAACCAAATTGGTTCGTTAACGGAAACGATCGATGCAGTGAATTTGGCTAAACGTAATTCATACAAGAGCATTATGTCTCACCGTTCGGGTGAAACAGAAGACAATACGATTGCAGATTTGGCAGTTGCGTTGAACTGTGGCCAGATTAAAACTGGCTCCGCATCACGCTCTGATAGAATGGCGAAATACAATCAGCTGATTCGCATTGAAGAAGAATTAGGAGAAGTAGGTTATTTCCCTGGTAAGAAAATGTAATTTCTATTTTTAAGGTTTAACAGAAGTCTGGTATCACTACCGGGCTTCTTCATTTTATTGTATTTCGAATTTTTTCTATCTTCGTGCGATCATTTTTTAAGCTATGTTCAAGAAATTACCTCTCCCTCTTAAGAATTTTTATTTTGTAACGGGAATTTCATTTTTGGTTTGGATGGTATTCCTTGATTCAAATGACTTGATTTCAAGATTTAAATTGGGAGCTAAACTTCGTAACCTTAACAGCGAAAAAGAATATTATCAAGAGAAAATTGCAGATGTGCAAAAAGATAGAGAAGAATTAATGACAGATAGGGAACTGCTGGAAAAATTTGCGCGAGAGAAGTATTTGATGAAGAAAGAGACGGAAGATATTTTTATTATTCAAGAAGAAGATTAAAGATTGCCACTTATGAAAGTTTTTATTTTTTCTTTGCTGCTTGTGTTACCAGTTCTGGCTAATGCTCAGCGTGAAGTAGACGAAGATACTCCTCAAAAATTTAAAGACAGAGTTTACTTTGGTGGTGGCTTTGGGTTGGGAGGTGGCACCGGATATTTTTCCGTCTCTGTAAATCCAATTATAGGATACATGATTACCCCTCAATTTTCTGGAGGAATGGGAATCAATTACCAGCTTTTAAGTTATACCAATGTTAAACCTACCATTAATATCAATCAATACGGTATTAGTCCATTCCTACGATACAATTTTGATCAATTATTTGCCTACGGAGAGTACAATTTGATTTCTACTAACTATATCGGTAGCGATCAACGATATTTCGTTGATCGGTTGTTGCTCGGTTTAGGATACTCTCAGCCGCTAGGAAGTCGTGGCGGATTAAATGTTGTAGGCTTGTATGATGTGCTGTACAAAAATAATAGTAGCCCGTTTCCATCGCCTTGGGTGGTTCGTGCTTATTTCACATTCTAATCAAAAAATTTAACTTCTAATTTTTTAGCCAGCTCTCTTAAATCTTCTACCACTTTATCATTGAGGGGTATTCCGTTTTTTGTTCTATAAACTTCGCTTTCTCTTTCAGGATCTCCGGGGATAATAACTTTCGGTTGCCCTTCAATTGTTTTTGCTTCGCGAAAGCGAGTAATCCATTTATCCATGTGCATTTTAAAATCTTCAGTTGGGCGGAAAGCATCTACGCGCATAGCTCCAAAAAAATGCCCGATACCTTCTCCTACCGAATCAACTGGTGGAGATAAAAAGCTTACGAAAGGAGGAACCCACGGACCATAATTAGCACCACTCAGTACAGCCGAAAAAATATCTACCCATGCCCCAAGACTAAAGCCTTTGTGGCTTCCATGATCTCGGTCGCTACCCAGCGGAACTAATGCGCCTCCATCTTTCAATTCATTTGGATTAGTTGATGGGCTTCCATCTTTTTTCTGAATCCATCCAAGTGGCGCTTCTTTATTTTTTCGCTGGAGAATTTCTAGTTTTCCGTTGGCGGCAGTAGTAGTAGCAAAGTCGGCAACAAAGGGTGGCTGTTGATGAGCGGGTATGGCCACACAAATTGGATTTGTTCCGAGTAATCTTTCTACAGAAAAAGTTGGAGCAACAAGAGGGCTTGCGTTGGTCATGGCAATTCCAATCATATCATGCGGTAAGGCCATCATTGCATGATAGCCGGCAATGCCAAAGTGATTTGAATTTTTTACGGCCACCCAACCTGTGCCTACATTATTTGCTTTTTCAATAGCAATCTCCATTGCTTTGGGTGCTACTACTAACCCCAATCCGCCATCGCCATCTAGCACAGCAGTGCTGGCTCGTGAATGTATTATTTTAGTTTTCGGCTTGCTGTTAATTCGTTTTGCTTCCCATAGTCTTACATAGCCAGAGAGGCGCGCAAGGCCATGTGAATCAATACCTCTTAAATCGGCACTCAGCAAAACATCTGAAGCAAGTTTGGCTTCTTCATCGGGGCAATTGATTTTTTTGAACGAATCGAACGCGAATTGCCACAATTGCTGATAAGAGTAAGTGAAGTCGGCCATAGTGTAAGAAAGATTAAGAAATAGCAATTTGCATCGATTTACTAAAATTATCGTTACAATTATGGAATTTTGAATCAGGAAGCATCTTAGCTCCAAACAAATGAAAACTATTATGAAGAATCAATTTTTAGCCACTGCCTTAACCGTAAGCTCTTTTTTAGCAATAGGCCAAACAGAAAGAGCGGTTGAATCGAAGATTACAAATGCTACTGTTTTTTTAAATAAAGCGCAAGTCACGCGCGAAGTAAAAACAAAATTAGAACCAGGAAAGACTACCTTACTTGTAAGAGGACTAACAGCACAACTTGATCCTGAGAGTATTCAAGTTTCAGGAAAGGGAAACTTTATAATTCTAGGCATCAGCCATCAGCAAAACTATTTAAGCGAATTTAATTTGCCGAAGGGATTAAGGGCACAGAAAGATTCTGTGGAGCAATTGCAAAAGCAAGTTTTGTTGGAGCAAAGCCAGAAAGAAATTTTAAATAAAGAAGAACAAATGTTGTTGAGCAATCAAAAAATTGGCGGCACCACACAGAATCTTACCGTGGCAGAACTAAAAGCAATGGCTGATTTTTACAGAAGTCGTTTAGGTGATATTGTTACTTCTCGGATGAAACAAGACGACAAAATTAAAAAACTTAATGAGCGTATTGTCAAATTAAATAATCAGATTAATACACAGAATGAATTGTACAATCGAAATACCAGTGAGATTGTGGTAAGCATTTCTGCTGATGTTGCAACTACTGCTGATTTGGAAGTGAATTATGTTGTCGCCAATGCGGGATGGTACCCTGTTTATGATTTAAGAGCGATTAACGCGAAGAGCCCGGTGCAATTAAGTTACAAGGCAAATGTTTTTCAAAGCACAGGCGAAGAATGGAAAAATGTAAAATTGAAATTATCTACAGCTAATCCCAATCAAAGTGGATTGAAGCCTGAGTTGAGTTCATGGTATTTGGATTTTTATCAGCCTATTGTTTACGGCCTTGAAATGAGAAAATCAAGAGGAGCTGTTTCAAAATCTGCACCCATGATGGCAAAAGAAGATATGGCAATAATGGCGGCTCCAGTTGCCGAAGCTGAATCTATTGCTGACTATGTTTCCACCATTCAAACAACACTAAATACAGAATTTGATATTTCATTGCCTTATACAGTACTGTCTGCTGTTAAACCAATATTAGTAGACATTAGAAATTATGAAATGAAATCGGATTACACTTACTCGGTAGCACCCAAATTAGATAACGATGCCTTCTTATTAGCGAGGGCTACAGGTTGGGAAGAATTTAATTTATTGCCAGGCGAAGCAAATATTTTCTTCGAAGGAACTTTTGTAGGTAAGTCATTTATCGATCCGAACAATACAAAAGATACTTTGTCAGTTTCGTTAGGGCGCGATAAGCGAATAGTAGTGAAGCGGGATAAGTTGAAAGATCTTACCTCTCGTAATTTTATTGGCTCCAGTAAAAAGGAGAGTTATGCATATGAAATTTCTTTGCGCAATACTAAATTAGAGAATATTAAAATTATAGTGGAAGATCAAATTCCGGTATCTCAAAATACACAGATTGAAGTAGCCTTACAAGATGCTGGCGGAGCAAAATACAACAGCGTGACAGGGAAACTTTTGTGGAAATTAGAATTAAAGCCTAATGAAGTAAGAAAAATCACTTACAAGTTTGAAGTAAAGTATCCGAAAGACAAACAAATAAATGGCCTTTAAAATTTAAGCCCCGTGTTTTGCGGGGCTTTTTATTCAAAGGATTGAATTATAAAAGCCTGTTCGTTTCTTAAATGATCGCTGTCATCCAACGAGTATCCGAAGCATCTGTAACTATCGAAGGCCAACTCAAATCTAAAATTGGAAAGGGCTTGATGATTTTAGTTGGTATTGAAGATGCTGATAACGATGAAGACATTGAATGGTTAAGCAATAAAATTATCGGCCTTAGAATTTTTAATGATGTGGAAGGTGTGATGAATGTAAAGGTAAAAGATGCGGGAGGAGAAATTTTATTAGTCAGCCAGTTTACATTGCAGGCCAGCACAAAAAAGGGAAATAGACCAAGCTACATCAAAGCAGCAAAACCACCAGTGGCCATTCCGCTTTATGAAAAAATGATTGAAGCGTTAGAATTGCAATTGAGCAAACCTATTCAAACCGGAGAGTTTGGTGCAGATATGAAAATTGCTTTAGTAAATGATGGACCCGTAACTATTATAATCGACACTAAAAACAAATGTTGAAAGTCTTACCTCATACCTCTCGCGTCTCACATCTAACGTCTATTTTATGATCGCTTCTTCTACTTCTGGTGCCAACAGACAAAAAGAAATTTATACCGATGGCTTTGCAGGAAAACTTCCCATTGTTCCAATCGATCCACAAAAATTAGAAGAGCAAGCCGCAGCAAAAATGACAACGCAGGCGAGAGGTTATATCCTTGGTGGTGCTGGGCAAGAGTCTACCATCCGATCGAACCGCACCGCCTTCGAAAAATATAAAATTATTCCGCGCATGTTGCGCAATGTTAGCGAGCGAGACACAAGCATTCAATTATTTAGTCAAAAATATCCAACACCATTTTTATTATCTCCCATTGGAGTATTAGAGATGGTTCATCCCGAAGCCGATGTAGCCGTTGGTAAAGCTGCCGCCTCGTTAAATATTCCATACATCTTTTCAAATCAATCTTCTAAGCCAATGGAAGAAGTGGCTTCTGCTATGTGTAGTAGTGCGCGTTGGTTTCAATTATACTGGAGCAAGTCGCAAGAGTTAGTTGCGAGTTTTGTGCAGCGTGCAGAAGCATGTGGCTGTTCGGCTATTGTCGTTACGTTAGATACCACGATGCTAGGCTGGCGCACCCGCGATTTAGATTTGGCCTACTTACCTTTTATGGAAGGTCGTGGAATTGCGCAATATACATCTGATCCTGTTTTTCAAAAGTTACTTGAACAAGCAGAGCCGGCTGCAAATCGACAACTGACTTTTCAATTGTTGCGCGGCCTAATCACTATGGTTAATAAATATCCTGGCAACGGATTTTTTACGAAACTAAAATCTGGCAAGCCCATCAAAGCAGTTCAAAAGTTTGTAAGCATTTACTCTAACCCAGCCCTTACCTGGAGTGATTTAAAATTTCTTCGTCAGCACACTAAGCTTCCTATTTTGTTAAAGGGCATTCTCCATCCCGATGATGCGCGCATGGCCATTGATTATGGCATGGACGGCATTATCATTTCCAATCATGGCGGGCGGCAAGTAGATGGCTCCATTAGCACATGCGAGGCTCTTCCAAAAATTGCCCAGGCGGTGGCATCACGCATCCCTATTCTGCTTGACAGTGGCGTGCGCGGAGGAGCCGATGCATTTAAAGCTCTTGCCCTCGGTGCCTCTGCTGTTTGCATTGGCCGCCCCTATGTTTATGGGCTCACATTAGCAGGACAAAATGGAGTGACCGAAGTATTAAGAAATTTTATGGCTGACTTTGAGTTAACGATGGGCCTTGCCGGCTGCAAAAATATTTCAGAAATAACGAGCGATACCATTGTGTAATTTTGGCGGCCGTTCGGGCTGTCGCTACTCGCCACCTCACGCACGATCTCTTTCGGGCTCAAACAAACGCTCCATCCCGGGCCGGCTCTACCTGTAAACTTTTCTTTAAAATAAAGAGCGTTTCCGTACCTTCGCAATCGAATTAAAAATAATATGAAGATACTATTTTTTGTATTGGCCATCGCACTTAGCACCACTTCCTTTGCTCAATTTGATAAAATATTAAACGATGCAAAAAAAGTGCTCGACCCCTCTAAGCCACTCACATCCGCAGAAGTAAGCAGCGGTTTAAAAGAAGCGTTGATCAACGGAATCACCAAAGGCACTGATCTCACTTCTAAGTTAGATGGCTACTACAAAAACCCTGAAATTAAAATTCCCTTTCCGCCCGATGTAAAAAAAGTTGAAGATAAACTTCGTCAGTTGGGTATGGGCAAAGATGTAGATAAGTTTGTGATGACACTAAACCGAGGAGCAGAAGATGCTGCTAAAGAAGCAAAGCCTATTTTTATTTCGGCTATCAAGCAAATGACCATTGATGATGCTTTTAGTATTTTAAAAGGTCAGCCCGATGCTGCCACCCAATTTTTAAAAAAGACAACTACGGCACAGTTGAAAGAAAAATTTAAACCCATTGTACAAACTTCATTAGATAAAGTAAGTGCTACTAAATATTATGGAGAGCTGGTGGGCAATTATAATCGCGTTCCTTTCGTCTCTAAAGTTAATCCCGACTTAAATGAATATGCTACTGACATGGCCATTCAAGGTTTGTTCACAATGATTGCCAAAGAAGAAAAAAGTATCCGGCAAGATCCTGCTGCGCGCACTACCGAGTTATTGAAAAAAGTATTTGGGCAGAAATAATTTATTATCTATGAAAAATATAACAAAGAGAGATGTGAAGTATTTTCTTTTAGGAGTCCTTACCATGTTTTTGATTGAGTTAGCTTTTAATTGGAAAGATTTTGTAAATGGCTTTAACGAGGGCTTTAACAATGGTTATAATTCGGTAAAAGATAAATAGCAAAACCAAACCATATGACATTATTTGAAAAACATCAAGGAACAATTACTAAAGCAATTGAAGCACTACATGCTCGCACTTTTTATGCAGCCTTTGTAGAAAATCCTGCGCCTGCAGTATATGGCGAAACAGCTGATGCGGATGGTCAGGCGAAATTCAAATCTATACTTGGTAAAAAATTTGAAGAATTAAAACAAGCTAATCCAACTTCTTGGGGTGGACAAGAAGAATCTCCGTACTTGCAAGAAGAATTAAAAATAGCATACCCTATTTTTACTTCTGGTGTTTTAATCGAGCGCGCAAAAAAAACTTTTCACCAATGGCGAAAAGTATCTGCCCAAGATCGCGCAGGTATTTTAATGGAATCATTAGAAAAAGTAAAAGCACGTTTTTTTGAAATTGCGTACGCCACCATGCACACCACAGGCCAAGGTTACATGATGGCTTTTCAAGCATCGGGGCCACATGCTGCTGACCGCGCGCTGGAAGCAATTACTGCGGGCTATGAAGAGCTGAATCGTTTTCCTTCCAGTGCTATTTGGGAAAAGCCAATGGGTAAATTTAATCTTCAACTAAATAAAGAATGGCGGGCAGTGCCAAAAGGAATTTCAATAGTAATTGGTTGTTCTACTTTTCCTACTTGGAATTCTGTTACCGGTATTTATGGAAGTTTGATTACAGGTAATTCTGTAATTGTAAAACCACATCCGGGTGCAATTTTACCGATTGCTATTTTCGTAGCCGAGATTCAAAAAGTGTTACTTGAAAATAATCTTGATCCCACTATTTGTCAGTTGGCGGTAGATACATTTGATAAAATGATCACTAAAGAATTAGCTGAACATCCTGAGGTTAAGTTGATCGATTTCACTGGTAACTCTTCATTTGGTTCATACTTAGAAGCACTACCCGGCAAAACCATTTTTACAGAAAAGACGGGTGTTAACTCTGTTATTTTAGATTCGGTAGATGATGTAGATAAAGTTGCAGCTAACTTGGCATTCTCTGTTAATCTCTACAGCGGACAGATGTGTACTGCTCCACAGAATTTTTATATTCCCGCAGACGGAATTAAAACAGCAACAGGGCATGTAAGCTTCGATCAGTTTGCAGAAAAATTTGTTGCCAATATTAATGGCTTGGTTGACAATCCGAAGGCTGGGCCTTTTGTACTAGGTGCCGTGCAAAATAAGAAAACCAGCGAGCGCGTAATTGAAGCAGAAAAAATTGGTGGTAAAGTTTGGCTCAAGTCTCGCACATTTGAAAATCCGATGTTTAAAAATGCGCGCGTGGCTACACCTGTTGTTATTGAAGTAGACGGCTCGAAGAAGGAAATTTTTGGTAAAGAATTATTTGGCCCTATCGCTCTTCTAATCAAAACTAAAAATACAGATCAATCGATAGAACTTGCGCAAGAAATGGCGCAGCAGCATGGAGCCATCTCTTGCGGAGCGTATACAACCAATGAAGTAGTTAAAGAAAAGATTGCAGATGAAATGTCTTTAGCGGCAACGCCTGTTTCATTTAATTTGGTAGGAGGAATTTATATGAACCAAAATGCAGCCTTCTCAGATTTTCATGTAACAGGTGGCAATCCATCTGGCAACGCATCTTTCACCAATCCTGAATATGTTACAAAGAGATTTACTTGGGTGGGGCATAGAGAGCCAGTGAAGTAGCCTTTGAAAATTGGATGAAGAAGTGGTGAGCTAATAACAGTTCGCTACTTCTTTTATCAAGTAATATTGAATTATATTCTTTTATTTCTTCCAAACACCGTCCAATAAATAAACCTCACTAATCTTCACATCACCAGAAGCCTTCATTTTTAATTTGGTGCTGGTGAAAAAGAATTGTTCTGTTAAAGCCATTTCACCATCGTTCACAAAAACTTCCGCTATGGATTGATCGATAATCACTCTGATTTTTACTGATGGCGGGTATTGCTTCACTGAATAAGAATCAATACTAGAAAAATCTGGATTAAATTCTGTTTTAGTTTTGGTACGATCAATGGATAATTCTCCCTCTACATAAGAGAAAATTAATTCTTCATTCTCATCCGTCACTAAAGATACAGTAGTTTCTTCTGTTAGCTCAGCCGTAAACTCAAAAGCACTGGTAAAAATTTCGTTGTCTGTAGATTCTATTTTCTTCGTTCTCAGTTTTTCTAATCCTGCAATGGGTTGTTGTTTTAAAAATATTCCGTTGTATGTTTTCACTACACTCAATTCTCTTGGTATGGACATGGCACTGCGCCAAGGTGAGGTAGGAATTTGATTTCCATACGTCCAGTTGTTTACCCAGCCCATCATTATTTTTTTATTTTTTGCGTAATCTAAATTATTGTAAACGATAGCTGCATAGAAATCTTTGCCATACTCAAGATATTGTGGCGAATGTGAAGCGCTATCTTTTTGAAAAGTGTTTCCGTCAAACTCTCCTATAAAATATTGCATGCCTACAAACTTTGATCCTTGAGGATGTCCACCAGAAAGCGATAGCACCCATTTACTCTTATTTTCATTTTCAATAGGCAGCTCGTATAAGTCTGGGCATTCCCAAACACGAGTGGTATCACCAACATCTTTAAATGATCCTGTTAGTTGCCAATCGATTAAATTTTTTGACCCATAGAATTGAACAGTGAATAAATCTGGAATCACCAATGCCATTACCCATTTTTGCTGAGGCTCGTACCAAAAAACCTTTGGGTCGCGAAAGTCTTTTCTTTTAATATCTAAAATAGGATTTTTATCATAGTACTTCCATGTTCTTCCTTTATCATTACTGTAGGCAAGACTTTGATGCTGCGTTATTCCTTGATTATTCTTGTGTGTGTTTGATGTGAAAATAGAGATGAGTGTATTTGCACCAAAGCCAGCCGAATTATTTTTATCGACAATGGCAGTGCCAGAAAAAATCATCGTGCTGTCACCAGTTTGTTTGTCTTGATATTCGCGCAAAGCAACGGGCAGATGTTGCCAGTGAAGTAAATCTGTGCTTACGGCATGTCCCCAACTCATGTGCCCCCACGTATTTCCGTATGGATTGTATTGATAAAAGAGGTGATATTCGCCATCCAAATAAACCAAACCGTTAGGGTCATTCATCCAGTTTTTTTCGGGTGTGAAGTGAATTTGCGGTCGATATAACTCTTGATAATAAGAACTCACTTCTTGATTTTTTGATTGGCAACCTGCAAGCAAAGCAGAGGCGCATAACAGAACGAGTATTTTGTTCATAGTTAAATTAATTTGAGCGAGGCAGAATTAATGCAATACCGCAATCCACTTGGCTGGGGGCCATCTGGAAATACATGACCTAGATGACAATCGCAAACGCCACACAATACTTCTACACGCACCATTCCAAAACTTTCATCTTTGTGATACGCGACTACGTTTTCTTCTACGGGTTGCGTAAAACTAGGCCAGCCTGTTCCCGATTCAAATTTTAATCTAGAATCGAACAACGGAGTAGCACAACATAAGCACGCATAAAGTCCTGGTTGATGTGCTTCACAATATTCTCCAGTAAATGCGCGTTCGGTTCCTTTTAATCTCGTGATTTGAAATTGTTCGGGTGTTAATTCTTTTTTCCAGTCTTCATTTGTTTTCTCAACTCTTTTGGGCGGATTTGCATTTCCTTTATTTGATAATCGAATAACATCTGTCCACTTTAGCATATTTTTAATTTTTATTTCTATCGCACAACTGCTTTTCTTACAACTCTTGAAAATAATTTAGGAAAGAAACGCTTTGCGTAAACCGCAAATACTTCTTTTCTTCCGCCAATATAAACTTCTTCTTTTTTCTTGATGATGGCCTCCACAATTCGTCTGGCACATTCTGCAGGAGAAAGGCCATGATCTGTGGTTTTGTCCATTTGATTTAATTTTGATCCATCGCCCACTACAGCGTTTAAGGTAATGTTAGTGCGAATCCAACCAGGGCAAATGAGTGTAACAAAAATATTTTCTTTCCATACTTCAGCGCGTAGCGAATCAAAAAATCCATGCAACGCATGTTTCGCAGCGGCATAACCCGAACGGTATGGAGTTCCGATAATACCCATCACACTGCTGGTAACTACATAATGTCCTGATTTTCTTTTTAAAAAATGAGGAAGTAAATATTTGGTGAGTGCCACGGTGCCAAAATAATCTACTTCCATAATCTCTCTATCAACTTCAATTTTAGTTTCCTTAGCTAAACTGCGCTGACTGATTCCGCCATTGTTGATTAGTATATCGATGCGGCCAAAGAGCTGAATGGCCAACTCGGTATTCAATGCCAAGGTATCGCCTTGCGTGAGATCAAGAGGAAGAACACGCACGTTTGCTTGGGCGCTGGCAGGACAATTTCCTTTTACTCGTTCCAATTCTTCTTTTCTGCGTGCAGAAATTATGATATGCGCACCTTTTTTTGCGAGCGCATATGTCAGCGCCTCGCCAATTCCAGACGATGCTCCTGTGATCCAAATAACTTTACCTGATAGACTTGCCATTTTAGTTGGTTGCTATTTTTTTATCTTCGGCATACACCCAAATAGTATAGATCCCTAGCGCAGTGCCGAATGGGAATGAAAATAATTTAAAACACCCTAACACCAGTAAAAGAGTGAGCGCCCAACTTTTTCCACTAAGTAAGCTGATGCCGCCAATAATAGAGGGGATAGCGAAAAATAAAATAACGATAGTAGTTAAAATATTAATGATGGGCAAAAGCCAATCCATTAACTCTATAGCATCGGCATCTACTTCGGCTTGTTTTAAAACGTAAGGCAACAGAGCCGACAAGAACACCGATAATAAAAGCATGCCGATGGCTTGAATCGTTCCATGTACGATAAAGAGAATACTTAAAATTCTTTTGTGTGTTTCCATAACTGCAATAATTTTATTCTTTTCGTTTATAAACTACAAAGTCAAATGCGTAGATATGTCTCTCATCAGCAGTATGTCGTTGCCTTGAAATTTCAATCCAGTTACTTTTATCTACTTTGGGAAAATGAGTGTCGCCTTCTATTTCTGTTTTTATTTCTGTGAGGTATAGTTTGGTGGCAATGGCCATCGAGAGTTTGTAAATTTCAGCCCCACCAATTATAAAAAGTTCTTCTTCTTTATTTTTTTTAGCTAAGTCAACTGCTGCCGTCAATGAGTTTACAACTACACAATTTGGCGCCATGAAATTTGTTTGGCGAGTTACCACAATATTGGTGCGGTTTGGTAAGGGTTTAAACTTGGTGGGGATAGAATCATAATTTTTTCGCCCCATTACTACATGATGCCCTTTGGTAGTTTGCATAAAGTATTTCATGTCGTCTGGCAACGACCATGGCAAGTCATTGTTTCTTCCGATTACTCGGTTTTGAGCGAGGGCGGCAATAAGGGAGATGATCATACTTAAATTTTATTTCCTCTAAAGAAATCCTGAACTTTCATTCTGCGTTTTCCTTCCGGCTGAAATTCTTCAATCGCTACCCAGCCGTCTGAAGTCTTTATATAAAGATAGGTATTGTTATCAGTTTCCCATTGGCCTGCCTGCTTGGAATGTAGAGTTTCGAATGCTGATTTTTGAGCAATAAAAATTTTATATGTTTTGTTATTAATTACTGACCAAGCTCCCGGATAAGGGCTCAACCCTCTCACAAAATTCCTTACCAGTTCCATTGGCTGATTCCAATTGATCTCGCACATCTCCTTAAATATTTTCGGAGCGTGTTTGATTTCAATGTTGGCAGGTTGTGGTGTACTTGTATAATCACCCGCTTCTATTGCTTTTACTGTTTTTAAAACGAGGTGTGCTCCCTTGTGCATGAGTCGTTGGTATAATGTTCCAACCGTGTCATTCTCTTCTATTTTTTCTTTTTCTTGAAAGAGGATGCTGCCAGTATCAATTTCATGTTTTAAAAAAAAAGTAGTGACACCTGTTTCTTTTTCTCCGTTGATGATCGCCCAATTGATTGGTGCGGCACCTCTATAGTCGGGCAGAAGGGAGCCATGTAAATTAAAGGTTCCAATAGTTGGCATAGCCCACGCCAATTCGGGTAGCATACGAAAAGCGACTACGATTTGAAGATTGGCGTGATAATTTTTTAGTTCTTCTAAAAATTCTGGAGCCTTTAAGTTGGTTGGCTGAAGTACAGGAATATTATTTTTTAAAGCACACTCTTTTATCGGGGAAGGCATTAGTTTTTGTCCACGACCTTGAGGTTTATCTGGTGCTGTAATAACGGCCACTACGTTGAATTTATTTTCAACTAATATTTCTAAGCTGGGCACGGCAAATTCTGGTGTGCCCATAAAGATAATTCGGAGTGCATTCATTTTTGTGGTATCATCATTTTTAGTAAACGTTCGTCAAATATCAATGATTGAGGTTTGCCGACTTTTACCTTTCCAAAATTTTTATGCTTTGGATTAATTAAATAATTGTGTGTATTGTTCATTAATGCAGAAGGTATTTTCATCACTAATGCCCTATTTTTTTCAATAAAATTATTTCCAACGTGTTGAGTAAATTCATATTTCCTATTCCAATCTTTAGGAAGCCGAGGCTCATACATTTCTTCTTTATCAGAAATATGAACTGGAAGCATGATGTAATCTGTACTTATCTGCGTAAGCGGAATTCTTACGGCTACTTCCAGAGCTGCCAATAAATTGTTCTCGGCAGTATAAATTAAATAGTGCCCTGGAGTATTCCATCGCCCTCCATACAAAAAAGCTCCTTGGCCACTTAAATCATCAGCCCATTTTTTTAGCGTACACCTAAATAATATCATGCTAAGATGCCGTGTTCTATCCTGCCTAAAATGGTCAGCAAATCATCAATGCCCTTTCGAGTGTGAATGTGGTTAACAGGAGTTTCTCCGCTTAAATCAATGGAAGGGAGGTGTAGCCATTCGGTAAAACCTTCCATCCCATTAAAAACTTCGTTGCCTTTAGCAAACAACTCGGCTAGGTGAATGAGTCTATCAGAAATATAGAGGCGCATTCGTTCTTCAGGCCGATAGTTATCAAGTGTGCGCTTGGTCACATCTAAATATCGAAAAACTCGTTTTTCATCGAGCTTACTTTTTTTTATAAAATGAACCAAAGCGCGTTTAGGCAAGCCGTCTTCGGCTAAAGTTGAGAGATCGGTAACTTTTCCAAAAACATCTTTTCCACCCAACAGATGAAATACCTCTTTATTTTGCATGATGAAAATTTTCAATAAATGTAACGAAAATTTTCAAACGAGTCAATCTCTCAATTCTTTGCGCATGTGTTTTTTGCAAATGGGGCAGTTCTGCCAAACATGCCCCCGAGCTGGACAATATTCTCTGCCAAAGTAAATAATTTGCAGATGTGTCTTGTTCCATTTCTCTTCGGGAATTATTCTTTTCAAATCATGTTCTGTTTGCTCTACATTTTTGCCGGTGCTTAGTGCCCATCGGTAAGCAAGGCGATGGATGTGTGTATCTACCGGAAAGGCTGGTTTACCAAACCATTGCGTCATTACTACTGAAGCAGTTTTGTGCCCAACGGCTGGCAGTTCTTCTAAGGCTTCAAAAGAATCCGGAACTTGCCCATCATATTTTTCAATTAAAATCTTTGACAATCCCCAGATGCCTTTCGATTTCATAGGAGAAAGTCCGCATGGTTTTATGATTTCTCGAATTTCTTCCACAGAAAACTTAATCATATCGTACGGATTGTCGGCTGCCTTAAATAAAATCGGAGTGATTTTGTTTACGCGTTCGTCTGTACATTGTGCAGAAAGTAAAACAGAAACTAAAAGTGTGTACGCATCTTTGTGGTGAAGCGGAACTTCTACAGTGGGGTAAAGTTTATCCAGAATTTTTAAAATGTTGTTTGTTTTTTCTGCTTTTGTCATGCATGCTTAATCACTCTTGCAATTTATAATAAGAAAGCGAGTAAACAGAATGGTAATTAGGTGATGAGAAAATTGATGAAATGATCAATCCTTTTTATACAAGTCATCCCAGCGTAGCATCGTGCTGTCTTTTCTCTCTTTCCCAAGAAGGCGTACAGCAAAGAGCATGCTCAGCCCATTCAACAAAAAGAAAATAAGGTAGCAGATGTTAATGGCGAGTGGATTTGTAGGAACGATTCCTTCAAAGGCAATTAGGTCGTACCCAAAAATTAGGAGAGCCAGAACAACACTCATGATCATTAGCCATGCTCCCGCTCTTTCATATACCAGCGCGCGCAGTACAACAAAAATGCCATAGACAATTAACAGCGCACAAAATGAGAGGTATAGGTTAAGAAATTGTGTAAAAATATAAGCGGAAAATCCGATGGTAATCAGTATGAAAATAAAATTTCCTCCTACCAGAATATATTTTATAAAGAAGTTAATTTCAGATTTAAATAATCTGCCTAGAAAGAGAATGGTAAAAATCATTGTTAGGTAAAGCGTAATGTATTCTATGCGCACCATCAACTCCCACGAAAAATCAGGATAGTAATTAATAAATAAATATTGATTTGAAAATAGAGAGCGTATGCCCCAGCTCAGGCAGATTGCAGCAAAATAGAGAAGTGCCACTTCTTTTGTTGAAAACAGAAAAATGAAAAAGAAACTGATACCTATTAAAATCAGTCCGCAAAATAAAATAATGTTGCTAATAGTAAAGGCCTCTCTTCTTTCCTGCATAGTATTTGCAAGTCCCAAAAAAATAGGCTCGCGAATGCCGCCTTTATAATGCTGATAATTGGAGATATGAAGAACTATATCTAATGTATCGCTATCAGGTTGAAAGGTGAGAGTTTGCGGAAGCCATTGTGCCTTTGATTCTGATTCTTTTGTTGCCACAATGCCATTTTTAGCAATCGGTTTTTCATTCACCCACAAGTGATAACTTGAATAGATCTGAGGTAGCTCAAGTGCCAAAGGTGAGTTATGAGAAGCTAAAATGATTTTAAGATGATACGTAGCAAAACCCTCGGTTCGTTCGTAAGCGCCCCAAGTAGAAGGAAAGTCAACAAAGTCGCGATCTTGAATAAAAGTAGAATCGTATTTGAAGTGGCTGGGGGCAATCAGCCGACTCATATAAAAATTCCACGCACCAGAAAGTTTTACGGGCTCTTGTTCGAAGTTCCAGTTACTTAAATTGAGCTGACCTTCGTGAGCTAATGGCGCAATTTGTGCTTCGGCTAAAAGTGATAGTGAACTTAGCAGAACAATAACCCATTTTCTCAAATCTACCATAGAAAAATTTTACGTGAACAAACCTACTAAAACTTAGGTACGTTTCAATCGGTTGCTTTAATGATTATAATTTGCTCTCCATCTGTTTCAGGAGTAAACAGTAACAGACTGTTAGCTTTATCAAATAATAATTTTCCTGGAGTAGAGAAAACCTCAAACCCTTTTCCGAAATGAAACTCGGGAATGAATATCTCGGTTGTTAGTTTAACTACTTTGTCTGAATTAAACTTCAAAAAAAATACTCTGCCTTTCATATTAAAAGAATATTCGATAGGTGTACCGGCCACTTTATAAGGATAAGCCCTAATACTGGCAGCCAATGCGCGGCCACCTGCATTTATTCCTTGGCTACCTTTCTTTTTTGATACACTGTAAATAGAGAGATCTTCTCCGTTCCATTGATCTCCGCGCTGATGGTTGTTGTTACAAGTATAATTCCATAGCGTGTAACTAAGTTGGTTTGACTCCATTGCCTGAAAAGATCGGTCTAAACAAATTTCTTGTTCGCTGTAGTCTCCTGTTTTGTACGCATTTTTTTCATTTAGGTCGAAGGGGATTCCAAATTCTCCAACTAACGTTGGCTGGTTGCCAAATGCAAAGCTGGTTTCTTTTTTTTTATGCGCCATGTTATCATGAAAGGCATTGCGAATGGCACGCTTGCCAAAAACTGGTTTTGATTTCACCACATCTATGCCAAACCACGAAGAATATTTTTTTGTTAGCAACGTGGCCGCATCATACCAATGCCCTGCGTTTACCATTTTGTTAGATTCTGCTTTGCTGAATTTTGGCAGCTCATCCTGTATGGCAGCTTCTGCAAAAATTAGCCAAGAGCTATCAGCTGAATGAATGGCTTCTTTAAATTTTAATGCAAACGGTTTAAAGTAATCTGCCGCAAAATTTATTTCTCTTCCATTTACGTTGGTGAAATAATCGGGCTTAAGTAAAACGGGTTTGTGATTTTTGTTATAGTTCCACACACCAGCTGTTTTCCAAATATCCGTGCCGGGATTTTTCCATGCCGAAAATTTATTTGGGTTTACGGTCACTTTACCTTTATCAACAGCACCGGTAAGTTCAAACTCAAAACGAGTAACCTCTAATGTGTTGCCATCACCTAAAATCATCCCTTCGAAAGGCGAAGGTGTTACGCCATTTTTCAAGAGTGCGCACGCATTCAGATCTTTCATGCCAATGTAGCCAACACTGGGTTCGTTGAAAGTATCAAAACCAATTACGTTAGCAAGCCCTTTTAATTTAATGGCTACTTGCTTTATGGCATTGATGTAGTGCAACTGAAGATAATCTTGAGCAGAAAGGCTATCAATTTTTAATTGCGGAGCAAAATCATTTCCGCCAAAGAAAAGAGTAAACATAGTAGCCGCACCTAACTTATTATAGTTGGTAGGCCAGATCATTTTAGGAAAAGGATCTCCTTTTATATTATGAATAATAGCGGCACCGGTTTCATTAAACTTCAGCGGATCGAAGCCTATTTTTTCTAATGTCCAATATGGCGCGCCATCTCCACCGGTAAATCTGCTCCATACATCCTGATGCGGATCGATGAATACATTGATATTATACTCGGCTGCTTTTTTTACAAGTGCCAAAATGTAGTTCAGATAATCTTCATCATATCGGCCTGGCCCTGCATGTTCAATGGCTTCCCAGGTTACCAATAGTCGAACAAAGCGATAGCCCCACTTGTGCAATCTTTCAAAATGTTCAGCTGCTTCAGTAAGCGCAAAAGGTCTGCCCACAAATGATACCGCATAAACGGATTCGTAAAAATCTTTTTTCTGATGCGTGGGTATAGCAGGTTTAAACGGAAGTTTTGAATTTGCTCCTACATTAACTCCATGTAAAATCATAGCGCGTCCACTTTGATCTACAAACCATTTACCACCAGAGGTAATATTTTTATGAAGAGAGTCATTGATAAATGCAGGCGATTTTCCAATTGCAATATTTTTACTTTCTGTTTTGAGTAATCCTGAAGTGCTATAACTCGGGTAAGGACTATCCATAAAAAAATAGACGAAGCAAAAAATTAAAATGATGCCAACGATTATGGAGATTCTCAAAGCATATTTTTTTAATCGACTCATTTTTTTTTAAGAGTATAACAAATATTTTTTGCGTTTGGCTTTAAACTGATCTAAGCCCGGCCTCCAGCTTTTTCGAATTTGCTCTTCGGTAAGTCCTTCTTTAATCTGCTTTTTTAATTGAGTAGTTCCGGCTAGCTTATCAAAATATGGAAGAAAGAATTTTTCTTTGTCAGGATATTTTTGATAAAGCATAAGCAAATAACTCAAATCAACTTTTCTGGCTGGTATTACTTTTTGAAGATCCAATCCAAAACATAGTTTATCTTTTTGTGGCGGATCGGTGGAGTATCCTTTGATAGCAACAGGCGTGAAACTGAAAGTCATGTCTTTCAATTCCGGGTTTCCTAAAATTTGAAAAGGAGTAGGAGTGCCTCGGCCTACGCTGATCACGGTGCCCTCAAACAAACAAAGAGAAGGATACAAACGAATTGCTCGATCGTTAGGTAAATTTGGTGAGGGCCTTACTGGCAACGAGTAATCATCCGTGCGGTTCCAGTTTTTAATTTTGATTATTTCCAGCTCACATTTTTTTTTGCCCTCCAGCCATCCCTCTCCATTTATCATTTGTGCAAATTCACCAATCGTCATTCCGTGTGTGATAGGAATAGGGTCCATGCCCACAAAAGATTTTAATTCAACCTCGCGAATAGGACCATCTACATAACTTCCATTGGGGTTGGGTCTATCAAGCACAATTATTTTTTTATCATTTTCTGCACAGGCCTCCATTACATTGTGCAGCGTGCTGATATAGGTATAGAAACGTGCTCCTACATCTTGAATATCAAATACAATGATATCCACATCTTTAAGTTGCTCTGGTGTGGGTTTGCTATTTTTTCCGTACAGAGAAACTACCGGCACTCCGGTTTTAGTATCGACCGCATCATTGACATGTTCACCATCGGCTGCGTCTCCGCGAAACCCGTGCTCCGGCCCAAATATTTTTTTAATTTGAATGCCCAAATGAAAGAGCGTATCAGCCAAATGAGTTTTGAAAATAAGCGATGTATTATTAACTACTAAGCCAACTCGTTTGTTTTTTACGAGCGGTAACAGTTTCTCTAACTGTTCGGCACCTACTATTACTCTTGGTTTTTGGGCTTCAGAGACAATAGAACTAAACAAAAAAAATAATAACACATAAATCCTGATCATTTCTTTTTATTTTGGCGATGGATTTCAAATTTAGTCAATCTTTGAACCTTTCTTACTTTCTATCTAAAAGACTTCGGCACAACACAGATGATAGCTTCTCGTCTATCATTCACAAAATAGCTGTGGCCAGCATCGCCATTGGCTTAGCAGCATCCATCGTTTCGTTTTTGGTGATGCAAGGGTTTCAGAGTGCGGTAAAAAATAAAATTTATGCTTTTAGTAATCACTTGTTGATTACCAAATTTACGATGAACAATGCTGTGGAAGAACAGCCATTCAACTTTAAGATTGCGCTGCAAGAAAATCCGGAGAGATTTCCGTTTATCAAAAGCGTGCAAGAGTATAGCCACAAAGCAGGATTGATAAAAACAGATAAGGAAGTACTGGGCATCATATTTAAAGGTGTTGGTAAAAGTTTTAATCAAGTCGCTTTCGCGGATAATATTATTGCAGGAAGATTTATTCATTTCAACGACTCGGGTTATTCTAAAGAAGTTTTATTGAGTAAAGTAATTGCCAACAAAATTGAAGCAAAGGTGGGTGATGACATCATCCTTCATTTTTTTCAAAACCCGCCCCGGTTTCGTAAATTAAAAGTAGTTGGATTGTATGAAACTAACCTGTCGGATTACTTCGATGGAAAAGTATTGATTGGCGACTTGCGCATGGTGCAGCAGTTAAATGGCTGGAAGCAAAATGAAGCGGGTGGATTGGAGGTAGGAATTAATTTAAATTATTTCGATGCTTTTACGCTATGGAAAAATGAGCTGATAAGACCATCGCAAATGGAAAGTGACACGCTGTTTTTTGAAGAGGAGGAAACGAGCGGAGCATTTGATTTTGACAGAGCCGCATTGGGTGAGGCTAAAAAATTGATTGGCGACTCGATGGATTATGATTTGAATATTGAATCTGTCAGAGATAAATATATCCAAGTGTTTGAGTGGCTTGATTTAGTTAAGAGGCAAGTAAAAATTTTACTAGGCATTATTCTGGTAGTCATCTCTGTGAATATGATTTCAGTTATTTTAATTTTGGTAATGGAGCGAATACCCATGGTGGGGGTGTTAAAAGCATTGGGCGCCAGCGCCAGCACCATTCGATCTATTTTTATTTACAATGGAATGAACTTGATAGCGAAGGGACTTTTGTGGGGCAATGCAATTGGGTTAGGCATTTGCTGGTTGCAAGATCAATTCAAAATTATGAAACTCAACCCTCACGATTACTATGTGAGTTACGTACCTATTGAGTGGTCTATACTAACTGTAGTTGCTTTGAATTTTTTGATTTTTATCACCGTTACCCTTGTGTTAATTCTTCCTACCCGATTCATCACTAAGATTAGTCCCGTAAAGGCAATACGATTTGACTAGAGTTGCTGAGAGAACTACCCAAACAATTCAGAACTTAAGTAGCGATCGCCCCGGTCGCAAATAATTGTAACTATTATTCCCGACTCCAATTCACTGGCAATTTTTAATGCCGCAGTTAGCCCACCACCACTGCTCATGCCTGCTAAAATTCCTTCTTCTTTGGCGAGCCTGCGCGTCATAGCAGTTGCTTCGGCTTCACTCACATCAACAATTTTATCTATACGCTCGCGCTCAAATATTTTTGGTAGAAATTCTGGCGACCATCTTCTAATGCCTGGAATGCTAGAGCCTTCCGTTGGTTGCGTGCCCACTATTTGAATCGCAGGATTTTTTTCTTTTAAATAGCGCGAAACCCCCATGATGGTGCCCGTAGTGCCCATCGAAGAAACGAAGTGTGTAATTTTCCCTTGCGTGTCGTTCCAGATTTCTGGCCCAGTAGTTTTGTAGTGAGCGAGATAGTTATCTGCATTGGCAAACTGATTGAGAATATAATACCCTTCTTTCTCGGCCATCTTATCTGCCAACTCTCGAGAATATTCAATTGTTCGGGCACTGGGAGTTAGAATTACTTTTGCGCCATACGCTTGCATAGCTAGTACACGTTCGCGTGTAGAATTGTCGGGCATAATCAATGTCATATCCAATCCCATGATTCGGGCAATCATGGCCAACGCAATTCCAGTATTGCCGCTGGTAGCTTCCACCAACCGATCTCCTCGTTTGATGTCTCCTCTGTCTAGCGCACCTTTTATCATTCCGTAAGCCGCGCGATCTTTCACACTTCCTCCCGGATTATCGCCTTCTAATTTTCCGTAAATCGTCACTCCTTTGTTAACCGGAATATGTTGTAATTCTACTAAGGGTGTGTTGCCTATTAGCTCTGCTAATTTCATGAGGTAAATAAATGAGGTTGTTTTATTTTATTAAAATGAGATCTGACTCTCTATTTTCATCAGTGTTCATTTTTGCTTGATAATAAATTTTGGAATACGGTGGCATGCTTCGGGTGAGCCATACGTTTCCTCCAATTATACTATCATGACCTATTACTGTTTCCCCTCCCAAAATAGTTGCTCCCGCGTAAATCACTACACTGTCTTCAATAGTTGGGTGTCTCTTTTTTTCGGCATCACTTTTATCTACACTTAATGCACCGAGTGTAACACCTTGATAAATTTTTACACGGTTGCCAATAACGGTAGTCTCGCCAATCACCACACCTGTTCCATGATCGATGCAGAAGTGATCTCCAATTTTTGCTGCCGGGTGAATATCAATTCCCGTTTTACTATGCGCATGTTCGGTAATAACTCTTGGAATTCCGATTGAACCAAGGTTATGTAATGTATGGGCAATCCGATAGGCGGCAATCGCATAAAATCCAGGATAGGTTCTCACTACTTCGTTGGTGCTTTTTGCAGCAGGATCTCCGGAGTACATCGCCAGTACATCTTGCTCAAGTTGGCCATGAATTTTTGAAAGTGAGTAAAAAAATTGAGAGGCAATCTTCTTAGCCGATGTGGTATCATGACCAGGTGTTTGCATCACCATTTCTTCTAAGTTTTTTTGAAGCGTTTGAAGATATGCCTCGAAACTTATTAAATCAGTAAAAGATTCAGCAGAGAAATCAGGAAAAAGAGCACCCAGTAGCTGAATATAAAATTCCGATACTTCGGCAGGAGACGGGCAAGTTGGGCAAGCCTTATGTGATTGATATAACTTATTGATGAAATCTTCGCTCATGTACATAAAAGGATAATTAGTGCAAGATGGTTCAACGACAGTTATGAAATAGTGTTTTTATTTTTACGAATCGTTAACAAAAAACCCTGATGATGACGTTTTGCCGACAACTTAATCAATCCGCATAGGCATTATTCTACTTTATGATCTCACAACTAACTCTTATCTTTACCTTCCTTACCCTCGATAGCTTATGTACAGAAGATCTTTTTTGAAAGTGTTGGCCGTAATGTCTATTCCTTTCAATGCTTTCCCCAATGGTATGTTGGAAATTTTCTCGAACGCAGAAAGTAATTTTAAAAAAATTTATACTGATAGTAATCTGAAAAACAAGTTTTACAAATTTCTACAGAATGTTTTCAATTTATATCCTGAAGAAAAACTTCACAACCTGATTTCGCAGAATACACTTGCTAAAAATACGGATCAAGAAATTTATAAAGCAAGCCAGGCTAAGCTTGGAGAGATCAAACCAATTCTTTCTGTTTTTAATTATGAATTACCCGCGCTTTTCAAGCAAAAAGATGAAATGGCGCGCGAAGCGTTGGTACTTTTAGGAGAAGATTCAACCTACAATGGATATTTGGAGATTGGCTCTTCGGGCAGATACTTGGATTACCTCGAAGAAAAGATTTCAATTAAAGGAGGGCGCTACTATGCAGATGGAAAAGAACCCGGCTATTCTGTTACGGAAATGGTAGATCGTGGACAAATAAAAATTGGTGCAGAATATATTCCGCTAGCTGATTACCGCACAGAATATTCTAAAATCATTCCAAATGGAAGTTTGGATTTAGTTACCATCTACATCGGCTTTCATCATTGCCCACTAGACCTTCGCATACCTTTTATTTCTTCTATTAGAGATACCATGCGAGTAGGTGGCAAATTGATTTTGCGCGATCATGATTGCAATACGGAAGAGCAAAAAACGATGGTGGCACTAGCGCACGATGTATTCAATATGGGCACTAATGAATCGTGGGAATATAACAGTCGCGAAATACGTAATTTCTATTCGCTGGCTTTTATTTGTGCTTTTGTAGAGAAGATTGGATTTAGGTTCGAAAAGAAAACACTTTTTCAGGAGGGCGATCCTACCAAAAATGCACTTATGCTCTTTACTAAAATTTAATTTAGATATTTTGAAAAAACTCTGGCAACTTCTATCATTTCTTTTTTCAAAGTTCCTACTCTTATTAAAATTTATTGCCAGGCTGCTTAAGCGATTTTGGAGATTCATCCACAGCAAAAAGCGATATGCCATTCCGTTTTACGCATTGGTTTTATACGGGCTGTTCATTTTTATTTTGGTCAAAACATCGGGAGATGCGAGCTACGATAAAGTCTTAACTAACAAAACTATTAATGATTTTACGCAGATAAATCCTATTCAGGTTAATAAAATCATCAAACCCAAAACGATTGAAGAAATGGTTGAGGCTATCACCACCACGTCTGGCCCGATTTCTATTGGCGGTGGAAAATTTAGCATGGGCGGCCAAACTGCCTATGAAAATAGTCTACACATCGATATGCGTGGTTTCAATAAAGTGATTGAGCTTGATACAATTTTGAAACAAGTAACCGTGCAACCCGGAATTGTTTGGCGAGATTTGCAACGCGTCATTGATCCGCATCACCTCTCTATAAAAATAATGCAGACATACGCCAACTTTACAGTAGGTGGTGCAGTGTCTGTTAATTGTCATGGACGATATATTGGCCACGGCCCCATTGTTTCTTCTGTGTTGCAAATAAAATTAGTTACTGCTGAGGGAAAAATCATTACAGCAAGTCGAGCAGAGAATCAGGAAATTTTTAATGCAGCCATAGGTGGCTATGGAGGCATTGGCGTGTTGGTGGAAATTACTTTGCAATTAGATACCAACACCAAAGTAGAAAGACATCATCAACTAATTAAGGCTGAAGACTATAATACTTTCTTTGATGCCAACATTCGTAATAATAAAGAGGTTGTTTTTCAAAATGGAGATTTGTATCCACCTGACTACATTACCATCAACGCGGTGTGGTGGAGCAAGTCTGATAAAGAATTAACCGATACAGTTCATGTAACTCCTGAGGGAGAAAGTTATTGGCTAGATAGACAGGTAATGGAGATAGTGTCTTGGGGAGATTTTGGAAAGTGGCTGCGAAGAAAGGCGATTGACCCGTTGCTATTTAGTTCTGAAAAAGTTACGTGGCGAAACAAGGAGGCGAGCTATGATGTGAAGGAATTAGAACCAAAATCGAGAGCCGAAGAAACATACGTATTGCAAGAGTATTTTATTCCAGTAAAAAACATTAACTCCTTCATTCCTAAGATGCGAACTGTTTTTAACAAGCATAATGTAAACGTGATTAATGTATCACTTCGCCACGCCTATCCCGATAAAGAAACTTTACTATCGTGGGCACCACACGAAGTTTTTGCATTTGTAATTTATTACCTCCAAGGGACCGATGCGAAATCTCGTGAAGGAGTAAAGCAGTGGACAGTAGAAATGACGGATGCGATTTTAAGTGAAGGTGGTCGCTGGTATCTGCCCTATCAACCACATGCTTCTATTCAGCAGTTTGAAAAAGGTTATGCCAACTCATCCAGTTATTTTGAAATAAAAAACAGATTGGATTCTACTCATCGTTTTACGAATAAGTTATTGGATAAATATAATCCATATTTACAAACAGAGATTGCTAAAGAGCGCAACAATATCAAAGAATATTTTAGGGCCGAAGAACAAACTGTTTTGACTATTCCTGAATGGTATTTGGTTTTCAATCCGAAAGAGTATGCCGATTATTTGGAGTCGGGCAAAAATCCATCAGACTTTCCCTTCCATGCATCAATTGATGAATACTGGAAGTTATATGATCGTTCTATGAAATTGGTTTCAAAAGCATATCCTGCTAATGAAGAATATACCACCATGTTGAATGTGATTGGGGTAAGTATTACAATGGAATACGGAGCTAAGATTATTTATGAGAATACAATAGGAAGATTTTTTGGATGGGTTGCCAATGGCACGCAATCAGATGAAGAGAAGATGATTGTCAACGCTCAGCGAGCTTACAGTGATTTTATTTATGACAAAGCGTGGTATGAATTTGAATTTACTCCGTGGATAAAAAAAATATGGAATGTTTCAAATTCGGCTGATTCGAATTGGTTGAGAAAGTGGGAGCGGACTCTTTTCTTTACGATGGAGTTTACATTTAAAGCAGGTTATGCGCAATTAATTGAGTGGGCTGCTAAGGCCAGTTATGAAGAGCCAGTTCAAAATATTTATCTGATTACTTCTGGAAATGATTCTATTCCCGAGACGAATACCATTAAAGTTGTGAGTCAAAAAAATAATAAAAAGATTTTAAGCATAACGCGCTGGGGTGAATTTACAAAGGCAATGATTCGGTTGAGTAATAGTGATATTACTATTGAAGAGATTGGTGGTAACGATGAAATAATTGTTTCGGTGATTGCGCCTAAAGATGGTACAATGGCTTTTGTAAAAAGAGAACTCTTGTATAAATCGGCAGTGGTATCTCGTACAGACAAAACTCGCCTTGTTTATTTGATGCGAGTGTCGAACCTTTTACCATTTTTAAAAGAAGCGAAGAGAGTCGGTATTGAGATTGAGCATGTTTATGATTATTAAGAAGAGCTTAATATTTTTCTCTTTTGATTTGTAACGCTCTCATTTTCTATTTTTAATTATTGGGATTTCTTGAATAATTAAATAATTAATTATTTCCAAACTTATCAGTGAGGTCGCCAAACACCGCTCCTCAAAAAGTATCTTTCTAAAGGACGGTCGGCTTTTCTATTTTTTGAAGATTTGCGTAGTAAGATTTTATTTCTTCCACTTCCATTTCAGATGCACAATAAGCAACCGATACTTGCTTAATAATTGAAATAAGAAATTAAGCAGATCGGGGGTCAAAATGTGTTGATATAGCACATTTATGATTTATTGAACGGCTTAGAAGATTTCTTTTTTAGCCTTAAGCCCTAGGTCAAAACGACTTTTATTTGCTTTTCTTAATTTTGGGTTTACATTTGATGTAGTGAAAAGAATACTCACCCTCATATTACTCGCAATCTTCGTACTCAACATGGTTGGGTATTATGGTGTTTTTGTGGGATTGAAATTCTCTTCGCAAGTTGCTATGCGCGAACAATTTGATGATGAAAGCTATGCGAATGAAGAGGTAACTATTAAGGTATCGATTTCCATTCCGTATGCAAGCGATTCAAAAGGATATGAGCGTGTAGATGGAGAATTTGAACACAATGGGCAGATCTACCGATTGGTGAAACAAAAATTACAAAGCGATACATTGTTTATTGTGTGTGTAAAAGACAATCAAACTCAAAAAATTAATCAAGAGCTTGCTGACTATGTAAAATCTTATACCGACAAACCGTACAGCGCCAAGCAAAGCGCCAAAGTCATTTCTATTTTCAGTAAAGATTTTATTTCTACCACCACATCTATTGAGTCAGCTTCCACAGGCTGGAATTTTTCTACTCCTAAATTAACAATTGATTTGAGTCTCTATCAATTCAATTTTAATCAACACATCACACAGCCTCCCGAGGCTTAATTCTCTCTGCCAAGTTCTGGCGCACTTTACTTTTTATTTTGAAGATTGTTGAGTAGCCTTCACCTGCTACGAAATATCATGTAGTATTTTTTTAACCTTTTATCATTGCCATCGATTGGTGGCACAATTTAAACTTTTTGTATGATGAGACCCTTACTCACCTTCACTGCTTTGCTATTGCTTTCTTGCCAACTGCGGGCACAAAATAGCATCGATGCGTTGATGATGCCCAAAAAAGATTTTTGTACTGGCGTTTTATACTCCTATGATCAATGGAAAGATTATTGGGAAGGATCTCTGAAAAGAGACAATCAAAATCTCGGAACCGTAAGCAACACTCAAATTACTTGGTTTGGTAATTACGGGTTGACAGAAAAAATTAACCTCATTGCAATGCTTCCGTATGTGAAAACTGCCGCTAGCAAAGGAACATTAATTGGCTTAGAGGGCATTCAAGATTTAACCCTCGCACTTAAATATCAGCTGCTAAAAAAGGAAATTGGAACAGGAACTTTCTCCACTTTTGGAGTCGCTTCGTTCTCCACTCCATTAACAAACTATACACCAGATTATCTTCCGTTATCAATCGGACTGGCAAGCACTACTGTATCGCCACGGTTGACGGCTAACTATAAATTGTCAAATGGCTGGTATGCTACTGCATCGGCTGCGTACGTTTGGAGAAATAATGTTTCGCTCGATCGCCCCTCGTATTTTACAGATGGAAATATTTACTATACCAATCAGGTATGGATGCCCAATCAATTCACTTCTACTTACAGCCTCGGCTATTATAAAAACAGATTACAGGCAGAAGTAAACTTGACACAACAAAATACTCTAGGCGGTGGCGACATTCGCAAACAGGACATGCCTTTCGTGTCTAACCGAATGAATTTTTTAAAACTCGGAATAGTGACAATGTATTATTTTCCCAAACCAAAAAATCTGGCTGCTCGTCTGCAGGGTTCTTACACGCTAGAGGGCCTCAACGTAGGTCAATGCGTTAGCGTTACAGCCGGCATTTTTTATACATTTCATTTTGCTAAATCAGATAATCAATAATTGATATGAAGAAATTATACATTACCATCTTAACTGCAGCCGCATTAGTTGTAGTTCCTTTTAGTTGTAAAGACGTTATTTCGTCAGAGAATTTATTTCCGCTTACGCCTGTGCGTGCGGATGACAATGCGGGAACTTGGAAAACGATTATGCTTACTTCATCCAATCAGATAGCGATACCTGACCCGTCAGTAACTACACCGCAAGCAGCTTATCTGGCAGAGTTAGCTTCGATAAAGGATATACAAAATAAACTAACTGCTGATCAGCGCAAGACAATTGAATATTGGAGCGTTGGTGGTGTGCTAAGGTGGAATCAATATTTCCGTAAGCTAGTTGCTCAATTTAATTTACCACCCGTACCCAATACAGATGGAAGCTACACATTTGCAGACGCTGAAAATCCTTTTAGCAATCCACAATTTCCTTTTTCCAGTCCACCTTATGCAGCACGCGCCTACAGCTATGTGCACGTTGCCATGTACGATGCGCTGATAGCAGCGTGGTATTATAAAGATTTATACAAAAACTCTCGCCCAAATTCTCCTTATGAAGAAGATAATAGCATTCAATCTTTAATGCCTAAAATTGATTTACCTCCCTATCCGTCAGAAGATGCCACCATGTCTGGCGCTGTGGCGGAAATGTTGAAAGTACTTTTTCCTACTGCGGTAGAAGAAATTACGAAGATGGCAGCAGATCAGCGTAGCGCAGCAAAATGGTCGGGCAGGGCTACAGACACTGATATTGCTGCGGGTCTTGCATTAGGTAAGGCTGTAGCTACTTTGATTACAGCCAATAGCACAGGAACGTTTACAGTACCAGGAGCTTCAGGTGCAAAAACAATTAACCTCACTGTTAATGTTGCTGCACGCGGAAGATTTAGAACGGACAATCTGGGTGCCGCGATTGGTACGCCTGCCAGTTGGAAAGCATTGGCTGACGGAGCTATTGCAAAAGGAGAAACTCCGTGGATCAGTTTGGATGTTCCCTCTCGGCCGCCTATGCTGCCAGGTTTTGGTGCCGTTAAAGTTTGGGGAGATCCCGGAGGTGCGGATAACATCACCCCTAAATTAAATATTGTTAGCGAGCGTCCAGTGGCGCCACCGACTACTTCTTCAGCTGAAATGAAAGCACAGTTAAATGAAGTTAAAAGTTATGCTGATAATGTAAGTCGTTCGCAAATTTCTATCGTGCATAAATGGGCAGATGGTGGCGACACTTACACTCCGCCAGGCCACTGGAATGATATTGCTGAAGAATATATTCGCGATAAAAAATTTAGTGAGGTGCGTGCAGCGCGTGCCTTTGCCCTTTTAAATATGGCTATGCACAATGCGGCAGTGGGTTGCTGGGAGACTAAATATTTTTATTTCAATCCGCGCCCCTCCCAGTTAGATCCTTCTATTAAAACCAGTACAGGTCTGCCAAACTTCCCTTCCTATACTTCAGGCCATTCAACATTTTCTGCCGCAGCAGCAACAGTATTGTCGTACCTGTTTCCAGAGTCATCACAATATTTTAACGATCAGGCCAAAGAGGCATCTGTTTCAAGATTATACGGAGCTATTCATTACCGCGCAGATATTGAAATGGGAATGACACACGGTGCAAAACTAGGAACGTACACAGTAAATTTTGCGCAGACAGATGGAGCGAATTGATTTTTTTGGCTTTTAATTTTTAGGGTTTACGATGTTGGGACTTGAACAACCCCAACATCGTTTTTTAGAATAGATTTAGGGTTTCTCATACTTAAGGTTAGCAGTGAGCGGGAAGTGAACAATCCCGCCTACTGCTTTTTTTATTTTCCTTTAATCATTATCGATTGCAATTGGTTTCAATCATTGCGCGCAATTCTTATGTTGCCTCTATGCAAATGCAACAGCTACAGTAGTAGATCGGGTATTCCACTCATAACATTTTTAATAATTGTAATGTAATAATCAATTAAATTAACAACTCTAATTCCTATCCTATGTATAAAAAAATTCTATCTCTTGGTCTGATAATTTTTCTGACCATAGGCACCTTCGCTCAAAACAGCAAGAAGGAGACAACCCCTGTTGCTTCGTCTGTAGCTACTGATCTAAATGAATATTTCAAACCAGTTAAGTGGCGCAGCATTGGTCCATTTCGCGGAGGCCGTTCTGTTTGTGCTACGGGTGTGGTAGGCGACATCAACACCTATTATATGGGTACCACTGGTGGTGGCTTATGGAAGACAGACGATTTGGGGTTAACCTGGAAAAATATTTCAGATGGGTTTTTTAAAACAGGATCAGTAGGGGCGGTAGCCGTTTCTGAAAGCGATGTGAATGTAATTTATGTTGGCATGGGCGAGCACGCTGTGCGTGGTGTAATGACCCACCATGGCGATGGCGTTTATAAATCTACCGATGCGGGAAAGACTTGGAAGAAGATGGGATTAGATTTAACGCAACATATCGCGCGCATTGCAATTCACCCGCAAGATCCTAACATAGTGTACGTAGCGGCTCAAGGAGTATTGTTTGGTAATTCTAAAGAGCGTGGTGTGTACAAATCTATAGATGGCGGTGTAACGTGGAATAATATTTTGTATGTAGATGATAAAACAGGTTGCGTAGAACTTTCAATGGATATGAACAATCCACGCATTTTGTATGCTGCTATGAATGAGTATGGTCGCCAGCCGTGGAAAGTAACTAGTGGTGGCGCGGGCAGCGGTTTATACAAATCTACTGATGGCGGTGCAACTTGGAATAAAATTCATAAAGGTTTGCCGAAGGAGTTGGGGAAAATGGCAGTAACGGTTTGTCGCTCAAATTCAGAGCGCGTTTATCTTTTACTAGAAAGTGATTCAGATAAAGAACTGGGTGGTTTGTTTGTATCAACCAATGCGGGAGAGAATTGGACACGCATGACCAACGATCATCGCTTATTGCAGCGTGCTTGGTATTACATTGAATTATTTACTGATCCTAAAGATGAATTGACTCTTTATGTGATGAGTGCGCCCGCGTTAAAATCTATTGATGGAGGAAAGACCTGGGAAACTTTTTCCACTCAGCATGGTGATCATCATAACTTATGGATCAATCCACACAATTCAAAAAACATGATTGTCTCTGATGATGGTGGTTCTTGTGTTACTGTAAACGGTGGAAGGAGTTGGTCAACGCAAGCGAATATGCCAACGGCACAATTTTATCGTATCAATGTAGATAATCAATTTCCTTACAGAATTTATGGGGGACAACAAGATAATACATCTGTTTCTATCGCTAGCCGTGAGTTAGCAAGTGGTGGAATTACAAAAGATAGCTGGACTTCTTCGGCTGGTGGTGAAAGCGCATTTCTTGCTTTCAATCCAGATGATCCTCGTTATGTAATGGGCGGAAGTTATGAAGGTACGATTGAAGTAATCGATACCAAAGCTTTTGCGGGTACTAATATTATGCCTGCCCCTATACAATATTTAGGTATGGATGCAAAAGATATGAAGTACCGTTATAACTGGAATGCACCCATCATCTGGTCGAAGCACGAACCCAATACATTTTATCACGGCTCGCAACTTTTATTAAAAACAACTGATATGGGAGTATCTTGGGTTGAAGCCTCGCCAGATCTTACCAGAAACGATAAATCGAAACAAGGGAAACCCGGAGGGCCTTATACCAACGAAGCAGTGGGTGCAGAAAATTATGGCACCCTTAGTTATGTGTTAGAATCTCCACTAGAGAAAGGTGTCATCTGGACGGGCAGTGATGATGGATTAGTGCATGTTACTAGAGATGGAGGTGCTACTTGGCAGAATGTTACGCCAACGGGTTTGCAAGAATGTTTGATCAACGCAATTGAAGTTTCTCCTTTCGATAAAGCAACCGCCTACATTGCCACCACTCGTTATAAGTTTAATGATCATACACCGGGTCTTTACAAAACAGCTGATTACGGAAAAACATGGGTAAAAATAAATAATGGAATTCCTGCCAATGCATTTACCCGAGTAGTGCGAGAAGATGACAAAAGAAGAGATCTACTTTTTGCAGGAACGGAGCTCGGTATTTTTATTTCTTGGAATGGCGGTAAAGATTGGTCGCCCTTTCAATTAAATCTACCAATAACACCCATCACAGATTTACGAATACATAAAGACGATTTAATTGCAGCAACTTCGGGTAGATCGTTTTGGGTTTTAGATGATCTTACGCTAGTTCGTCAATATAAAAATGAAGCAGCCGGTGTTAACTTATTTCAGCCGGAAAATGCCATGTTAGTAAACGGATACAGCGAATTAGATAGAATGGCAGCGGACTTTGATGGAACAAATCCCTATCGAGGAGTTAATCCATCTACCGGATTGGTGGTTTATTATCATTTGCCTGAACTAAAAACAACGGAAGCAATTTCGTTGGAAATTAAAGATGCGCAAGGAAATTTAGTCCATGCCTTTTCTTCTTTAGCTGATACCATTGCTGTTAGTTATGATGGTGCTCCACCAGCCGATCCTGTATTGTCAAAATCAAAAGGACTGAATCGTTTTGTTTGGAACTTACGCTATCCAACCATGGCGGGTGTGCCGCATGTGTATATAGAGAGTAGCTACCGAGGTCACAAGGCTTCGCCTGGAAAATATGCGATTACATTAAAAGTAGGAGATAAAGTAGTTAATACGAATTTTGAAATTCTGCCTAATCCTCTTTATTCAATAGATTCAAAAACGTATCAAGAATACCATGAATTAATGAGCAAGATGGAAGCAGCGGTAACTCATATGCACAAATTAGTAAGTACGCTTTATAACAAGAAAGAACAGTTAGATAAATTGATTGCTGAACTACCTGCGGATGAAAAATATGCAACTGTTAAAAAGGAAGGTAAATTACTTACCCAACGAATGAAACAGTGGGATGAAGACATGGCGCAACGCAAAACCAAGGCGTATGACGATGCAGAGAATTTTCCTAATAAATTTACAGCCAATTATTTATTCATGGTTAACCATGCAGAAAGCGATTTACCAAAAGTAACAAAACCAACGCTGGATAGATTGAAAGAATTGGATATTGTTTGGTTAGGATTACAGACTCGTGCAAAGCAATTATTAGAAAATGATATTCCAGCTTTTAATAAACAGTTGTGGGATGCCGGTGTAGGTGGTGTTTGGGTGAAGTAGTCAAATCCTCCTCATTCGTTATACATAGAATAAATTATATTGTCAATGGGGTTTACCCCATATAAATACGGGAAAAACCCCGTATTTTTTTTGTGTCTGCCATTCTACATTTACTTAACTAAATTAAAAGTATATGAAGAATTGCATTTCTACCATTCTGCTAGTAATAATAATTATTTCTTTCAACTGTTGTAACGACAATGGAGTAAAGAAAAAAGATTCAAAGCAACCCAATCTTACTAATGAAGAAATTAAACGCCTAGTTCTTCTCGATCAAGATTATGTTTACCCATTAGAACAAGCCAAAATCAATGTTTTGAACTTGGCCACTCAATTACTTGATAGCAAGGATGGAATTAAGCGTAGTATTTCTAAGATAATAACTGTCCTTCCTTATACAGCATTAACGGTAAAACCTCCATCAAAACAGATTTTTCAGTATCTAAACCAACAACACCATCTCTCTACATTGCTAATTTTAATGGAGAGCATGGATATGTAATTATTTCTGCAGACAAAAGAGTTACAGAAATAATTGCAACGGTTGGTAGCGGTACAATCGATTCACTCGCGCATCCCGGATTACGTGTTTTTTTATCGAATGCGATTTCACATATGGACGAAAAAGTTGCTGAAATGGAGAGTTTGCGCGATGATGAAATTTTTAAAAGTTTGATAGCAAAATTAACTGATGCTTTTGCTAAAGAAAAACAAGCAGCCCAGCAATCAACACCAGGTGGTAGAACTGATATAGCTTGTCAGCAATTAAGAGTACCTGGAGCAAAGAGCAATCTAATTTGTGCAGATTGTATTTACACTACATCAACAATTCCTATTCAATCAGTGAATACAATTAATTATATTGCACAGCCAATACTTAAGACGCTTTGGGATCAGTCCGCACCGTACAATAATTATCAACCAGAAGCGGGTTGTAACAATGTTGGATTTTGCGGTAAAAGTTCAAAATACAATGCTGGTTGCGTCCCAATTTCTGAAGGACAAGTAGTTGCACATTATTTTGCCAAAAAGAATACTAGTTGGCAAACGATTATTAATAAGGTATGTCAAAACTACACTTCGGTTGAAGCTGATAATGTGGCTCAGTTGTCAAGCACTATTTTTTCAATATATAGTGTTACAGCTGGTGCTAGTAGAGATTGCAATAGCACTACAGTAATAACGGGATCAAGTGATGTGTCACATGCAACCCCAATAGGTATTTCACCTATTTTCGGATTAGTTCAGGGGGAGTGGAGAGGTTGGAATACTAACGATATTAGAAATTCGCTATCGCAAAATAGTCCAGTTGTTATTAAAGGATGGGTAGGACTTGATTGTTTTATATGGTGTTGGGGAATTGGCGCTGGTCACCAATGGGTAATTGATGGGATGAGAGACTTAGGAGTGCAAACTACTTATCAGGTTACTGGTCGCTATCAAGGTTCTGCATGTACAGCAGCTGATTTAGCTTATAGTTCTTCTTTTACTTATACAACTTCATATACAACATCCACTCAAATACATCAAAATTGGGGATGGGGGCCAGGTTATGGAAGTGATCCTAACGATTGGTATGCACAAGACTATTTTAAATCTTATGGCCATGCGAACTATATAATTGCTTACATAACTGCTCTATAAGAATATTGTAAATCTTGATTAAATGAAAAAAATAATTAACAAGCAATCTTCCGCTACTCATCTATT
>JANYHI010000074.1 GCA_025359125.1 Cytophagales bacterium
GTAGAATCGGTTACATTTAAGTTATCCAGCCAAGCTTCCGCTAACTGTTGCTGATGCAAGTAGAACGCAAAGGGTAAAAATTCTAATATGGTCGCCTCAATATCGGGCTTAAAACAACACTTCCCGCATCCAAACTTGCAATGAAGCTGAGTGAGTGACTGGAATGCCTCAATCTCTGCATCTAATTTTGCGAAGACTTGTTCTACCTGCTGTACTTTTTCTTCAATTGACATAGCAGTAAAGTTAGCTGAAAGCGCAGTAATGGCTTACCACCTTCTTCGGGTTGTTGTGCGCCTGGGCGCGGTGCCAAATAACATTCCAAAAACTCCTCTCACTAATTCCTTTCCTATTTGTTTAGTTACTGGTGAAGCTAACACTTCTTCAAAAGTGCTTTTTTCTTTCTTCGCGGGGCGGGTAGCTTTTTCTTCAACCTCCTCTTCTTTTTCTTCCTCTCTAGCTTTTACGCGTTCATTTAAGATTTCAAAAGCACTTTGTGGGTCAATCGTCTCCTTATATTTTTTAAATAGCTCAGAAGCATTCAAATGATTTTTGTATTCCGACTCTGTTAATGGACCCATAAAAGACGCAGGTGGCGCCAGATGAACAGCCGCAGTAGCCGTAGGCACACCTTTATCATTCAATACGGTAATAAATGCCTGCCCAGTTCCTAATTGAGTAAACTGCTTCTCCATATCGTAAAACTCTGAAGTTGGAAAAGTTTTTACAGTCTCTCTCAATGCTTTTACATCGTTAGGCGTAAACGCACGAATCACATGACTTACTCTATTGCCTAATTGCGAAAGAACGGTGGGCGGAATATCCTGAACCAATTGCGTACAAAAGAATACACCTACTCCTTTTGATCGAATCAATCTGATTACCTGTTCTATCTGATCCAAAAATGCCTTCGGAGCATCATTAAAAAGTAAATGGGCCTCATCTAAGAAGAAAATCAATTTGGGTTTATCCAGGTCTCCTGCCTCGGGCAACTTTTGATATAATTCTGCCAGCAACGATAGCATAAAGGTGGAGAAGATTGCAGGTTGACTCTGCACATCTGAAACATTGAGTAAACTGATTACTCCTTGCCCATCTACTTTCTCTAATAAATCTTCAATATCAAAAGATTTCTCTCCAAATAACTGACCAACTCCCTGTTGCTCCATGGCCACAATTTTTCGCAAGATGGTACTCGCTGTTGCAGATGATATTTTACCATAGTCGTCTTTTATCTCCGCGGCTCCTTCTCCTTCCGATAAATAATTCAATACTTTCTTTAAGTCATTTAAATCAACTATCGGTAATTTCTTATCGTCTGCATATTTGAAGAGAATCATCAGCACGCCACTCTGCACATCGTTCAATTCAAGTATTTTGCTTAGCAATACAGGGCCAAACTCTGTAACGGTAGCACGCATTTGCGCTCCCAACTTTCCGCTTAGCGAATAAATCTCTACCGGAAACCCCGATACTTTATAACTGCTTAAACCAAGAGCCTTCACTCGCTCAGTAATCTTATCATTCAAAACTCCTTCTTTCGCCATGCCAGTAACATCTCCCTTCATATCGGGCATAAAAACTGAAACGCCAGCGGCCGAAAGTTGCTCTGCCATCAATTGCAACGTCCGCGTTTTGCCCGAGCCCGTTGCTCCTGATACTAACCCATGGCGGTTCATCATTTTTAAAGAGAGATTAACCTTAGCTTCTTGAACAATCTCACCATCTAACAATCCGGCACCTAAGTAAATGGATGGCCCTGCTACCTGATATGATTTATTAATTGCTTCAATGAATTTATCTTTTGCCATACTTTTATAAGTTTAGAAGTGGTGATTATTTTTTATTCTGCACTAAGTCTTTTCTTTAACAGCCAATCTATCTGTGGATCATCTCCCATTTGAAACACATGTTCATCAAATTTTTCAAAGCCCCATCCATTGTAAAATTTTTGAGCCTTAAAATTTTTCTCCCAAACGCCTAACCAAATCCAATCTACTTGCAATTGGCTGGCATATTCCATAGCTTTTTCCATCAGCAATTTACCAATGCCCTTACCTTGTTGATCAGGATGAATATACAATCGCTGTAATTCTATTGTGTTGTTACCTAACGTAGAGGCTACCTCCTGATTTTTTCTAAGCCTAGCAAAGCCCGCAAGTGTTTGTTCGGTAAAGGCTAAATATAAAACAGCGCCAGGCTCATAAAACTCCTCTTGCATTCTCTCCAAATTATAAGAATCAATATAGAAGGCATCCATATTTTCTCGTGTATTGTATTGTGCAAAAGTAGCTTCATAGCTTAGAATGGCTACTTGTCGCATGGCAGGAACATCCTGATATTGAGCCAATCTTACTTCTATAGAATTCATACCCCAAAATAAAAAAAGAACCTCACTTTATTAAGGTGAGGCTTTCTGAAAGTGTGAATATTTTATTTCTTCTCCACAAAATTCTGGAATGTGTAGGCCACGCCCAGTGAAAGTGCCTGACTCACTTGAACGTCTTTATCTTGATTATAGAAGTACATAACGATTCCCCCAAAGCTTACATCAACAAACCTGTTTACTTTGGCTGTGAGGTTAACATCTAGTCGATGGTCAATTCTATCTAAAGAAAGTTTTTCGTAATCAGCAAACAAAATGTAGCGCCATTTTAAATTAATATTCTTAGCAATGTCTTTATTAAACTCTGCCAGCAATTGAAACGCCAGCCATTGAATGCGTGTCGACTCTCCATTCTTCACACCAAATGGCGTTGGGTTTTTTACTGGATCATAGTAACTTCCAATGTCTTTTACGATAGTAAGCCTGGGAGAAAAAGGCGAAAGTCTAAGCTTGAAAAAATCGTTTGGATGATACTCAAAGCCTAAGGCAGCGGTAATATATGCAGGTGCAAAATTATCTGATATTAACTTAGAAGAATCGTTGCCTTTTATATCCTTCGCATAAGTAAATCCACCGGCAAACTGAGATTGAAAGTTGGCAGAAGCTGAAAGATCCCAATGCTCGCTGATTGCCCTACCGAATTTAGTATCTATGAAAATACGATCGAGTGTTTTACGATAGCCTTGGCCGGCATTATTGACCATACCATATAGCAAGTCAATCTCATTATCCCAAGAGTAGATGTCTTTCTTATAATTTGCTTTGTAGTTGATATACGCATTGAAGCCAAGTGAGTTTACACCGCCCGCTTTCCAATTAGAAGAGAAGGATGCCTGATTAAGATTAATACCAGCCTTAAAAGACTTTTTCCAATTTGAAAGTGTATCGAGCTTTACAATTTGAGCATTTGAACTGATTGCCGCAAAGGATAGTAAAAAAATCAGTACAATTTTTTGAGAGTGAAGCATGTTGTAGTTGTTTACGCAAAAGTAAAAGACCCAACTCACAAACTCTAACCTTACATATTGCTTAGCTTAATCTCGTCTAAGGCTACCTCGGTAAGAGGTTTTGTAATGAACTTTATAACAAAGTTATTATTAACAATTTTATCTATATCTCTCTTGTTATCTGAGCTGGAAAGGATGATTACTTTACATTTATTTCTGACTAGCTCGCCAAACTTCTCAAACTCGTACAAGAATACAAACCCATCTACAATTGGCATATTAATATCCAAAAAAATGATGCTGGGTAGATTTTCAGCGTCTTTTTCGAATTCTTTTAAGTAATCCAATGCACCTTTGCCAGAGCTTTTAACCTCTACGCGCTTTGCGAATTTTGTGATCTCAATAATTCGCTTACTAATAAAATTGTCGGTATCGTTATCATCTACCAACATTACTAAATCCAATACTTTTGTGGATGTCTGAGTCAACATTATTCTGGCTTTTACTTAACTATTTTACCCCCTCCTTCAAACTATAAACTTATTCATTTCAACATTCAAAGAAGTAAAAGTATAAATCTATAACAAATTTAAGTAAGTATTTATTCGATACTGTTATAAAATAGGGGGTTACTTTTTCTGAATCCTAATTTTTTCTCCCTCTTTAATGGTCAAGTCTTCTTTATTGTTCCAATCCATTAAATCTTTGATAGTCACCCCATATTGGCGCGCAATACCATACAATGTATCGCTTTCTTGTACCTGATGAAAGAAAGGTGCCGCAGCTGTGTTGGGTAGAATATCAGCATCGGTGCCGGGTACTTTTTCGGCCTCTTTTGTAACATGCACCAACAACTTCTCTCCTACATAAATTTTGCTTTGCGCAGAAAGGTTATTCCAATTCCAAAGCTCGATTACGGATACATTGTACTGCTTGGCAAGCGAGTAAAAAGTCTCTCCCTTTACAATAATATGTTCAATGGGTTCACCCAGTATTATTTCTGGCTCTTCTTTTGCAACCTCAATCAAATTTTTATTTATCGAATCAACTTTAGGTAGTGGAGCAGCAGGTTTTATATCCCAATTAAAAGCTTCGCTCTCTAGTTGGGCAACCTCTGTATTTGCAGTTTCAATTGGTGGAAGCGGTGCCGGCTGTGCTTGCTCCTTTCTTTCAGCACTTAACCAGATGGTAGAACCCACCAAAAGTTTATCATTCGATGCTAACTCATTCCATTTTTTTAATCTCTTCAATTGAATCCCATACTGCTGACTGATTGACCAGAGGTCATCACCCAATTTTACTTTATGACTGGTGCTTTCAGCTTTACTCTTCTTTTTACTTACAAAATAGAACTCATCGGCAGCCACAACATGATCAATAGATAATTCATTGTACTTCAGGAATTTTGAAAGTGAAATGCCACTTCTCTCGGCTAGGGCAACAACCGTTTCATTTTCTACTGCAGCTATTGATTTAAGTCCGTTGATCCATTTGAACTGTGCATTTACAGGCAATGCCTTAGGCGTAATTGGCTTAGCCTTAGATGCTTTGTTAGAAGTAAGCGCCAAGGGTGAAAAATCGGCAGTGAACTTTCCATTTGGAATAACAACCACATATGGTTTATCATCTGGGATCACTCCTTTTAAAGCCCACTTATTATGCTGCTTTAAAAGTTGCTCATCTACAGAAACCTCTTTTGCAAGTTCACTTAATGTCTTTTTCTTTTTTGATTCGTAAAATATAGCTTTCATCTGCGGCTCCTGATCGATGGCGTTTTCGAATGCCACTTTGTGCGCGATGAATTTCTTTATGTACCAATAGGTCTCAGAATTTACTTCAAAATGACGCTTTCCATTATGCTCTTCTCCTACCGAGCGCTTCACCCCACCCGCACCCATCTGATAGGCCTGGAGCGCAAGAATCCAATTATCAAATTGTTCGTTATTCTTTTTTAGATAGTTAGCAGCACCGCGAGAAGCGGAGGCAATATTCATGCGTTCATCCACTTCCTTATCTACACGTAGGCCCATACTAAGAGCCGTAAAATCTTTAAACTGCCAAAAGCCAACAGCATTAGACACAGAAACTGCATCTGGCACTAATGAGCTTTCCTGCAAAGACAAATATTTAAAATCATCTGGTAGGTTTTCTTCTGCAAAAATTTTTGAGATTAGCGGGAAGTAAATTCTGGCACGCTCAGCAGTAACATTAAAGTACTTGGCATGACGTGTCATGGCGTCCACATCTTTTTGAATTTCGCGTCTGGCGTCATCACGTATGGTGAGCGTCATATTTGCAAAATGCATTTTATGGGGCACTACAGGAGCTTGTGCGTGTGAGGCAGCAACTCCAAAAAAAACGAGTGCGACTGCAAAAAATCTCATCAGCACAAAGGTAGTAAAAAAAGGCTATATTTTTAGTAGGATTGATTAAAAGCTACCTATCATTAACTGATTTTCCGAACCATCATAATACCATCGCGAAGAGGAAGTAGCATTTTTTCAAGCCTTAAGTCATTTGTAATTCGATTATTAAAAGATTTAATAGCCTTGGTATCTTTATCTTCCTTTGCACCTACTACTTTTCCGCTCCACAAAACATTATCAGCTAGCAGAAATCCGCCAACAGCCATTTTATCAAATATCAAATCAAAATATAATTGGTAATTTTCTTTATCTGCATCTAAAAAGACTAAATCAAACGACTCCTTCAAACCGGGAATTAATTCGACTGCATCGCCAATTCTATAATCGATTTTTTGCTCTAGGCCTGCTTCTTTAAAATAACCGCTCACTCTTGCCTCTAATTCTTCATTAATGTCGATAGTAATTAGTCTACCTCCTTCTGCAAGCCCTTCTGCCAAGCAAATTGCTGAGTATCCCGTATAAGTTCCTATCTCTAAAATTGCTTTCGGCTTAATCATATTGCTTATCATAGACAGAAACCTGCCTTGCAAATGTCCGGAAACCATACGCGGCATGAGTACCTCGGCATGTGTATCGCGATGAATCTTTTTAAGTAAAGAAGATTCTTCGCTTGAATGATCTCTTGCGTATTGATCAATCTCTTCGGGTATAAAATCCATTCCTATTGTTTAGGCACCATCATTAGGTAACTCAATTTTTTTGGGTCAAACATTTCATTCGCCAGCATTTGCAAAGTGGCAGAGGTGGTGTTTCTAACCCTATCCTGTATCTCTTCAAATGAAAGTACGGTTCCTAAGTCTAACAAGTTACGAGCCATCATCATCATAAAGCTAATGTTACTCTCTTGTGCCATTGCTAAATGACCGAGCAACTGTTCCTTACCCGAGGCCAATTGCTTTATTCCGAGTGGCTCATCACATAATTTTTTTAACTCAGCTTTAATTAACTCAATGCTTCTTTTTAGTTGAGATGGATCGGTACCGAATGAAATAACAAAAAGTCCTGTATCGGTAAAGGGAACAAAGTGAGAGCCAATAGAATAAACGAATCCGTATTTTTCGCGCAGTGCCAAATTTAATCGAGAATTCATTCCGCTGCCACCCAAAATACTGGTGAGCATATAAAACGGACTTCTTTTTTCATCTGAAAGTTTATACGATTCTCTGCCAATTGCACATCGGGCTTGTTTTACGTCTCGTGTAAGAACAACCTCTTTAGGTTTGTAACTAGTAAATTTTTTTCGCTTCACTAATGACTTCGATGCTGGAACATGACCTAAATATTTTTCTGCCAGACGAACGACTACTTCCATTGATACATTGCCAACAGAGCTAAAAACTATTTTACGAGTATCTAAATGCTTTTTTACGAACGAAGTAAAATCTCTGCGCTTAAACCCATTTACTGTTTTTTGTGAACCCAGAATATTCATACCTAAAGAGTGACCTGAAAAAACGGTTGCATCAAATTCATCCTGAAGAGAATCTTCCGGATCATCGTAGTACATTGACATCTCTTCTAAAATTACATGGCGTTCTTTTTCGATTTGCTCTTTGGGAAAAATGGAATCAAAAGTTATGTCTGCCAAAAGCTCTACCGCTCTCTCAAAATACTCATCTCGTAAGGAGGCATAAAAAAGAATTTTCTCTTTATCGGTAAAAGCATTGAGTTCGCCCCCCAACGATTCTAATCTATTTAAAATATGAAATGATTTTCTCTTGCGGGTTCCTTTAAAAGCCATGTGCTCCCAAAAATGGGCGATGCCTTGATTGGTGATATCTTCATCGCGGCTGCCTACATCCAACATAATTCCGCAATGAACAATTTTAGTAGAGGTTACCTGATTATGTACCACTCGTATCCCGTTCTTCAGGGTGTGTATTTCGTATTTTCTCATATCAACTCGTAAAGTTAACAAGGTTATTTAGGATATAGCAATCCCAACTTCGCACGAGGTTGACCATAATCGGGCGATGCTTTTGTGCATTACTATTGAATTGGTTAAAATAGCAATATAATTTTTGGCATCGCAGTTGTAAATAATTAAAATATGGAAACACAAAAAGTAAAAACCTGCTTCACTATAACCTTTACACAAGATCAATATCAACATGCAAGGTCGTATGTAGAAGATATGAAAAAACACCCTCAACGAGTTTACTGGTGGGGTAAAGAAGGTAAGACTGAAGAGGAGTTAGTAATGGAGCAAATTGCTCATCGTATTTTATCTGGCTTCTATAACAACGAACCCTTTAAAGCGGGGAAACAAATTATGAAGATGGATAACGTTACGCTGAGCTAATAGAAATCAAACTATCCAATACTTTTTCGATAAGAGACTCCACAATCTTGTTTGGATTTTTCGAGAATTTGTTTTTTACCCGATTGGCTATAATTGCATTGGCACTGATTGCTTCATGACCCAGGAGCCGCGCCATCGCATAATAACCAGCTGTTTCCATTTCAAAATTAGTAAGCCAAAAATCTCCTTTGTGGTAGTAATTTAAATCCTCTAACAAATTGGGAAACCGAATAGGCAACCTTAATTGCCTGCCTTGCGGTGCGTAAAACCCCGGACAAGTAACGGTGTTTCCAATGATCATTTCGGCTCCTATCTGATTCTTCAAACTCTCCGATCCGCGCACTACATAAGGCATAAAAGGTATTCCTGTTTTCTTTTGGATATCATGTGCAAGCCCCGCCTCGTAATCATCCATCGGAAGATCATAGAAATTCATAAGGTTATCTAACCCTACTGCATACTCTGAAATCAGGTGAGCACCTAGTGGAATATCTTCCTGCAAGGCTCCGGAAGTACCAATACGAACAACTCTTATTTTTTTCTTTCTTGCCTTCGGCTCACGAGTCTTTAGGTCGATATTTACCAATGCATCTAGCTCAGTAAAAAAAATTTCGATATTATCAGTGCCAATGCCCGTGCTGATTACTGTGATCTTCTTGCCTTTGTACTTTCCGGTGTGGGTGATAAACTCTCGCTTATTCATCTCGAATTCTACTTCATCAAAAAACTGGCTAACCATGTAAACCCTGCTCGGATCGCCTACTGTGATGATGGTATCTGAAATATGCTTGGGTAATAAATTTAAATGATAGACACTACCATCTGCATTTAAAATCAAATCAGTTTCAGATATTTTAGACATTGCTGCTATTTGAATTTATTTAGAAACCCTCTGAGCTGGATTACCAAAAATAGTTTCGCCTGCTTTAACGGGCGCAATCACAACTGAGCCTGCTCCTATTCGGGCACCTCTCCCCACCGATACACCCGAAACAATTGTTACTCCCGAGCCAATGAAAACTTCATCTTCAATGGTAACATTCGCATTGATGTTGCTGCCTATTCCTACTTGAACATAATCACCTAATATGCATTCTCCACTAATAATAGCGTTGTTATTGATGAGACAATAACTTCCGATGGTTGAGCCCGGCCCTACGTAGCTGCCAAAGTCAATGAAATTACCATGGCCGATAGATGCCCGTTTTGAAATAAGTGAATTTTTGTGAATAGCATTTACCGCCTGAACATGTCGCACTTCTTTCAATACGTTCACCAAATTCTTGCGGAGTTTAATATCATCTATAGCAATAAATGCCTCGCACTTTTTTCCAATCAATTTTAGAAATCCATCATCATCGGTATCTCCTAAAACTACTACTTCATCTAGTTCTGATTTGTGGAGACTTTTGTTGTCGTCCAGAAAACCATAAACAACTACTTCATTGTTTTCAAAAATTTCTTTGGCTGCTCTACCCAACGCGTTAGCTCCAAAAATAATAACCGGATTTTCCATCTCGTAAAGTTAAACAAAGCCTGCACTACTCTTTAAAAAATCGAAATTGCTTTGCGAAATATTTGATTACTGGATTCTGGTAAACAATTGCGAAAATATAAAAAGGTAAAAAGCCAATGCGATACCGCGACAACGTACCTAAATTAGGAGTTGAGAGCGCGAGAAAGGTGCAAAGTATCACGCAATAAATTAACAATATCATAAAAGACTCCTTGTGTTGATAGTTCTTGAAATTTAACACGGCAGAAATGGTAAGAGCAAGTAAAATCAAATTCTCTAAAGATGCGAGAGCAGCAGGCAGGTTAGATGCCTCCCAAACAAAAGGCCGGAATAACCCTGAAAGTACAGCCCAAGGAGAATTGAGTGCTATACTCCACCAAGTTGGCTGCAACTGATAGAAGTTAATCACATTCTTTGCGCCCGAAGCAACTAAAAAACTTTCATTGTTAGAAACAATAACCTCAAAAATTCTACTCAAATAAAAATTTGGGTGAATCAACGTAATAAGAATTCCTGCTACAACCAGCGTATTAATCCAAATCAGAATGAGCTTGCTATTGGTGTACCTTTTTTTTTTATACAAGAACAAAGTAAAAGCAGTGGGGATGAATACTCCCAAATAAATTGCTAGCCAATAATATTTTAACATCCATACCACTATAAGTGATACTATGCCAACCATCATATGATTCCATTTTATGCTAGCATTAAAAACATATCTGATAAAAATAGAGGTAATCAGAAAAATACCTGCCAATGCAAAGGTTTCTTTAATAACTCCTGAACCCCAAAAGATAATAGATGGAAAAAAGAACAAAGGCATTGCTGTTGCCAATGAAGCAGATGGAGAAAAATTCACTATTTGTACGAACAAATACCAAGCGCAAGCGAATGAAATGATCGAAAAATAAGCAGCGCAAATCCAGTAGTTGTTTCCGCTAATCAAACACAATAGGCTTATGAATTTAATTAAGATTGAATTACGATCTCCTAAATAAAATGGGTGGCTAACATTATCTGAATATCTATTGGAAATCAAATAATGAAAATAGTCTCCGGCATTAGTGATTGCTAAATTTGCTTGAAGTCTTGCTTCATTAAAAAAAGTCCAAGTATCGCTAGTGGAATAATAGTACAAATAGACAAGTCCAAGCGCGCAACCTCCACCCACTTTTAGTATTAATGAAATCCAATAAAGTTTAGGATAATCAGTACCGTATTTTTTATAAAAGAAGAATGCTATTAGCAGAATAGCAAAGCTATTAATGAGTGTCAGCAAAATACTCATCGAGGTTTCAAAATTGAAGTGCCTACCACACAGTTCAGGCAAAATCTCTTCTGGCACATGTTGTTATATTGTTCTATCAAGGCCTGAGAATCAAAAGATGATTTAACGGTAAGACCTAGTTCTTCCCAACAACGTGTAATTTTATTTTTCTCTGCCGGACAGCTTTGAAGAATTTCTGTGGCTTTGTCAATATAAATATAATCATCACTATACTTTCCGTAGGCGGCCAGTAAAGGAACCATTGAATTAATTAATAAATTTTCTTTACTGGATGTACCTAATGGAGCGATCTTTGATTTAGATTTTTTTGCAAAATGGTAATGTGTTTGCCAATACTCTGAAGGAGTGGCCTCAATTAACTGTGCTAATTCTCTTGTAGATTTCGATTCTTTGATTTTTGAAAATAGATTAGGATTGGTAAACATTAATCTAGCGAATTGAGCAATCCTTAATGTCGGAAAATTGGCAGGCCTTAATCGTAGAAATTTCCATTGCGAAAAATGAAGGGCTGTTTCCCTAAGCGAATATTTTTGAGAAAGGAATTCATATTCATTGAACAAAGTGGTTACATATTCATCTTTCGTTTTCGTTTGTAACATTCCAGCCTGCCCAAAAAGTAATGCTTCAATTTGCAAAAGACTGGAGCTATGTTTTTGAATTATTTTGTATGGCAATGATTTAGCCAACTGCAAAAAAGGTTCTGAATTAATTTTAAACCCAAAGCTTTTGGCTAGCCACTGATAGGTTGTTTCTTCCCAATCGCCTTTGTTAAAGTCAACCGTTTTAAGAATCTCACCAGATTTTGATTCCAATCGCTGAAGAATGGCCTTATCTAACATAGAAGTTTTTAGGATAGGATCAATCTGATTAAATGTTTTTTCGCAAGGGATGGAAGCTGCACTATTAACCAACTGGGCATACTTCTTTAAAAGATCTTTGCTCACTCTATTTTTTAATTCAATAGTAGGAATAAGTGTGCCATCGGTTCTCTTTATTCTTTCGTCATCTTGCCAAACTACGTGAAGGATAACGTTATCGTAAGCTTTATCCTTGTCATGATTATGTAACAACCAATCAGAAGATTTGATGTGTATCTCCACATTACCTACCCACTCTATTTTACCGATTTGAATTTTTGCTTGTGAGAAATCGGGGCCGGCATTTGAATTTAAAAAACCCACATTAAAAATAGATAGCACCTCTCCCTCTTGCGTACATAAATTTTGCTGAGTAAAATATTGAAACTGCCAGACGAAGTGCAGAAAAGATTCATTCATATTTTCGACTCAATATCTATTTTAATATACAGCTAACAGAAATAAAAATCAACGGAGTATTATTTCATGTAATGACCAAGGTATACTTTCATTTCTTGCTGAACTTTCTTGGCTTCAGCAGAAGCTCGTTGGGCAAAATCTTCTTTATCTGATGCGTAAATAATTGCCCTTGACGAATTGACTAACAACCCGCAATGCGCATTCATACCAGCTTTTGAAACCGCCTCTAAATCTCCGCCTTGCGCCCCAACGCCCGGAACTAAGAAAAAGTGATCGGGAGCAAGTCCGCGAATAGCTCCAATTTTATCAGCGTGAGTAGCGCCTACTACATACATCATCTTGTCGGGTGTGGCCCATTGCTGCGAGGCAAAAATAACTTCTTGATAAAGATATTTCCCATCTTGTGTTTCAATCATTTGAAAATCTTGACTACCCGGATTAGAGGTGTGAATTAATAATATCACCCACTTACCTTCAAACTCTAGAAATGGTTTTACCGAATCTTCGCCCATGTAAGGTGCAACCGTTAATGCATCAAAATTCATCTGCCTAAAAAAAGCTTTAGCATATAGCGCAGAAGTATTTCCAATGTCTCCGCGCTTGGCATCGGCAATGGTAAAGCATTCTTTCGGTATGTAGTCTAATGTTTTCTGGAGACTCTCCCACCCTTTGGGCCCGAGTGCCTCATAGAAGGCGATATTTGGTTTATACGCTACACAAAAATCTTTAGTGGCATCAATAATCTGTTTGTTGAATTCAAAGATTGGATCACTCGACTTTAAAAGATGTTTGGGAATCTTTTCTAAATCGGTATCAAGGCCAACACATAAATAAGATTGTTTCTTTTTAATTTGCTCTACTAGCTGTTGACGGGTCATGTTTTAAAATAAAGGCGATACGAATTAAATAACTTTATCTTGAAAAAATAATCTCTTTAAATTCCCTTAGTGATAATACTTTTATGATAGGAAATTCCGTTGATTTCAAAATATTAAAATCTGAGTCTTGAGTAACTAAATAGTCCGCACCAGCTGAAACATAAGTATCCACAAACTTATTGTCCTCAGGGTCGTTCTGAATCAACTGCCAATGATAATAAGGCGATTGGAAAATTACATTTGGGGCAACCATAATTATAGACAATACTAAATTAGCCGCTTTGGGTGAGTACCTTGATGAAATGATCTCTTCATATTCAATCAGAATCTCATTGCTAACTACCCAATCAAATAATTCGCTTTTAAAAGCTTCATACAGCCAATAGTGAGGACTCCTAGGTGATATGGAAGAAACTAAGCAATTAGTATCAATGACAGCCTTCACTCTTTAACTCTTTGCTGAGAGCATTGCATCAAAGTCTGAATTAGAAAGTGACTTCTTTTCTTGCAAAGTAGATAGTTCTGCATTTAAAGAATCTGAAAAATGCTGAACAAGAACACGTTTGAGTGATAAGACTTCATCATCGCGCATAGGACGATTAAAAAGCCTCAGTAGGCTAATTTGCAAATCGTTTAGTTTGGTCATCTCCGAAATCATAACTAAAACGAAGTTAAGTATATTTTTTATAAAATTCCTCTATCGCAAATCAATCACCTCTACACCAGGGTATTTTTTAGGATCAAAGCCAAAGAAAGAATCATCTACTTTAATATTTGAAATAAACTTGGTGATCAAATATTTATATCGGTTGCCCGATTTATCAAACATCGTCCAGCTCTGAATACTCTTATCTTTCTTAGAAATTAGCATCTTGATTTTAAAATATTGAGCATTTTTTTTCTCTGGCACCAAATCCACTTCTTCCAATACCTGGCCAGCCTCTGTCTTTTCTCCCAAATACAAATACTTGAATCCTTTTTTATAGATATCAAAAATCTTTACAGGATTAATATCATCTGATTTAGGATCGAAATTATCGATATTCACTTCTTTAGAGGCAGGCAAATATGTCCATACTGTAGTGCCGTTATTTATAATCTCTTGATCTTCCAGCGAAAGCTTGAACTTGTCTCCCTTCACAGTAATCTTTCCTTTAAACTCTTCTTTAATTCCTTCCGTTTCATTGGTGAGAGCCGAGGTAAGATTGGCTTCAAATGCGGCTATAGCCTTGTATTTTTTGCTCATGGCCTCCAAAATTTCAAGTGCTTTGGGGTCATACTGTGCGAAAACAACCTTTCCTACAACCACTAAAAGAAATACTAAAACAGACTTTTTCATTTTTACTTCAAGTTAACTATGCTTTTCCTTCAAACCAGTCAATAATTGTTCCAAACTCATTTCATCCTTCACTAATACTTCGCGTGCCTTTGATCCTTCAAACGGGCCCACAATTCGGGCGGCTTCCAATTGATCTATCAAACGGCCAGCACGATTATATCCTAGCTTTAGCTTTCGCTGAATAAGCGAAGTGCTTCCTTGCTGATGCATCACAATCAAACGAGCGGCTTCTTCAAACAATGCATCGCGATCCGACAAGTCTACTGAACTGGCACCACCGTCATCTTCTCCTTCAAATTCTGGTAACATATAAGCCGAATCATAACCTCGTTGCGACCCGATGAATTCGCAAACTTTCTCAATTTCTGGAGTATCTACAAATGGGCTTTGCAAACGAATTACATCAGAGCCATTTGAAAAAAGCATATCGCCCATTCCAACTAATTGATCTGCTCCTCCAGAATCTAAAATAGTGCGCGAGTCTACTTTAGAAGTTACTCTGAATGATAACCTAGCCGGGAAGTTTGCTTTGATTACGCCCGTGATAACGTTTACAGAAGGTCTTTGTGTAGCTACTACCAAATGTATTCCAATCGCACGAGCTAATTGAGCCAGTCGCGCAATAGGTGTTTCTACTTCCTTGCCGGCCGTCATCATCAAATCGGCCAACTCATCAATCACCAAAACAATATAAGGTAAAAAGCGGTGCCCTTCCTTCGGATTCAACTTACGGGCTATGAATTTAGCATTGTACTCTTTCAGATTTCGAGTGCCCGCATCTTTCAGAATTTCGTAACGGTTTTCCATTTCGATACAAAGTGAGTTAAGCGTGTGCACTACTTTCTTGGTATCGGTAATAATAGCCTCTTCGCTGTTGGGAAGTTTGGCCAAATAATGTCGTTCTATTTTTGAAAAAAGCGACATCTCTACTTTTTTGGGATCGACCAAAACAAGTTTGAGTTGACTGGGGTGGAGCTTATATAGAAGCGAAGTAAGAATCACATTCAATCCTACCGATTTACCTTGCCCTGTTGCCCCTGCCACCAGCAAGTGCGGCATCTTAGCCAAATCAATCACCAACAATTCATTAGAGATTGTTTTGCCAATGGCGATAGGTAAATCCTTATCTGATTTTTGAAAGCGCTCTGAGGCCAGCACCGAACGAATGCTCACCATCTCGCGATTTTTATTCGGCACTTCAATACCAATTGTTCCCTTGCCGGGAATGGGCGCGATGATACGAATGCCTAGCGCAGCTAAGCTCAGCGCAATATCATCTTCCAGGTTTTTTATTCTTGAAATACGCACACCTGCTGCGGGAACAATTTCATACAGCGTAACGGTAGGGCCTACTGTTGCAGATATTTTCTGAATGGCAATATCATAATTCTTCAGCGTTTCAATAATCCTGTTCTTATTGGTTTCCAGTTCACCGGGGTCTTGTATGATCTTTTCGCTGCCATGAGTTTCCAGCAAATCAATAGAAGGATATTTATAATCGCGCAGATCAAGCGTTGGCTCATATAAATCTGTTTCGGCGATGGCTTTTTTCTCGCT
>JANYHI010000069.1 GCA_025359125.1 Cytophagales bacterium
AATTAAGCCAGACTTGCTTAAATCAATAAACGATAAAGTAGCTCACCGCGGGCCAGACGATGAAGGTTTTTACCATGGAGGTAATTTTGCGTTCGGCCATCGCAGGCTGTCCATTTTAGATTTAAGTCAGGCGGGCCATCAACCTATGCAGCGAGCAAATCTTTGCATCACTTACAATGGAGAAGTATATAACTATCTCGAATTAAGAGATGAATTAACGCTTCTAGGCCACACGTTTATTTCAGAGAGTGACACGGAAGTGATATTGGCTGCATACCAGCAGTGGGGTATCGAAGCCTTCAAAAAATTTAACGGTATGTGGGCTTTTGCAATTGCCGATGAAGCAAAAAGTGAAATCATTTTTTGCCGAGATCATTTCGGCATCAAACCCTTATACTATACTACTATCCAAAATTATTTTTTAGCGGGTTCTGAGATAAAACAATTTATGGCGGTACCGGCATTTATGCCAGTCTTAAATAAATCTGTTGCCGTAAATTTTTTAACAGAAGGTTTGGTAAATTATTCTGAAGAAACATTTTTTGAGGGTGTAAGCGAGCTAAAACCCGGTCACTTTTTAAGGTATAATTTGATTACACATCAACTTCAGGTGGTGCAGTGGTATGATTTACGTGAGGCCAGTGTACCAGTATCTGTCACCATCGGGGAGGCAGTAAAAAAAGTGCGCTCCCTCTTTTTAGAAAGTGTTAAAATAAGAATGCGCTCTGATGTGAGAGTGGGCAGTTGTTTATCTGGCGGTATCGATAGCTCATCAATTGTGAGTGTAATTGCGAGCCAGCGACTGGCTAACCAAGATTTTGCTACCATTACCTCTTGCTATAACGATAGTAGATATGACGAACAAAAATTCAGTGACTTGGTCACAGCGCAAACAGGCTTTCAGGCCGCAAAAGTTTATCCAGCCTTAAACGATTTATTAGATAAAGGTATTTTAGACGTTATGCTCTATCATCTCGATCAGCCATTCAGCACCGCCTCTCATTTTTCAGAATATAAAGTATTTGAAAAGGCAAAGGAAGAAAGGATGATTGTGATGCAGGATGGACAAGGAGCAGATGAATACTTATGCGGCTACCCAGAGTTTTTTGAGGCTCATGTAGGCGAACTTATTTCATCCTTTAAATGGAGAAAGGCAATATTGCTGATTAAACAAAAAGCATTTCATAAAAAAGTTGCTTTTCTTTCACTGGTAAAAAAAATGATCAACGCGCGGTTGCTAGTGAAGCTAATTCAAACGATAAAAAAAGTAATTGGAAAGCCTCAATATCCGTGGCTTACGAGGGAGTGGCAGCGATTGGCTGTTAGCTCCAAAATGCGTTGGAAAGAAAATACGGTACGCAATCTCAGCCTTGTTGAGATGGCCCATTCGAGTATTCCGTATCAACTCCACTCAGAAGATAGAAATTCGATGCTGTTTTCCATTGAATCGCGTCTGCCATTTTTAGATCATCGGTTGGTTGAATATTGCATTGGATTAAATTCCGATCATAAGATTTACGATGGCTATTCAAAGTATGTATTGCGCCAAGCCGTTGAAGAATTACCGGAGGCAATTAAGTTTCGAAAAGATAAGATGGGTTTTGTAGCACCCGATTCTGAATGGATTCTTCAAAACAGAGAACGGGTAAGAGCCGACTTACAAAACATTAGCAATTTGGCAGACGTGTTTAGCGAAGAACTTGTGAACCGTTTTGATAAGTTTGTTGAGGGCCAGCTCGAGTATGAGCCTATTTATTTTAGAGCGATGACGTTCAGCCGATTTTGTAAAATCTTTAATATGAAAGTTGGCTGATGGTAACCATCGTTGACTATGGAGTGGGTAATCTGGCATCCATGCAAAACATGCTTAAGAAAATTGGTGTGCCCTCCAAGATTACTTCAGCGGAAGCTGAAATTGAGTCGGCTACAAAAATTATTTTGCCGGGAGTGGGTGCTTTTGATACGTGCGCGGCCAAGCTTGCCGAAAGCGGATTGCTTCCTGTATTAAATGAAGTAGTAATTAATAGAGGAGTATCTGTTTTAGGTGTATGCGTAGGTATGCAATTGCTGATGCATAGCAGTGAAGAGGGAAAATTGCCGGGGCTTGGATGGATTGATGGAAAAATAGTTCGGTTTAAGGCGCAGTTGTTTTCATCGAATTTAAAAATCCCGCATATGGGTTGGACCGATGTGGTGCCTCAAAAGAAGTCGTTATTATTTACCGATTTATTCGAGCCAAGATATTACTTTGTTCACTCTTATCATGCAGAGATAAATCATTCCGAAGATATTTTAGTGTGTGCCGATTATGGTTATCGCTTTGTGGCAGGTGTGGAACGAAATAATATTTTAGGCGTGCAGTTTCACCCTGAAAAGAGCCACCGCTACGGAATGAAGTTACTGGAGAATTTTGCCAAACTCTATTAATGTGTATGAAAAGAATTAGAGTAATTCCGTCATTACTTATTCGAAAAGGCGGATTGGTAAAGTCAATAAAATTTAAGAACCATATTTATGTTGGCGATCCGATCAACGCAGTTAAAGTATTTAACGATAAAGAGGTTGATGAACTTGTTGTATTAGATATTTCGGCTACACAGGAAGCAAGACCACCCGATATGAAGGCGATTAAAGAAATAGCCAGCGAGGTGTTTATGCCATTAGGATATGGAGGTGGCATTACTACACTGGAAGAAGTGAAAAAGCTGATTGCCATTGGAGTTGAAAAAGTTATTCTGAATACTTCGGCTCTTAGAAACCCTCACTTTATCAAGCAGATTTCTGATTATGTTGGTCGACAAAGCATTGTTGTTTCGATGGACGTGAAGAAGAACCTGTGGGGTAAGTATAAAGTTTATGGAAATAATGGTACTAAAAATTCAGATTTAGATCCTATCGATTTCGCCAAGTTAATGGAGGCAAACGGAGCCGGAGAAATTTTATTAAATGCTATTGACAGAGATGGAACCTTCGCAGGTTTTGATGAAGCATTGATAAAAGCGGTTTCATCTTCCATTACTATTCCCTTGGTGGCGCTGGGTGGCGCATCGTCTATAGAAGATTTTAGAAAGGCAGTTCAGGCAGGGGCTTCCGCTGTATCTGCCGGTAGTCTGTTTGTTTTTCAGCGCCCACATCGCGCGGTGCTAATCAGTTATCCGTCTCAAAAAGACTTGAAAGAAAGATTATTTTTACCTGTTGATTTAGATTAACCAAGATGGTTTTGACCAAAGAAGATCCGCTCTATCGCCAATGTGCTGTTACAGTAATGGACAACATTGCCGATCCGGATATTGTATTTGATGAAGCCGGGGTTTGCAATTATTATCATGATTATAAGGAAGCTGAAAGAAACGTATTAACAGGCAAGCAAGGTGAACAAAGGATTCAGGAGCTTACAACTTTAATTAAAGGTAGGGGCCAAGGAAAAAAATACGATTGCTTGATTGGGCTAAGCGGTGGGGTAGATAGTACCTATGTTGCTTACTTGGTAAAAAAACTTGGTCTGAGACCTTTAGCGGTGCATTTAGACAACGGCTGGAATTCGGAACTGGCCATTAAGAATATCGAAAATGTTGTTAGTAGACTAGGAATTGATCTGGTTACGCTCGTAGTCAACTGGCAAGAATTTAGAGACATACAACTTTCCTACTTGAAGGCGTCTGTTGTAGATATTGAGGTCGTATCAGATCATGCTATTTTCGCTTCCATGTATAAGTTAGCTAAAGAGCATAGGATTGGTTATCTAATTAGTGGCACCAACATCGTTACCGAACACATCATGCCTCGGAGTTGGCTGTATAGAAAAATGGATTTCGTTAATCTTCAAGATATTCATTCTAAGTTTGGAAAAATAAAATTGAAAACGTATCCATTTTATGATTTCAAAAGACATCTTTATTATTCAGCCGTTTTAAAACTCTCACCTGTTTCTATCTTAGACTATGTGCCATACAACAAGGCCGAAATAAAAAGATTTATAAGCAGCGAATTAGACTGGAGAGATTATGGTGGAAAGCATTATGAGTCACTCTTCACTAAATTTTATCAGGCGCATATCTTACCCGAAAAATTTAAGATAGATAAAAGAAAGGCTCATCTTTCTACATTGATCTGTTCGGGACAGATAACTAAAACGGCTGCTCTTGCCGAGTTAGAATTACCGCTGTATCCAATTTCTGAATTGAACTCCGATAGAGAATATGTTTTGAAAAAACTTGGCCTGTCACCGAAAGAGTTTGCGCAGATAATGAGCGCCCCCATTCGTAAACACGAAGATTTTAAAACAGACGCTCATTTAAAGGGCGGGTATATGCGACTACTTCAGAAAACGCAAAAGTTTAGAAAAATTTTTACTCGTAAATAAAAATGGCGACAAAACTCAGATTCGGTATTATCGGCTGCGGTCGCATTGCGCAGCGTCATGCAGAGCATATTCATTCAAAAGGTATTTTGGTGGCGGCTTGCGACACCGTGAAAGAGAAGGCCGATGCGATGGCTTCTACCTATTCGGCTAAAGCCTATTATTCGCTTGAAGAAATGCTGGCGCACGAAAAGGAAATGGATGTGGTTGCTGTTTGCTCACCCAACGGGCTTCATGCTCAACATTCGATAAAGAGTCTTCAGGCTGGCTTTCATGTGTTGTGCGAAAAGCCCATGGCAATTAATGTTTACGATTGTGGCCAAATGATACAAGCCGCTGAAAAGGCAAACAAGAGATTATTTGCAATTAAACAAAACCGATACAACCCTCCAGTTGCCGCAGTAAAAAATCTAATAGACGAAGGCAGGCTTGGAAACATAATGAGTATTCAATTGTCTTGCTTTTGGAATCGCAACCCCGATTATTATAAAGACTCTTGGAAGGGGACCACAGCGTTAGACGGAGGAACGTTATTCACTCAATTCAGTCATTTTATTGATTTATTGTACTGGATGGTAGGCGATGTAAAAAGCGTTAAGTCATACATGGGAAATTTTAACCATGAAGGAATAATTGAATTTGAAGATACAGGAGTGGTGATACTAGAATTTTATAACGGTGCCATCGGAACAATCAATTACACGGTGAACAGTTATGAGAAAAATATGGAAGGTTCGCTTATTTTATTTGGCGAAAAGGGAACGGTTAAAATTGGAGGGCAGTATTTAAATGAGCTGGAGTATCAAAACATAAAGGATTATAAAATTGAGAATCTACCGGAAGGCAATAAGCCTAACAATTACGGCAACTACGTGGGCTCAATGAGCAATCATGACAAAGTGTATGACAACCTGATAGAGGTGCTGCAACATAACGCCACTATTACTACCAATTCGTTTGAAGGGCTCAAGACAGTTGAGATCATAGAGAAAATTTATAGTGCTGCAGCTCGCGGATGAACCTACCAATGCTTTTTACTTCGCAAATCCGAGATGTAGTCTTTGGTGAATCAGTTAAAGTAGTGGAGCCAGTGAATTTGTATGGCTGCAAAATTGATTCTAATTGTTTTATAGGTCCTTTTGTTGAAGTGCAGGATCAGGTTACTATTGGTGAATACACAAAAGTGCAATCTCACACCTTTATATGTAGTTTGGTTTCCATAGGAAAAAATTGTTTTATCGGTCATGGTGTAATGTTCATTAACGATCTTTTTGAAAATGGCAGGCCAGCTGGTGGAGATCGCACCAAATGGAAGTCCACACATATTGGCAATCAAGTTTCAATTGGATCTAATGCTACTATACTCCCTGTCACGATCGTTGATTATGTGGTAATTGGTGCAGGCTCGGTTGTCACCAAAGACATTTTGATTTCCGGTATTTATGCCGGAAACCCTGCTAAGTTCATTCGTTCAATCTAAAAAAAATACTACTCCGATATGCGAGTTCCTTTTGTCGATCTCTCAGTTCAATACAACAGCATAAAAACAGATATTGATAAGGCAATTGCTTCTGTCATTCAAGACGCTTCTTTTATAGGGGGTAAATATGTTAAGAATTTTGAATTGGCGTTTGCCGATATGTATGGAGTAAAGCATGTTATTTCCTGTGGTAATGGAACAGACTCGTTATACATTATTTTAAAAATGCTGGGCATAGGTAGTGGGGATGAGGTAATCACCGTTGCCAATAGTTGGATATCGAGTTCTGAAACAATTACGCAGGCAGGATCGAAGCCTGTTTTTGTAGATATCCATCAAGATTATTTTAGTTTGGATGAATCTCAACTAGCGAGTAAAGTTACATCCAGAACGAAGGCGTTAATTGTCGTTCATTTACAAGGACAAATGTGCGACATGGATTTTATACAGTCTTTTTGCAACCAACATAATATCTATTTAATAGAAGATTGTGCCCAATCCCATTTTTCAGAATACAAAGGAAAAAAAGCTGGAACGTTTGGGATCGCTTCTTCATTCAGTTTTTATCCTGGAAAAAATTTAGGCGCCTATGGAGACGCAGGCTGCATGATTACCAACAATGACTTATTAGCAGAGAAACTCACCATGTTTGCTAGGCATGGTGCGCTCGTAAAACATCAACACTTGATAGAAGGCGTTAATAGCCGCATGGATAGTATGCAAGCTGCGATTCTTTCTGCCAAGCTTCCATACATACATGATTGGACAAATAGAAGAATCGAAAATGCTAAATGTTACGATCAACAATTGGCAGGCATTGACACTATTCAAACCCCTAAAGTCAGATCGCATACTAAACACTCGTTCCACCTGTATGTAATTAAAGCTGAAAGGCGCGATCAGCTAGCTGCATATTTAAAAAAGGAGGGAATTGAAACAGCCATCCATTACCCAACGGCACTTCCTAATTTAAAAGCATATCATTATCTCGGCCATCTTTCACAAGATTTTCCGGTGGCGACTTCTTTGCAAGACAAAATTTTATCATTGCCCATGTATCCAGAGCTGAGCGGAGAGATGATTACTTATGTCGGGAATACGATTAAGAAGTTCTATCAATAGAAATCTGTGCCTGAATTACGCAATAAAACGATTTTAATTCTTTCTCCGCAGGCATGGGGAAAAATGTTTTTATCGAAACATCATTATGCAATTGAGCTGGCAAAAAGAGGCAATAGAGTTTACTTTTTAAATCCGCCCGTGCAGCAAAATGACATGCTCACAAAATCAATTTTGATCGAACCCATTCAAGCTTATTCAAATCTTTTCTTAATTCAACACCGCTTGTTCTTTCCGTATATTTTGAAGTTTAAGTGGATCGGGGCATTTCATTTTTTTATGCTTTTCCAAATTAGAAGAATATTGAAATTGATAGGTCCAATAGATATTGTTTGGTCGTTTGATTTAGTCAACTTATACCCTCTTAGCTATTTTCCAAGAAGTGTGCTTAAGGTTTTTCATCCGGTAGACGAACCCTTGAATAAAGAAGCAATTGCCGCTGCAGAGGGTGCTGACATTATGTTTTCGATAACTCGCGAAATTTTAGATAAATATCATCATCAGAATATTCCGAAGCATTTTATTCATCACGGAGTATCGGATGATTTTCTTCAACAGCCCGCACCTTATGTGGCCAACCATCCCGTTCGAATTGGCTTTTCAGGAAATTTATTGAGGCCAGACATTGACCGAAAAATATTTATTCAAATTATTAGCGATAACCCAGATTGTATTTTCGAGTGTTGGGGAAGCTACAATCTTCAGCAGACAAATATCGGAGGAGGCAGTGACAGTGATTCAATTAATTTTATAAAGCGACTTGAGAATTTCAAGAATGTAATTCTGCACGGAGCTATAAACTCCCAACAACTGGCAAAAGAACTTCGGCTGGTGGAAGCGTTTCTAATTTGCTATGATGTAGAAAAGGATCAAAGCAAGGGAACGAATTATCATAAAGTGATGGAATATTTGAGTACGGGCAAGGTGATCATTTCAAATAATATTACCACATACAAAAACATGCCGCGCCTCGTTCAAATGATTGCAGAAAGAAAAGATAATAATATGTTGCCCAACCTTTTCAAGAAAGTGGTGAGCCAAATTGAAGCGTACAATTCTGCTGAATTGATGCTGGCCAGAAGTTCTTTTGCAAGTGAAAATTCGTACCGTAGGCAACTGGACAGGTTGGAAGAATTTATTCATGAAATGAGATAATATGGGTTTGTTTTCAACAATAAAATACATTCTCAAACACCCAATCAACCAAAAGGCGAAGGCAAAAGCCTTATGGAGATTTATAGCGTGGCAAATTAACGTACGCCTAAATCCTTATCCGATTATTTACTCATTTACCGAACGTTCAAAGCTGATTATTGCCAGGGGCATGACCGGTGCTACCGGAAATCTTTATTGCGGACTTCATGAATTTAACGACATGAGCTTTCTTTTGCATTTTCTACGAGATGAAGATTTGTTTGTCGACATCGGAGCCAATATAGGGAGCTATACAGTTTTGGCTGCTGCGCATACGGGCGCGAGCGTTATTTCAATAGAGCCTGTCCGAAAGACTTTTGATCATTTAATAAATAATTTATTGGTAAATAATATCCGTAGCAAGGTGGAGTTAGTCAACAGTGCTGTCGGTTCAACCAATGGATTCATTGATTTTACCTCTGACTTAGATACTATCAATCATGTTGCAACTGGAAGAGAATCAAGAACCACTCAAGTCAAGGTTCAGACTCTTGACTCGATCGTAGAGGCAAGAAGGCCTATACTCCTGAAGATCGATGTGGAGGGATTTGAAACCGAGGTGATCAAGGGTGGGGAAGGTGTTCTTCTCAGTAAGAATTTGATGGCGGTAATCATAGAATTGAATGGTTCAGGGGCGAGATATGGATACGATGAAAAAGGAATAGACCAGAAACTCAGGGCTTTCGGATTTTTACCTCATTCCTATAATCCGATGAGGAGGATTTTTGATAGTATGAACTTAGTAGGTGGGTATAATACCATTTATTTAAAAGATGTTGCATTTGCTTTGAATAGAGTCTCTAGTGCGCCAAAATTTCAGGTATTAGGAAAAGTTCTTTAGCGTGGAAGTTAAATTATCTATATCATATTTCGTGAGTCATCCTATTCAATACAATTCACCGCTGTTTTCTTTGATGGCTAAGGAATTTGACCTTACTGTATATTACCTTTCTGACAATGGATTAAAGAATAATTTTGATACGGGCTTTGGAAAAATTATTAAGTGGGACACGCCCTTATTGGAAGGATATCGATATCATTTTATCAGAAATTACTCTTGGCGCAAGTCGCTCACCAATCATTTTTTTGATCTTATTAATCCGGGTGTTATTTCTACTTTAATTAAAGATAAGTCTAGTGTTATTATTGTAAATGGTTGGTCCTACTTTTCAATTATTCTTATTATAATTTTCGCTAAAATAAAAGCAAAAAAGATCTGGCTACGCGCCGAGAATCCGTTGAACCAAGAATTGAAGAAACACCCGAATTTGATATTTATTAAAAAAATATTTCTAAAAGGAATGCTTTTTAAGTTTATTGATCGGTATCTGTATATTGGTACCGAAAACAAGAATTTTTTTAAATTTTATGGTGCGAAAGAATCAGATTTGATTTTTACCCCCTATGCCGTAGACAATACATTTTTCAGGGAGCGCTTTGAAAAATTAAGGGAGCGTAAACATGAGACTAAAAGCGAAATGGGGCTTCCTGAAAATTGTAAGGTCGTTCTTTTTGTAGGTAAGTATATTCAAAAGAAGCGTCCCCTTGATCTTATAAATGCCTTCATAAGAATTGATCTACCTAATGTTTATTTGATAATGGTAGGAGAAGGATCGATGCGAGGGGGTATGGAGAAATTGATCAACGACTCGAAATTCAGTAGTAATATCGTTCTAACTGGGTTTGTGAATCAATCCGAGATATCCTCTTATTACTCAGTAGCCGATGTATTTGTAATGTGTTCGGGAATCGGGGAAACCTGGGGTCTTGCTGTTAACGAAGCAATGAATTTCCAACTTCCTATCGTAGTCACGGACATATGCGGTTGTGCAACTGATCTAGTTGTTGATGGAAAAAATGGATTTAAGATAGCTGATTCGGATGTAGGTAAATTAAGTGAGTCGCTCAATTTACTTTTGGGTGACGATAATTTTAGATCAAAAGCAAGCTTAGAGTCAACCCGTTTGATAGATGAATATTCGAATAAAAAAGTAGTAATGAATTTAAAGGCCGGCATGGAAAATTTGAAATGAGCTATTATCACGAATTATTTAGGACAAAATGAGCAGACTTAAAATTTTGATAGTGGGTGCCGTCAATAATTTTGCTCTTGAAACTTCGTATGCAAGTGCAGCAAAAAATTTAAATTGTGATGTTGTTAGGTTTGATCCCCAAAAAGAAATTTTAAAGTACATTGAATTTGGAAAAATTGGTAAATTACTAGATGATTTCCTCCCCGTTGTTGCGTGGTCAAAGAAAATGAACCGCGATTTGATCATAAAGGTGAAGGAGGAAAAACCGGGTTTGATTTTATTAGTGGGAGGTTCTAAAATCCTGTATGGAACACTGATAACGATTAAAGTAATTCATCCTGCTTGCAAATTGGCCTGGGTTTGGCCAGATACGCCAGCAAACCTCAACGCAAACAATCTAAGTTATGCAAAAGTGGTAGATTTATCAGCAATTTATAGCAAATCCACAATTGAAATTTTTAGGGCGTTGGGTTTTGAAAATCCTCTATGGTTGCCACTGGCTGGCGATTTAACATTACACTGGAATGAGTTGAACACTAGTGATGATTTTGATTGTGATATTTCTTTTGTTGGAATGTGGAGGCCTGAAAGAGAGAAAGTATTAAAAGTGATAATTCAAAAATTTGACCGTCTGAAAATAGAGATCATTGGAAAATATTGGAAACGTAACTGCGTAGATAAAGGATTGCTAAGTAAATGGAAGGGCGAAGCACTTTTCGCAAACGACCTTGCGAATTATTTTAATCGATCAAGAATTAATTTGAACATTATTGACGACACCAATTACCCAGCTGCAAACATGCGTTTTTTTGAAATTCCCACTGCGGGTGGTCTGCAACTATGCTCTTCATGTCCAGAATTTAGAGACGAATTTGTGGATAAGAGAGATGTTCTTTATTTTGAGAATGAAGATCAGCTTATCGAAAAAACTAATTGGATATTGACTCACAAAAATGAGGTTGGCGAAATTAGAAAAGCAGCGCAGCAGAAAATAAAGAACAGCCACAACTATTCATTGAGACTAGAAAGTATAATGAACGCACTTAATTTGTCGTAAATGAAGAAAGTATTAATAACAGGTGGGGCAGGTTTTATTCCCAGCACGTTAGCCGATGCGTTGTTAGCAACTGAGGGATATTATGTGGTATCAGTTGATAACTATCTTACCGGAAAAAAAAGTCACCTGTCGTCCCATAAGAATTATAAATTTATTAAAGCGGATGTCAACTGCCTAAACGACCTTTCCGCTATCATGCTGCATTTTGATTTTGACTATGTGTTTCATTATGCGGCCACAGTTGGTGTAGAACGAACCATTGAAAATCCAAAACTTGTTTTAGATGACTTGAAAGGCCTTCAAAATATTTTTGAACTATCGAAAAATACGGGTATTAAAAGAATTTTCTTTTCTTCATCTTCAGAAGTGTATGGAGAGCCAGTTCATTTACCCCAGCATGAGCATGAAACACCTCTGAACTCTAAATTACCCTATGCAGTGGTGAAGAACATGGGTGAGTGTTTTTGTAGAACCTACCAAAAGGAATTTGGACTCGACTATACTATATTCCGGTTTTTTAATACTTACGGCCCAAGGCAAAGTGAGGATTTTGTGGTTTCTAAATTTCTGCATGCAGCACTCCAGAATAGAGATATCACGATTTATGGTGATGGCCTTCAAACCCGAACGTTTTGTTTTGTTGATGACAATATTGAATTTACAATTAGAACCTTAGAAGAAAATCTATTCATTAATGACGTGGTAAATGTTGGCAATGACCATTTGATTACTGTTGCCGAGTTGGCCAGCACAATTATTAGAATCAGTAATTCCAAATCAAGAATTGTAATGTTGCCCCCCTTAAAAGAGGGAGATATGACAAGGAGGCAGCCCGATATTTCTAAGATGAGGAGTGTATTGAATCGACCGCTTGTGACGCTTGTGAGTGGTCTCACGAAAGTTAGTTATAGCCTAAATTAAATGGGTCCTAAAGTTGTTATAGTTCATTTTGCCCCCATCGAATTTTATCCGCCAATCCAAAATTTAATTAGAACCCTAGAACAACGGAAGAAAGCGAAGGTAATAATTATAGCAACTAAGCCAATAGCAAAAGTAGTCCGGCCCTTTGTGGTCAATATCGATCGAATAAAATTATTCAGGATAGGCAAGTCTAGTGCAACACTTCAACCTATCGTTCGATATTTTAACTACGTGTTGTTCTTTGCATCGAGTTTGCTTATTATGATATGGTATCGCCCTACTCGGATACTTTACTTTGAAACTATTTCTTCTTGGCCAGTTTACATTTATTGTCGATTTTTTAATACGTCTTGTAATGTTTTAATTCATTACCACGAATACACTTCACCGCAAGAATATGATAGTGGTATGGTGCTGACTAAGTATTTTCATTCTCTAGAAAAGAAACATTACAATCGAGCATTATGGGTGTCACACACGAACGAATTTCGGATGAACATGTTCTTAAAGGACATTCAGCCGATTTCAATTCTAAACCCACAAATAGTACCTAATTACCCACCTAGAAGTTGGTATATGAAGCCTAATAGGGACTTGCGTATTCCCATTAAAATTGTTTATGTTGGTGCGCTTAGTCTTTCAACTATGTACACGTGTGAGTTTGCCAATTGGGTGTTAGCGCAACAGGGAAAAGTTCAATGGGATATTTTTAGCGTTAATTGTACTGCTGATGCGCGTGATTTTTTAATTGATCTGAATAGTGATTTAATCACTTTGAAAGGAGGTATTGATTACGCTGATATTCCGATCAATCTAAAACACTATGATATTGGTATTGTTTTGTATAAAGGAGTATTACTCAATCATATTTTCAGTGTTTCCAATAAATTATTTGAGTATTTGGCGCTCGGTTTAGACGTTTGGTTTCCTATCGAGATTAGAGGAAGCCTGCATTTGTTGAACGAGCAAGTGTCGCCTAAAGTAATAGCCGTCAATTTTTTGGACATGATGAACTATGATGTTATGAGAATGGCAGAAAAAACTAAGGAGCATATTAAACCTGCCATATTTTGCGAGGATGCGATTGAACCACTACTTACTTGCATTAAACTTTAACGCATGAATGTGGTCTTATTTTATCGTAAAAGACATTCGGGGAATTATAGTATCGAGAATCTGTTTAAACAACTCGCTTATGCCTTCCCAAAAGAGATAGCCTGGAAAAATAAAGAGCTATCTTTTTACAGTGAGGGTTTTTTTAAACGTTTTTTTATAGGGATTGAGGCCATGTTTAATCAAGGAGACATCAATCATATTACTGGTGATGTAAATTTCATTGCCATGTTTTTGCGAAAGAAGCGAACCATATTAACCATCCATGATATTGGATACATGAATCACCCCAACCCACTAGCTAGGTTTTTGTTACTTTGGTTTTGGATAAAAATCCCAACACATTGTTCTTCTATCATTACAACTGTTTCAACCGCTACCAAGACCGAACTATTGAAATATGTATCGCTCGATCCATCGAGCATTAAAGTTATTCATAACCCATTTTCTGCTTTGTTTGAGCCTCACCCTAAATTGTTTAATAAAACAAAGCCGCGCATACTTCAAATCGGGACAAAGCACAACAAAAATATAATTCGCCTTATCCAATCATTGGAAGGTATTGATTGCCAGCTGGATTTAGTTGGTGCTTTAAATGATGAGATATTAAAAGAAATTAGGTCAAGAAGGGTAGAGTATATTACTTCGGCAAATATATCAAGTCAAGAGATGGTGAGAAAATACCAACAAGCTGATATCGTTTCTTTTGTGTCAACTTACGAAGGATTTGGAATACCGATTTTGGAGGCGAATTCGATTGGAAGAGTAGTGGTAACGAGTAATATTTTGTCAATGCCCGAAGTGGCAGGAGATGCCGCTCACCTAGTTGATCCGTTTGAAGTCTCCTCTGTCCGCGAGGGTATTTTTAAAGTAGTGAATGATGATGAATACCGGGCTAAACTAATTGCAAACGGATATAGAAATATAACAAGATTTAAAGTTGATGAAATTGCAAAACAATATTATGAGTTATACAAAGTTTTAGCTGGTTCCAATTCTAATCTTGGTAATTGAACGATGCAATACATTGATACATATAGTCAAATTAAAGAGGGAAAACGTTTTTCGGGCAGGCAATATTTACGAAATATTGCATTAAGTGCATTGGCGTGGGTGGATCAGAGGAGTGGTATAGAATCCTATCTTGGTATGCCAAGGGTTCAGTTCCTTTATGTGCATCATATTTTTAAGGATGAAGAAGTGGCGTTTGAAAGACTCATTAATAAATTATCTAAGAATCACCATTTCATCTCCTACTCCAGAGCCGTTGAATTTATATTGAATCGAAAAATTGACAAGCCCTATCTGGTGATAAGCTCAGATGATGGATTTAGAAATAATTTGCGTGCCGCGGAAATCATGAATAAGTATGGTATCTCCGGATGCTTCTTTATCAATCCATCGATCATTGATTTAAAGGACGAAGGCGCAATAAAGATTTTTTGTAGACAGAGATTGAATTTTCCACCTGTCGAATTCTTGACTTGGCAGGAGGTAGAAAGACTCCAAAAATGGGGTCATGAGATTGGCTCACATACGATGAATCACATAAATTTGGCAAACTCAACAGAGCAAGAGATCCAATATGAATTGGGTGCTAGCTATAATGTTATTAGGCAAAGATGTGGCGATACTATCCATTTTGCGTTTCCTTATGGTCGTTTTTTTCATTTTAGTGAAGCGGCTAGAAAAATTGTTTTTGAAATAGGCTTTGCCTCATGTGCGTCCGCTGAAAGAGGATGCCATATTAACCACCCTAGCTTTTTGAGTAAAAGTGAACTTTGTATTCTTAGAGATCATATTGTGTTAGACTGGTCTATTGATCACATCCTGCATTTCATGGCCAACAATTCGAAGAAAGTAAATTACAATAGTAATTTATTTCCTTATTCAACGCAATGAAAGTCATTATACTTGCAAGCTCCCTTAATGGCACGGCTGCTCATCATTTGCCGTATATACTAAAACAGAAACAGGTACAGATAACAAGAGTGGTCTACAGTGAAGGTAAAGTTTTAAAGGATCGAAAATATTATTTCAAGAGACTAAAAAAGATGTTTAAAATTGGTGTGCTAGGTGCCGCAAATGGTATTAGAATGCGAAAATGGTATGGTGCAGACGTAAAAAGGTATTTAGATATTTCCAGCTTGGAAGCTATTTGCAATGATTTTGAAATACCTTTTTATAGAACACCAACTATTAATTGCGAGAGAACTAGACAGTTGTTCAAAGAGGCGAATGCTGAAGTTGGTATTAGTTTAGGCAATGGATATATTGAAAAAAGTGTGTTTTGTATTCCTTTATTTGGTATGCTGAATATTCATCATGAGATACTTCCAGATTATCGGAATGCTCAAAGTATAATATGGCAGCTATATTCTATGTCAAATCAGACGGGCTATACTATTCATAGAATTAGCAGCAAAATTGATACTGGTGACATTCTTTTTGCAGAATCTATTCCGATAGAATTCTTAGGCACACTGGGAGCTACAGTTACCACAACATCAGCACTTTTGTTGCGAGCTTCAGCCAAAGGTTTGGTATTTGTGCTTGAAAACTTTGAGAGTTTACTTGCGAATGGTAAGAGTCAAGACACAAATAGTGGAAGGAAATTCACCACTCCTTCTATTTGGGAATTCTGGAGAATTTATCGGAATTACAAAAAGCTGAGAACCCTTGGTAAGCCAGTCATCTTGGCAAGATGACAGGAGCAAAAATAGTTAGTTTGAAAAGAGCGAATTCTATTCTCCGATGAGCAGTCTGAATGTCATATTTATGGTATCTCTGCTTTTTCTGGTCATTTGGAGGTCTGCAGTTTGTTTCCCATTAATTTATCTATTTATCGCTATTTACTTTACGCAGTACATTTTCTCGGTTTTTCTTATTTACAATGATTATCCATCCCTGAAGAAATTAATGGCGATCAAGGAAAGCGAGTATTTTGAATATACCATACCTGCTTTGACTTCTCTATTTAGTGGAATGTTAATTTTTAACAAGGATGTTAATTTGAGGGATGTGATGAACAAAATTGACACTGCTAGAGCTTTTAGACTAGGAACACTACTCTTATTTATTTCTTTCAGTGTTGATCTGATTTTGCCTTTAGGGATTACTCAAATTAAATCAATATCCTCATTCACACATTATTTCCGATATGGAGCTGCATTGTGCTACTTACTATCTCCCTCTAGCAAAAGTTATTTGTTGATAGCTTTTATTTTTTCGATCATGATAATTGATGTACTCGCAACAGGCTTGTTTCACGATTTATTTGTTTGGCCCGCTTTTATGTTTTTTATCTATGGGCTACGGAAAAAGTTATCATTTGGGTTGAGATTATTACCTATTTTTTTTATAATTCCGTTGCTTATTGTAGTGCAGGCGGTAAAATTTCAATATCGTGAAATTACTTGGAGAGGTAATGGTAAGGGGATTAGCACGATTGTGGATTTAGCAGATAAGCAAAATAAAGAGGAACGGTTGTTTTCTGATGAGTCGAGTGGTGTGATTTCAACGGTCGGCCGGCTAAATCAGGGGTGGCACTTAGGACTTGTTTTAAGGAGAGTTCCAAGGAGCGTACCATTTAGTGAAGGAAAGGATTTTACCTCAGATTTGGAAGGTATCATTTTACCGAGAATTTTTTATCCTGAAAAAAAAGTGATTGGATCTAAAGAAAAATTTGAAAAGTTTACGGGCCATAAAATCGAAGGAAATACTTCTATGACCATTGGAGTATTAGGGGATTTCTATGTAAATTTTGGACGTGAGGGTTCGTATTTATTGCTATTTTTTTTAGGGTTAATCATCTCAAAATTTCTCCATTGGTTTATTATTAGGTATGTTATTGTAGATCCAGTAAATATTATTTGGCTTCCTCTTTTATTCAATTTTGTTATTCGTGCTAACAATGATTTTTATATGCTGGCAAATAGTTTGTTTAAAGGCTTTATATTGTTTCTTATAATTAATTACATATTTAACCGATGGAAGTGAGCAACAGATATTTTAGCAATTAGCCTTAAAAAAATGAACAAGTACAACGATTATAAATCCCAACTTTACAGGAGTTATCACTCTAGTCACTCCATGAAGTTATACGGTGAGATTTCGCTACCCAAGGTTCGAGGTAATTTTTTTACTTGGGATCAATACTTTGGAAGTTATTTACCAACCAACAAACAAGCTAAAATTTTAGATATTGGATGTGGTGTTGGATCTTTTGTTTACTATTTACAAGAGTCAGGTTATTTGAATGCTCAAGGGGTAGATATCTCACAGGAGCAAATTGATCAGGGAATTAAAGCTGGTTTTAATGGATTGCACGTTGGTGACTTTAGGTTTTTTTTAAGTAATTCTCTTGATGAATTTGATCTAATTATTGCCAGGGATGTTATTGAACACTTTACTAAACAAGAGTCTTATGAGATATTTTTAGAAATCAATAAGAGTATTGCGAAAGGCGGAAAATTTTTAATGCAGGTACCCAATGGCCAAGGGTTGTACTACGCCACTATTTTTTACGGAGATTATACCCATGAGATGCCCTATACAGAATCAAGCATAAGGCAGTTGGCTTTAAACTGTGGATTTGAAAACATACGCTGTTATCCTACGGGTCCTGTCACCAAAGGATTTTTTGGTAATCTAAGAAGTTTTTTGTGGTGGTTAAAGGTGAAAAATCTTCAGTTTTGGAAACTGGTAGAAACCGGAAACGGAAAGGGAATCTTCACTTCTAATCTTATAGCTGTCTGTCAAAAGTAGTTTTGGTCATTAGTTTTATTGAACGGCTCAACCTGAAAATCAAACGAGTATAACGCTTGGATTTAGTCAACTTAAAGTCTGGCCTCACTGATAATGTTATTGACTGGACGAACTTGTTTGGAAGTTAAAACGAAGAATAAAATCCTATTACTGTATCCTTACTATTGGCCATTCTATGGAGCTGGGGGCCCCGTTCAATCGTTGTTTAATTTGGTTGATTTTTTTTCAGAGTCGGCTACTTTCTATCTTATCTCGCATAGTAAAGATATAAATGGTGAAAACTCGGCACTGCCCATTCAAGAAGATGTTTGGGTGCAAGGTCCAAATCACGAATATTGTTACTACACAAAGACTATCAGCCCATTCACATTACTTAAAGTGTTTAATGATTGCAAACCAGATGTAGTTCTTATAAATGGTGTGTTCCATTGGCACACTTCATTTGTTGGCGTTTTGCTGGCAAGAATGAAAGGAGTTAGCACAATTGTATCACCCAGAGGCATGCTTCAGCCTTGGGCGCTGAGTAGAGGTAAAGTAAAAAAGAAAATATTTTTATTCTTTTTTGAACTGCTGTTGACAAAAAATATTAGGTGGCACGCAACAAACGAACAGGAGCAAAATGAGATCCTTAATATTTTTGGAAAAGATCAATTAGTTTTTGTTGCCCCCAATATTCCGCGAAAAGTTTCTGCCGGAACTAAAATTGAAAATTTTCAATCTACTGAAAAAATAAAACTTGTTTTTTTATCGCTAATCAATCCCAATAAAAATTTGCACGTTGCCATAGACGCAGTTAGCGCTGATAGTAATAGATTCTCGCTAGATATTTATGGGCCTATTATTGACGAAAATTATTGGAGTAAGTGCAGCACTTTACTAAAAGCAGATTCTATAATCTATAAGGGTTCTGTTCCTCCATGGGAGGTACCCTCGGTTCTTCAAGAGTATCACTTTTTTGTTTTGCCTACCGAGGGAGAAAATTTTGGACATGCTATTTTTGATTCGCTGGCATCTGGAGTTCCTGTGATTATAACCGATCGAACACCTTGGCAGAATGTTGATAGCCACAACGCTGGGTTTTACATAAATTTGACGGATAAAAACTCATTGCCGAACGTGTTAGAAAAGATAGCGACTCTGTCCAATGAAGAATACAATCAATATCGGTCTAACAGCATTCGATATGCGAAGACGTATTTATCTGGAAGAAATTTTATAGAGGAATATGCCTTCCTTCTTCAACCGTGAGTCGGGCAAGCAAGTTAACCGTGGAATTTTTATGAAAAGGCAAAAGCTGCTTTTTGAAATAATACTTGGCTTTGGTTTCGCCTATTACATCGTTTTTAATTTTTTTTCTGGTGATCGTAAATTCGAAGATCTGGCATTAGGAACTGAAACCGTATCTTATTTTGCAGTAGATGAAAGACAGCGTCCCATTCACATTCAGAAATCAAATCAAGAAGAAGCAGACGCGTTGTTAAACGGTTGGAAATCTAGAGGAAGTAAGCCCGTAATATTATTTTTAGGCAATTCTCAAACGCATAGTATAAATCAACAAAAGCAGGGCGAAGTAAATTTTGTTGAAATACTTTATAAATATTCGTTAGGTAGCCCATTAGACGTTCTCTGTATCAGTTTACCAAACGCAGGACTGCAAGAATTCTATTTAGCGTATGAATATTGGAAAATGAAACTTCCTATTCAAGCAGTTGTTTTACCTGTCTTTATGGATGACCTACGCGAAGATGGAATTCGTGATGTTTTCTTCACTGATCTTATACGCGAAAAATTTCAACTAAAAGATACGGCAGACTTTGCGGCTGTGAAAATAAACCGCGAGCTCCAATCTTATTGGCCGACAAACGAAAATTCAAAAATGAACGTACAAAGTGAAGATGCTCCTGTTTTGGATGAAACATTTCAAGAACGAACTGAAAATTTCTTAAATAGAAAATTGGAAGGAAGGTCTTCTACGTGGGGCAACCGATCGAATGTGAGGGGTGAGTTTTTCAATTGGTTGTATAAGCTTCGAAACACGGTCTTAGGAATTAAGGCAAATACTATTCGCAAAATGATTCCTCAAAGGCTACAGCTAAATATGCACTCGTTATCGCTGCTGGTAAAAGAATGTGTCAAAGAAAATAAAAAGGTATTGCTGTATATACCTCCGATACGTTCAGATGCAAAATTACCTTATGATGAAAATGAGTACGCCAAGTTTAAGGATTCGGTTAGAGAAATTACAGAGGTAAATAAGCGACTTATCTATTTTAAAAATTTCGAAAACATAGTGCCCACGGAGTTGTGGGGATATAAGGCAGCCACTAACCTTCAGTCTGAAAGAGAAGTAGATTACATGCATTTTCAGTATAAAGGACATCAAATAATGGCTGATTCTTTGCAGCATGTTTTAGAGAAGGCAATTTACCCGCATGGTATTTAATTCAGTTACGTTTATCATATTCTTGGTTGCCGTCATTAGCCTGTATTGGCTTTTACCGAGAACGGTAAGAATGTGGATACTGTTGATAGCCAGTTGCGTGTTCTACGGTTTTTGGCGCTGGGAATATTTGAGTGTGATGTTTGTATCTGCATTAACGGACTATTACACAGCCATCGCAATAGGAAATACCCCTATTGAAAATAAAAAAAGAAGAAAAGCGCTGCTGGCAATTACCCTGATAGTAAACCTCGGACTGCTGTGTTATTTTAAATATCTTTTCTTTTTTACAGACAACACTAATAATTTTTTAAATTTTGTTGGGATAGATTATCAGCTTCCGCTGCTGCGCGTTCTGCTTCCCTTTGGGATCAGTTTTTATACCTTCGAAACGATAAGTTACACAGTAGATGTGTACAGAGGCTTGATTAAACCTGAGAAGAGTTTTCTCCACTACGGACTCTTCGTGACATTTTTCCCAAAGCTCGTGGCCGGCCCTATCCAGCGGGCAGCGGAATTACTTCCTCAATTGAAAGAGCGACCAACATTTAAAGTTGAATATATAGCGGAAGGGCTAAAAAGAATTTTATATGGACTTTTTTTGAAAGTAGCCCTGGCGGACAATATAAGTCCGATGGTTGATGAGGGGTTTGATTTGGCGCCTTCAACTTTATCTGCAATTGATGTTTGGATGCTTGCATTTATGTTTGGATTTCAAATTTATTTTGACTTTTCCGCTTATTCACATATTGCCGTTGGCGCGGCTAAAATGATGGGCATAACAATACCCGAGAATTTCAATTTTCCATACATGGCGTCATCCTTCAAAGATTTTTGGAAACGCTGGCACATCTCACTATCATCGTGGATAAGGGATTACCTTTATCTGCCACTAGCCAAAATAAAAGTTTCGACAACCACCGGAGCAGGTGGAATTGGTGAGGGACTGGAAACCACTGATAGAAGCGCCAAAACAAAAGCACTATTTCTTACTTGGGCTATTATGGGTTTATGGCACGGAGCCAACTGGACTTTTGTTTTGTGGGGTATTTACCATGCACTTATTATTTTTTTGGAGCGGAAACTAAAGCCTCTAAGAAATGTAATTCCAATACTAAATGCTTTTTGGATCGGTTGGGCGATTACACTGCCATTGGCGATGCTGAGTTGGATTCCCTTTAGAGCGGATTCATTGGCCGACACATTTTTAATGCTGGAGAAAGTAATCACTCCTCGCGCCTATACTTTCTACACCATGCGTGAGAATAACTATATTATCGCAGCGGTTACCATGGTCGGTATCATGCTAAACTACTTTGCTAATCACTTTTTAGAACCTCGCCTTAACAAAATACCCTACTTAAGTTTTGGAGTGAATTTTGTAAAATTTACCGTGATTATAATTTTTGTTTTCACTTTTTTACGCCCCATTAGTCAGTTTATCTATTTCCAATTTTAAGTTTTACTCATGTACATCCTCGGCCTTAACGCTTACCATGCAGACTCTTCCGCAGCTATTTTCAAAGATGGTGTACTCATTGCTGCTACGGAGGAAGAACGTTTCAGACGAATAAAACATTGGGCTGGTTTTCCAAGTGAAGCGATAAAATTCTGTTTGTTGGAAGCAGGTATCAGTTTAAAAGAAGTTGATTATGTTTCTATTGGTCGCGACCCAAAAGCTAAGTTCTGGAGTAAGGTGGGTTTTGTGTTAAAGAATATTGCTAAGAAAAACACTTTGTTATCGGATAGAATAAAAAACTCTAAGCGGGTGGCAAGCATTGAGGAAGAGTTAGCAAATATTAGTGGCTTGAATGAGTCAGAAATCAAATCTAAAATCATCAACGTAGAGCATCACCGCAGTCACTTGGCCTCTGCTTTTTTCGCAAGCCCCTTTGAAGAGGCAGCCATTTTATCAATTGATGGATCAGGTGATTTTACAACAACCATGATTGCCATTGGGAAGGGAAATCAAATTGAAGTGCTCGATTCAGTTAACTTTCCGGTTTCGGCAGGATTATTTTATACAGCCTTCACGCAATATTTGGGCTTCCCACATTATGGCGATGAATATAAAGTAATGGGCTTGGCTCCATACGGAAAGCCGGTGTTTGCTGAACTAGTTAGAAAAGTATTACACTTTACACCAGATGGCTTATTCAATTGGGATTCAAACTATTTTGTAAATATCACAGAAATAAAATTGGATTATTCCACCCATATACCTGAGGTATCAACGCTATATGGAAAAAAACTAGTGGAAGTATTTGGCCCAGCAAGAAAGGCAGGAGAGGAGCTTACGCAGGAACATAAGGATTTAGCGGCAAGTGTACAATTGGTTTGCGAAGAGTTGATATTTCATATACTCAACCACCTTCAAAAAAGAACCGGGTTAAAAAATATTTGTATTGCCGGTGGCGTTGCGCAAAATTCTGTTGCTAACGGAAAGATTTTGCAAAAGACTAATTTCGAAAATTTATATATACCGTCAGCCGGTCACGATGCCGGAATTAGCATGGGTAGTGCTTTGTATGCACACAATCATCTATTAAAACAAAAGAGAACCTCAACAGTATTTAGTGCCTACACCGGAAGTAAATTTTCTAATGATTACATCGAGAAATTCTTAAAAGAAAAAAATATTAAATATGTTAGGTTACAGGATGCTGAACTCTTTGAAAGAATAACTGATAAATTGATAGAGCCAGGAGTTGTTGGATGGTTTAGTGGCAGAGCCGAATTTGGACCCAGAGCGTTAGGGGCTCGTTCGATTATAGCAGACCCACGCAATGCAAAAGCAAAAGATTTATTGAATTCAAAAATTAAAAGGCGCGAGAGCTTCAGACCCTTTGCACCCTCTATCTTGAGAGAATATGTGGGAGAATATTTTGAAAGGGTAGAAGATGTTCCTTTTATGGAAAAAGTATTTCCTATCAAAAAGGAAAAGCGCGAAGAAATTCCGGCTGTTACACACGTAGATGGAACGGGAAGGCTACAGACTGTTATGAAAGAAGTTTCTCCACGGTATTATGGGTTGATTGATACTTTTAGAAAAAGAACAGGCGTACCTATTTTATTGAATACTTCCTTTAATGAAAATGAGCCTATTGTAAATACACCTGCAGAAGCGTTGGATTGTTTTCTTCGCACGCAAATGGATATGTTGGTGTTAGAAAATTGTTTAATTGAAAGATAGAAGTTCATTCGAAGATGAAAATCTCTCTCCTCACAGTTTCCTATAATTCTGCGGCCACCATTCGAGATACGATTGAATCTATTCGTAAGCAAGATTATCCGGCTATAGAATACATTGTAGTAGATGGTAATTCAAAAGACGGAACTGTTGATATAATAAAAGAGCATAGCACTTTCATTACACACTGGGTGAGCGAACCAGATAAAGGAATTTATGATGCTATGAACAAAGCCATTGACTTGGCAACGGGCGATGTGGTGGGCATTCTTAATTCAGATGATTTTTATTCCTCCGAACATATCATTTCGCAAGTAGCCGATGCGTTTAACAACCCCCAGATCGATGCCATATTTGGCGATTTAGTTTTTGTCGAACCCGACAATCTCCAGAAAACAGTACGGACTTATTCTTCGGCCAAATGGAATCCCTCAAAATTTGCCCGTGGGTTTATGCCCGCACATCCTACTTTTTTTGTGAGAAGAAAGTACTACGAGCAATTCGGACTGTTTAGAACAGATTACAAAATTGCTGCCGACTATGAATTATTGATTCGGTTTTTATACGTGCATAAGTTAACCTATAAATATCTCCCTCTAACAATGGTAAAAATGAGAAGGGGCGGGGTGAGCTCGCGCAATTTTATGAGCAACATTGTTTTGAATAACGAAATTATCCGAGCTTGCAGAGAGAACGGGATCAGCACGAATGTTTTTAAAGTGTATCCCAAATATTTTACTAAGTTGTTTGAACTTTTTACTTCGTAAATGCAGCGTATATTTATTACTGGCGTAACCGGATTCATTGGTCAAAATTTAGTGAAGTATTTTGGCAGTGATGAGTCTATCCAATTATGGGGATATAGTCGCGATTCTACCAAGGCAAAAACTAAATTATCAAATAAGGTAATTCTAGCAGAGCGTTGCACAACTCAATTTTTCAACGATAATAAAATTAATGCCGTCATTCACCTTGCTGGCATTGCACACGATCTCAGTAACCAAAATAATCCATCCGATTATTATCAGGTAAATTTTGAAAATACTAAAACGATATTCAACGAGTTTCTAAAATCGAATGCCACCACGTTTATCTTTTTAAGTTCTATTAAGGCAGCCATCGATATTTCTGCAACACCTGTTGAAGAATCTGTGGTACCCAATCCTGTAACGGATTACGGTAAATCAAAACAACAAGCGGAAGAGTATCTTCTGTCAGTCAATTTGCCTATGGATAAACGGATTTACATTCTGCGTCCATGCATGGTACACGGAGAAGGCAACAAAGGGAATTTGAATTTGCTCTACAAGTTTGCCAAGTCGGGCTTGCCATATCCTTTCGGGAGTTTTGAAAACCAACGATCTTTTTTAAGCATCGATAATTTTAATTTTAGCATGGATGCATTTGTGAAGGCTTCTTTGCCTTCTGGCATTTATCATTTAGCCGATGATGATTTTTTATCGACTAAGGAATTGTTCTCCATTATTTCTTACGAGTTGGGGAAAACTCCTCGTATTTGGAATCTCCCAGCATCACTTATTTCATTTCTATTTTCGGTAATAGGTAAACGTGGTATGTTGAATAAGCTTACCGAAGATATGATGGTAGCTAATTCCAAGTTACGAAAGCATCTTGGAAAACCATTTCCTATAAAAATAGATGAAGGGATTCGCAAAACTATTCGATCGTTTCATGGCAGTTAGTGAAATCATATATTGGGCACTGATCTCTTTGCTGCTAATAGGCACCGAGCTAATATATTTTAAAATTGCCGAGCGGTTTTCCATTATCGATAAACCCAATCAGCGGAGTTCGCATTCTGTACCCGTTATCCGCGGTGGCGGAATTATTTTTGTGTGGGCGATACTCGCTTGGTTTTGTTCAAATGATTTCCCTTTTCCTTTTTTCATAGCCGGCATTTTACTGATTGCCATTATTAGTTTTTTAGACGATATCATCTCGCTAAATCCGTTGGCGCGGTTTTCCATTCACCTAGTTTCTGTTTTATTAATATTGATTCAATTATGGCCGATTGACTGGCCTATCTACTTATTGTTATTGGCAGGAGTCTTCATCATCGGCACACTAAATGCCTTTAACTTTATGGATGGCATTAATGGGATCACGGGAATTTATTCACTCGTTACATTGGCCACGTTTGCGTGGGTGCAAACAACTCTGTTGCCTTTTTCAAATCTTTCGTTAATCATAACTTTAATTATTTCAGTGTTGATTTTCTTATTCTTTAATTTCAGAAATCGGGCTCGATGTTTTGCGGGTGATGTTGGCAGTATAAGCATCGCCTTCATTCTAATTTTTCTTTTGCTGCAATTAATTCAAGCAACAAACAATTTTCTATGGCCACTACTTTTTTTGGTTTATGGCTTAGATTCAGTTGTCACTATTGTTTATCGCATCAGCCGAAAAGAAAATATTTTTCAACCTCATCGCACTCATTTGTATCAATATCTCTCCAACGAATTAAAATGGCGGCATCGCTCGGTGGCAATTTTATATGGGACTGTTCAACTGGCGTTTAATCTGTTGTTAGTGAGCTGTCTTTCGGTGAGTAATAATTGGATTCCAGTAGTTGCCGCTATTTTTTTGACGTTTGTTTATTTTTTTGTGAGGCAGATTGTTGTAACTAAAATCCGTCTGTCAAATGGGTAGCCCTTTTTATCAAACTTATGTTAAGAGAATCTGCGACATGATACTAGCGCTTGTCATTTTAATTTTTTTTAGCTGGCTCTTCCTTTTCATTATCATTTTATATCTCCTCTTTTTTAAATTTCCTTTTTTCTTTTGGCAAGAGCGCATTGGCAAGAATTTAAAAATATTTAAAGTAATTAAGTTCAGAACGTTATCAGAAACCTCAGGTATAAATGAGCAAAGACGATTTTTACTGGGAGATATTCTCCGCTACCTTTCGCTAGACGAACTGCCTCAAGTTTGGAACGTGTTAAAAGGCGAGATGTCCTTCATTGGGCCACGCCCATTACCCACCGAGTATCTTCCCTTATTTACTACCTCTCAATTAAAGCGCCACTCAGTTCGCCCAGGTATTACAGGGTGGGCGCAAGTCAATGGGAGGCACTCCATCAGCTGGCAGCAAAAATTTGAGTTGGATTTGCATTACGTCAAACACATTTCGCTATCATTTGATTTTCTCATCTTTTGTAGAACCATTGTGTTACTTTTATCTTTTAGAAATGACAAATCTTTGACCGAAGAAAAATTTAGAGGGTAAGATAAGTGCAAGAAGTAAACAATTTAGAAAGAGTAACCATTTAGGAGTGAGGCATATTTAATAGGTGCAGTCACCCCTCTCTTCTGGAAAGGTTGGGGGTGAGGTAGTAAGAGAAAACTTTTAATTGTAACTGAATAGAATTTTGAAGCAAGACATTGCCATTTACGGAGCGGGTGGTTTAGGTAGAGAGTTTGCACTTCTTATTTCTCAAATAAACCGATTGACAGAGGAGTGGAATTTCATTGGCTTTTTTGATGACAATATTTCTCCCAATACTAAAGTAGATGGCACACCCGTGCTCGGCAATTTGCAAACCTCACAAGAATGGAAAAACCCATTGAATCTTGTACTGGCCATTGCTGATCCTCAAATAAGATTTGACTTACGAGAGAAGCTCGCCAATAACAAACTTAGATTTCCAACACTCATCCACCCGCAAAGCAACGCAGGAGATGTAGTGCAAAATAGATTTGGTGAGGGGGTAATTATCACTGCTGGCGCTATTCTCACCACAGGAATTACAGTAGGTGATTTTGTTATTATTAACCTAGCCACCACCATTGGGCACGATGCCCACATCGGCTCGTTCTCATCCCTTATGCCGGGTTGCAGCATTTCGGGCAACGTGCAAATAGGAGAGCGATCTCAAGTAGGCACTGGCGCGCGCATCTTACAAAATATTTCTATCGGTGCGCAGAGTGTGATTGGAGCGGGGGCGGTGGTTACAAAAAGTTTTTCCGCCAAGAGTAAGTTAATAGGTATACCGGCAACCAATCGAGCAGAATGAAGTGGAGAGAAAATATTGCCGCACTAAAATTTCTGGGCATATTCCTCGGGGTTTACTTGGTTGGCAATTTACTGTACGGTTTTTATGTGGAGTGGCATTACCCGTGGGTCGATCCCGCTACTAGATGGGTGGCCGATCAATCGGCTGCACTCATTCAGCTTTTTTTTGGCAATGTTATTTCCATGATACAAGACACAGTCAACCCCACCGTGTTATTAATCGAGAATGGTAAATCAATCCTTCGAGTGTACGAAGGCTGTAACGGACTGAACGTGATGATTGTATTTGTAGCGTTTATCATGGCGTTTGATGGAGTGGGCAAACGTGGAATTTTATTCTGTCTCGTGGGTTGTGTACTAATCCACATCGCTAATTTAGGCAGGGTAACTTTGCTTTTTGTGGTGGCCAAAAATTATCAGCACTATTTCTATTTCATTCACAAGTATTTGTTCACTGCAATTTTGTATGTAATAGTATTTGTATTATGGTGGATTTGGGTGGCCAAGATAAAGCGAAGCGCAAGCAATAAAATAACCGAAGAAATATGAGCTTTATGAAGCAAGCAAATCGGAGGGTGGTAGTCGTCCCCTCTCTTCGAGAGAGGAGGGCGGGGGGGTGAGGTCGACAACTAGTTCAGCACTTATGAACAATGTTTTTTCTATTCGTACTATCGTTATCTTAGCTGTTGGCATTTGCCTATTGGCCGCTCTGTATGTTTTTCAGCGAGTTAACTATGCGCTGATCTTGTTTACGGCAATAGGCATTACCGATGCAAACGAAAATTTAATTTTCATTCTCAATAAAACAATACGGCTCGTTACCAACGATGTCGTTTGCATGATTATGATTTTTTCAGTGTTCAAAGAAAAAGCATATCGCCAACTAATAACTGTAGTGTTTTTAGTAGAAGTAGCATTGGTGCTGCCTATTTACTTACTGCTAAAGTTAACGATAGAAGGTACGAGCGAAATCTCAACCCCTTTGTTATCATTTATCCATCGGTTGGTGGTGAACCCAACGCTCATGATTTTGACAGGCATTGCCTTAGCCTACCAAAAATTTGTGTACCATCCAACCCAAAAGACATGACGCAGTTCAAGATTCCACTTTCCTACTCCGCCATTGAAACGGGTGAACTGATACCTATACTCCAACAGTTTGAAGGTCAGCCCCACGAGGTAATTATAGAGGCATTCGAAAAAAAACTTTGTGAAGTTACGGGCAGCTCTTTCGCAGTGGCATTGAACTCAGGCACTTCAGCTATCCACTTAGCCCTATGTGTGTTGGGGGTTAATGCTGGCGAGTATGTTCCCGTTTCCACATTTACTTATATCGGTTCCGTTAGCCCTATCTTGTACCAATCTGCCCTGCCTATTTTTATTGATTGTGAAGCCGAGACTTGGAACATGGATCCCGTTTTGCTCGAAACGTGCCTTCACGAGTTATCAAAGTCTGGCAAAATGCCCAAAGCCATCATCGTAGTGCATTCGTACGGTATGCCTGCGAAAATGAATGAGATCAATTCCATTTGCAAAAAATACGGAGTGGCTGTGATTGAAGATGCAGCCGAAGCATT
>JANYHI010000001.1 GCA_025359125.1 Cytophagales bacterium
ATTATCCATGGCGATGTTGATCTACGCACAGGTGTAATACAATCTGAGATGCTTTATAAAAGTTTAAAGATCTTAAATAAACCTGTTGAATACATTCGCTATCCGAAAGAAGGCCATGAGTTAACGCGAAGCGGCAACCCTGGACGAATGATGGATCACATGCTAAGGGTGATTGAATTTTTCGAGCGATATGCTAAACATCCGTAGTACCTGTTGGTTTTTATGGGTTGGTTCATTAATTTATTGATAGCAACTAATAAATAATAATGAAGTCCGCAGTTGATAATAAGTTTGTTGAAATCGGAAAAGATTTTATTTCACTCTTTTTCCCAAACTACTGTTACGGATGCAATCAATCTTTAATGAAAGGCGAAGACACTTTATGCACTGGCTGCCTGATTGAACTGCCAAAAACAAACTATCATTTAATAGACGAAAACCCAATCAAAAACAGACTTACCGGCAGGTTACCGATAAAGCATGTGTGGGCATTTTTAAAATTTCGTAAAACAGGAATTGTTCAACACTTACTACATCAATTGAAGTATAATAATCACCCAGAGATTGGGGTAAAGCTTGGCGAAGTATATGGATATGAATTGAAGAAAGCTGGCTATCAAAATGAATTTGATCTGATCGTACCTGTGCCGCTTCACTCTTCGCGAAAAAGAAAACGCGGATATAATCAAAGTTCCAAATTTGCTCAAGGGCTCAGTAACGAACTTGAAATTCCATGGGATGAAAGTATTTCACTAAGAAACGCCTCTACCAGCACTCAAACAAAAAAGACAAAACAAGAGAGATGGGAGAATGTGAAAGACGTGTTTGATATTCAACAAAGTGCAGCCATAAAGAATAAGAGAGTTTTATTAGTTGATGATGTAATTACCACAGGAGCTACCATTGAGGCCTGTGGCGTTCACCTAATAGAAGGAGGTTGTAGTGAACTGAGTGTCGCATGCATTGCCGAAGCACAATAGCTCTGACGATTCTGTCATGTTCAAGCACTGAATCATTCTTACAGACTATAAAAAAAACCTGACGATATAATATCGTCAGGTTTTAATATTAGTAGAAGAAGTCTATTAGTAATTTGAGCCTGCTCTGATCATAGCGCAACGGAAGCCGATTGTAGCAGTTGCAGAGTCTTGATCCAAGAATCTTCTTGTACCCGGAGACATCCAATATGCTACATCCTTCCAAGAACCGCCTTTGTAAACACGAACTTTATCTGAAACAAGGGAAATAAATCCAGATGGATTTTTTACGTAATCAAAAGTTTTAATAGTCTTAGAAGTACCATCAGGCAACGTGATTGTAGAATCCTTTGGGGTTTTTGTGTAACGGTTTCTATAGTCGCCATGGCTATCAATAAAATCATCTCTACGAATAGGGTTCAAATCATCAAAATCTTGATGTGAAAGCGGACGATACACATCCATTACCCACTCACTCACATTACCCGCCATATTGTATAAGCCATAGTCATTAGGAGGGTACTCATAGATATAAGAAGTGATGAGTGCTCCATCATTTAACCTTCCTGCAATACCACCGTAATCTCCACGGCCTCTTTTAAAGTTGGCTAAGAAATAACCCATTTGCTTGCCGTAAGGATTACGAAGGGCGTGACCATCCCAAGGATATAACCGTTGGTGGGTTTGCATTTCTTCTAACCATTGAGTGCCTATCAAAGCCTGCGCTGCATATTCCCACTCTGCTTCGGTAGGCAAACGATAGGCAGGTATACTATATCCAGATTCAATTGGTACACGACCTTGACCTGTTAATTGCTCAGGAACTGACTCTCCAGCTTTTTCAGCTAAATCTGCATTTACTCTGGCCGTTCTCCATCTTGCATAGTTGTTGGCTTGATGCCATTTTACCCCTACTACCGGGAAATAACGGAAACCAGCATATCTTAAATAATAATCAACATAAGGATCGTTATAAGCTAACTTAGATTTCCAAACCATTGTATCGGGCAAAGCGGCTGTGTAGGCTTTTCCTCCATCAACTTTAGTTGAATCTGTAGTTAGGTAGTATAAATATTCTAACCAGTGAATATTCGCAATCTCTGTTTCATCCATGT
>JANYHI010000010.1 GCA_025359125.1 Cytophagales bacterium
AATTGTGCTTGAGTGTCTGGATTTCTGAATCCTGTTTGGAAGGAAGCACGGATATTGTTGTTTTTATCAATCTCGTAAACGGCACTTACTCGTGGGGTAACTTGCCCATTGAAATTCTCATTCTTATCATAGCGAACAGAGCCAGTCACTTTTATCTTCTCAGCAAAAGTTTTTGCTATTTGAGTATACACGCCAAACTCATTAATTACTATCCGAGAAAAATTAATACCATCATTTGGTCCTTCGTTAAAGATTGTACCATTTGAAAAGAGGTCGTACTGACGAAAGTTACCTCCAACTTGAATTTCAGCGAATTTGATTTGATTGAAAAATTTATAATTTCCTTCAATGTGATTCAGTTTAGAATTATCGATAAAAGAACCTCCACCAGCTACTTTGTGAGCTACACCATTTTTATCTGTCCAAAGCCCTACAGGAGTTTTTTGGAAGAAATTATATTTAACGGCATTTACTAAACTTTCAAATTGCGGTGTGCCGGGAAGAGGTCTATCTCTATCAGCAAAAGCGCGAGCGGCAGCGTCACTTCCGGCTGGCACATTAAATGGCGCGCCAGAAAAAAGACCTTGGCGAGCCAATACATATTCAGTTACCCAACCATTGGCAGTTGCTGTAGGTGCAGAAGGATTAACTGTTTCGTTCATGAATGCACCGAGTGCAGATAAATTGTATGATTTACCCGCATCAGTTGCTGATTGATAAGCTCTTAAGAAGAAATTATCTCCTCTTAATTCTATCTTATGGAATTGTTGACTGAAATCGCGAAGCGCATATTTCTCAGCTCCCTGATAAATGGAGCTACCTCCGCCAAATCTGTAGTTATAAAGTATTTCAATTTTGTCGGTAATTCTATAATGAAGTGCTCCGTCTAATTTCAATGTTTTGGCATCTCTATTGTCTACTAAATCTTGCTCTCTAAAACCAGTACGGGTTACACGGCCAGAGCCATTTCCTACACTTGGCAGACCAGTGTTAATTTGGGTTTCATCTCCGTATAAATTCAACCCATCAAAGTTGCTGTTTCCAACCATAGAAGTTTTAGAATCTGCGTTGGTTCTATCTGTAACATAATCATTACCCAACCAATCTTTTGCTTGAAAGTAAGACGCATTGATTTTGAACGCGATCTTATCATTAAATGCCTTGGCATATCGAATGCTGTATTGAGTGAGCGGATCAGTGCCTGCTGCCGTTGAATTGGTAACTCCTGCCTTTACTTGAGCGCTCAAACCCTGATAATCAAAAGGGCTTTTGCTTTTCATTACCAAAATTCCGTTGAAAGCATTCGGTCCGTATAAAGCAGAGGCAGCACCTGGAATTAATTCCATACTTTCAGCATCTAATTCGCCCACGCCCATGATGCTTCCTGTTGGAAAATTTAAAAGTGGTGCCTGTGTATCCATTCCGTCTACCCACTGTACAAAACGAGTATTTGCGATGGTTGCAAAGCCTCTTGTATTAACGGCTGTAAAATTTAAACTTCCTGAATTGACTTGTACACCTTTTACGTTTGCTAGGGCATCATAAAAATCAGGCGCTGTAGATTGCTTGATAGCTAAGATATCCATCTTCTCAATGGTAACAGGAGATTTAAGAATGCTTTCTTCTACGCGTGACGCTGCGACAACGATCTCTTGTCCTAAAAGTGATTCTTCTTCAAGCACAACATCTAACCCACTAGTATTTGCATCTTTTACTTCTAATTCTTGTGTTCTAAAACCTATAAATGAAAATACCAAGGTGAGAGGTGGAGCTTGGTTTACTTTTAAGTTGTATTGGCCCTTCACATCAGAAATGGTTCCAATTACTTTTCCTTTCACCACAATATTCGCACCTGCAATTGTCTCTTGGGTGCCTCCATCTTTAATGGTTCCTGAAATGATTGTTTGCGCCATCAGGCTAGCCGTACCAAAGACCATAAACAGCAGGGGTACAACCGACTTACAGTAAAATTTATTCATACAGTTTATTTGGTTTAATGCTTAAATCTACAAGAATTATAAAAGATTCAAACGTTTGTGTTGGAACTTTTTTCAAACGGTTACTAAATAATTTACTCTGCCGCGCAGACGAAAAAATGTTATTTTAAGGTAGCAATATGCTTTGCGAGTTTCTCGCATAATAAATTGATCTCACCCGACATAAATTCATCCCCTGTTGCGCTAAGTACGCTTTGAGATAACCCTCCGAGGCAATCAATATAAAATCTTCTCATTTCTTCTACGGGCATTTCTTTGCTCCATAAATCAATACGCATTGTATTTTTTTGAACGTGATCCCACAAGGAAATGCTGATTGATTTTGTTTCGCTGAAGCCAGGTTCTGGTTTTTCGGTAGCATCCCACCACATCTTTTCAGGGATGTTTTTTTGATCTAACTCTACTTTAAAATTGATTTCGGATGCTTTCATTTTCTATCTATTATTCTTTTTAAAACTTCAATATCATACTTATCCAATAATGATTTTTCGCCTGCCCTGTTCAATGCCTGCTTATTGATAAGCAGATCACGGATATCAATGATATTAGTGTAAATGCCTCCGTAGTTGGCATACTCTGAATTTTTAAATACATCATCAAACTTTATGCCTGGGGAATAATTTAAAATATCAATTGCATCTGGCTCAAATCCAAAAGAGAGGACAAGTTGGGAAGTCCATTCTTGATCAGTTATTTCTGGAACGTCTAGCTTAAGGGAATGCAAGGCTTTTAGCAACTTATGCCCATTCTCAACAGAAGGTTCAATTAGTATATCAAGATCACCCGTATTTCGATTAACCCCGTGATAAATAGAAGCATGCCCGCCAATTATAACATACTTAACTAAATTTTTATTTAATGATTCTAAAAAAGCTACGTGTTCTTTGTCAAATCCCTTCATAGCGATTTCCTCACCCTAACCTTCATTCCCTCAAACGAGTAATCTTTGCCAACTTCCTTCATGCGTTGGCGCACTTGCCTCGCTCTATCTAACCGCTCAAGTGGTGTTAGCTTTAGCCACGCCTCATCTTTTTCTTTTTGCTCTTGTTCAAAAGAGGTTTTCACTACTTTTATTTTAGAGATTTGCATAGGTGTAAATTTAACAAATCAATTTAACATCATTTCGGGGATTTCACCTTCCACAACTAATCTCCCCTCGGTTGCATTTTTAATTTGCTCGACAGAGATGCCTGGTGCGCGCTCTATTAATTTAAATCCACCTGATGGCAATACATCTAGTACGGCCATATCACTTACAATTTTTTTTACGCACTTCAACCCAGTAATTGGCAAGGTGCAATATTTTAATAGTTTGGAAGCACCTTCCTTACTACAATGTTGCATGGCAACAATGATATTTTCGGCAGAAGCAACTAAGTCCATAGCACCGCCCATCCCTTTCACCATTTTACCGGGTACTTTCCAATTAGCAATGTCTCCACTTTCAGAGACTTCCATGGCACCCAGAATAGTTAGATTAACTTTTCCACCTCTGATCATACCAAAACTATCTGCCGAGCTGAAGAGCGCGGAGCCGGGCATCATAGTGATGGTTTGCTTGCCGGCATTTATTAAATCAGAATCTACTTCTTCGTCAGTAGGAAATGGACCGATACCCAGTAATCCATTTTCAGATTGTAGAACCACGTTTATATTTTTAGGAATATAATTTGCAACAAGGGTAGGTATTCCAATTCCGAGATTGATGTACATTCCCTCTCTAACTTCTTGTGCTATGCGTTTAGCAATTCCGATTTTATCTAACATAAATGAAATTTGAAAATTAGGTTCTTCGCTAAACTATTTTTTGAGGATGAAATGATCTTAGAGATTATTTTTATGATCACTCCTAGTTCTTTTTGCAAACTATCTGGGTCAGGATAATCTTTTGACCCTTTACAAAGTTGTAGCCAGTATTCGGTTTCATCAGCTTCTTTGGCTGCTACTTTAAATTTATGAATAAAGTCAGCTTTACTTTCTGCGTTTTGTGCTTCTTTCGTGTTTGCTCCAATGGAAGTGCCTGATTTTAAAAGCTGTTTTGCTAAAATATATTTCCGTTTACTCTCCAATTCTTCACAATAATCGATAACCCCGATCGCGAACTTGAATGTTAAATCAATAATCACATTTTCTTTATCATTTCTCATTAGATTTTCAAATTAATACATTTTCAAATTTTCAAATTAGAAACCGTTCTCTGCTCAATCCTCTTCTCATAGTTAGTACCTTTAAAAATACGATGAACAAAAATTCCGGGAGTATGTATTTGATTGGGATCTAATTGTCCTACTTCTACTAACTCTTCAACTTCGGCAATAGTAATTCTTCCGGCTGTGGCCATCATTGGGTTAAAATTTCTTGCCGTGCCCTTGTAAATCAAATTGCCAGATGTATCTCCCTTCCAGGCTTTAACCATTGCAAAGTCTGCTCTCAACCAACTTTCCATCAGATAGATATTTCCTTCAAACTCGCGCGTTTCTTTTCCTACAGCCACTTCGGTGCCTACACCGGCAGGAGTGAAGAAAGCCGGAATACCTGCGCCACCAGCACGAATTCTTTCTGCTAATGTGCCTTGCGGAATAAGGTCTACTTCTAATTCGCCCGACAGAAGTTGTCGCTCGAATTCAGCATTTTCTCCCACATAAGAAGAAATCATTTTTTTTACTTGTTTAGTCTTTAATAAAAGACCAATTCCAAAATTATCAACGCCTGCATTATTAGAAATACAAGTTAAACCTGTTATGCCCTTCTTTAAAATAGCAGTAATACAGTTTTCAGGAATACCACATAATCCAAAACCTCCCAACATCAATACTGAGTTATTGGGTATGTCTTTTACTGCATCTTCTGCGTTACCAACTTGCTTGTTAATCATACCAAAAAAAAATTTGCTAAAAGTACCATTTATTATTAACAGGAGTAATGTAGTACCTTTCTAATATGAATATGAAATGCGTTCTTGTGATAATACTATCTTTAGTTTCGTTTGATACTATTTTTTCGCAGCAAGAAATTTTCTTTAAAGCAGGCAATGAGTATGAATTAAAGATCGATTTAGCTTTTAGAAAGAGAGATACCATCAATGGGGAAATATTTGATGCTGGCGGATCAAGAATTAAAACTACTGGCCAGCCAATCGCTTACCTAGCCATTTTATTTAAGCTGTTGAAATCCAATGATGAAACGAGGGTCAGAATTTTGAATCAAAAAAAAGTAACTTCAAAAAAAATTAAAGTTAACGAAGTTGAAAAAATTGAAATGGGCTTTGTCGAGGATTTAAAATATCAAACTGAACCCAGTCTTCTTACTATTTTATTACTCGATGATCAGAAAAAAGAAATGAGTCAAGTCATTTTAACGATAGAACCTGACGGCACCTTTTTGGTGAACGGTGTAAAACGGGGCAAGTTCTGATTTATTCTGATGCGGCCATTCATCACTCTTCTGTAACTTGCTGCCCATTTATCCGTTTTTGGTAGCTACAAAACCAAGACTTCATGAAATTTATTTTTTTTACCACTGCACTACTCATTACCATTTCATCATTTGCTCAAACCTACAAGCAGCCTGGCTCTTCTGAAATTAAATTAAAACTTAAAAAGTTAAACTTCTTAGGTTCAGTGTTGTATGTGGCTGCACACCCTGACGATGAGAATACAAGAGCAATCGCCTTTATGGCTAATGATCGGTTAGCAGCTACCGCTTATTTGTCTATGACCAGGGGAGATGGCGGGCAAAATTTAATCGGTCCTGAAATAAGAGATTTACTCGGATTGATCAGAACACAAGAATTATTAGCCGCCCGTAAAATTGATGGTGGTCAACAATTTTTTACTAGAGCAAATGATTTTGGATTTTCTAAAAATGTAAAGGAGACTTTTGAAATTTGGAATAAGCAAGAAATACTTTCTGATGTTGTTAAAATAATCCGTCAGTTTCAGCCCGATGTAATTCTAACACGTTTTCCACCAGACGAGCGTGCCGGCCATGGACACCACACGGCCTCGGCAGTTTTGGCTCAAGAAGCTTTTGACATAACGAACGATGCCAATCAATTTCCTGATCAGGTAAAAGAATTTGGAACATGGCAAGCAAAAGGAATTTATACGAATACCGGCCGATGGTGGAATCAAACCATCAACGAAAATACTCCAGGCGTAATTACCATGAATTTAGGTAGCTACAATACGCTACTAGGTAAATCATATTCAGAGATGGCGGCTGAAAGTAGAACACAGCACAAGAGTCAGGGTTTTGGTTCGCCCGGAAGAAGAGGCGAGGCTCCTGAGTATTTTGAATTTGTAAAAGGTGAAAAGGCGACAAAAGATTTATTTGATAATGTGAATACAACCTGGAGTAGGATAAAAGGCGCTGAGAAGATCTCGCCACTCGTAGATAAAGCTATTAAGGAATTTAAAGATGAAGAACCTTTTGCAAGTATACCTGCGCTATTGCAGATAAGAAAGGAGATTGCTGCTTTGTCAAATTCTATTTGGAGAGAGCGGAAACTAGAAGAAGCTAATCATCTTATTAAAGATTGTGCGGGTTTGTATGTTGAGGTTTTAGCAGATCAATATTGGGTTACACCAGGCAAGTCTGTAATGGCAAATTTTGAAATTATTAATCGCTCGGCAGCGAATATTATTTTAAAAGAGATTAAGTCATCGCAACTTTCTTATGATACCGCAACTTCTGCTATTCTGAAAAATAATATTCCATTGGCATTTAAGTCAAAACAAATACTCAACGCATCATTGAATTATTCGGCTCCGTATTGGCTTCAATATCCGCACTCACTTGGCTTGTTTACAGTGAAGGACAACGCCTTAATAGGCAAACCGCAGAACGACCCTTCTGTAATTTTTGATTTTATATTTCTGATAGATGGAGAAACAATTTCTATTAAAGCTCCGCTTGTGTATAAGTGGACTGATCCTGTTAAAGGAGAATTGCTAAGACCTTTCGAAATTGTTCCACCTATTTTCATCAATTTAAATAAGCCTGTCTATTTATTTAAAGATCAACAGTCGCAAGATGTATCTGTACTAATTAAATCTTCGACAGATGCTTTAGTAGGTAGTATCAAATTAGAATTGCCAATGGGTTGGAAATCAATTCCGCAATTCATTTCATTCGAATTGAAAAAACGTAATGAAGAATTGCGAGTGTCTTTTCAAGTTACTCCCGGCAAGGAAGAAGTCAAATCTTCTATCAAGGCTGTTGCCGAAATTTCAGGCAAGCTATATAAAAACAGTTTACAGCTTATTCAATACGATCATATTCCTACACAAACCCTTATGCCAAAGGCGGAAGCAGCAGCAGCTCGCATTGACTTGAAAAAAGAAGGAGGTGTGATTGGATACATTCGTGGAGCAGGCGATGATGTGCCCGCGGGCTTACGCAATATGGGTTATGAAGTTTGGGAGATGAAAAACGAAGAAATTACGGCTGCTAATCTTAAAAAAGTAGATGCCGTTATCTTAGGTGTACGAGCTCTTAACACCAACGAGCGCATTCGTTATTTTATGCCAGATCTTTTGCAATACGTAAAAGAAGGAGGCACAATGATTACGCAGTACAACACCAATTTTGATTATGAAATTGATAAAGATAAATTCTCTCCTTATTCCATTACGCTTTCGCGCGATCGGGTTACAGAAGAAAATAGTGAAGTTCGAATTTTAAAACCCGATCATCCGGCATTAAATTTCCCCAATAAAATAACGCCAAAAGATTTTGAAGGCTGGGTGCAAGAGAGAGGTTTATATTTTCCTTCTGCTTGGGATGAAAAATATGAAGCTATTCTTTCTATGAACGATACAGGCGAGCCCGCTAAGAATGGAAGTTTGCTAATTGGCAAATATGGAGAAGGTCATTACGTCTACACTGGACTATCATTCTTCAGAGAGCTGCCCGAAGGAGTAACCGGTGCATATAAACTTTTCGCCAATATGGTTTCGCTAGGAAAGCCAAAGAAAATTGAAACCAGTAAACTGAAAATAAAAGCTAAATAAAACATGGACGAAAAGCCGCCCGTTTTTAAATCGTGGAGTAGTTGGTATTGGTTAGTACTGGGCTTCATGGTTTTTCAGGTTATTTTATTTTTTATACTAACCAAGTCATTTGCATGAATATTCTTGACTGGACAGTTTTGTTCGTTGCCATATTTTTTATCGTTTTCTATGGCGCGTGGAAAACAAAAGGCGCAAAAAATATTGAGGGCTACCTAAAAGGCGATAATACCATGAAGTGGTGGATGATTGGTATTTCTATCATGGCCACACAAGCAAGTGCCATCACTTTTCTTTCCACGCCTGGGCAGGCAATAGAAGATGGAATGCGTTTTATTCAATTTTATTTTGGATTACCGCTGGCGATGGTCATCATCTCGGTAACAATGGTGCCTATTTATTATCGACTGAAAGTTTATACTGCTTATGAATACCTCGAAACTCGTTTTGATTTAAAGACCAGAACACTAGCTGCTATTTTGTTTCTAATTCTGCGCGGGCTTTCTGCTTCTATTACATTGTTTGCACCAGCGTTAATTCTCTCAACCATATTAGGTTGGAATATCTTCTTCACTACTATTTTGATTGGCATATTGGTGATCATCTACACCGTTTCGGGAGGAACGAAAGCGGTTAGTTTGACGCAGAGGCAGCAGATGACAATTATTATGGGAGGAATGATATTGGCTGGCATAATAGCCTATCGCTTATTACCCGATCGCATTTCATTCTCAGATACTATTCAATTAGCAGGAGAATTAGGTAAACTGAATATCATCACAACAAATTTTAGTTGGAGCGATCGGTTTAATATATGGAGTGGTCTGATTGCGTCTACTTTTTTATTTCTATCTTATTTTGGAACAGATCAATCGCAAGTGGGCAGATACTTGGGTGGAAAATCTATTAAAGAAAGTAGGATGGGTTTGATTATGAACGGGCTCTTAAAAATTCCGATGCAGTTTATTATCCTATTTATTGGGGTGTTGGTGTTTGTTTTTTATTTATTTGTTCAACCTCCTGTATTTCATAACTCAACGCTTCGCAATCAGGCACTGCAAACCGATCGAGCAGATTCGATCCGATTGATAGAAAAAAAATACGATTTGATTTATGCAAACAAAAGAGTTGCTATAGATGGATTAGTAAAAGGTATACAAGATGATGATGAGGCGTTAAGAACTCAATCCAAACAAAAATATGCTCAGAGTAAGAAGGAAGAAGATCAACTAAGGAAAGAAGCAAAGGCTCAAATCGCAGCGGGTATTCCGGGCGCAAAAACACAAGATCGCGATTATATATTTTTAAATTTTGTGCTGAGCTATTTACCTCACGGGATAGTTGGGTTGCTGTTGGCAGTGATGTTTTCTGCGGCCATGTCCTCCATGGCTTCCGAATTAAATGCATTAGCTTCTACTACTACAATTGATATTTATAAAAGATCTGTTCAAGAAAACGCTTCGCCAGAGCATTACTTAAAAGCATCAAAATATTTTACGGTGCTGTGGGCCATTATTGCTATAGCATTTGCTTCGCTGGCTAATTTTGCAGAGAACCTGATTCAGTTCGTAAATATTGTTGGCTCCCTATTTTACGGAACTATACTGGGGATTTTTCTGGTGGCCTTTTATTTGAAGAGCATAAAGAGTAATGCAGTATTCGCTGCCGCAGTCATTGCAGAGTGCGCTGTACTTGCCTGTTATTTTCTTTTTTATGAAGAGATTGCCTTCCTGTTTTACAACATCATCGGCTGTGTAATTGTTGTGGTGCTTTCTTTCAGCTTTAAATTTTTAGATGCTCCCAAAATAAGAAAGGCAGAGAATTGAATTCTCTGCCTTTCTCTTTTTTATAAACTCGATTATTTTAATCCTTTTTGTAGCTCATCATTCATTTTTACATAGTCAAAATTCTTAGCTTTTTCAGCTGCAGCCTTAGAAGCTACAGAAGTTTCCATTGCGCCCTTTTTATCGCCCAATGATTTCTGAATCTTAGCTTTTAATAAAAGTACCCAATAAGCTTCGCTGTTAGCAGCCGCAGCTGTGTTTGCCCACTCTAATGCTTGTTTCAAATCCTTTCCATTTTCGAAATAGTAGGTAGCTGCCTGATACAGATTGCCCGGGTTAACCTTTGTGTTGGCTTCAATAGACTTCATTACTCTTGCATCGAAATCAACCGCGATAGGTACTTTTACAGAGGTATTCTCCCACATAATTTGAAGATTTGCAGACTTACTATTCTCAGCAAAGTCAGCAATCTCTATCGTAAACGTTTCTACTTTCTCAGTCAATTTTTCTGACTTAACAGTAACTCTTGCCTGATCTTTAGTTTGGTCATAGCCATCTGTATTTCCGCCCATTGCTACATCTTTATACAAAATAACTGTCCAATCAGTTGCACCAGGAATGGTAAGAAGCAAATAGGTTCCTTTAGGAACATCTACGCCACCAAATTTAACATCATCGCTGAAAGTAACTTTTGATCCAGTGTTAGCTGCTGTACGCCAAAGCTTTCCATACTGAGTTAGGAACTCCGCTGACGCTCCGAATATCTTGCGACCTTTTGCTTTAGGGCGAGAGTATTCAATTTTTACTTCGGTAAGACCAACCACATTAGTGACGGTAGATGCCGTGCTAGCTTGTGGAGTTTGTACCTGAGCCTGCATCACTAAGCTGCATGCAATCAGTACAATAGATAAGATGTTTTTCATATATGTTTGTTTATTATTGAGTCGCAAAATTATAACAATCTTTGTAAGTGCAATGAAGCTTCCTATTTCCTTTTACCAACGGCAAAATGTTGTTACCATTGCGCGCGATTTACTTGGTAAGGTACTTTGTACTCAGTTTAACGGTAATCTTACCAGCGGTATCATTGTGGAAACAGAAGCTTATTCGTTTGTAGAGCGTGGTTGCCATGCTTACCGCGGAATGACTGAAAGAAATAAAGTGATGTTTGAATTGGGCGGTATTTCTTATGTTTATTTATGCTACGGAATACATCATCTTTTTAACGTAGTAACAAACCGAGAAGGAAAGGCCGATGCCATATTGGTTAGAGCGTTAGAGCCAAAGAATGGTATCGAAATGATGATGGAACGTATGCATGTAAAATCGCCAAAAAGAATTACCAGTGGCCCCGGTAAACTAACGAAAGCGTTGGGCATTGATAGATCTCATAATGGAAAGCAACTTTTTGATCAAGAACTTTGGATTGAAGAAGTAAGCAAAAAAATATCTTCCAAGAATATTATAGAGAGTAAACGAATTGGTATTGATTATGCCGGAGAAGATGCCAACTTGCTTTGGCGATTCTCCGTGAAAAAAAATGAATGGGTAAGTAAGTAAATAATTTTGAATGATGAATTTTAAATGGGCAGATGGATGAAACGGATTTTTGAATTTTTATTAATTATTAATTCCTCGTTTTGCTACGGCCAAATACTAAATCCATTTGCTTTAGTAAACTCTGCTTACGAAGAGCAGGATCCAGTCATTACCCCAGATGGAAAAGCTTTATACTTTACCATCGCCAATCATCCTGATAATGTTGGAGGGAAGAAAGACTTGGGAGACATTTGGGTTTCAATAAATCTGGATGGCAAATGGCAAACTCCACAAAATGCTGGCGCTATTTTAAATAATGAAAACTATAATGGTGTAGCTGGCTTTAGCGAAGATGGTATGCGATTGTACTTACTCGGGCATTATAGTAAGGGTGGAGAAGTAACCACACAAGGCATCTCTGTTTCATCAAAGACTGATTTGGGGTGGTCGTATCCGGAGAAAATTTCAATTCCCTATTTTTTAAACAAATCATCTTCACCCTTTTCGGGTTCGGTAAGTTTAGATGAATCTACTTTTGTATTCTCTGCAGAATCATTTAGTACACTAGGTGCTGAAGATATTTATGTAGCACAAAAGAATAATGGAAGGTGGAGCGAGCCAATCAATTTAGGTAAAGTGATCAACACAACTTTTCAGGAGAAGAGCCCCGTGTTAGGTAAAGATTTGCGCACGCTTTATTTTTCATCGAACGGACATAAGGGACTAGGTGGTTTTGATATTTTTGTGTCGGTAAGAAAAGATGACAGTTGGACAAACTGGTCGATACCAGAAAATTTAGGTGAATCCATCAACTCCGAGGCGCGAGAATTATTTTATCGAACTACCAATACCTACACCTTATTCACTTCCACTCGCGATAGCAATGGCTATGGCGATATTAAAACTCAGACCGATAGCAGATTTATTCCTAAGATTGATACGCTGCTAAAAATTAAGGAGAATAAATACGATGAAAATAATACGTCAACTGTTTTAGTTACAGGTAAGGTCACCGATTCTAAAACAAAAGCTGGCATTAGTGCTAAATTATTCTTTAAATCCAATACGATACTTTCTGCGGTCGCTGGAGCTGATGGAAAATTTAATATCAGGATTCCATCCACGAAAGTGTATTCGATAGAACTGGAAAAGAAGGGCTATGTAAATCTTTTAGAGCGATTGGATATTCAAACACTAAAGCTGACTGTACTAGAGATGAATTTTCAACTGCAGCCGATTGAAGTAGGAACGTTAGTAAATCTAAAAAATGTACTGTTTAACATGGGCACCACGTCTTTGTTAGAAGAATCTTATCCTGAACTGGATGCAGTAGTAGATTTTTTAAAATCAAATCCTAAAGTAGAAATTGAATTGGAAGGCCATACCGATAACAGGGGAGATGCAAAAAAAAATGCAACTCTTTCTAAAGATCGGGTTGAACGAATCAAGTCTTACCTGGTAAGCAACGGAATTGCTGCCAGAAGAATAAAAGGCAAAGGCTTTGGCGGCAGTAAGCCCATCACCGCTGGCGATACAGAAGAGGCAAGAAAACTAAATAGAAGAGTAGAGTTTTTGATTATCAAAAATTGATTGGATTAACTTTTTTACCTTTGCACCAATGGCAAAAGTAATTGCATTCCCTACGCCTAGTCCTGAGAAGTTTGGTTTTAAACCAGCTAGTAAGAAAAAGCCACTTAACTTAAAAAAGCCCGGCCAGTTAGATCTTTTTTCTGAGGCGAAAGTGATTAACCTCAATCGACTAAGCGTTTTTGAGGAAGCATTTATGTTAGATGAGAGAGGCGACAAGAAATCTAAAGAACTTTATTTAAAAGCCATTGATCAGATGGACTCATTGGCAGATGCATATTGTAATCTCGGAATTATTGAGTCCGAAGATAAAAACTTCATACCCGCAATTGATTATTTTACGAAGAGCCTGAAAGAAGATCCTCGCCATTATGAGGCTCATTATAATCTGGCCAACCTATATGCCGAAGTTGGAAATATTCAGCTGGCCAAAATTCATTACCAACTTTCTATAGCTATTGAACCAGACTTTTCAAATAGTCATTTTAATTTAGGTATTATATTAGCAATAAATAAAGAAGTAAAGCTGGCCATTGAATCGCTAGAAAATTATAAACGATTAGTTTCTCCTCAAGATCAGATACAGGCTAACGAATTGATCGAAAGTCTTTCCAAGTAGGGTTTGGTTTCAGATTTTATAAAGACCAAATAGTCACAAAGAATAAAATGGCTCGGTAAACCTCAAGAGCCAATTTTAGAAAGAGAACCATTACGATAGATTTTACAATCAGCCTCCAACCTTTTTCCTGATAAAATGTTACTCCTGACCGCAGCAGAAAATACAAATTTGTGCTGATAAAAAGGACAGTTAGAATTTCTTCGTTCAGAAATCTGCCAAGTCCAAAAAATGCGGTAACAACGGTAAGCAGTATTGCATTTATAGCCAGATTAAAACAGGCAAGTTCAACCAGATAGCCAACATGATCTGTAAAAAAACGATTCTTCTTGAAATACAACAAGTTTAACGGAAGTGAGGCAACAACCACAAACACCATTACCATCAATTTGGCAAAACCGGTAGACTTAAGATTGTAAACTAAGCTAAACGATGGTAAATTCATGCCCATGCTTACAATCTTATGGGCAATAATAGACTGGTAGAAGCCGCCAAGTAGCGATAATAACTGTGTGTTTAGCGTGGCGCTAAATAATTGGATAAGTGGAAAAAAGAAATAAATCAGGTTGAGTACAAAAAAAAGCGAAATGGGTTTTAAGTACTTCACCTTGCGCCCAAGTGCAAACTCCTTTGAAATGAAGCCTGGATCTTTAATCACATACCAAAGTGTTTTCACCATCTTGGTATCTGCAAAAGTGATAGCGATTAAGATGCCGCTTAGAAATGTTTTAAAAGATCGATCCGCAGGTTTAAGAACTTTCTCACCACATTCATTGCAATAATTACCGGTAAAAGTATTGCCACAACTTTTACACACTATAGAAGGCGAATTCTCAAGCATGAATGAATTAAAGCTCGCAAATTAGCTTTTTAATTGTTTCAACGTGCGTTTGGCCCTACTTCTAAATCCGGCAATAGCAAATGGAAGCTGATCTTCAATAAGCGGAACTATTTCATTTTTAAGTGCTGGATTTTCCATGGCCAGATTAGTTAGAACAGTCATTGAAAATACTCTAACTGCTATCGCTTCTTTTGGGTTGGCTAGGTATTCAAGACAGATATCAACTACTGCACCCTGAAATTTTTTAGGTATTGTAATAAATTGAAGAAGCCTAGTGATATTGCGCTTTACTGCGTCATGAATACCGGGTTTAGACAGGATACCCAAAACTTTACGTAAGTGAGGTTTGATAAATTCAGGATGACGGATAACCAAATTACTAATTGGCCACCCTGCTCGCTGCGTCACTCGGTAAGAACCCTCCAGAAAGAGGTTGATTAATTCATTAAAACGAAGCGGATCATTGCCCACCCACGTTGTAATTTTAAAAGTCTGCGCTTTAGAATGTTCTTTTAAAATCTCTTTTAACAAATTCATTTTTATTTAATAATTTAAAATAATAATAAATTATAACTTATTGAGTAGTAGGATATCTAATCTTGTTACCTTAAGTTTATATTCATATTAAATGATGTGTGCTATGCTGCTATTTTTTACCATCACTTCTTTTACGTTTTTTCAACTTGGCTTATGCTTTTTTTGCTTCTACAAAAAGCAATATACAGTAGCCTGATAAGTAGAATAAAAACGTAAGAGGTATTTTTAATTTGTCACTGTGGGGCGAGCAGGTTGTATTAACTTGCGCACTTAATTTTTTTTAAGTGAACTACCTTTCTGCAGAAACTCTATCTAAATCGTATAACGACCGCTGGCTTTTTAAAGACATTACCCTTGGAATAGGCCAAGGTGAAAAGGTTGCCATAGTAGGCGAAAATGGAACCGGCAAAACCACGCTAATTAAAATTTTAACGGGGCAAGTAACACCTGATAGCGGTATAGTCAGTACGCGCGAAGGAATTAAACTGGGCTACCTCACTCAGCAACCTAATGTAGCTCCGGCACTCACAGTAAAAGAGATTTTGTTCGATGATAAGAATAAGATTGCTAAAGTAGTGCGTGAGTATGAAGAGTGTATTCATGATGCGCACACAAGTCCCGAAAAAATGCAGCATGCACTCGAGTTGATGGAGGAATTCAACGCGTGGGATTACGATGCCAAAGTGCAGGAAATAACAGGAAAGTTAGGAATCGTAGATTTAGATCAGAAGTTTGAACAACTTTCTGGAGGGCAACGCAAGCGCATTTTTCTGGCGCAAATGCTATTGACTGAACCCGATCTTATTATTATGGATGAGCCAACCAACCATTTGGATTTGGAAGCCATTGAATGGTTAGAATCATATCTGGCAGGGCAGAACGTAACACTCCTCATGGTTACCCACGATAGATACTTTTTGGATAATGTCTCAAAGGTTGTTTTGGAGCTTGACCGAGGTAAGATTTATCGATATCAAGGCAACTACGCTTATTTTTTAGAGAAGAAAGCCGAGCGAGAGGAGATGCTTAAAACCGAAGTTTCCAAAGCTAGAAACTTGATGAAAAAGGAACTAGAGTGGATGCGGAAGCAGCCAAGAGCGAGGGGAACAAAAGCGAAATACAGAGTAGAAGCGTTTTATGAAATCCAGGAAAAGGCTTCTCAAAATATTAAGAAAGACAGACTTGAGTTAGACATTCAGGAAGCGAGACAAGGGGGCAAGATTATGGAGCTTCATCACCTCTCTAAAAGCTACGGAGATAAGAAGATGGTAGAAGATTTCAACTACGTTTTTAAAAAGAAAGATCGCATCGGCATTGTAGGAAAAAATGGGATTGGAAAGTCAACTTTTCTAGATTTATTGACAGGTAAAACACAGCCAACTACGGGCGAAATTATTCCGGGTGTAACCACCAAAATAGGATACTTTACACAAGAGGTAGAAACCCTCAACCCTACCAATCGTGTAATTGAAGAAGTCAAAGAAATTGCTGAGTTCATAACTATGGCAGATGGATCTCAGATCTCGGCTTCCAGATTCTTAGAAACATTTCTCTTCAGCCCCGAAAAGCAATATAACATTGTTGAAAAGTTAAGCGGTGGAGAGAAAAAGCGATTACAGTTATTGAAAATTCTCGTTACCAATCCTAATTTTTTAATTCTAGATGAACCAACCAATGATTTTGATATTGATACGCTAAATGTATTAGAAGATTTCCTTGAGAAATTTACCGGGTGCTTACTTCTCGTTTCGCATGATAGATACTTCATGGATCATTTAGTCGATCAACTTTTTATCTTTGAAGGCGAGGGAAAGATCAAACCGTTTAACGGTAACTATTCCGATTATAGAACTTGGATAGAAGAGAAGGAGGAAGCGGAAAAGAGTATTCCGGCCACACCTAAGAAGCAAGTGGTTGAAACTCCTAAAGAGCCAAAGAAACTTAATTTGGCAGAGAAGACCGAGCTAGAAAAATTGCCAATGGAAATTGAGCGCCTCGAAGCAAAAAAAGCCGAAGTGATTAATCTTTTAAATGCAGGTGTTACCGATCACAAACAAATTAAAGAGTGGTCGAAAGAAATTGAAACGCTCACTGCTACCATTGAAGCAAGTACGTTGCGATGGCTAGAATTGGAGGAGAGGGGTAAATAAGTCTTAATCGCACCCGCGCGGAGTAACAGAGCACCTCACAAAATCAAAAGCTACTAAATCTACTTTTTCTTCGGCACCGGATCGTATCCGCTGGTGCCCCACGGGTGGCAGCGGCCTATGCGTTTTGCACCCAATAAAATTCCTTTTCCTACTCCCCATTCTTGTATTGCTTCAATGGTATATTGAGAACACGATGGAGTATGGCGACAATGTGCGCCCAAATAGGGGGAGATGGCTCCCTGATAGAATCGAATGGGCAGGATAAAAATCTTTCTTAGCATTCTCCCGCAAAGTTACATTTTGTAAATCATCAAGCCATTTTAGTTTGACCTAACTAATTTTTTCGCGAAACTTGCTTTGCCTATGGTTAAAACTATTTTCTCAATCGGAGTTGACTCCGAGAACTCCGATTATTTGAATGAAAAGATCGGAGCGACCAATTTTATCTGTCTTCTCTTTGTCTTATTAAGTATACCCTTCTTTTGGTTCACTTATTCACTTATACCAGATCTGGCCTACCTGCCAATTCTTTTCTTTCTGAATGCACTTGCGGGCATTTTTTTTAATGCAGTTAGGATGCACAGTGCCTCGCGATTTTTAGCTTCGATCGGGTTTCTATTATTGCTTACCATCTACACTTCTTTTGTTACTCCAGATCATGAGCCATTAATTGCAGGGCTGCTGGCCATGCAGTTATTTTGCCTGCTTCCTCCCTGGATTTTATTTGATTTCGAAGAAAAAGGTGCGCTTATATTTTATTGTTCTATCTCTATTCTTATTACTCTTTTCCTTCCGGCATTAAACGATTTATTTACACACGAAATTAGCCCAGAGATTGTTGGATTATTTAAGGATGGCTGGCCGTTTTATGTAGGTATTTTTATATCCGTTTTTGGAATGACAGGAGCTCTTCTATTTTTAGAAATATCCACTTTTCAAACAGGTAATCGTAATGCCCAGCTAATTAGTGAGATGAGTGCAAAGGCGGATATGATTGCCGCCAACGAGAAAAAATTAAATGACTATATCGCAGAAATTGAAGCGGGAAAATTAGAAGCTGAAAGACGCCAATGGGCATCTGGAGGGATTGCTAAATTTTCTGAAATACTTAGAAGCAATCATCATGATAGCCAAAAGATGTATGATGCCCTTATTTCCGGGTTAGTAAAATATATGGGTGCAAATCAGGGCGGACTGTTTTTGTTAGAAGGGCAAGGCAGCGATCAAAGACTCTCATTAGTTGCTATGTATGCCTACAATCGAAAAAAATACCTGCAACGCAGCATTGAAATTGGCGAAGGTATTCTGGGCCAAGCCGTGTTGGAAAAGACTCCCATCTTTATGACGGATATTCCGCATGAATATGTTCTTATTACTTCAGGATTGGGAGATTCTCCACCAAGAAGCTTATTAGTTTCTCCGCTCATGGTCAATGAAGAAGTATATGGTGTTATCGAATTAGCTTCGTTTAGAAAATTTCAACCTTATGAATTGGAATTTATCTATAAAGTAGGAGAGAGCATAGCCTCTGCTGTCTCCACCGTTCGGGTAAGCGAAAGAACCAAGACACTTTTAGAAGAACTGCAACAGCAGACAGAGGAAATGAAATCTCAGGAAGAAGAGATGCGTCAAAATATGGAGGAACTCATCGCCACACAAGAAGAAATGCAGCGAAAAGAACGCGAATATTTACAACGCATTCAGGATTTAGAACAGGGAGCTGTCATTCAATCGTATAACTGATCTCACCATTCTTGCCATCTTTTAGTTGAACACCTATTGCTTGCAAATCGTCTCTGATTTTGTCTGATAAAGCATAGTTGCGATCGGTGCGCGCCTTCTTTCTTAATTCTATCAGTATATTAACAGCTCCCTCTAAATGACTTCCTGCCGCTTCCAATTCTTCTTTCAACCCAAGCACATCTACCATCATACCAACATAAGCAGATTTAAACGCGTTAAAAGCTACGGCACTAATTTTTGACAACAAAAGATTACCGGATTTTATGTCGTTGATGCGAGCAGACATTTCGAACAAGGTGGCAATCAATTTAGCTGAATTAAAATCATCGCTCATCGACTCGTAACATTCTTTAATCAGCCGATCAAACTCTTTAGTTATTTCTTCATCTGAGCCTGAAGTGAATTCTTCAATAGAGATTTTCTTAATAGCTGTTAATGATTGAACTAACTTCTTAAATCCTTTTTCGGCAGAAACCATTGCTTCGTTTGAAAAATCTAATGTACTTGAGTAGTGAGACTGCAGCATAAAAAACCGCACCGTCATGGGGCTATAACCCTTATCTAAAAGTTTATGAGTGCCCGTAAATAACTCTCTTGGCAAAAATGAATTACCTAAAGACTTGCTCATCTTCTGACCATTTACGGTAAGCATATTAGAGTGCAGCCAATACTTTACAGGATCTTTTCCATTGGCACCTACTGCCTGCGCAATCTCACATTCGTGATGCGGAAATTTTAAATCCATTCCGCCTCCGTGAATATCAAAAGTTTCGCCCAAGTATTTTGTGCTCATCACTGTACATTCAATATGCCATCCCGGAAAGCCATCTCCCCAAGGCGAAGGCCACCGCATGATGTGGTAAGGAGAAGCTCTTTTCCATAGGGCAAAATCAATTTTATTTCGCTTTTCATTTTGGCTATCCAACTTCCGTCCACTTTCCATTAATTCTTCAATCTTTCTACCTGATAGAATTCCGTAGTTATGATCTAGGTTGTACTTGGTAACATCGAAATAGACGGAGCCATTTGCCTCATATGCCAGTCCGTTCGCAATAAGCTTTTTAGTGATCTCAATTTGTTCAACAATATGTGCGGTAGCCGTAGGTTCAATACTCGGTGCAAGCATGTTGAACTGCCGGAGAACTTCATGAAATCCTTCAGTGTAATGCTTTACTACCTCCATTGGCTCCAGCTGTTGTAGCCGTGCTTTTTTACCTATTTTATCTTCGCCTTCGTCCGCATCGTTTTCTAAGTGACCAACGTCCGTTATGTTTCTAACATATCTAACTTTATATTCTAAATGGCGCAAATACCTTGATATGATATCGAAGGTTAAAAAAGTACGCACATTACCCAGGTGGACATCACTATAAACAGTAGGCCCGCAAACGTACATTCCAACATTACCTGGATTTACAGGAATAAAAACTTCTTTCTTTCCCGATAGCGAATTGGTAAGCGAGACCGGATATTTTTCGTACAGTTTCATGCGGTAAAATAAATAGGGGCTAAGCTACTATAATTTGACTACAGTGGACAACCAAAATGAGTTCTAAACTCTATCTTTGACTAGTTAATTAAGACTTAAAAGAATGAAGAAACCGCTCGTAGCCCCGTCCATCCTTGCAGCCAATTTCGCCAACCTCGAACGCGAAGTAAAAATGCTTAACGCAAGCGAGGCAGATTGGATTCACGTTGATATTATGGACGGTGTGTTTGTCTCCAATATCTCATTTGGGCTTCCTGTTGTAGAGGCTATTAACAAACATTCTACTAAACCTTTGGACGTTCATTTGATGATTGTGCAGCCAGAGAAATATGTTGAAGCTTTTTTCAAAGCAGGAGCCGAGCTAATATCAGTTCATCTGGAGGCGTGCCCACATCTTCATCGCAATATTCAGCAGATAAAATCTTTTGGCATTAAAGCTGGCGTTGCCATCAATCCACATACCCCAGCTAGCGCCCTATCTGAAATAATTGCCGATATTGACTTGGTGTGCGTGATGTCGGTAAACCCAGGATTTGGAGGTCAGAAATTTATCGAAAACACCTATTCTAAAGTAAAGGAAATCAAGCAATTAATCATTGATAAAAAATCTAATGCATTAATTGAAATAGATGGAGGAGTTAACCAACAGAATGCAAGTGCTTTGCTGCAAGCAGGTGCAGATGTATTAGTTGCCGGCAATTTTGTTTTTTCATCAGGCAATCCTCATGAGACTATTCAGCGTTTAAAAGCTACTCAATAATTGGCTTGATTTTGGCCATTAATAAATTTGAAATTCGATAGTATGACTTTTTTATTCAGACTTCTTTCAATAGTAATTTTAATTTCTTCCTGTTCTCGATCTGTTTCAAGAATTGATCCTGGCCAACAGATCGATTTAAGTGGAAGATGGAACGACTCGGACTCCCGGCAAACGGCTGATAAGATGATTAGCGAACTGCTATCAAGCGATAAGTACAAAGAGTACACTAAGGCTTTAGGGAAGAAGCCAGCTATTATTGTCGGTATCATTAGAAACAAAACAAGCGAGCACATTGATGCCAGTAACTACGTGAAGAAGATTGAGTTGGCCATCTACAATTCAGGAGTAGCAGACCTAGTTGAGTCAGATTCTTTTAGAGAAAAGATACGGGAGGAACGGGCTCAACAGCAGGATTTTGCCAGCCCTGAAACGGTTTCGAAATGGGGCGAAGAAACAGGCGCTAACCTGATGCTATTCGGAGAGATGACTTCGGAAACAGATGTTTATAATAAGCGAAGAGTGGTTAACTACATTACCACACTTTTTCTAACAGACTTGGAGACTAACAAAAGAGTTTGGTATGGCCAGCAGGAAATTAAGAAGGATATAAGAAATTAACATGCGCTTTTATAAAGAGTCAAGAGTCAAGAGTCGATGGCGATCAGGCTATTTACTATTGACTATTGATCGTTTAAAAAACAGATCGCTTATTTTTGCTGTAGTACTGGCTCAGTTATTCACCTCTTGCGCAACCTATTATCAGGCCAATTATGAATTCAATAAAGAATTCGAATCAGGAGATTTAAATAAAGCACTACAGACTCTTAAAAATAAAAATCACGCCACTGGCAAAGATCGATTCTTATACTTTGTCAACAGAGGGGTAGTACTTTCAATGTTAGGGAGATACCAAGAGAGCAATGAATTTCTGGAGAATGCTTACTTATTCTGGGAGGATTTTAAAGTTGACTATTTTAGCGAGGGTGCTTCTTATCTCATCAATCCTACCATTACCGTTTACCGAGGAGAAGATCACGAGCACCTAATGTTGCTTTATTACAAAGCGATGAACTACCTTAAAATGGACAGAACGGAAGAGGCACTTGTAGAATGTAGGAGATTGAATATCCGACTTCAGCAATTGAGCGATCGATATAATTCAGACAATTACTATCGGGAAGATGCGTTTATACAAAACCTGATGGGCATTATTTACGACTCTGATAAGGATTATAACAATGCCTTCATAGCGTACAAAAATGCCTACAACATCTACCAGAATGAGTATGAGAAAATGTTTCAACTAAAGACACCGAAACAGTTGAAAATGGATATTCTTCGCACAGCATTTTTAAGTGGGCTCGAATCGGAGTTTCAACATTACAAGTCAGAATTTAGCTTGCCAGATTATGAGTACAAACCCAACTCAGGAGGCGAACTTATTTTCTTTTGGCACAATGGATTATCTCCCTACAAGGCAGAGTGGAGCATCCAATTTGTAATAGATCACGGCAATAGCCACAATATAATATTCAATAATCCACAGTTAGGATTGTCATTCAGCTTTCCGCGATCTAATTATTCGAGTAGCGAACTAAGTAACTTATCAAGAATGGAATTTTTTCACGTGGCATTTCCTAAATACATAGAACGCTATTTGTATTACCAAGAAGGATCTTTGGAAGCCAATGGAAATGAATACACGCTTGAAATAGCGGAAGACATAAACAAAATTGGCTTTAAAGTATTGGAAGAGAGAATGGGATTTGAGTTGACCAAAGCATTGATACGTTTTGCCATTAAAAAATCATCGGAATATGCGCTAAAGAAAGAGGACAAAAATTGGGGCTCCCTATTAAACGTCCTTAACACGATAACCGAAAAGGCAGACACTCGTAATTGGCAAACACTGCCACATAGTATTTATTATTCTCGAGTGCCATTACCAGAGGGGCAAACAACTCTTACTTTAAAACTGAGAGGAAGTTCTAATCAACCAGATGAAAGAACTTTCACGTACACGGTAAAGAAAGGCCAAACGCTGTATCACACATTCAGCTCTTTAGAAACTACGTTTTCTAATTATCGCAACTAATTTGGGTTAATTATTATCTTTAGGCTTCTAAAAACTGTCTATCTGAGTCGGCTACTACCTATTTGCTTGTTCATCCTTTGCGCTCTTGCGCTATCTATCGTTAGTACTCAGGCGCAAAATAAGGAAGGTTCTCAAATTCCGTTAGATCATTTTTATGTAGAACGTAAAGCAGGAGGTGGCATCAGAAAGATTTTAAAGAATTTTACTTTCGGAGCAAATACAGGGTATGGAAATACATCCTTCAGTCATAAGCTCGATGGTTTTGGCATTTACCAACTGCCAGCTGCTGCACCAGAGGTATTCATTACCTCTACGGCTGCTCGATACAGCAATTGGATTAATCAGACTACAGCCGATAATTCAGCCCCTTCGGCAAGTGCCTATGTTGTTAATCTAGGAACATCCGACTTAGGCTTCAAAGCAAGTGCTTTAAATATTCCGTTAAACTTATTTCTGTTCTATAGTTTTAACAGATATAGAATTGGTGCAGGATATTCATTCGAGTTGATGAGCATGGGAAGCTTTAAGCCAACTACTTTATCAGATAAAATCTCAAGCTATCAACCACCCAGTTCTTCGGGCATCATGACGAAGTATTACTTACTGTTGGGAGCTTCTTTTTACAGGCTAGGAGATTATCTATTCACAGGTGATTTACAGATCGGAAGTTTTTCTCCCGGTTCAAATTTCAGTTCATCTGTTTCAGCTGGCACCTATTTCAATTTGGGTGTAACAGTCGAGCGCGACCTATCAGAATACTTTAAATTATTTGCCAGACCATCTTATGAGTTTAAGAGTTATACCATTCCGGTAGGATCAAAAACATTAGATCATAGCATGAATGCGTTCTACTTAAGTATTGGTGTAACCTATAGAATTCCTGAATTGCCAAGATGTTTTTTAAAAGATTGTCACGCTCAAATAAATCATGCACATGGAAACAAGGAATATAGAAGCAGGCGGCACGCCTTCTTTAAAAAACAGAATCCTGGCTATGGCGAAAATGACAAAACGCTGATCAAATACAGAGGCAAAAACAAGAATAAATTGAATCCTTATTAATTGATTTCCTACTGTATTTTTTAATCCATTTTCGACTTCTTTTCCGTTCATTTTAAGGGGTTTTTTAATTACCTTGCGTGCTTATTAAAATAAGACTTTAAAAGTGGCCGAAGAAAGCAGCAATCTCCCCGAAAGACAGAGTATTATTCCCATTAACATTGAAGATGAAATGCGTGGCGCCTACATCGATTATTCGATGTCGGTTATCATTTCACGCGCTTTGCCTGATGTAAGAGATGGTTTAAAACCAGTTCATAGAAGGGTGTTGTACGGCATGCTCGAGTTGGGTGTAAATTTTAATAAGCCTTATAAGAAATCTGCTCGTATTGTTGGAGATGTAATGGGTAAGTATCACCCACACGGAGATGCCTCCATTTATGATACCATGGTGCGGATGGCGCAAGAGTGGTCTATGCGTTATATGCTGGTGGATGGACAAGGAAATTTTGGTTCTGTAGATGGCGACCCTCCGGCAGCCATGCGTTATACAGAAGCACGCCTGAGAAGAATAGCAGAAGAATTGTTAGCAGACATCAACAAAGATACGGTTGACTTTCAACCAACCTATGACGATCAGAATACCGAACCAACTGTACTTCCTGCTAAGATTCCGAATCTCCTAATAAACGGATCGTCTGGTATTGCAGTAGGGATGGCCACAAATATGGCGCCTCATAACTTGGTGGAAGTAATAGATGGCATTTTCGCCTATATAGACAATCGCGAGATTACTATACCAGAGCTAATGAAGTTTGTGCTAGCTCCAGATTTCCCTACTGGTGGTATTATCTATGGCTATCAAGGAATTCAAGAAGCATTCCTTACGGGAAGAGGACGCATTGTTGTGAGAGCAAAAGCCGAAATCGTTACGAATGCAAATGGTAAAGATCAAATAGTAGCCACTGAAATACCTTATCAGGTTAACAAGGCTACAATGATTGAGCGCACCGCGGCCATGATCAACGATAAGAAAATAGAAGGCATCAGCGATATGCGAGATGAATCGGATCGTGATGGCTTTAGAGTGGTATACGACTTGAAGAAAGATGCGATTCCAAATATTGTACTTAATAATCTTTTCAAATTCACACAGCTTCAATCTTCTTTTAATGTAAACAATGTAGCGCTTGTAAAAGGTCGCCCTCAAACATTAAACTTAAAAGATCTTATTGTCCACTTTGTGGAGCATCGTCATGAAGTAGTAGTGCGCAGAACAAAGTTTGAATTAGATGAAGCCGAAAAGCGTGCACACATCTTAGAAGGATACTTGATTGCACTCGATCACTTAGACGAAGTAATCACATTAATCAGAAATTCAAAAGATCCGGAAGTAGCGAAGATGGGCTTGATGGAGCGCTTTGGTCTTTCCGAAATTCAGTCAAAAGCAATTTTAGAAATGCGTTTACAACGCTTAACTGGACTGGAGCGTGATAAAATTCAAAATGAGTATACAGAAGTGAAAGCTTTGATCGAGCGCTTGAATGAAATATTAAATAGCGAGCCTATAAGAATGGGCATTATTAAAACTGAGTTAGCCGAGATTAAAGAACGATACGGAGATAAGAGACGTACGCAAATTGTACATAGCGAAGAGGATATCACCTTTGAAGATATGATCCCTAATGAGGAAATGGTGATTACTATTTCAAATCAGGGATATGTCAAAAGAACTTCTCTATCTGAATACAGAACGCAAGGTAGAGGAGGAGTGGGTTCGAAGGCAGTAAGTACGAAAGATGATGATTTTACTGAGCATCTCTTTGTAGCGCAAGCACATAATTACCTTTTGATATTTACGGCACTTGGTCAGGTTTATTGGAAGAAGGTATATGAAATTCCGGAAGGAACTAAGACTTCAAAAGGAAGAGCTATTCAAAATTTATTAAACATACAACCCGGTGACAGTGTAAGAGAGGTGTTGAACGTGAAGAGCATTGAAGATCAAGAATATATCAACAACACATTTGTTATTCTTTGCACCGAAAAAGGAACTATCAAGAAAACCTCGTTAGAGGCGTACTCAAGACCTCGCACAAACGGAATTACTGCTATTACAATTAATGACGGTGATCGACTTTTGAATGCAGCATTGACCAATGGAAAAAATCACATCATCATTGCAAAGAGCGAAGGTAAGGCCGTACACTTCCATGAAGGAGATGTTAGACCCATGGGAAGAACTGCTTCTGGTGTAAGAGGAGTGACGTTAGAATCAGCTAATGATAAGGTAGTAGGTATGGTTTGTATTTCGCGTGAAGATGCCAACCTTCTGGTTGTTTCAGAGAAAGGGTATGGCAAACGAAGTGATATCACTGACTATCGAATTACTAGAAGAGGAGGAAAGGGTGTGAAAACTATTAATGTTACAGACAAAACTGGCAAGCTTGTTGCAATCAAGGAAGTTGTTGATAAAGATGACTTGATGATTATAAACAAATCTGGAATTAGCATTCGTATCAAGGTAGATCAACTGCGGGTAATGGGGCGCGCGACACAAGGCGTGCGGTTGATTAAATTGAATGAAGACGATGCAATCTCTTCCGTTGAAAAAATACAGCAGATAGAAATTGAGGGCAGTGATGAGATTACTCCCCCTACTGAAGATCAACCTCTTGAACCAACAAATAATTAACCCAAATTTGAACCGTAAACCATAATCAAAAATGAAAAAAACAGCGATTGCGCTCTTACTTATTTTTCCGATTGCCCTGATGGCGCAAAAAGAAATAAAGCCCAGTATATCAAAAGCCGAAAAAGCATTGAAGGCAGGTAAATTTGATGAAGCCAAATCAATTATAGATGTTACCGTTGCCAACCAAGAATTTATGGTTGACAAAAAAGGTCAGCCATCCAAAAATGCTGCTAAGGCTTGGTACTTAAAGGGACTAATCTATGCTGGTATCGATACCACAAAAGAAGTAAAATTTAAATCGCTAGAAGCAGAGCCTTATAAAGTAGCCGTTGAAGCCTTTAATAAAAGTAAAGAAATTGGAAAAGGCGAGATTTCTTATTTCGCAAATGATTTAGGACTTCCGTTATTAAATACACAATTAGAGTCATCTCTAGCTCAATCTTATCTAAATGTGAGCTTAAAGGCCTATCAGGAAGAGAAAGATTACAAGAAAGCACTTCAATACATGGAGCGAGTTGTATACTTCATTCCAAATGACACTTCTATGCTGATGAATGCCGGTGTTTACTTTGCGCCTTCTGCTGAAGAATACGATAAAGCTATTGACTACATAGGAAAATATCATGCAAAGGGCGGCAAGAATGCTGATGCATATATTCAACTCTACAGCATCTATCGCGACAAAAAGAAAGATAATGAAAAGGCTTTAGTTGTAGCCAAAGAGATGATTGCTAAGTACCCCAACAATACAGAGTTTCCAAAATATGAATTGGACATTTATATAAAAATGGGAAAGTTGGCAGAAGCGAAAGCCTTAATGGAGAAGAATGCTAAAGCAAACCCGACAGATGTTGAATCCAGATTTTATCTTGGAGTTATTAGCAACGAAATGAAAGATCCTATTGAAGCAAAAAAATGGTTTAATGAAGCGCTGAAAGTAGATCCTAATCATTACGAAGCATATGCATCTTTGGCCGATATGAGCTATAAAGAAGTTAGAGCTATTCGCGAAGAACGTAATGAAATCGGTACATCTAAAGATTCAGATGTAAAGAAAAGACAAGAGCTTTTCATGAAAATAGAATCAAAACTTAAAGAGTCAGTTCCTTATTGGGAGAAGTGCGAAACTTTAAAGCCCAATGAAGAAAGCGTGCTTTATGGATTGCTTTCTGTTTATGGAGATCTGGCTAATTATGATGAAGCTACTTACAATCCCAAATTGGATAAATTGAAAAAGAAAATGAAGGCTTTAAAATTAGAGGTGGATTAAGTTTAACTTTTAGTTTACTACCATAAGAAAGGCTAGGTATTATTACCTAGCCTTTTTCGTTAAAAAACTGTCACCCATTTTGAAGGTCAAATACCTAAGAGCATCGTATGTTTTCAATTTCACTGCATTTGTAGCAGTTGATCGTATCGGCATCGAAGTATTAGGGGTACAATTGGTTTAGGATAACAGGCAGGGGAGTTTTTAAGCCACTGAGCCTTACTAGAAAAAGAAGGGCTGGACATCAAAAATGCCAAGCCCTCTTTTTTCGTATCAGCCTAAATAAAAAGGTGGCTCTTGCGAACCACCTTCTTACTACTATAAGTTGTAAATTATACTAGATCGAAACGATCTAGATTCATCACCTTATTCCATGCAGCAACAAAGTCCTTTACAAACTTTGCTGGTGAGTCACTAGATCCATAAACTTCAGCAATAGCTCTCAGCTCTGAGTTAGAACCAAAGATAAGATCAACACGCGTACCTGTCCACTTCACTTTACCTGTCTTACGATCGAGACCTTCAAATATATTTTGAGTATCTGAGGTTGCTTTCCAAGTGGTGCCGAAATCAAGCAAATTCACGAAGAAGTCGTTGGTGAGTGACTCTGAACGGTTAGTAAATACGCCATGCTTTGCATTATCAAAGTTAACATTCAGCACACGCAAGCCACCTACCAGAACTGTCAACTCAGGTGCTGTAAGTGTTAACAGTTGCGCTTTGTCAACCAACAACTCTTCTGCGGTTGCGGTGTGTTTCGCATTTAAATAATTACGGAAACCATCAGCAGCAGGCTCAAGTAAATCGAACGATTCTACATCGGTTTGTTCTTGCGATGCATCGGCACGCCCTGGTGTAAATGGAACTTTTATGTCGTGACCCGCATTCTTTGCAGCTTTTTCGATGCCTGCACATCCAGCCAACACAATCAAGTCGGCAAGCGATACTTGTTTACTACTGCCCGTGTTAAATTCTTTTTGAACTCTTTCAAGAATATTTAACACAACGGCAAGCTGGGTCGGATTATTTACTTCCCAAGTCTTCATTGGGGCAAGACGAATGCGAGCACCGTTGGCACCACCACGTTTATCAGAACCACGGAACGTAGATGCCGATGCCCAAGCGGTAGATACCAATTGAGAAATTGTCAATCCCGATGCAAGTATCTTGCTCTTTAATACATCAATTTGTGTATCGTCAATGAGTTTATGTGTAATAGCTGGTATAGGATCTTGCCAGATCAATTCTTCTTTAGGTACTTCTGAACCGAGATAGCGGACAATAGGTCCCATATCGCGGTGTGTTAACTTAAACCACGCTCTTGCAAAGGCATCTGCAAACTTATCAGGGTTTTCAAAAAAGTATCTTGATACTTTTTCGTAAGCAGGATCAACTCGCAAAGCAATGTCAGTAGTAAGCATAAAAGGAGCATGCTTTTTTGATGGATCGTGTGCATCGGGCACGGTGCCTGCACCAGCGTTGCCTTTTGGTTTCCATTGATGTGCACCCGCAGGGCTTTTGGTTAGTTCCCATTCAAATCCGAACAAGTTCTCAAAATAGTTGTTGCTCCATTTGGTAGGAGTTGTCGTCCAGGCTCCCTCAAGGCCACTGGTAATTGTATTAACACCATTACCGCTGTTAAATGAATTTTTCCAACCAAGGCTTTGCTCTTCGATTCCCGCTGCCGCAGGTTCTTTACCCACGTACTTGCTTGGGTCTGCAGCACCATGCGTTTTACCAAAAGTGTGGCCACCGGCAATCAATGCCACTGTCTCTTCATCGTTCATCGCCATACGGCCAAACGTTTCGCGGATGTCATGCGCTGCCGCCAACGGATCAGGTTTCCCGTTAGGGCCTTCAGGGTTCACGTAGATAAGCCCCATTTGAACGGCAGCTAAAGGATTTTCTAATTCACGTTTGTCAGAGTAGCGTTTATCTCCCAACCACGTGGTTTCAGCACCCCAATACACATCTTCTTGTGGTTCCCACACATCTTCACGTCCGCCACCAAAGCCAAACGTTTTAAAGCCCATCGACTCGAGTGCACAATTGCCAGCGAGAATCATCAAATCTGCCCACGAAATTTTATTACCATATTTCTGCTTTATAGGCCACAAAAGTAAACGTGCTTTATCGAGATTAGCATTGTCAGGCCAACTGTTAAGTGGTGCAAAACGCTGCGTGCCAGAGCCAGCTCCACCACGCCCATCGGCAGTGCGATAAGTGCCGGCCGAGTGCCACGCCATGCGAATAAAGAATGAGCCGTAGTGACCATAATCGGCAGGCCACCAATCCTGGGAGGTAGTCATCAAAGTGAATATCTCTTTCTTTAAGGAATTTAAATCAACAGATTTAAATGCTTCAGCGTAATTGAATCCCTTTTCCATAGGATTGGATAGGGAAGAGTGTTGGCGAAGGATATTCAATTTTAATTGATTAGGCCACCAATCGCGGTTGCGTGTACCGCTTCCAGCACTTTGTTTTACTGCACCACCATGAAACGGGCATTTAGCGCCTTCTGCGTTCATGTCTTTTAATGTTGTTTTGTTATCTTCCATTGTAGTTAATAAATATTTATTCAATTTCTAATATCAATGTTACTACTGTAACGATGATAAATCAAATCGATTGTTTTTATGATTACATAGACATCTTCCATAAGTAGAAACACTCAGTAAATTAATGTCTGAATCAAAAGCAGGAAAATTGTTTTTTTTGATTTCGAACCTCATCGTTTTCACCAAAATGATACGAGTACAGCGACTAGGATGATAATTTTCTAAGAAAAAATACTCTCATGAATTGTTACTGACCAATTCAGTAAATGCTCGCTATGAAGCGATAGGGGAGGTGTTCAAGAATTTAATGATATAGAATATTTTTTTTGATCGCTTGATTCTAAATCTTTGAAAGGACTAAAGAAGATTAGTTGAATTTTTAATAAATGGTTTTAATATCAATCGTAACATCGTGAGGAGCCGCCACATGTCCACCGAAGTATGGCCACAGTTTGAAATAAAATCCAGTTGAACAACTACTACCTCGTCCCATTGGGCAACTGAATTATATATTCCTACCAAAAGGAATAAGACGGTCACACAAAATCGTGCGTACCGATTTTTTCTGTTGTTGTGCTCCTGGCTTTCATAATATTGTTGTTTAGTTGTTAATGATGAATCAAATGTCTGCTGATTCTATCTGCAATACATCAGGGAAAATCTGATTTTACTGAAATCAGGGAAACGAGGATTTTTGCAATCAGCTAGTTAAAACAACTTGTTTTCGATATCTAGATATTACCTAACGCTCTTTAATTGGCAGCAACTACATTTAAGTAGACATAAAAAGCTACATTTAAGATCAGCCACCGATCTTCCAGAAAAATTACTAGCAATCTTGCGCCAGCCATTATTTAAGCTGAACCAATCGGAGCTTGAGAAAGATAATACGGCATTAGATAAAATAATAATTCAGTTATGCGAGTGCACCGGAAATGATTTCTCGTACTACAAGAGAAATAAATAAGAACATTCCGATTATAGCACAAACTGGTTATGCCATGCAAGATGACATAAGAAAAATTGCAGAAGCTGGCTTTGATAGCCATATTACTAAACCAATTTTTGAAGATCAATTAATTGAAGTATTGAGTAA
>JANYHI010000011.1 GCA_025359125.1 Cytophagales bacterium
ATCGTCTAACTTATTGCAACCGCTTTCAATCAGTTTTGTAAGATTACCCTCTCCTACTTGATTACAAGAACAAACTAATTTGCCTAGCATTGGCTCCACTGTTTTGCCAGATCGAAGTAATTTCATTCTCCTTTCAGATAATTCAATTTTATTTTCAATCAAAAATTTAAACTCTGCAAACTCACTCTTGTCGCCAATTAAGATAGCACCCACCAAACGATCGTCTTGAATAATGCACTTCTTGTAGTATCGTTCTGATTTATCGATAAATAAAATTTCGTCATAGCCTTTGCTATTGGCGGGCACTTCGGCAAGACCAATAGAACAAAGGTCAAGGCCAGAGAGTTTGAGTATGTTCATCAACACAGAACCAGAATACATACTTTGCAGATCGCCATAAATAAAGCGGGCCAATACATCTGCTTGCTTTTCGGCAGCTGCGGTAATGCCAAACAGTCTTCCGTTATGTTCAGCTATTTCGCCCATGGCAAAAACAGAGGAATCGCTTGTTTGCATATAATCGTTAACAATAATTCCGCGTGCCGATTCAAGACCTGCTTCTCTGGCAAATTCTATATTGGGCAATGTTCCGATAGCATACACGATGGCGTCTGCTTGCAACACCTTACCACTTTTAAGTCGTGTTCGTAGCTTGTCGTTTTCTAACGCTTCCACCAACTGCACCTGATCGTTCATATAAACGGTAATATTTTTTTCTTCGATAAAATCGAGCAGCAACTCACCGGCAAGGTTATCGATTTGTCTTTCCATCAAACGACTGGTAAGTTGAAGTATCGATACACGAATATCAATTTCACTCAGGGAGGCAGCAAGTTCCAAGCCTAGTAATCCACCACCAATAATAAGTACGTGACCGTTAGGATTTAAAAATTTCTTTAGCTGATCGGCATCGTGGCGTGTGCGCATGGTAAACACACCTGGCAGGTGGATAGGCGCATCTTTGGGAGCATTGGCACGTGTGCCTGTGGCAAGTATCAATTTATCGTAAAAGTGTTTTGTTCCATTTTTATCGGTTACTGATTTCTCTTTTCGATCAATAGCCACAACTTCATTCTCACAATGCAACGTCACACCCAGTTCTTCAAATTCACCATCGCGAAATTTTTGGAGCTTATCCCATGAAAGTGTATCGTTTATATAATCCGGCAACAACACGCGATTATAGAAAGGATATTTCTCTTTTGAAAAAACTTCCATAGCATCAACAGAATTAAGCTGCCGATAGGTGCAGAGGAAACGATAGCAAGCAGCGCCTGCACCCACCACAATTATTTTTTCGGCAGACTTCTCAAATTTGCATATTTCTACAGCCGAAAATTTGAAATCAGGTTCTTTGGAGATGGGATCGACAAGTGCATTCGTGAGATTGTTGCACCGTGCCGAATCGTCATTTAAAATTTTTCCCCAGTGCATAGGCAAAAAAGCAACTCCCTTTTTTATGTCTTCACTAATGCGAGCGCATACCCTTACCACTCCGCGTAGGTTTTGCACTACAACCACATCGCCCTCTTTAATATCCCTTACCAATGCATCGTGAGGATGGAGTTCAACAAAAGGTTTATTAATGTGTTGCGTAAGTTTACTCACCTTTCCTGTTTTGGTCATGGTGTGCCATTGATCTCGTATCCTTCCTGTAGTGAGTATCAACGGGTAATCGTGAGACAATGGGTCAGAAAGATTCTCTGGATTTTCCAACGCAAAGAATTTTGCTTTTCGCGAAGGCGTGTAAAATGAGTGATCCGTAAAAAGCCGGGCAGTGCCAGCGTGAGATGCGTTGGGTACGGGCCATTGAAAGCTTCCTTCTGATTTTAACCGATCGTATGACAACCCTGCGACATCAATGTTAGTTCCTTTAGTGAGCGCGGCATGCTCATTATAGATTTCAGAAGCAGAAGTATAATCAAATCCCTGAAAGCCCATCGCTTTTGCAAACATGCACAGTATTTCACTGTCGGCCATTGCTTCTCCTGGCGGATCAACCACTTTACTGAGATAACTAATTCTTCGCTCTGAATTTGTCATCGTGCCTTCCTTTTCAAAATGCCCGGCAGCAGGAAGAATTAAATCTGCGAAAGCCAATGTATCCGATCGATTTGATATTTCTTGAACTACAACAAATCGAGCTTTCTTCAACGCTGCCTCTACTCTTCTCGCATCTGGTAAACTAACAGATGGGTTAGTGCATACTACCCAAATTGCCTTTAGCTCATCTCGCTCAATGGCTTCAATCATTTCAGTAGCTGTCAGTCCGGGTTTATCTGAGATCGAACCTCCTTTCCAAAACTCAGCAACTTCCTTTCGATGCTGTTCATTGCCAATACTTCTGTGAGCAGCCAGCATGGTTGATAATCCCCCGACCTCTCTCCCACCCATTGCATTGGGTTGGCCTGTGAGTGAGAAGGGGCCAGCACCAGACTTTCCGATTTGCCCGGTGATAAGATTGAGACTGATGAGCGCAAAATTTTTGTGAACACCTATCACACTTTGATTTAAACCCATAGCCCACAGTGTGAGAAATCCTTTTGACTCTGCAATGAAGCTTGCCGCTAGGCGAATTTCACTTTCAGGAACATCACATAGTCTTGAAGCTTCTGCCAAACTGATTTTAAAAACAGATGCTCTATATTTTTCAAAGTCTTCTGTATGATTATTTATAAAATTATAATCAACATCACCATTTTCGATTAACTCACGAGCAATAGCGTTATAAATATAAATATCAGTGCCGGGCGTAATTTGTAAATGCAGATCAGCAATAGAGCAGCTTTGTGTTTTTCGTGGATCTACTACAATCACCTTTACATTCGGGTTCTTGCTCTTGTGCTCTTCTATTCTGCGAAATAAAATCGGGTGACACCATGCAGGGTTGGCTCCCGCAATTAAAAGACAATCGCTCAATTCAATATCCTCGTATGATACCGGCACCGCATCTTCACCCAGCATGCGCGTGTAGCCCGCCACCGCACTGCTCATGCATAAGCGTGAGTTGGTGTCGATATTGTTAGTACCTATAAATCCTTTAACTAATTTATTGGCTACGTAATATTCTTCAGTTAAGCATTGACCCGAAACATAAAAACCAACTGCATTGGAGCCATGTTTTTTTATGATTGATTGAAATACCGCTGCCGCGCGAGTCATGGCCGTTGACCAGCTTACTCGCTCAAGCGGATGTGTTTTGCTCCATCGCATCTGCGGAAATAAAAGCCGATCGCTTTTGTCTTGCATGGAATAATGCAAGCTCATGCCTTTTGAGCAGAGCATACCTTTATTGACGGGATGATCTTTATCTCCTTCCACCAACAGGTTTCCTTTTCTGTCTTTCGAAACTACTATCCCGCATCCCACTCCACAATACGAACACGTTGTTTTAAAGCGGCTTTCATTTTCTGTCATGTTAGTTCTTGTTCTTTGGTTGATAGCAAGATGAGTGCTAAAAAATCAGGCAAAGTAAAGTCTTCTTACTACTTGAAATTAAATTCAGGCTTTATCGAGATCATCAAATAAGCCCAGGTTGAAACAGCATCGGCAGTTTTTATACTCTTAACTTTACTGCTCAGCATCGTTGACGATGAAAACATGGTAGAGTATCCACCTTCAATGTTTATTGCTTTACTGAGGCCATAGTTAAAAACGAAATCCAATTCTGTACCGAGGCCTTTATCAAGTGCTGTTCCACTTTCGTCCATCACCTCGCTTGGTAACACAAAACGATGAACATCCAGTGAAAGGGTAAGGTTATCTTTCGGTTTATGTTTCGCTTTAAGATAATAGTCCATCAAACCATTTGATCCAAAGCCATCGGCTACGTAGAAATAATCCATGAAGCCCCAGAATTTATGCGGTGTTCCGTACAACGGATCAAAGCGTTGATATTTCTTGGTGGGATCAGAACCATTGTTACCCGATGTAACATCTACGCCCGGGCCAATGCTGGTTTTTCTTCCAACGGCATATAGGGTTGAAAAAGAAAGTAGGTATTCGTTAAGATCAGTGCCATCTCGATAATTACCTCCTTGATAAAATGCACTCGCTGCGAAGCTCCATTTACGCAGAGCAGTTCCAACTAAATTTCCACCCAATGTATACCTACTCCATGCATCGGCATCATAAATGGGTGTTACCTTTTTTGTATCCGCGGCAGCAAAATGATATTTACTAAAGTCATCTTTAAATAAAAGTATCGATGCATTGCCGAAGTGAAGCTTCTTTGCAACATATAAAAACTCCATCGACTTGTACATAACAGACATTCCGTTAGTACTTGCTGCATAGCCACTTGGGGCACCGTTATAGAGAGTGTTTGATTTCCTTTCTGCATTTTGATTATAGGCTGCACCCAAATGTGCTATCCATCCTTTGTGATCGAACTTGAGTACCGCAGCATCGTGCCTACGTGCTTGCTGTAGCCAATCAAGGTTACCGAGCAAACGAACGTCATCATAGACTAATTCTTGCCGCCCTATTTTTAGAGTAAAATTCTTAACAACTTTTCCTGTATCGACAAGGCTGAGCTCTGCCCAAGCCTCATGCACCATAAATCCATCATTAGGATCGGTAGAAATACGGTTGATCGAAGAAGCATCTTGACCCCAAACGCGCACATCTTGCAGGGCAGTGTACAGCTTGAAGCGATAGCCAGAATATCCAAAATTAATTCTTGTGCGTTGCGAAGTAAAGAATGCGGAAGCGGTGTCTCTTACTTGTGGAGTTCCCTGACCGTTACGAAGCTCAGAGCGCGTTCGCACCTGGCCTGAAACGGTAAGCTGTGCCATTAGTGTGTTAGTAAGACACAAACAAAAAAGAAAGGTAAAAATTAGTGAGTAGTAGTTCTTGTTCATACTTTTATGATTTAGTGTTACAACTAATTGATTGTCCCCCAGAAGAATTCACAGTTCAGAAGGGGGACTTTTTTATTCAGCACTTCACCTAGTGAAATCCTGTTTTTTTATGTGTTATGATGTTCATTTGAATCCGTTTATGTTATTAGCATACACAAAAGCTTCTTTTAATTCAGGTACACCTACAGTTGATTGTGTCTGAACACCTTCACGAATTTTCTTCGTGGCACTTAGCACAAGCGATAAAACTGAAACAACAATTACAGCTAGGCCGATGTAGAAAAAACTATCACGGTAAGAAATCTCTGATTTGAAAAGAAAACCCGCCAGCACTGCACCCACATTACCTCCTGCGCCCACAATACCCGACACTGCACCGATTGCTCTTTTATTTATAAACGGAACAACAGAATATGTTGCGCCATTCGACATTTTTAAAAAAAGAGCAAACAAGAGCATGGTAACGATTGCCCACACCAGCGATGTCATCCCTGAGAAGAGTATGATGCCTAGTCCTTCTAATAAGAGAAACGTTCCTAGAATGATAATGCGGCCACGAAGTCCAAATAGTTTTCCAGCTCTATCGCCAACAATTCCGCCAAGCGCACGAGCGAAAATATTCATCATACCAAACGTGCCAGCAATTAGACCTGCTTCGCGCAAGCCTAAATGAAAATTATCTACAAAGTAAAGCATGCATCAATCAGCCTCAATGATTTCAATCCAGTTTAAGGATGTACCTCACCTGATTTTTCCAACTGAGGCACTAGATGCATGGCAACAAAATCGATTGATCATCAGCATTCAACCTGAAATGAGTATTCGATTGGAGGTGCAGGCAAAACGACCCGGCCTTGATATGATTCTCAATCCTGTTGATTTGGTGTTCGACTATAGCGGAACGTATAAGAGCGAGGCACCCGAAGCATATGAAACCTTACTTCTCGATGTAATGATGGGTGACCAAACTCTCTTTATGCGGGGCGATCAGGTAGAAGCCGCATGGGAATTATTGATGCCAATACTATTGGCATGGACAGCCAAGAAAAGTGTGAGCTTTCCAAATTATTCTGCTGATTCCTGGGGACCCGAGGTAGCAGAGGCACTCATTGCTAAAGATGGATTCCATTGGTTTACTATTCCAACGAAGAGTGAAAAGAAATAAAATACATGCTGCTTTATTGAAGTTATTCTAAGATACCATGCTGCACACCTTCCATAACCTCGACCAATTATTTGAATCACTGGCTGATTTCGTGGTAGCAAAATCAAAACATGCCATTGCGAAAAATGGAAGATTCTCTTTTGTTTTATCGGGCGGAAGTTCGCCCAAACACCTTTACGAACTTCTCGCATCTGACCAATACAAAAACCAAATTGAATGGACGAAAGTATTTTTCTTTTTTGGAGACGAGCGTTACGTACCCGCCTCCGATGCGCAAAGTAATTTTTTGATGGCCAAGAAAACACTCTTCGATCCGCTTGGAATTTTACCAAGTCAGGTTTACGCTATCGATACTACAGTATCTCCTGATGATTCTGCCCTCTCCTATCAAAACGATATTCATTCTTATTTTAAAGACAACCCAACCTGTTTTGATTTTATATTATTAGGTTTGGGAGACAATGTTCACACAGCATCTTTGTTTCCTCATAGTGCTATCCTTCACGAACAAACAGCTTTTGTGAAAGCAGCATTTGTTGAAGAAGTAAAAATGAATCGCATCACGCTCACAGCTCCAATAATTAATAAGTCAAACACGATAGTCTTCTTAGTTTATGGCGCATCAAAAGCCGAAGCTGTTAAACATGTGCTATCCGATGCCGCTAACATTGAAGAATATCCAGCTCAATTAATTCATGCGGAAACAGGAGAAATCCATTGGTTTTTAGATCACGATGCGGCCAAATATATTAAGCAAGAGTAAGGAAGGAATTTATTTTAATCCCAGCGAAACCAACACGCCATCATCAGTTATGGGTTGAGATCGATCATTGTTTGTATAAGTAGTTAGTCCAAAGCCACTATCATATTCCCACATTGTCCATCCTATGTTGTTTAGTTCCAATGCCAAGCGCATGTCGCGAATCCAAGCGAGTCGGCTGGCGTGCGTGGGATAAAGCTTGTACGAGCCAAATTCGTTGCACGTAACTACCAAGTTAAATTTCTTAGCCCAGGCATCCACTGGTTTTATCCAATTCTTTAAACTGTCTGCATTGTACTTCTGGCTTCCATACCAAGTGAGTGCCTCTTTTAAACTTTGAACAGTGGTGGCATTGATAAGGGAATCAATCACGCTTTGTTTGGGCGGATACGGCACAGCCCGAGCTGTAACTGCTGGCTCCCAACCTGCCCAACTCGCCCCTTGGTGGGTAAACAGAAATGGATCGTAGATATGGAAGTTATAGATAATGTTTTGTTCGCTATACGGGCTCGTGATAGAAAGTAAGTTGCCCTTTCCGTTCCAACCCTCTGCACCTACAATGATATAATGGTTGGCCGTTACTTGCCGAATGGCCTTCACAAATTTTAATTGCATGGGCCACCACCAGCTTGATGTAAGTCCACCGTATTTGGCTGTGCCCACATGGGGTTCGTTATACACTTCAAAGAAAATTTTATCGGTGGGATATTTACTAAAATAAGTGGCAACGGCTTTCCAGTAATCAGCCACTTTTGCATCTACCCCTGTTATGGTGGCGAGGTTTTTCTCAAATGTTTCGTCAGCGTTGTGAATGGGATCAAACACTACGGCCAAGCCCGCATCAATAGCCATTTTTACTGCGGCATCCACGAAAGTGAGTTTATTAGGTTGCAATTGCGATGGATTTTCGTTTTGATAAAGCACATTGGTGCCAATTGGCAAACGGATATGGGTAAAACCTTGCGCTTTGATGCGCGCCAAGTCTGCACTTGTAAAGCGAGTGCCGTATTGCTTGGCATCGGAATAATCGTTGAACCAGTTTTCGAGGTTCACACCTTTGGCCAAGGCTTTCCTCACTACATCTTGAGAAACGGGCGAGCCAATGTTGGTATCTACTATCGCTGGTTCGGCACTTGAGCATCCGCCAACTAAAAGAAGAAGAAAAAGAAGTTGTTTAATCATAGATCAAATATAGAAAATTGAAATTCTTCAAAAATTTATCTAATTATATATTTCAATCCCAACTTATATCAATTCTGACTTTCTAAAAAGAAATAAGTAGATTGAAGTTAATGGCAAAGAAATTTTAAAAGAACACTATCAAAAACATCACTGATTCTTATGAATGTGTATTGTCGAATAGTTGAAAATTACAAAGCTGCTGAGTTAGCCATGTCTTGCTGCCTTCGCATTACGAATGAATTTTAAGGATTTGTGCAAAGGTTTTGTGGCGCAAGGTGAACAGGTATGCCGAGTTTTACTTTGCAAGATGAACATCCTGAAACAAGGGCATTTATAACTCAACATGGCAAAGTTGTGTGCCGC
>JANYHI010000036.1 GCA_025359125.1 Cytophagales bacterium
TTGCGCTTCTTGCGCACGCTGCTCAGTTGGGCGCTGGCTTCGTTTACGGCCAAGTTCAGGCGCTGCAAGTTGGCCATTTGGCTGGTTAACCCTGCCACCGATAACTCCACCTCGTTGGGCTGATAGCCGGCTTCTGCCGAAACCGTTTCAAGCAACTTGGCGAAGTGGTAGGCCTTCGAAGCGTAATCAAGGCCTTGTGCCGTTCTGGTTCTGCGCTGAGGTATAGCTGCCGCCTCCGCAAATATTGGCGACCTGCTCGGCACCTTGTTGCCAAACAGTTTTCGCACACTGGCTTGGGCATCTTCGATGGTAAGCTTGCCGGCACCGCTGGCTTTCAGTGCGCTGATGATGCGCGTACCCAACCGCAGGATGTTTTTAAACGCTACCTCGCGCGTATTGGTGGCGTTGTCAAACTCGGTTTGAGCCGTGTGTGCTTCCGCCATTACCTGCCGGGCTTGGCTCGTTAAGGCCGCCATTGCATTTGCCTGGAGTTTTGGGTGACCGGGATTAAAACTTCCTCCGTAACCGGTGCAGATGCCCATGAGCTTCCCAAAGGCTTCTACAGTTTTGATGTGTGACATATAGTAGTACGTTATTTTGTACGTATGAATAGATACGCACACCCTCCTACTCGTAGTTGCCCTTTTTTAAATTTTTTATGAAACTTTATTTTTGTTGAATCAGGCAACCCAAACAAGGGTGGCACGTTTTGATTCACTTTTTTATAAAATTGTTACCGGGCGTAAAAGAATATTTTTCGGACGCACCAACCATCTAGGAAGTGATCGGGATTGCAACATTCCGCGGAAAACTGTTTCAGTGCGTTATCACAGTTGCTCAGTACGCTCTTACACCTACACAGTCCGCTGGTACTTTTGTACAGTGTGTTATCACATTGGCACAGTCCGGTGTTGCTGCTGCACGGTGCGCTGCATAATTGGATCAGTCTGCTATCAATACTATACAGTTTGTTGTGTAACGGTGGGGGTACTTTATCACTCGTGCACAGCCCCCTGTTACCTTTGCACACTGAGCTGTTACTTGAATACGGTGTGCTATCACTCGTGCACACCCCACTGTGAAAGGCAGCAGGTTCAAGATTACAGCTGGCGGCTCCACGAGTTTAGAAAGCCGTACTACTTAAGCGGCCGTGCGTTGCCCTGGCTTCCCTTAAAACTTCTTTTTTTATTGAATGGCTTTTTCGTTCCCGTAAACGCTACCTTTTTCTCTGGCTCGTATGCCGGGCTTACTCCTAAAGCTTCTGGCATTGTAATCTTCTCAATCGCACGACCAATCAAAGTTTCGATTCTAAAAAACTTACGTTGATCTTGTGGATTAATAAAAGTAATTGCTGTTCCAGTGGTAGCTGCTCGTGCCGTTCTCCCAATGCGATGAATATAATCTTCCGGGTCTGGTGGCACATCAAAGTTGATAACCAAATTAATACCATCTACATCTATCCCTCTTGAAAGCACATCGGTTCCAATTAAAATGGAAAGCTGTTTATTTTTAAACTCTCGAAGGATATTTTCTCTTTCATTCTGCTCCAGATCTGAGTGGATTGCCTTTGCCACCAAGCCAATTTTCTGTAACGAACGATCCAACTTTTTTACATTCTCTTTAGTAGAAGCAAAAATTAAGATGCTGGTAAATTTATTGTCTTTTAAAATATGCGTGATCAGCTTTTCCTTTTGCTCATTAAAAACGGAATAGGCTTGTTGTAGAATTCCTTCCGCTGGTTTCGATATGGCAATATTAATTTCTTGCGGATTTTTTAAAATCTTATTAGCCAATGCCCTGATTTTTGGAGGCATCGTAGCAGAGAAAAATAATGTCTGCCTATCTGTGGGCATGTATTTGATGATGCGAACGATATCATCATAAAAGCCCATGTCCAACATTCTGTCGGCTTCATCCAAAACTAAGTGCTTAACTTGGTCAAGTTTTATAGTGCCAGAGGCAAGCTGTGCAATCAATCTACCAGGAGTGGCTATGATAATATCAACACCGGCTTCAAGAGCACGTTTCTGTTGATCCCAGGTGGCTCCATCGCCTCCTCCATAAACAGGAATAGAACTCACACCAAGAAAATATCCAAAACCTTCTATTTGTTGATCAATTTGCTGAGCCAACTCTCGTGTTGGTGCAATGATAACTGTGTTAAGGTGTCTATCTTCTGAATGAATAATATTATTCAATATAGGAAGCAAGTAAGCAGCCGTTTTGCCGGTGCCTGTTTGTGCGCAAGCTATTACATCTTGCTTTGCTAAAATTATAGGGATCGCCATTTCCTGAATAGGTGTTGGCTTTAAGTATCCCATGGAAGCTAACCCTTCAGTTAGCTTTTCGTCAAAGTTAAAATCGTTGAATGTCAATGTAGATTTGTTTTATCATAAAAAAGCCCCGCTATGCGCGGGGCTTTTTTCTAAAAGTGATAGGATATTAATTGGCTAGACGAACGTCAACCGCATTTAAACCTTTCTTACCTTCTTTCAAGTCGAATGTGATAGTGTCATTCTCACGAATCTTGTCAACCAAGCCCGTAACATGAACGAAATACTCTTGACCTGTTGATGTTTCCTTTACGAAACCAAAACCTTTGGCTTCATTGAAGAATTTTACTGTTCCTTCTTTCATTTGTTTTGTAATTGTAATTGTAATTTGATAAATAATCTTCAAAGATAGCAGAATTTTTTTAACTAACAGAATCTATTTTAGATCGTTCTTAATTACCTACTTTTCAGCATGGAAAAGCAACTTCTTTTTACCCATCAGTTAATCGCATTAAAGTCTGACATAGACCATTTAAACCACGTAAATAATGTTGTTTATGTTCGTTGGGTACAAGAAGTGGCTGCCGCCCATTGGGATGCAATGGCCTCTAAAGAATTAAAAAATAAATATGCCTGGATGCTGATCAGGCATGAAATTGATTATCTGAGCCAAGCTTACGAGGGTGATATTATAACAGGTGAAACTTGGGTGGGAGAAACTAAAGGGGCAACCTTTGAACGCTTTGTTGAACTTAGTAAAGGCGACCAGATTTTAACTAAATCAAAAATGATTTGGTGTCTATTAGATTCGCAAACACTAAAACCTAAAAGAGTGGATTCAATGATGATCGAGCTTGTAAAAAAAGTAAGCCCATAAAAAAAACCTGACGGTATCGTCAGGGTTTTAAACTCTTCTAAATTAAATTTATGCAGCTTTCATAACTCTCTCCTTATCAAGGTTTACTTGCTTGTTGGCAACAAGTTTAATCACACCAATTTTATCTAGTAATTTAATTACCTGATAGGTAGGATCTAACTCATGCCAGCGGACACCACCAAAGTTGGCACGTGAGCCATATTTATGATGATTGTTGTGGTAACTCTCTCCCATCATTAAAACATCGACTGGTAAAAAATTGCGTGAGGTATCTCCTACTTCAAAATTGCGATAACCATATTTATGGGCAAACCAATTTATGATGGCTCCATGGATTGGGCTCATTAAAAATTGTGCAGGTAACAGTAACCATAGATACCAGGCGGTTGCAAATTGCCAATAGAAGGCAACATACAAAGTACCCCAGAATAATCTGGACGGCCATGAGCGAGCGAACTTATCAAAGGCATCCCAACGCGCAACACCTTCTGTAAAACGTGCCTCAGGCACAACTCTTCCGCTGGCAATGTCAGAGTAAATGGTTTTGGTTTTCCACATCATTTTCCAGATCGTTTCATCGTATTTAGGAGAATGTGGATCATCTTCTGTATCCGCGAAAGCGTGGTGCATTCGGTGCATCACTCCATACCCAAAAGGACTTAAATAATTAGAGCCTTGAAATATCCAGGTAAGAACAAAAAACACCTTTTCGGTGAATTTATTCATGGTAAAGGCCTTGTGAGCTGCATAGCGATGCAGAAAAAATGTTTGAAAAAACAGCGACAAGTACCAATGCGCTACAAAAAAAATAAGAATTTCCTTCATGATAGATTAGGTTAGATCTTTAGTTTAAAGCCATCATCAGCCCAATTTGGCCAATTATCTGTAAGACAATTCAGTCAGTGATTTGTGACAGAAATCTGAAATAAATTAATTCTTTTTTAATGAGGCAGAAATATCTTGTTTCAATTCATTTATAAACTCACTGGCGTTATCCATTGTACAAGCATCTTTGAAGCTATCAAAAAGCTTAGATGCCTCTGAAAACTCTACTTTTAGCTTGGGACCCGCCTCATTTAATTTCTTCTTGGCTCTGCTAAATAATTGCCTACAGTGGTCTGCTTTCTTATCTAATACCTTCTGAATGGTGTCATAATCGAAGTCAAAAACTTCCTTTAGAAGATAAGTCGCTCTTTCCAGAGGTTCTAATTTGCTATGAATCACCTTAAAGGCAGAAGCCAGTTCTTTTTCAAAATCAATATGAGCAAAGTCAGATTCCTTAAATTTTACCACCAAACTTGAAAGCATAATGGAATCCCAATATTCTTCTTTCTTGCGTTTGAGGGAGTTCAGATGGGTCAGGCAGTTATTAGTAACAGCTCTGATCAAATATGCTTTTGTATTCTGAATTTTTGTTTGATCGATACTTAGCCATTTAACAAAAGTGTCTTGGACAATATCTTCCGCATCTGCTTTGCAGCGAAGCAAATTGTACGCAATGTTTTGCAACAGTGGTTGATAGAGAGTAATAGCGTGAGTTTGATCCAAAATTTGAACTTTTAAAACCTAACAAAGGTAGCTGTTTTTTAATTGCGATAAAAAAATATTTACTGTACTACTAACAAGCTTTAGTAAGGTAGTTTATCGGCTTTAAAAAATAATATCTTCATAGGTACCGTTCATAAATCTTCTGCAAGAGATTCTCCCTCGTAAGGCTGCTGGTTTAAATAAAGATTTCCCCATTAGCATGCGCACGCACTCTTGAATGCCCTCGGTAATACTGGGGTGTGGATGAACGCATTCTGCTAATTCTTCAATTCCTTTATCCATAGAAATGAGTACGGCAACTGCCTGAATAGCACTGCTGGCATGATTACCTACTACCTTCATGCCTAAAATCTTCATGTGGTTATCATCTGTAACCAATAATTTAATAAACCCTTGGGTATTTCTTTTAGCAATAGCACGAGGAATAGTGCTATAATCAAGCGTTACAACTTTATAATTAATTCCTTTTTCCTTTGCTTGTGTTTCATTAAGTCCCACGCCTGCTACCTCAGGACTTAAGAACATGATAGTACTGATGTTTTCATAGACGAGCTTCCGATCTGGATGGCCGAAAATTCTCTCTACTGCATAGCGACCTTCTAATTCGCCAACATTCACTAGCGAGATGTCAGCAGTTAAATCGCCTACCGCATAAATATTTGACACACTCGTTTGGGTATCATCATTATGAATACCTCTCTTTGTCATTTCAATACCCACTTTATCGTCCCACAAGTCTTCAAGATTAGCAACTCTACCCACCGAAACAAGAGCCTTATCTACATTAAATATTTCTTTGCTTCCATCGGTATATTCAAGCTCATATTCTACTCGCCCGTTTACAATTCTCATTTGGAGAAGTCTAGAATTACGGTGAATGAGAACACCATTATTTTCCATGTTGCGCTCAATAATATCCACTACATCTTTATCTTCAAAAGGAAGAATGCGATCTCCTTTGTCAATCAGGTTAACCTTTGTTTTTCCAAAACCGCTAAAGATAGTTGCATACTCACAACCTATAACCCCTGCTCCTACAATTACCATGCTCTCCGGAAAATCTGTCATTCCCTCGATGCCTTCACTGGTCATCACCAACTTCTCATCAATCGGGAGATCTGGTAAATAGCGAGGTCTGCTACCAGTAGCAAGAATTACAAAATCTCCAAATACTTTTTCTATTCTGGCGCCTACTGAAATCTCAATTTCATGCTGGTTAAGAAGCTTGGCCTCACCAATTTTAAACTCAAGCAAATTCGAATAAGGTGAGTTTCTCAGTTGAGCCATGTGTTCTTCCAACATAGACTTTCTTTCATCCACTGCCTTTTTCACCTCAGCTTGAATTTCGGTGTAACTGATATCTGGAACTTCAATATTATATCTTTTTAAACTCTTGCGAAAAGCCGCTGCCTCCCGAGAAAGTTCCCACCAGGTCTTTGAAGAGAGCGCTCCGTTAGTAACACCTGCGCCACCCACTTTATTCTTTTCAATGAGTAATACTTTCTTCTTGAAATCCAATGCTCGCATAGCAGCAGCGTAACCGGAGGGGCCAGCCCCAATTACAATAAGATCAAAACGTTCCATAGACTTAGATTAAAACAAAGGCAAAAAGTAAGATATTTGAATGATAATCAAAATTAAATTACAAGAAATTCTGATGGATAAAATTATAAATTTAGATAAGGAAGTCTTTTTATTTTTGAACGGACTCCATTCATCCTTTTTTGATAGCGCAATGTCGCTGATGACTGAAACTTATTTTTGGTTGCCGCTATATTTATTTTTGATTTTCATCATCATCCAGAAATACAAAAAGGATTCTGTTTGGATTTTGGTGGGTGTGATGGTGACAATTGTTTTGTGCGATCAAATTACAACCGGATTTATGAAACCATTTTTCGCACGGCTTCGCCCCTCACACGAACCCGGGCTGGAGGGTCTGGTTCATATCGTAAATAATTACCGAGGCGGGCTTTATGGTTTCGCCTCTAGCCATGCGGCAAATACTTTTGGTGTGGCTATGTTTCTATGGCTGATATTAAAATCAAACTGGAGATGGATTGGGTTCATTTTTATTTGGGCAGCAGTGATGTCGTATACCAGAATTTACCTGGGCGTCCATTATCCGGGAGATATTTTGGTGGGTGCACTCGTAGGCATTGGCTGTGGCTGGATAGCCTATAGGATTTCCAATTATTTAATGAGTAAAAATAAAAAGGCTCCAACAGTTTCCTGAAAGAGCCTTCCATATCTTGTTGTAGCGTCAGCTATTTTTTTCCGAATAGTCCTCCAATCATTCCTCCCAGTCCTCCTAAAGGATTGCTTCCCCCGCCCGTAACCTGGCCAATTAAACTGCCCACATCAAGGCTACTGTTTCCTGAAACTGTTTTTAAAATTCCACCTAAGTCAAAACTACTGTCGGCAGGATTATTTGTGTTACTTACTAATTGATTCATTACTGTTGGCAATAAAGAAGAGGCCATGCTTTGTGCGGCTTGTGGCGAAACGCCAAACTTAGAAGCCAAATTACCGGCAACCGAAGTAATGATGGAACTCACCACAGGATTATTTGCAATTGCATTGCCACCACCACTTTTAAATAAGGTAACAATTTGTTGAAGATTGCCAGACGTAGCGTGGCTCTTCAATCCATTTACAATTTGAGAAGCCACATCCTTTATCGCAGCTTCATTGTGTTGATCGGGAATAGCCGGATTCTTAATAATGGCAGCACCAGCATTTTGTTCGACAAGTTTAATTAGTTGATCTAGCATGTTTGTTTAGGTTAAAATTTAAAACATTAGTTGCCTAGTATTCTCTTTACGTACTTACCAATTACATCGAATTCAAGATTAACCGACTGATTAATTTTTAACTGATGAAAATTGGTGAATTCAAATGTATAAGGAATAATGGCTACACGAAAGCTATTTTTTGTGGAGTTAAAACAAGTGAGGCTTACTCCGTTAATGGCAATCGATCCTTTCTCAACCGTTAAGTTTCCAACGGAAGCATCGTATTCAAAATCAAACAGCCAGCTACCGTCTACTTCTTGAATGTTTGTGCAGACTCCGGTTTGGTCTACATGACCTTGCACGATATGCCCGTCAAATCTTCCATTCGCCAACATGCAGCGCTCCAAATTTAATTTATCTCCAGCAATGCATTTTCCTAAATTCGATTTTTGCAATGTCTCGTCAATGGCTGTTACCCAATGTCTTCTCTCAATTACTTTTGTTACTGTTAAACAAACTCCATTGTGCGATACGCTCTGATCAATTTTAAGTTCGTTACTGATATTACTTGCTACGAGAAAATGCTTATTCGTTCCTTCAATCTTAATTTCCTCAATCTCTCCTACTGACTCAATGATTCCTGTAAACATAGCTAGTAGATAGTCAATGGTCAATTGACCACCGACTATGTTTTATTTTTTAAGTTTAGATACTGCCTCTTTTTGATCTGGCCTCACGGTAGGATAGTTAATTCCTAATTGTTCTAAATAGCTTTTATACTTAGTAGGATCGTAATAGGTGGGCTTCAGCTTAGGCGCAAACTCCGTCATTATTTTCTTGTTGAGGAAAATCGCAGGGTTGTCCTTCTCTCCTACCAGCGGAGTGTATTGAATATCTTTCGTCTGCTCATTTTTATAATAGTCTTTTGCTTTTACCAGCACTTCGGGCTTAAGCAGCAAATCTAATATGGTCATGGCTTCCGCTTTTGCACCATACACAATTCCTTTGTGCGCAATGGGGGTTGCCATACTAATAGCATTGCTCCAATGGTGACCAGGCAAGCCAGGTATGTTAGATGGATAGCTAAGTACGATCGTTGGCACAGCCCATGATATATCTGCAATATCATCAGAGCCACCCCCCATCGACATCATTTGCCTGCCCATTACGTTTACTACTCCTACCGAATTGGGCAAGCCCATAGTATCTAATTTAATGGCGAGACCTTCTGTTTTTGGCGATTTCATTTCTAGTTGCGTGGCCTTAGCTAAAAGTTGATCTTCTGCACTCCATGTAGGCAAGCCAACTTTTTTGATATTGGTATACATCGCTTCCGCTAATGGTTTATTAAAATGACCCGGCCAAGCCGATCCTAAAATTTCATAGGTGAATTTTGTATCTGTCATTAAAGCTGCCCCTTCGGCAGTTTTCATTCCCTTATCAAATAATGCTTTGATGGCTGGATACGTCCTTTCACGGAAGTAATACCACACCGAAGCCTTTGAGGGAACTACATTGGGTTGATCGCCTCCATCAGGAATTACATAATGAGAGCGCTGAGTAAGTTCTAAATGTTCTCTCCTAAAATTCCAACCTATGTTCATTAGCTCCACAGCATCTAATGCACTTCTTCCTCGCCACGGTGCGCCTGCAGCATGAGCGGCTTGCCCCTCAAAATTAAATTTTACTGAGATCACACCGTTGTAGCCATTGTCGCCATAAGATGTTTCTAAGTTGTCGCCCACATGCGTGAAAATACAAGCATCTACATCTTTGAAGTAGCCAGCTCGAACATAAAATGCTTTTGTGCCTAACAACTCTTCGGCAATGCCGGGCCATAGCATGAGCGTGCCAGAAATTTTATCGCGCTCCATTATTTTTTTAATGGCCAGCGCGGAAATGATATTTAATGCCTGACCCGAGTTATGACCTTCGCCATGGCCAGGAGCTCCTTCAACAATAGGATCATGATAGGCTACTCCGGGTTTTTGAGAAGCCTTGGGAATACAATCGACATCAGATCCAAGCGCAATTAATGGTTTGCCATTTCCCCATGTTGCAATCCAGGCGGTAGGCACACCAGCAATTCCTTTCTCGATTTTAAAACCATTTTTCTCAAGCAAATTAGTTAGGTATGCAAATGTTTCCACTTCCTGAAATCCTAGCTCAGAGAAACTAAAAAGCATGTCGTTGATTTGCTGACCAAGTGCTGCATTCTTTTCCACTTCGGCAGCAGCTTCGGCCTTGAGTTTCTCAATTTTTGCGAGAGAAGGTTGAGCGAAAGAAAAAGAATAAAAAGCTAGAGCCAGAATAGTAAAAGTTATCTTCATAGAAATAGAGTTAGGTGATTGCAATGTAAGAATTTTAATGTTTAATGCTTCGTCTTCGAATCAATAGTAAGTCGTTTGATCATCTCTTCATTTAGAGAAGCAGCGTACACTCCATAGGCATCTACTAGTAATCCTTTTATGCCAGAAGCCGATGTGATGGCGAAAAGAATAGAGCTATCATCAGGATTGGTCTTTCCTTCAAAGCGGTGTATTTCATCTACATGAAAATCGGCAGGACCGAAGGAATGGCTTAACGATTTGCATTCAATCGCATCGGGGTTAAGTGAAAAATCATATACATACCCACGCTGCTTTAAGTCATTCATTGCTTCGCTCAGCGTTTCAAATATTTTCATTAGTAAAATTAGTATGGTGTATCCTTCTATAAAAATATTAATTTTAAACAGTTATCCTTTGCTATGAAAAAGCTTTTATTGGTACTTCTATTGTCTTCACTCATAAGCTGTGGTTCTTCCAGTGGCGGTAAAAAGATTGTGAAGCCTCGATACCACCACGTGTGGGCGAGAGGAAACAAGTACCGAGTTGACATCCCGATAGGCAATCGCCACATTCGTTTTTTACAACGGAAAAGAACGAAGGCCGTCTCCATGAAATAACCGGATTAGCTTAATCCCTTTAAAAGTAACTCAAGGTTCTTCCGCAAAAACATTTTCACCTGGCCGATCTGGTTTAGGTGAGCTGTAATAAGTGATCCATAGAATACAGCAATCAATGCGTTAGTAATATCGCGCGTAGAAGTAGTTTTGGTTATCTCCTTTTTAAAGATTGCCTCCAATGAAAATTTTTCAAACATCTGATCCAGCGATTGAAGTTCTATCAGCTGAATGTCTTTTACCTCAGGAAACAATAATTTCTTTTCTTCCGCTTTCAGCGGAAAAGGTTTAATAGTTCTACCTAAATCTGATAAGTAGGCAACCAAACTCAACACAATTCCGGGATGCGTTTCAAAGTCCTCGCTGATCTTGTCAAATAAATATTGTATACCCGCCACTCCTTCTCGTGGCTTGTCTTTTAATTCTACTAGCCTTCTCAAACTCCACACCCTGAAGTAGTAAAGTAGAATATCTTCCTTCTGCGGAAAGTATTTGAAGAGCGTTACCTTAGAAATCTTGGTTTTCTTACATATCTCATTTACATGAAGTTTATCGTAAGATCTGGTACCTATTAACTTAATTGTGTGATCTAAAATAGCCAGTTTTAAGATGGCAGCTTTTTCTTTTCTCAGGCTCATAGTAAAGTTCAGGTCTAAATAATACATTTAAGATGCAAAACCAAAATCAATTTCTATGAAGGGTCTCTATTTAATATTATTTGCGTACTTATTCTTTGCATGTTCAAAGCCAGTTGATCAGCCTAGACTCAATGGTGTAATTTCAGATTCTGCTATGGTTGTATCTGCCCATCCATTGGCCTCAGAAGTGGGAGTATCAATAATGAAAAAGGGAGGCAATGCCATTGATGCTGCCATTGCCACTCAGCTTGCCTTATCAGTTGTTTTTCCCGCTGCTGGCAATATTGGTGGTGGTGGTTTTATGGTTATTCGATTGAAGAATGGTGTAACTGCTACCCTTGATTTTAGAGAAAAGGCACCTGCCGCTGCCACTACTAATATGTACTTAGATGAGAAGGATGAAGTAATACCTGATTTAAGTTTGAAAGGCCATTTAGCATCGGGTGTACCCGGATCGGTAGATGGCATGATTGAAGCTCATAAAAAATACGGAACGCTTCCTTGGAAAGATCTTGTTCAACCAGCTATTGATTTAGCTAAGAATGGTTTTACTCTTACCGAGCGTGAAGCAAGCTGGTTTAATCAGGCAAAAGAATCTATTGAAAAATATAATAGCGTAAAGCCCACTTTCCTTATAAAGGAAAAATGGAATGGTGGAGATAGCATTCAATGGCTTGCCATGGCGCAAACATTAGAGCTGATAAGAGATAACGGCCGTGCTGGTTTTTACGAAGGCAAAACTGCTGATAATCTGATTGCAGAAATGAAACGCGGCAAAGGAATTATTACACATGAAGATTTAAAAAATTACCACTCTACTTGGCGAGAGCCACTTATCGCCAACTATAAAGATTATAAAATCATTTCCATGCCGCCTTCTTCAAGCGGGGGAATCTGCTTACTACAATTGTTAAAATCAGTGGAACCTTATCCGCTTAAAGAATGGGGCTTCCATTCTGTAAAAGCAATTCATTTAATGACTGAGGCTGAGAGAAGAGTATTTGCCGATCGTGCTAAATTTTTAGGAGATCCTGATTTCTTTAAAGTGCCAGTTGCCGAAATGTTATCAGAGGCTTACATAAAAAATAGGATGAGTACTTTCAATCCTGATAAAGCCACTCCTAGTGCCGAAGTAAAATCTGGAAATATTCCTGACTATGAATCAGAAGAGACAACACACTTCAGCATAATTGATCCGCAAGGAAATGCGGTAGCGGTTACCACTACTCTTAATGGCTGGTTTGGTTCTTTTGTGGTAGTGGATGGCTCAGGTTTTTTTATGAACAACGAAATGGATGATTTCAGTATGAAGCCCGGTGTGCCAAATATGTATGGAGCTATTGGAGGAAGTGCTAATAAAATTGAGCCAAACAAAAGAATGTTGAGCGCAATGTCGCCCACCATTATAGAAAAAGACGGAAAAGTTTTTATGGTAGTAGGTACACCCGGAGGAACGAAAATTATAACCGGAGTTTTTCAAACAATACTAAATGTAGTTGAGTTTGATATGACTATGCAGGAAGCTGTAAATGCTAAACGACTACACAGCCAATGGTTGCCCGATGCCATCTTACCCGAAAAAGGTTCGCTAACTGAAAAAGATAGCACCACCTTGGCTGGCATAGGTCATAAATTTACCTATATCAAAGGGACAGGGTTTGGAAGAGTGGATGCCATTCTGGTGCGTAAAGACGGTAAACTTGAAGGAGCCGGAGATTATACCAGAGGAGATGATAGAGCCATTGGGTACTAAGTAAAA
>JANYHI010000063.1 GCA_025359125.1 Cytophagales bacterium
CGAAGAAATGACAGAAAACGAAAATTAAAACCAGGCTGTGTTTAACCGAAAACTCGATACATTTTTTTCTCCATTTTGCCAGTTAACTTTTGGTGGTCACGTTGCAGCGGAAAAGAGTGGTCACATTGCGCGGAATTTCCATTCATATGATGGTCATTTGGTTATTGTATTTTGGGGAAGCGGCCTGCCGCTGGGGGTCTCTCCCTTTTTGAAGCGAAGCGGAAAAAACAAGAGAAAACCGTTTCGGTTTTCAATCTTGCCATTACTACGGAAAATATGGATTGCTTTTGTTTTAATCTTCTTAGTCATATTTGAAATAAAATAAAGTTGATTGATGCTGTTTGATTCAAATTAATCCAAATTGAACTTGACTGATCTTAATTGATGTTGATTGATTCTCTTTTCAAGGATTTTGATTACCCAACCGAAAACTTCCAGGCTTCTTTTCGTGATCAGTCGTAAGTTCATGGGCATCCTTGAATACATATTTCTCTCTCTTTTTCGTATTGATATAATTCGAGTTTTTTAGTTTTATTTCGGGATTCACCCTTTTGAACTTTGAAATTGCCTGTGCAAGACTGAAATAATTTAATTCAATTTTTTCGCCATCTTTTTCCAAATCTTCCTTTATAAGTTCTAAGGCAAGGTTTACTCCAATTCCAATTATATCATCAGCATATTGTTCTACAATAACTTTATAGATACCCCTCCTCCTATTTTTTAAAAATTTTGCGATGTGACTTTTATCCATAACTATCCAAACGATGCTGATGGTTTAAAATATTTATAAATTGAATTAAGCGAAAGGGGAATTAATCTTGCTTACCGATATAGACACGAACGCTCCCGTCTTTAAATTCTTCGTATTCTGAAAAAAAATTAATGCTGTCACCAAAATGTTTTTCAAAAGGGATATACAAATACCCCTGATCATTCTTTCTAATATTTTCGTGCAAGATTTTAGTAATAGCAGCAGAACCATCTATAATATTCCTCGCCCTTTCAACATCATGGTGTTGTCTCCACCAAAAATTGCAAATCCAAATAATAATAATTGTGCCTGTGCCAATCACGACCCATTTAATTAACTCTCCAATTTTGAAAAGCAACGCTTCACCTCGATTATTGAAGTTATAAACAGTAGGGTTTATTTTTGTTAATGCGTCTTGAACACTCTTTGCTAGAGCCTTATTCCCCTCCTTATTTGCATTAAGCTCTCTATGAATTGTATATAATGAGGGCACAATTGGGTCGTCAGGCGAAAAATCAAAACCATAGTCAGTTAAAACATGGGCGCAGTATTTGCGCAACAATTTTAATTCGCTCTCAGTCATAACGTAGGTAAATCTTCAATTGACGTTTTGAAGTAAATTGCCTTAAATGGGCTAAGGCCAGAAATTCCTTTTCCAGCAAGGAGAACACTTTGGGCTATTCGCAGTGCCATATCACCCTTGTCTGTCAAAAGATCAAACGATATACAGCGAAGTCTATTCTCCTCAATAAATATTTCGAAGGTATTCCGCTGTTCTTCTGACATAGGAAAATGTCGATTGTGCGCAACAACAATCTCAAAACATCCATGAGTGGCATTTAAAGTTTTAAGTAAATATTCCATAGTTGCCTTGAAATTATTCCCACCTCCAACAACGCATATTATTTGAAGATCGATACTATATAAAGTAAGTAATCCTGCAATAACCTCAGGAGTACTGGTTTCAAAATACATAGGAAGCTGTTCGGCAACGCTAGCACCTAAGTCTGCAATAAAAAATTCGTTATCCGCTTCAGCTATACTTTCCCAAAGATTATTAAATGCACTACGGTCAATTCTTTCTGTCATTGGATCAAGAAACGATACTAATGATGGGCTGCGATAAGATAATTGTTGTGATGATGTTTTGGTTGCATCATCTAAATCAAGGATGACGGCATTGCGGTGTTTTTCCGCCATTATAAAAGTTAAGATTGATTTTCCAGCACCACCTTTTGCGGTAGCAATTAACTTCAATTTTTTAGGTTGTTTCATGAGTAATATTCATTTTAGTTACGAGAAATTGTATTTACAATATGTTTCTGATAGTGCCACCTTTCAAGGTTACTTGTGAAGCTAGTTGTTGGATTTCTTCAACTGATGATTGTCTGTTGCGCAAAAGCCATGCGTCTAAATCTTCACGCTTGAAATAGATGAGTTTCCCAGTAGGACGAAAAAAAGGTATTCTATTTGTGCTTGTGAGCTTATAGATGTATGACTCACTTAAACCAATATATTGGCATCCTTCTACGAAATTGAAGATTTGCTTTTTTTGGAGATTTTGAGCCTCCAGCTTTTGAAGTTTTTCAGAAATCTGGCTGAGGTGCTGTAGTATTTGTTCTTCGTTGCCCATCGTTTTGAGTTAAATGATGGCAAATCTGAAGACTAGCTAGTGACCAAATATTGAGTTGTTAAGATTTTACAACAAAATCTTAATAATCTAAATAACTTTCTCTTGCAACTGTTTGATAATTTTGTCTATCGATGATTTATCCTTAACATCTTTACCTTTTTTACCTGAATAGAGTGTACCATTTTTGATAGGCTTATCCGCCTTCTTTGGATAAAAAAGATGACTTTTAAAAACGGTTGTTGGGTTAAGGTTTTTAAAACAGAATCCCATTCTTTCTATTATATAGCCAAACTGCCTAGTTTGACAATCTAAATAGATTCTTGGAAGTCCTGAATCTATCTCCTCTGCTATTAAAACTTCCTTTAAATCATTAATAGAAGTTGGGTCTTTTACTAAGCCTATTTTTCTATTCAGAAGATCTAGGACACTTAATAATTTCTCTTTATCACCATTGAATCCAAACACCAGTTTAGTTTTAATTCGATTCTCACTTTTCATTATTTCTTTTTGATTAGTGCCTATATTTTTAAGGCTACCTAAACTATTTCTAGTTCCGTATCTCTGGTATGGAATTTTTATTACTGCTTCTAGATGATTATTAACTCTTCTAGGAATCGATTCTTGATAATTTTCCTTTTCAATGTCTAATAGAGTATTAAGGAATTTGAGCTTCCTCTGTTCGGAACTAATAACTTCAATTCGATGTAACTCTGTAGTTTCTTTCTCCAAACAATCAACCAAATAATTTTTATAGAGAGAATATATTTTTTCTTGAAATGCAGAAGAAATTAATTCGTCAAAAGAACCTGTTATAATCAGTGAGTTATAACCAAACTCATTTATGAAAATCAGGTTCTCTAAAACTTGAATCATCTCTACAAGCTGACTTTTAAGTTGATTCTTTTGTATTAAACCCAAATGCGGTGAGCTTCTTCCCAAATATCGATCCTTAATTATATCGATTAACCTCTTTGCCTTATCCTTGTTAAATTTCGATTTAGAAATAAATCTCCTAGTTACCCTCCCATACATATTGGTAACGTATTTTTCTTCGCTCCCCTTTGAGACGTTGTCAAATGGGTATTCTTCGGACAGTTCTTTTATTCCCTTACTCTTAGTTTCAATATTTTCAATTTCAAAAAAAACCTTTACTTCAGAATAAACCCAGATTAGTATTAATCCTAAAGAACGGAAGGTGTAGTCATTATTCTTTTTTTGAGTAAACAATTCAAATTCATTTTTAACATCATGGTTAACTCTTCTAATTTGGAAAGCAGCCCCGCAAATTTCATCCTCTAAACTCTTAAAAACGCAAATCATTTTTTCCTTTCCCTCCAAACTTCTTGAAGTAAACTCTGCATAAAATGAATTGAGAAATCTAGCTGCGAGGCCGCGAAAAAGAAAATAATAAAACTGTGTCTTTGGCCTTTCAACAGGGGTAAAATCAGTTTCCAACTTTGGAAGGTCACAATTGGTTAAAATTATAAAGTCTTGTTGGTTAACATTAAAATTATCTGGTTCTTCTTGAAGCAGTTGGGATTTCCCTTTTAAATAATCTTTAGTGACTTCAACCTTTGTTGAATATGATGAGGATTCGGGAGTAGTCTGCAACAATTCATTTAAGCGGAGTTCGCAAAATTCTTTTATTGCATCGTAGAACTCTTTTCCAAAGTCCAATTGAGATCCATCTTCTAACTTAAAAGCGGGCGAGAGGTGACCAAAATAAAAATCATTCGTGACGAGTATTGGCTCTTCTGAGATCAGGGCTTGCGATGAGAAATAATGCATAAAGCCAATGTATTTGCCATATCCAATCATAGCTCCCCTCTAACTAGGCCTTTCTTGGTAACAGAAAATTTTGTCAAATCAAACATTTAGCTGCCTCTATTTATTTGTCAACTCGCTGTTCAACTATATCCACTAAATAGCCAGCTTTAATTTTCAATTGCTGAGCCAACTTCATAACTGTTTCTAGGGATGGTAGCAGAAGCCCCCTCTCTAGTTCAGAGATGTAAGCACGATCCATTCCTGTATAATCTGCTAATTGTTGCTGGGTAAGTTCCTTCTTTACCCGAAACTCTTTAAGAACCTCTCCAAATACAATCTTAAGATCACTTTTCATTCTAAAAGCAATCTATCTCAATGACAAACTCGATTTGTAGGCTATTGCCTACATTTACGTTTTAGAACTATCAGCCATTTAAAATACAGAACCAAAATCACTACGTATTAACTCTATAGCTATGGAAAAGAACGTTGAGTGTGTCATCTATTTTAAAGAAAAGGGAAGAGCACAAGACACGTTATTTGTGGATTATGAATTTATGATCACTGAATTTCTCAAACATATTTATAATAATTACCAGGACAGCTGGGATTATATTGAAAGATTTGATCTTAGACAGGAGAGAAGGCTTTTCGGCAAACTAATGAATACCGAGGAAACGAAAAGTAAAATCGGTCGTCAACTTGTTGCAAATGACTTTGACTTAAACATTTCTTTCAATTGTATAATCCGGTGCGAGATGTGGTTGAAAAGTGATGACAGGCCGACCATCTACCGAATTACGAAAAAAGAACTTTTACAAACCTTTATAAAAGATACATACAATCTTTATGGCAACGATTGGTATTGCTTTGAAACATTTTTTGATGACACTGGAAATCATGCTTACGGCATAATATACAATGACACAAAACTAAAGCAACGGCAGCACCTTACATTCTCTGCGTTAAAAACGAGGCATTACAAATTAAACCGAGAAAAATGGAAAAACGAAAAATTACAATAGGTTGAAAAATTTTACATTTTATCATTCAAAAATAAAAACTTTATCAAAATTGGTCATACGTTTAATGGTATAGAATTAAGATTATACAACTATCTATTTCCATCATCTTTTATTGAAATTCAAAATTACAAGGACAAGACGATTGACTTTAAAAAATCTTATTTTTAAAAACCGATATCACACTTGGTGAAACGAGGGTAAAAGAAAGAAATGGCTTTGAAAAAATCATCAAGCGACAATTCAAAGATTACCGAATTACTGTAGATTCATTCCTTGGTCGTCCTACAGAAATACTTAGTTCGGATTCACTTGCTCCCATTCTTCAGAAAATAAAACACGCCTGCGAAGAAAATAAAAAATGGAAACTAAAAACTCTTTTTGAATATACGGGGTATACTGATAGTGATGCTATGAGAAAAGCTAATCGAGACAATGAAATCATTGAAAACGCTGCGCATTTCTTTAGAAAAGGCTCTGATCCATCGGTAATGCTCAATTGTAAATACAGAAGTATTGACAATGATTAGAAAATATGCCAAAGATTCAGAGATAGATTGGATTACACTCGAGAACCGTAAAACTAATGACAATTAGCATCTTAAAAATTGGAAATTATATTTTTTGAGTTGAATAGGCTATTGAAAATTTAACAATTGCTTTTGATACGACTGTCGTGTACTATCCTCAAAGCTGCCCAAATAAGTTTCTGTGGTACGCAAATCTTTATGGCCGAGGCTCTCGCTTATAAATTCTACTGGGGCACCTGATCGTTTAAGAACTGTGGCAAAAGAATGCCTAGCAGTATAAGTAGTGGGATTTATCTGAATATCTAATTTAACTCCAATACGTTTCATGTATTTATTAATTGTTTTGGTGAACGCTTGAACTTTTTTTAATTCCTTAATGCCATTGTCTGAGTCGTCCAAAATTCCAAAAACATAATCATCAAGTCGTATTGGCTTAACCCCCCATCTATTAATGATTTCTTTGATTTCTGGTAACAACATTACCAACACAGGTTTTGAATCTTGCTTTGTTGCTCTTTTGGTTTTGGAACGAATAAAGGTGATGCAAGTGCTATCGATATTTTTGTACTGAAGTCTGGCTATATCCTTTACGTTGGCACCATTACACAGGTAACTGAATATCCAAAAATCCCTTGCTCTTCTTTCATTATCTGTTGTAGGCTCATATTGTATAATTGCCTTTATATCACTAAGTGAAAGAGCTTTCTTTATGTTGCGGCCAGCTGGTATTTGGTATTTCCTTTTTCCAAATGGATAAAATTCTCTCGCTATCGAACCTTCTTCGATGGCTATGTTAAACATAGTTCTAAGGCTTCTTAAATATATACCAACGCTGGTCAATGAATTGCCATTATCAAGCATCCATTTTTCGTATTCAGAAAGCCACTCTGTAGTTATATCACCAAAATTTAGCTTCTTCCTATTTTTAGAATGCATGAATTTATTGAATGAATTAATAGCGCATTGGTAGCTCGAAGCAGTTCCAGCCCGATTATCTGAATTTAGTTGCACTACATAATTCTGAAGATAACTTAATACATCTTTTGATCGGTCAGTCCTTTGGTCAAATTTTCTTTCAAAAGCTTCAAATGAAAAAGGACTTAAGTACCTGACAATATCAATAGCCTTTTGCTCTATCGTATTAAAATAAAGTTTGTGCACTTTAAATTCGGCACGGGGCTTCTCGGATTGAGTTCTTTCCCAATCCTCACGAGTTAAATAAACATTTACAGGATAATACTTTTGGTCTCGGTTATGGGTTATCCTAAGTTTTACAGAATAGGTACCATCTTTCCTCAAAACTCTTACATCAAGAATAATTGCAGTAGTTACTCCTATCATTTTTAAAATTTATTATTCGTCTTTAAGCTGATTATTATACATACAATTTACATACAATCATGGTTAAAAATGGAAAAGAACGGAAAAGGATGGAAATAAAAATGCCTTTATAAAGATATATTGAGCCTTTTTGAAAGGATTAACAACCTAAGGAAACTAAAAAATCTGACTGTTAATCAGAGGGTCCCTGGTTCAAGTCCAGGAGGGAGAGCAGAAAGACAGTTACGAAAGTGACTGTCTTTTTTTGTTTGAATGCAAACTAACTTGTTATGCAATAACTGATGCTCTTGTAATGAGAAAAAATTTAAACTCTTCTGATTTACTCTTGTTTTACTTGGTATTGGAATCTTAGGACGTGAAAAAACAGAAACAAAACTTGAATTAAAATAACTCATATGGAAACAAAAGGAATCGTAGCTCGAGTAGTAGCTAAAAAAGGAAAAGAACAGGACGTTGAGAACTTTTTAAAAAGTGCTTTGTCTCTCGCGAATGCAGAGCCAGAGACAATTAGGTGGTACGCACTAAAGTTTAACCACAATACATTTGGAATTTTTGATACTTTCCCTTCAGAAGCTGGCCGTACTGCCCATTTATCAGGTGAGATCGCTAATGCAATTATGGCTAATGCAGAGGCTTTGTTAGAGCAACCCCCGATCATTGAAACGGTTGATCTCTTAGCTATAAAATAACCTATAAAATTTTCTTATTCTCTAATAACGTTTGCTTAACGCAACAATTCTAGATTAACCAATAATGCAGCTACGAAAGTAGCTGTTTTTTAATTTCGTAAAATTTATCCGGCCCAGCCCTCTCTATCTAAACTTCTGTATTGGATTGCCTCCGCTAGGTGCTCAATTTTAATTTCTGTGGAGCCAGTTAAATCGGCAATGGTTCGAGACACTTTTAAGATGCGATCATAGGCACGGGCAGATAATCCCAGCCGCTCCATTGCGGTTTTTAATAAAATTCTTCCGGCATCATTAATCACACAAATTTCTTTCACCATATTAGATGGCATCATGGCATTGCAATAAATATTTTTTTGATCCTTGAATCTCTCACTTTGTATCATCCTTGCATTAACAACACGTTCACGTATTTCAGCACTCGTTTCATTTTTTCGCAGCGTTGTCATTTGATCAAAACTTACTGGTACCACCTCCACATGCAAATCAATCCGATCTAATAGCGGGCCGCTTACTTTGCTTAGGTATCGCTGAACAACGCCAGGCCCACATACGCATTCCTTTTCGGGATGATTGTAATATCCGCAAGGACACGGATTCATGCTAGCCACCAACATAAAATTGGCAGGGTACTCAATAGATATTTTTGCACGCGAAATAGTGACGCGTCTTTCTTCCATGGGCTGCCGCATTACTTCCAACACAGATCTCTTAAATTCAGGTAGCTCATCTAAAAATAAAACGCCATTGTGCGACAAAGAAATTTCTCCTGGTTGCGGATTTCCACCTCCACCAACCAACGCAACGTCTGAAATTGTGTGGTGTGGGCTTCTAAACGGACGCGTAGTTAGTAACGCTGCTTCTGCTCCTACTTTACCTGCTACAGAATGAATCTTGGTTGTCTCTAGTGCTTCATTTAAAGTAAGTGGCGGCAAAATTGAAGGCAATCGTTTTGCTAACATTGTTTTACCCGCACCTGGTGGACCAATCATAATAGCGTTATGTCCACCCGCTGCTGCTATTTCTAGCGCTCGTTTAATATTTTCTTGTCCTTGTACATCTTTAAAATCCGCATCATAACTATTCACTTTGCTCATGAATACTTCGCGTGTGTCAATAACAAGCGGTTCAATATTCATCTTACCTTCAACAAAATTGATGGCTTCTTGCAAGCTTGCCACACCAATTACATTTAAATTATTTACGATCGCTGCTTCTTTCGCATTGGCCTTCGGCAAAATAAATCCTTTAAAATTTTCCTTGCGGGATTGAATCGCTATGGGAAGTACACCTTTAATAGGGCGAAGCTCACCATCCAAAGAAAGCTCGCCCATAATAACATACTGTTCTAAAATTATAGTTTGAATTTGTGCAGAAGCCGAAAGAATGGCTAACGCAATTGGCAAGTCATACGCAGAGCCTTCTTTGCGAATGTCAGCGGGCGCAAGATTAACCACTACTTTATTGCGCGGCATAAAATAGTTTAACGTTTTAATGGCTGATTCTATGCGGTGTTGACTTTCTTTAATGGCATTATCAGGCAAGCCCGTGAGAAAAAACTTCTGCCCTTGAGTAACATCTACTTCTACCGTAATGGTTTTGGCATCTACACCATACACGGCACTACCAAATGTTTTAGCAACCATCGCCTATACTTTAACTCTTAAATCTATGAAAAATAAGAAAAACAGAGCAGACTAAATAGGATTTGATTAAGCAAGTTGCTTCTCTACAAGCAACATCAAAATATGAATGATTTTGATATGGACTTCCTGAATGCGATCGGCATAGCCAAAATGAGGAACCCGCAATTCGATATCGGCAAGTGGCGCCAGTTTACCACCATCTTTTCCGGAAAGTATAATCACTTTCATTCCTTTCTCCTTTGCTGTTTCTGCTGCTCTGATAATATTAGCTGAATTTCCGCTGGTGCTAATTCCTAATAAAACGTCTCCTTTATTTCCCAACGCTTCTAAATAGCGAGAAAAAACAAATTCATATCCATAATCATTACTCACGCATGAAATATGACTAGGGTCTGAAATACAAATAGCAGGTATAGCTTTGCGTGGTTCGCGATATTTTCCGGTAAGTTCTTCAGCAAAGTGCATGGCATCACAGTGAGAGCCGCCATTACCACATGAAATTACTTTGCAGCCAGCCTTTAGAGATGTTGCCAATAATTCAGCCGCAGCTTCTATGCTTTGGATGTTTTTTTCATCAGTTGTGAATTTAGTAAGAACAGATGCGGCTTGAGAAAACTCAGCCCGAATAATTTCCTGAAACCCCATGTATTACTTTTTTGCAGCCTCGGTTAGATCGTACACTTTAGCTTTCAAGGTATTATTCTCATGGCGCATTGCCTCCCTATCTTTTTCGGCCTGCTTGCTATCACGCCACGTCCATAAAGCTTCAATCACTAGTAAGGCTAATCCAAATAAAGCCACCCATTTAAAGTCACTGATCTTATCAAGCAATTTGAATAAAATAGACTGATCTAAATCCATGTACACTGTAAATCCCAGCGCCACTAAATGATAAGCTCCGAAAACAGAAAGGAAGATGAGTCTACGTTTATTCATTTAATTTTTATTTAAAGGTTACAAACTTACCCTTTTTCATTTCACGCAAAAGTGAAATAAGCTATGAAACCTTACTTAAAAGTAATAGAAAATATTGACTAAACTGTTTTTTGAATATCTACAAGCTTTCGATAGAGTCCATTCTGCATACTTAATTGTTCGTGCGAGCCTCTCTCAGCAATTCTTCCTTCCTGAATAACTATAATTTCATCTGCATGCTGAATGGTACTCAACCTATGTGCGATCACTATCGAAGTCCGATTTTTCATCAAATTAAAAAGTGCTTCTTGAACTAACTTTTCCGACTCTGAATCGAGGGCAGAAGTGGCTTCGTCTAAAATAAGAATTGATGGATTCTTTAACACTGCTCGCGCAATGCTGAGCCGCTGCCGCTGGCCGCCCGAAAGCTTTGATCCTCGTTCACCAATTTTTGTTTGATAACCATTTTCGCTTTGCATAATAAACTCATGTGCATTAGCAATCTTAGCTGCCTGAATAACTTGTTCTTCATTAATATTGGGCATACCAAAAGCAATATTGTTAAAGATGGTGTCATTAAAAAGAATGGACTCTTGCGTAACCACACCAATATGTTTACGAACAGAATCCAATTCGTAATCCCTCAAAGAGATTCCATCAATCTTCACCTCCCCTTCAGTAGGATCATAGAACCGAGGCACTAAATCTGCAAGGGTAGATTTCCCCCCACCGGAAGGGCCGACTAAAGCAATGGTCTTTCCCTTTTCTACTACCAGATCAATATTTCTTAAAACATGATCGGTATCGTAGGCGAAGCTTACATTTTGAAACTCGATTTTGGATTGGAATGTATTCAAAGTAATTGCACCGACTTTACTTTTAATTAATGGCTGTTGATCGATCAGTGAAAAAATTCGAGCTGCGGAAGCCGTGCCGCGTTGCAGAGAAGTAATTCCATTAGAGAAATTTTTTGCCGGCTGAATGATCATTGAGAATACAGCTAAAAAAGTCATGAAGGCTGCAGGCTCTAAACTCGAATCATTACTCAACACCATATTGCCTCCAAAAAATATTATTCCCGAAATAATCAGTACTCCCAAAATTTCAGATACTGGAGAAGCCAGTTCATTTTTATAAGCCATCGACTTACTTACTTTTCTGTAGTTAGCACTTTCCTTTTCAATTCTATCAATCACAAAATCGCGCGCATTAAAAGCCTTTATCACTCGCATTCCTGTAAATGTTTCATCTAAAATATTTAAGATTCGGCCCAACGACTCTTGGCTTTCCGTTGCTTGTCTTTTTAGGCGTTTAATAATTTCCGCTAGCACACCACCCGTTAAAGGCAAAACCAACAGCGTAAACAGCGTGAGTTTGGGCGATATGCTGAAGAGAACAAAAAAGTAAACCACAATGGTGATGGGTTCTTTTAATACAGCCTTCAAACTATTCATGACTGCACCTTCTACTTCATTCACATCATTGGTAAATCTAGATATCAAATCTCCCTTGCGTTCGTTGTTAAAATATCCAATATGCAGTTGCGTAACTTTTTTAAAAATTTCCATCCTCATATTCTTCACTAAGTCGACCTTAATTTTTGTGGCCATTACCCGCTCTAAATACCGAAAGATGTTAGCCAGAATTACACAGACTAAAATGAGTGCACAAACAAAAAGAAGTGAGTTTACGGAACCATAATTCAAAACGATTTTGCCAAAATAGTGATTGAATAATCCTACCACGTAATTAGTAGAAAATTCAAATTCGGGAATAGAAGGAATTTTGGTAACTGTCTTTTGCTTGAATAAAACATTGAGCATGGGCATAACCAACACAATGTTGAAAGCTCCAAAAATGATTCCTAATATAGAATAGCCAAAAAAGAATGATAGCCTGCGCGGAAGGCGATTAGCATAGGAGAGAATTCTAAAAAAAATCTTCATTATAAAGAATTAAAACTCGTAGGTGCGCGATGGAATATTCCATCGCAAGGCAAAAGACGTAAACGAAGTATCATTATTGTATTGTGGTAGGTCGCACTCGCTCTTGCGGATGGTTTGTTTTACCTCTACAAAAAAATTATGCTTCAACATATAAGAGGCGGTAAAATCCATAAATAAAATAGTATTCTTATGGCCTTGCCCAATGGTATTTCCGTACTCGCTCACTCTGGTAATATAGCTTTTGAGAATATCGCCACCAAAATTCTGGTTTGCTCCATCTCTCCCTGCGGTGGCGTAAAAAGTTTTTGCGATCAGATTTAGTTTCGGTATTGGCTGATACCTAACGATAGCAACTACTTCAGAAAAATTGGCACCTAATGGATGCGCAAGTGGTTGACTATAATTACTGTAACTACTAGAAGTATTATGAGAATATGTAAAAGGTCTTGCGAAATTATATTCTAATTGAAGATCGAGATTTGAGATGCCGGCTACATCAATATACTTCAACCCCACTTGGGCTGCATATTTATTTCCCCACCAGCCTTTGCCTGCTCTCAGTTCTGAGAATACAAATTCATCTAATAAAATCTGTCCATATAAAGAAACTCTTTTTACTGCATTCCATTTAAAATCTAACCCCACCAGAGCATTATCGCTACTTCCATTTTGTTGCTCAATCGGGCGCAAGAAAATAACCGGATTCAAATAGCTTAACTCAAACGAATTTCCATTAACAGAATCTTTAGGTGAGAAAACGATAGATTCAAAAAATCCCAAATTAAATTTCTTTCCAATATTTATACTGGCATGATGGAAGGCCATAAAGCGATCGGGATATCGTTGATAAGATTTTACGTTCGCTTTTAATAACGATAGTGGATCATTAGCCGTAAGCCTATTCAACTGAAACAAATAATTGATCTTCCAGATTTTAGCATTGGCGCGCAAGAAAAGATTAGGAGGTGAATAATCAGAAAAAACCAGAGACCTGTACCCGTTACCAATAAAAGTGCGATCATGCCCAAATTGAAAGTTGATGTGCTTGCTAAGTTTAAAATCAATGTAGGCTCTTGCCTGAAAAAAATCTACACCAGAAGTTTTAAACGTTTTCCAAAAACCCTCATGTGGCACCACGCCATATTGCGAAATACCTTGCTCTACATAAGATGGCAAAATCATTTGGTTGTCGGTGAGATAAGTGTAGAAGCCAATCTTTTTATCAATCATTCCGCGTATCTCTACGCCTCTGGTATTAATAGTTGCCAGTTCATTGGTGCGAGAATCTTTGCCAATACCTACATATAAAACAGGGCTTACGTGAAGATCGAAATCTGGCCTATCCACGCAAGCGAAATCGGATTTCTTTCGGTATATATTTTCTTTATAAATTTTTCTTAAGAAAGGCTTTTTGCTTGTGCTCGTCTCTGCTTTGCTCCACTCCCAATTATCATTTTGAAAATATTCGTAATTGAATTGATCGGCTCGAGAGGTAAAAACCTGCTCTTTTCTAAGAGAATCTAAAAAGGCGACAATGGCGTCTCTTTTTGCGGGTTTAACAGTAGTAAACCATTCGGGGGAAATGCGGCCGGCTTTAATCTCGTAGCGGGTAAGCCAGTGGTAATAATCCTCATTAAGCGTAGCATTGGTGCTTTGTGAAAAACCTAAATAAGGTATTACGATAAGTAGAATCGCTGAAAACCATTTTTTCATATCAGAACCCTTGTTTTATATCACAAAATCAGGGCAAATTACCTGTTTTAAACAAATTCCAAATCACCCCTTGCAAATCGCGCGCAGATCTCTATTTTTGCAGTCCCTTAAGAAAAAAAGCCCTTGTTGGGCTAACAATTAAAAGAGAAAAAAATGAAAAAAAGCATTCACCCAGAATATAAAGATGTAATTTTTTGGGATACATCTAGCGATGTGAAATTTTTATCACGTTCAACCTCCATTCCAAAAGAAACCATTAAGTGGACAGATGGAAAAGATTATCCTGTAATAAAAGTAGAGGTTAGTTCTGCATCGCACCCATTCTTCACCGGCAAGAAGATGTTTGTAGATACTGCGGGTCGTGTTGAGAAATTCCAGAAGAAATACGGTAAGAAAGAAGCAGCACAATAATAGCATTGATAGCCATATAAAAGAGCCCCGAACAGGGGCTTTTTATTTTGGTAAAACCGTGGTTTGGCGATTACTTCAATCTAATTTAGCAACATGAACCTAATCCTATTCGACCATCCAACCATTCGTCAAAACCTACTACCCTTTACTTTTACAAGACCCGTAGCAGCTATACGAACCGGAATTTTAACGATTGCCGGAAAATGGGAGAAGCAACTGAATACTAAGGCTTCCTATTCAACAGAAGGGTACTTATCAAAAAAATTTACGACCACAATTACCGAAGATAATTTTTGGATCAACGGAGCTGTTTGCCCAAATGCTGGGTTAATAAATTTGATTCATCAGTTAAACGTGGGTGATGCTATCGTAAAAAACTCAATGATACTCGCTGTTCGCACGCCCGATGATGAAGTGCCTGAAGTAATTCTTGGAAAAATAATTGAATTTAAATCTGACATAACCCTGATCGATCAGGTGTGGAAAATTTTTCAATTCAATGGTGCACAAATCAGAAGTGATTTTCAATTGCTTACTAACGGAAGAAAATCAGCAGGCATAAAAGATAAATTCACTCACGCTTACGCGGAAGAAAATATTTTTATAGAGTCGGGAGTAAAAATTCAGTCAGCTATTCTTAATGCTGAAAATGGACCGATCTATATTGGCAAAGATGCAGAAATACAAGAGGGCGCTATGATACGTGGTCCATTTGCATTGGGCGAAAATTCCGTCATCAATATGGGAGCCAAAATGAAAGGCGATGTTTCCATTGGACCTGGCTGTAAGGTGGGTGGCGAAGTAAGCACTTCTGTTTTTTTTGGATATAGCAATAAAGCACACGATGGATTCTTAGGTTGCTCGGTGGTGGGAGAGTGGTGTAACTTTGGAGCAGATAGCAACACATCAAACCTCAAGAACAATTACGAAAACGTAAAAATCTGGAATTACCCCAAAGGTGGATTTGTAGATACTGGTTTAATGTTTTGCGGATTGATGATGGCTGATCAAACCCGGTGCGGCATCAACACTATGTTTAACACTGGAACGGTTACAGGTGTAAGTTCAAATATTTTTGGAGATGGATTTCCGCGCAACTTTATTCCTTCTTTTGCTTGGGGAGGTGCATCGGGCTTCGGCACGTATCAATTTGAAAAAGCGATGGATACTGCTGCCAAAGCCATGGAGAGAAGATCGCTCAAACTTTCTGAAGTAGACAGAGACATTTATAAAACTATATTTGAAATGTGCACCCGAGAAAGAGTTTGGGAGAAAATTAAATAATTTGAGGATTTGAAAATTTCTAAGCTATTAAAATTAACGTTGCTGCAGGCTCTGTATGCCCATTCATTGGCCACACGCTTCTCACCAGCAATTCAATTTTCAAATTAACTAATCAACTACTTGATTTATGAAATTCTTCACCATACCCGGGCTATCTGAGTTAAAATCAAAGCTGATTGCCGCGGTGCAATCCAACCACATTGCCCACGCTCAACTTTTTGCTGGTAAACCCGGATCACTTAATTTATCATTGGCACTTGCCTATGCAAATTTTTTACACTGTCAGAATAAAGGAGAAACAGAAGCTTGTGGCACTTGCCCTGCATGTAGCAAAAGTCTAAAATACATTCATCCAGATACGAGTTTTGTTTTTCCGCTTGGTAATATTAAAGCAGATAAAGATGAAGATCGTTTTAAGGCAGACATCCTTAAAACCTGGAGGGCCTTTTTAGTAGAACAACCTTTCGGTGATTTGAGTGATTGGATCAGCTACTATGGCGGAGAAGACAAACTAGCACTTATCTCGCGAGAAGAGAGTAGAGAGATCATTAAAACGCTTTCGCTAAAACCATTTGAAAGTCCGTTTAAAGTAATGATCATTTGGCAGCCTGAACTGATGCATCCATCCGCGGCCAACGGTATTCTAAAAATTTTGGAAGAGCCACCTGCCAACACTTTTTTTATTCTGGTAACAAATGCGGTAGAAAGATTATTGCCAACCATTCTATCGCGAACGCAGATAGTACAAATTCCGCTTTTGGCAGACGAAGAGATTGATAATTATCTTACCACTAAAGGAGTGCCGGAAAATCGTAAAAATGAAATTATCTCGTTGGCAGATGGAAATTTAAATTTAGCCATTAAATTAATCGATTCGGAAGAAGATCATTATCAAGATCGCTTTTCAAATTGGATGCGTACGAATTTTAAAAAGGACTATGGCAAGATGGTAGGATTGGCGGAAGAATTTCATGAGTTAGACAAACTAGATCAGCGAAATTTTTTACAGTATAGTCTTGGTATGATTCGTGAGACAGTGCTTCAATTTTCCGGAGCATCTGCCATCAGCCGGGTGAAGGGGAGCGAGGTAAAATTTATTCAAGATTTTAGTAGATTTTTAAATGTACTAAAAGCGGAAAAAATAAATGAACTCATCTCGGAAGCATCTTATCATTTAGAAAGAAATGGAAGCCCGAAAATGATTTTTCTGGACTTATCTCTTCAGGTAGCCAAACAATTAAATCCATAGCGTAATTTTAAATTATTTTACAAACAAATTAAATTTCTTTAATCTATTATGAATAAATCAGTCATCATCATTTTAGTTTTTGTCTTAACGTTAGTTACCGGTTGTGCGCAAAAAACAGATTATGTTGTCACTATTAAAACCAATCAAGGCGAGATGGTTGCGATCTTATATGACGAAACACCCAAGCACAAAGCGAATTTTATCAAACTTGCGAAAGAGTATTACTTTGATAGCTTACTTTTTCACCGGGTGATTGCTGGTTTCATGATTCAAGGAGGAGATCCCAATTCTAAAAAAATAAAAGCAGGTGACCAATTGGGTAACGGTGGCCCTGGTTACACAGTTGATGCTGAATTTAATCCTCAATTCTTTCACGAAAAAGGTGCACTATCTGCTGCCCGGCTAGGCGATCAACAAAATCCTACCAAAGCCAGTAGTGGAAGTCAATTTTATATTGTGCAAGGCACCATAGTTCCGCAAGCCAACATGGACGATTTAAAAATTGATCAACTACAATTGAACATGGGCTTTCGCCAGATCATGCAAAACCCTGCCAACAAACCGCTGATCGATTCATTGAATCAGGTTTACCTAGCTGGAGATATGGAAGTTTACAAAAGAAAAATATTTGATTTGGTGCCACGCATCGAAAAAGAAACAGGAATGAAAATAACCAAATTTGTTTCGGCCGATAAAATAAAAGCTTACACCACTGTGGGTGGAGCGCCACACTTAGATGGTGAGTACACGGTGTTTGGCAAAGTGATTAAAGGATTAGAAGTGATTGATAAAATTGCTGCTGTACAAAAAGATGGAGGCGACAGACCGATAGAAGATATTCGCATGTTTGTTACAGTAGAAGAAATGAGCAAGAAGAAGATTACAAAGTTGTATGGATATCAATATCCCGAAGTAAAAAAATGAAAATTTTAGTCACCGGATCGAATGGCCTTCTTGGGCAAAAGTTGGTTGAATTAATTTCAACTAAAAATGATTACCTCATTGCTACGGCAAAATCAAAATTGGTGATTGATTTGCCAATAGGAGAATTTCATTCATTAGATATTACCAACTTGGCAGAAGTTGAAAAAGTCGTCACCGCTGCTAAACCAGATGTAATTATCAACACAGCAGCAATGACGCAGGTTGATGAATGCGAAACAGAAAAAGAAAAGTGCTGGAGCAATAACGTAACCGCAGTCGAAAATTTAATTAAGGCATGTGAGCAAACAAATACACATCTCATTCACGTTTCTACTGATTTTGTTTTTGATGGAACGCATGGGCCACTAGACGAAACCGAAAAACCAAACCCGCTTAGTTATTATGGCGAAAGCAAACTTGCGGCTGAAGTAGCCATTCAAAAAAGTAAATTAGATTGGGCCATCTTACGAACGGTGCTAGTTTACGGAGTGACCAAAGATATGAGTCGTTCTAACATTGTGTTGTGGGTGAAAAAAAGTTTGGAAGAAGGCAAAACAATTAATGTTGTCAACGACCAATGGCGCACACCTACGCTGGCAGAAGATTTAGCAATAGGTTGCTATTTAGCTGCCACTAAAAAAGCAAAAGGCATTTACAATATCTCTGGAGAAAAAATGATGACGCCCTATGACATCGCTATTCAAACAGCTGAATTTTTCGGGTTGAATAAATCTCTTATCTCTCAAACGGATTCGTCTAAATTCAAACAGCCTGCAGCCCGTCCACCCAAAACAGGTTTTATTATTGACAAAGCAAAAAGAGAATTGGGGTATCAACCACATTCGTTTACGGAAGGGCTGACTGTAGTAAAAAATCAAGTAAAGAAAGTTTAGTTGAATATTTCACCCCTGCTGATTGACAGTTGATGAGGGTTTTTTAAATCCTACCTTATCTGGGCTTGGGAATTATAAATCTTATTATAAATCCCGAAGTGGTTTGGGAAATCTAGCCGATCGAGAAATTCCGAAACAAGTATCACCGTCTTACCTACCATCTCTTTTTATCTTAACACTCTAAACTATTTTACTATCTTAATGCATTCAATCTAAAGTAAAAATTATGGCTGGTCGCGAACAATGGGGCTCTAAGTTTGGATTTATTATGGCAGCAGCAGGATCGGCTGTTGGGCTAGGAAACATCTGGAGGTTCCCCTACCTAACCGGAGAAAATGGTGGCGCTGCTTTCGTGTTGGTTTATATTTTATGTGTGGTGCTGGTAGCGGTACCTATGCTGATCAACGAAATTGCCATTGGGCGCTTAACCGGAAAAAATCCTGTTGGCGCCATGCAAAAATTAGCAGGCAATAGCAGCGTGGGCAAACTGTGGATTGGCTTGGTGGGTGGGCTTCCCTTAATTGTAACTTTTGTTGTGCTTAGTTATTATAGCACCATTGCTGGTTGGACAGTCGGTTACATTTTCACTTCTCTATTTTCTATTAAAACTTCTTTTTCTGAATTCATTGCCAATCCCTCTTATGTAATTCCGCTAGGTGGTTTTGTAATTTTAATGACTGCGTTCATTGTGCTAGGTGGCGTTGCGGGTGGAATTGAAAAAGCTACTAAAATATTGATGCCCATGCTCTTCATTCTGCTAATTGTGGTAATATTTAGAAGTGTAACCTTACCAGGAGCCAGTAAGGGAGTTGAATATTATTTGATACCTGACTTTTCAAAGATTAACGGGCATGTTGTATTAGCTGCATTAACGCAAGCGTTCTTTTCGTTGGGTGTAGGCTGGGGCATGATGATTACGTATGGATCTTACCTTCCGAAAAATCAAAACATAGTAACATCTAGTTTATGGGTAAGTGCTATGGATACTTCGGTAGCCCTGCTGGCGGGCTTCATGGTTTTTCCGGCTGTGTTTGCCTTCAATCAGTCGCCAGCAGAAGGGCCCACTTTAGTTTTTAATGTATTGGCAAATATTTTTCAAGAGATGCCGCTTGGAAATATTGCGGGTGCGTTGTTTTTCTTGTTGCTATTTTTTGCTGCTATTACTTCTACCATATCTATGTTAGAGGCACCTTCGGCTTATTTTATGGATCAGAAAAAATGGAGTCGTAAAAAAGCCGCATGGATTGTTGCCATTGCTGCATTTTTGTTGGGCATACCATCTGCTCTTTCCACAGGTGCTGTTGAAAGTTTGTCAGTCATGAATGTTAATTTCTTAGGTGTGATTAAAACCGGAGTGATGGACATATTCGATTATGCTTTTGGTAGTTTATTAATGATGTTGGTGGTTTTATCTACTTGTGTATTCACCGGTTGGTTTATGAATACAAATGACTTGGTAGATGAAATTGAACAAGGTGTTCCAGCCTTTAAAACAGGAAGCGTTTTAGGAATTGCTCCTTACAAAATTTGGTTGTTTATGATTCGTTTTGTGTGCCCAATCATTATAGGGATGGTGATCTTAAATATGTTTGGTGTATTCGGTTAAAAAAAAGAATGACGCCAGTTACAACTAAAGTAATTGAAAAACTTTCGGCCATTGAAGGTGAGTTGAAAAGATTAGGCCGCTGGTCTACGTATGAACTTAGCGAGGAGCAATATGAAGATATGGGAGCATTTGGCGTTAATACCATGTCATACGAGCAATGGCTTCAATTCATTTTAATACCAACGGTAAAAGATATTATCGAGAGTAAAGAAGAATTTCCTGACGAAAGTAACACAGGTGCCTATGCTGTCCGTTATTTTGATGGAGATCCAGATGCTTTTCAATTAATTTCTCTCCTCTGTGAGTTTGATGAACTTTTTAATTAGTCGATCAACTCGCTAATAGGTTGACCCGTGCAACCACTCGGGAATTTAATTTTTAATATTACCGAAAGAGTAGGAGCAATATCTGTAATAGGATGATATTGAGATGAACTACCTTTTTTAATTCCCTTTCCATAAAACAAAACCGGAACGTGAGTATCATACGTATAACCCGATCCATGAGTTGTGCCCTGAGCCGAGCTAGAGCTAATCCAACCGGGCTCTAGTTGAAAGGCAATATCTGCACTGCGTTTAAAATGGTATCCTCTTACAATCATTCCTTTAATTCCAGTTTCGCTGTAAGATCCTTGCTTCATTACCGACTTCGGAAAAACTTGCGCGACTCCTTCTGTGGCCTGCAAATAATTTGTAATAAGATCGGTAGCAATCAACAAATCAATACCCGCTATTTTAGGGTCTCCACTAAATAATTCCTGATTTAAAAACACTTGTTCATTGCTGATTTTTTCAACGATCTTTTTTCCAGGAAAATATTTTTGAAGAAAATCGTTCAGGTTTGCTTCTACGTTAGCGGAATTAAAATTTCCGGAAGGAATGTTATTATCTTTCAATGATTGAGGAATATCCGCAATAGCATGATCGGCCGTGAGGAATATTAAATAGTTTCCCTCTCCTACTTCCTGATCTAATTTTTTTAATAAGTCTTCTAAATTTTTATCTAATCGTATGTAGGTATCTTCTATCTCAACAGAATTAGGCCCCGTGCTATGCCCTACATAATCAGGCGTGGAATAAGAGATGCTAATAAAATCAGTTTCAGTTCCCTTCCCCAACTTTTCTCCCACTAGCGCAGCTTTCGCAAACTCGGTTAAGAAGTCATCACCGAAAGCAACATCCACCAACATTTCATAATCTTTGGCACTCTTTCTTATTTCTTTTAGTGGATAAGGAAAAGCCGCCTTCTCCATTCCCTTCATTTTTCTTTCGTAGGGTGAGATATCGGGCTGGCTTTCTGTGTATTCCTCAATGGGAAAAGTAGTATTCCAAGTCTGATCTAAATATTTATCTGCAAGCTTCAATGCATTAAAATTTTCTACCCACGTGGGTAAAATTGTTTTATAGTATGTACTAGTAATCATCTTGCCAGATTTATAATCTAGCCAATATGCGCCATCGGGTAAGTGCCCTGCAGGCAAAACAGCTCCGCGATCTTTCATAGAGATTCCAATAACTTTTGATCGCTTCTGAGAAAATAATTTTAATTCATCAGTAACGGTGGTAGACAGCATCCGCCAAGGAGAAACATCACCATTTCCATCCATAACACCTACCGATTTATACCGCTCGTCTCCTACACAATTCACGTTTTTTTTAAGGTTCTTATCCCACCAATCATTGCCAATAATACCGTGAACTGCGGGAGTACCACCAGAGAAAACTGATGCATGACCTGGCCCCGTATAAGTTGGAACATAATTGTAGTGAGCATTGGTAAGCATGAAGCCGCCATTGATTAAACGTTTAAAACCACCTTCTCCAAATTTACCTTCAAAGCGATAGAGATATTCTTGGCGCATCTGGTCTACCACCATTCCTACTATCAATTTAGGGCGTGCCGACTGAGCAGAGATGATCAAAAAAGAAAGGAGGAAAATAAAAATCAAAAAGCTTTTCTTCATAGCGCAAGTATCCTAAATAAAATTTGAATTAGCTGACAACTCGCATTAAAGTTATGTAAAATAATATTCTAATTTTCTTCACAACAAGACTCGATCAAACTCTCTCTCTTCACACAGTACCTTCTTTAAAATACTCGCGATTGTTTGCAGAGACAGAATAAAATATAGTCGTTTAAGCAGCATGATAAATTCAAAAAATAATTCTAATATTCTACAGATAATACGAATTTATAATCAATCTACTTTTGAGGTGTTAATTGGTAGAAATTGAAATACTAAGCATGGAATACAAGAGCATTCTTAAAAATATCGCCCGGCACATAACGCTAAACGAAGAGGAGATAGTGTTGTTTACTGCCGTTCTTAAAAAGAAGGAATTAAAGCGCAAAGAAGTTATTCTAAAACCAGAGCAGCCTTGCCCATTCATTAATTATGTAGATCAAGGAGTTTTGCGCGCTTACTATACCGATAAAAATGGAAACGAGAACATCATCATGTTCGCGGTAAGCGATTGGTGGATTACCGACATGCATAGCTTTGCTGGCGAAAAACCTTCTATGTTAACTATTGAGGCCGTAGAAAATTCAATCATCCTTCAACTTCATAAAGTAGATTTAGAGAAGCTCTTTTTGAAGGTGCCAAAGTTTGAAAGATTTTTTAGAATTATGATGCAGAATGCTTATGTGCGCGAACAACTACGTGCCGTTCAAAATCTTTCTTTGACATCGGAAGAACGGTATCTCCACTTCACTAAAAAATATCCACAGTTTGCAAATCAAGTACCGCTCAAACAAATCGCTTCTTATTTGGGCATAACACCCGAGTTCTTAAGCGCCATTCGCAAAAAGCTATCTACGCCAAATTCTTAATCTATCTTAAGAAGAGAGATAAAATTATTCAGTCACTTTGTGTACACTAAAAACAAATTACCATGATGATTTTAATAGCAGACCCCTACCGAAGTGGCACCAACGATGATCCTGTTTTGATGGAACAAAATTTAAGAAAACTAGAGGCTGTTTCTCTTCCGTTATTTCGCAGTGGCCACATTCCTTTAATTGGCGAGTGGGTTGCCATGCCATTGATGAGAGAAGCAGGTTCAAAAAAACCAGGCGATGCAGCTTATAACGAAATTGCTTACCCGGTGGCAGACAGATTATTAACTAAGTGCGATGCGGTGCTTCGGTTGCCAGGAGCTTCCACAGGAGCAGATCAAGATGTGAAGTTAGCTACAGAACGTGGACTAAAAGTCTTTTATCAATTAGAAGAGATTTTAAAATTGAAGGATATAATTTAGAATTACTCTTTGCTATTCTTATAAAATGAATTTTGCTATCATTGCATCTCATTTCGAGATGTAGCGCAGCCCGGTTAGCGCATCACGTTAGGGACGTGGAGGCCGGAGGTTCGAATCCTCTCATCTCGACAACTGGTCTTACATATTAAGACCACTTTGACTAAATAAAAAAGACCATCTATGTGGTCTTTTTATTTTTATCAATTTCTACTTTTTCTTTTTCTTTAAATCGCGAATAAAGCGAGCCCAGTTCAGCGGGTTCAAGAAAGGATTATAAATGGGTCTAAACTTATCGCCTGCCGAGTTAGACCACTGATCAATATAATATTTATAATTGCCTGCGCCATCCATCGGTGTAGTGCGAGACATCAGCGCGATCATCTCTGCATTTAAACTTTTCGGATCTAGGTTACTATCATTCATCGGAATATTCATAGCCAAAACAGCTTCCTTAAAAAGCTCTTCCGTGGGAATGCCCATTACAACCGCTTCATTCAACAAAGTAATATCTGGCGCCAGTTCAATAAATACCGACCACGAATCTTTTGGCAGATCGGGCACGATATAACTTGTTCTTTTATAGCCTACCGAACTAATCACAATGCTATCGCCCACTAAAACTGGTATTGTAAAAAAACCTGCATGTGTAGAAGTTGTTCCGCGCCCTGCCTTAGGCACATAAATATGCACCCCGGGCAAAACATTAGCGGCAGAGTCCGTCACAAATCCTGATAACTGAATAATTCTGCGTTTTGACTGCGAAAAAGCCTGATTTCCTATTGCTAAGAATGCTAAAACAGAAACCATTGCGATGAAGCCCCTCATATATCTTGGCAAATGTAACAATTTCATATAGTAATTCTTCATTTTTTGAACCCACCAGCAGGGTAAAATCACAGCCAATTATTACTTCATGCGCACCTTTCGTGTAAGCTATTATAAGATTAACCAGAAGATTTAAAAGTTTCGACTTTCAACTAAATATTGTCCGTATTTTCGCCTGTCTTATGCGGTTAAAACATTTTAATATCGAATTAGGGGCTCAAATTTTTCTAGCCAGCTCCGATACATCACGGCTCCGCATTCTCCATCTCATTCTTACCAATGGCGAAATGTGCATTACCGATTTAGAAAGAATTCTGGAGTTCACACAAACCAAAACATCGCGTCATCTTTTATATTTAAAAAATTCTGGCATCCTCACTTCCCGTAAAATAAACCAATGGGCGTTTTACCAAATTAAAGACGAGGTGTTTGATATCATAAAACAAATCCTTCAGTTCGTTAGCCGAGACCCTGTTATGCAGCAAGATCAATCCGTTTTTAAAACCATGTATAGCAACCGCGAACTTTCGCTTAATAAATTACAAATAAAGCCAACCAGCCAAACAATTTAATGTTGAATTCTAAATGTCAAATTTTAAATAATTGGGCGGCCGTGCGCGCTATTCGTTACAAGTCCGCTCTGCGCACATTCAACCCTTGGCGGGCTTTTCACTACTATCGCTGGCCGATAGCAACTAATTAAATCACCACACACTCCAAACTCATCTGTCTTGAAAAAATACAAAAGCATTTTCTTTGATCTTGATCACACCCTGTGGGATTTCGAAACCAACTCGCGCGAAACACTCATCGAACTTCACGGGCAATATCGGTTAGAAGATTACGGCATTAATATGCCCGAGTTTCTATCCACCTTCAAAAAAATAAATACCGGCCTTTGGAATCTTTACGATACCGGGCACATCAAACAAGACGTAATTCGCTTGCAACGATTCCATCGTGTTTTTCAAGAGTTTAATGTAGATGAGTACGATCTATCGGTGCAGTTCTCAACAGACTATGTTGGCAAATCTCCTAAAAAGAAAAACCTTTTGCCACACGCCAAAGAGGTGTTAGATTATTTAAATCCAAATTATCCCATGCACATTATTACCAACGGCTTCAGCGAAATTCAATCTACAAAATTATCTAGCTCCGAAATTCTACATTACTTTCAAAGTATTGTTACTTCTGAATTAGCCGGGCATAAAAAACCTTCCAAAGAAATTTTTGAATATGCTTTACAACAAAATAATTTACAACCGCACGAAGTTGTCATGGTTGGCGACAACCTGATTACTGATATGGGCGGTGCTAAAAATGCTTTGCTCGATACGATCTACTTCAATCCCGAAAAAATCCAACACACCGAACAACTAACGCACGAAATCACAAGCTTGGCCGATCTTAAAAACCTACTTTAACTAAATGCTATTTTAGTAACTTTACCTATTCTATAAATAGATCAATTCATTCATAACTCTACATTCACTAATTTCATAAATAATTAATTATGTCAACCGGATTTTTTCACATTCCCACTCCCAAAAACGAAACTGTACTTTCTTACGCACCCGGCAGCAAAGAGCGCGCTACTTTAAAAAAAGCATTGGAAGAAGCACGCGCTCAAGTAATAGACGTACCCATGTACATTGGGGCAGAAGAAGTACGCTCAGGAAATAAAAAACCACTATCACCTCCGCACGATCATAAACATATCTTAGGTTACTTTCACGAAGGCGATAAAAGCCATGTAGAGCAAGCTATTAATGCAGCAATGGCCGCGAAAGAATTATGGGCTGGCCTTAGCTGGGAAAACCGCGCCAGTATTTTCTTGAAAGCTGCCGATCTATTAGCCGGGCCATATCGAAATAAAATTAATGCAGCCACCATGTTGGGGCAATCCAAAAATGCGTATCAAGCAGAGATTGATGCCGCTTGCGAGTTGATAGACTTTCTCCGATTCAATGTTCACTTCATGGGCGAGATCTATAACGATCAACCGCAATCTTCTTCAGGGGTATGGAATAGAATTGAATACCGTCCGCTAGAAGGTTTTGTGTTTGCACTTACACCGTTCAACTTCACTGCCATTGCTGGCAACTTACCAACTAGTGCTGCACTCATGGGCAATACCGTAGTTTGGAAACCAGCTAACTCTCAAATTTATGCTGCCAACGTAATCATGCAAGTATTGAGAGAAGCCGGCTTGCCTGATGGTGTTATTAATCTTGTTTATGTAACAGGGCCTGATGCAGGCGAGGTGATTTTTAAACACAGAGATTTTGGAGGTATTCACTTCACTGGTAGCACTGGTGTATTTCAAAATATCTGGAAAACGATTGGCCAAAATATTCATCTATACAAATCGTACCCACGCATTGTTGGCGAAACAGGTGGTAAAGATTTTATTGTAGCGCACAAGAGTGCCGATGCAAAACAAGTAGCCACTGCTATTGCTCGGGGTGCGTTTGAATACCAAGGACAAAAATGTTCTGCCGCTTCTCGTTGTTATATTCCTTCCAATCTTTGGGACGATGTAAAAAAATATTTATTAGAAGATTTGAAGAGCATGAAGATGGGCGGCACCGAAGATTTTGGAAACTTCATCAATGCGGTAATAGACGAGAAAGCATTTAACTCCATCACAGGTTACATCGAGAAGGCTCGTCAAAATCCGATGAATGAAATTATTACTGGTGGCAAGTACGACAAATCAAAAGGGTACTTTATCGAACCTACGGTGGTGCTTACTAAAGATGCCTCGTCACTTACCATGTGCGAAGAAATTTTTGGCCCGGTGATAACCATTTATGTTTACCACGCTGAAAATTTTGAGCAAACATTAGAATTGGTTGATCAAACTTCTCCGTATGCACTTACCGGATCTATCTTAGCACGCGATCGTTTCGCAGTTGAACTGGCCACCAAAAAATTAAGTAACGCTGCTGGTAATTTTTATATCAATGATAAACCTACAGGTGCCGTAGTTGGCCAGCAGCCATTTGGTGGAGCAAGAGGATCGGGCACTAACGATAAAGCCGGGGCAAAAGTGAATTTACTTCGTTGGGTTTCGCTGAGAACAATTAAAGAAACATTTGTAACACCTACCGATTACAAATATCCTTTCTTGGATAAAGAATAACGCAACAACAAAATCTTACTCCATAAATTCTAAAATTTTGAATATGAATAAACTATTCATTCTCCTCTTGCTAATAAGTAGTGTCGTAGCTACCGCGCAAAAAAAATCGACTGCACCCGATACTCGATTAGCCGGCATTGATGCAAAGCTTCAATCATTATTGACTGATTGGAAGGTAGCGGGCTTTGCAGTGGCAGTGGTGGAAAAGAATAAAGTGGTGTATTCAAAAGGCTTTGGCTATCGCGATGTAGAAAATAAAAAAGCCGTTACACCCAATACGCTGTTTGCCATTGGCAGCTGCTCAAAAGCTTTTACCTCCTCGCTGCTCGGCATGCTACGTCAAGAAAAAAATCTTTCGTTTGACGAGAAACCTTCACTTTATATTCCTGACTTGAAATTTTTTAATGATGATATGAATGCGGATATCACCATTAAAGATTTAATGTGCCATCGTACAGGCTTACCACGCCACGATTTTTCTTGGTATTTGTTCAGCTCTCCTTCACGTGATAGTCTGATTAAACGCATTCAATTTCAAGAACCTTCCTTCGGTGTACGGAAACAATGGCAATACAATAACTTCATGTTTTTAGCTCAGGGGGTAATTAGCGAAAAAATAACTGGTAACAGTTGGGAGAAAAATATTGAAAATAAAATTTTTCTGCCATTGCGCATGATTACTTCCAATACTTCCATTCAAGAACTTGAGAAAAGTGCCGAACCTTCGTTGGGTTATGAAGTAAAGAAAGAGGCGATCTCTAAAATGAATTATTATCACATAAGCGGCATGGCGCCTGCCGGCAGTATTAATAGTAATGTGAATGAAATGACTAACTGGCTGAAGACATGGATTTACGGGGGAAAGTTTGAAGGCAAAGAAATTATTCCAGCTTCATATGTTTCTGAAGCTATGAGTTCACAAATGGTAATTAATGCGGCACTCCCTTCCAAAGAGCATCCAGATGTGCAGTTTGCCAACTACGGGTATGGTTGGTTCATGACTTCGTACAAAGGTCACTATCGTGTAGAGCATGGTGGAAACATTGATGGTTTCTCGGCCAGCACCTCTTTTTTTCCAAGCGACAGCTTAGGTATTGTTGTATTGGTTAATCAAAACGGTTCTTCCGTTCCAGCCATTGTTCGCAATATGATTGCAGACCGAATGCTACGCGTTTCACCAACCGATTGGAGTAAAGAGTTGAAAGATGCTGCTGACAAACGGAAAAAACAGGAAGCTGATGCCACTGGCAAACAAAGAGCTACACAAAAAATAGGAACAAAACCTTCACATGTAATTGAAGAATACGAAGGAGCCTATTCGCACTCCGGCTATGGTACCTTTATGCTGACAACCAAAAACGATTCACTGTTTGCTTCTTTAGGAAAAAATTATTGGTGGCTGCGACATTTTCATTTTGATCAATTTGAACCTTTTGAAGTGACCAAGAAACATAAAATCGATACAGCAGATAAAATCCCTGTTCGCTTTAGTTTTGTTACAGGCTTAATAGGCGAAATTGAAACGGCTCAACTCAGTGGGCTTGAGCCCTCGCTCTCCAAGCCTTTAAATTTTAGTCGTCAGGCTAAAACAAAAGAAATTACAGCAACAGAATTGAAAAAATATATGGGTGAGTATGAGCTGGGGGGGCTTGCAGCGAAAGTTTATATTAAAAACGATAAGACGCTATTCTTGTTTGTGCCCGGCCAACCCGAATATGAATTACAATATTTAGGTAGCGACAAATTCTCCATCAAAAACTTGAACGGCTATAAAGTGGTTTTCGAGAAGGAGGGTAGTGCTGTAAGCAGTTGCTCATTCATTCAACCGAACGGAACATTTAAAGCGAAGAGAAAGAAGGATTAAAAAAAGATGATTTTTGAGGGTTAAGAATTTGAAAAAATGTTAGTCTCTAATTTCAAAAATTAATGGCATAAAAAAAGCCCTGACGTAATCGTCAGGGCTTTTTACTTGAGATACAAAATTAATACAAATAAGTTAATGCTGTTTTGTCAGCGGTATTGAAATAACGATTACTGCCATCTGTACAGGCCAACATCCAAGACTGTGCAGCTAATGTAGCTGTAGAAGGAGTTCCTGGGATAAGATTAGCACCAACTGTGCTTGCACCTTCATTAGAAGTTGCCCCTCCGCAGCTGATAGAGCGATCATAATAATCAGTATGACGGAAACCAATGCAATGACCCATTTCATGTGCCATGATAGTGGCAATTCCATCTACAGTTAAATGGTAGGTAGATTCTAAAACTCCGCTCATTTTAATTACACCGTAAGGATCTCCTGAAGAGGTAGGGAATCCTGAAGATCCTAGAATACCTTGCCTTTCCTGAGACTTAGTTAAGCGCGAGAAAACGATGCCTACTCCTGTGCTGGAAGTAACGCGTGAGAATTTTATTAAAAGATTTTCAGCATTGTATCTTCTGATGGCTTCGTCTACAGCCGAGAAGTTAGCCGCGCTAAAAGTAGTAGGCATGTAAACGGTAACGGTTCTTGGCAGAGCTGTTACTAGTTGGTTCGTTGAATATTGCTCCACTGTAGGTACACGCTTGCCAGCACCCATTGAGGACAAATCTGCTGGTGTTAAATAAATGTCTCCTTCTACCAAGTATCCATCATCAAAACTGATAGGAGGATGATTCACCACGTCAAATCCAAGACGGATAAGTTGATTGCGCACATCCGATGGGATAGAATAAGGGTCTACATCTTGCTTGTCTTGACATGAGTAAAACACACCAGAAGCAAATAATAGCAGAAGGAAAAAGGTAAGGGTTTTCTTCATAAAAAAATTGTTTAGGTTTAGGTTTGTAATTTAAATTTATTAAAAAGGGAATAAATAAACCAACCTTGAATTGAATATTTTTTACCTGCTTTAGAATATTCAATTTTTTTTACCTGTTTTGGTTTGCCCTCTGAATAGCTTTTTAAAGAAATGTTTAAACACTATTTTTTACTTCATTTTTCAATATGCCTTTTTCTATTAGAATTTGACTGTTTAAGTCAGAATAAACTATCGCCTCACTTAAAAAATGGTTCTACCAAAATTGAAGAAACCAAAACACTGCTTTCTATTACTACCATAAATGTGCGAAAATTTGAAAGTGATTACAAAGACAAAGTCATTATCAAGTATAGGCATGATGCAAGCAATAGCTTTGAAATTCTTCTTCTCGAAAAAGATCTGCTTAGCAAATTCGAAAAAGATCCTAACATCCTTTTCATTGACGCCCATAATAAAGCCAAAGTAGAAGCAGACTTCGATTATGCCAATTCTGCATTTAACCGCATTTCAAAACTTCACCATTTCAATCCGGAGCTAACTGGGTCAAGTTCTAAGATTTCTATCAAAGAACTCAGCTTTGACCCTACTAACATTGATATCATCAATCGCAGTTTTACGACTACTGTCACTCCAGCGTCTACCGCGCAACACGCCACCAACATGGCAATACTAATTGCTGGAGCAGGAAATTCATTTTACAAAACCAAAGGCGTGGCATCCAATGCTTCCATCACTGCTTCAGACTTTGGCAATCTGTTTCCAGATAGTCCAACTATTTTTAAAGTGAATAATATAAATATTCAAAATCATAGTTATGGCGTAGCTATTGAAAACTATTATGGCAATGAAGCAGTCGCTTACGATCAACAGATTTATCAAAACCCAACACAGCTTCATGTTTTTTCTGCCGGCAACAGTGGTAAATTAAAACCGGCTTCTGGCACCTATCAAAATATGTTGTTTGCCAACATCACCGGAAATTTTAAACAGGCTAAAAATGTACTGATTGTAAACGCTGTTGACACAACACTATCTATTAATTCGCTCAACTCACGCGGGCCAGCATTTGACGGAAGACTTAAGCCAGAACTAACTGCATATGGATCAGGAGGAACTTCTGATGCTGCGGCCTTGGTATCGGGCATCAGCACTCTGGTTCATGAGAAGTATCAATCCGTCAACCAAAAAATTCCAGATGCTTCTTTAACAAAAGCAATCTTGATTGCTTCGGCAGATGATATTAATGCAATTGGAATTGATTACCTGAGTGGATACGGAAGCGTTAACGCATATAAAGCGGTGCGGCTTGTTCAAGGCAATCAATATTTGAATGTAGATGTTTCGAGTAACACACAGCAGTCTATTTCCATTTCTGTGCCCACTGGTGTTCGAGAATTAAAAGTGGTGATTGTATGGAGCGATCCTGCTGCAGTAGTTAACTCAAATACAATTTTGGTAAATGATATTGATAGTTGGATCAACAGCAGTGTGGGCAAAACATTACCGTGGGTGCTAAGTACATTTCCTAAGCCAGATTCTTTAATGGCTCCCGCCAAAAGAAAAGAAGATCACCTAAACAATGTTGAGTACATAACCATTTCAAATCCTGTGCAGGAAACCGTAACGCTTACGCTGAAGGCAGGAAATCTTATTGGTGGCACACAAAAAGTGTCTGTTGCTTATTGGTTCAATCAAAATCAAATTTTTAGCTGGGATTTTCCGCATGCGTCTGATATTTTAGAAGGGAATAAGAAAAATTTATTAGTATGGGAAGCACCTCAGAATAAAGTAGGCGATTTATTTGTTCAATACAATCAGGGCAGTTGGCTACCTGTTCAATCTAATATCGATTTAAATAATTATCTCTACTGGAAATGCCCTGATACTTTAGCTACGGCAAAATTAAAGATGGTGGTAGACGCACAAGAATTCTTAACTGATGAATCTATGATATCGCCTTTAATCAAAATGAAAACTGCTTTTAATTGCCCCGATAAAATCGGCTTGACATGGGACAAAGTTAAAGGCACATCTGGCTATGACATCTACAGTATGGGCAACCAATACATAACTAAAATTTCAAGCACAACAGATACTTTGATTAGTTTTTTGCCCAATACAAATTTATTTTACTCTGTCACTCCTCTTTTAGGCGTTAAGGCTGGCCTAAAGAGTGAATTGATTAACTACACATTGCAAGGTTCGTTTTGTTACGTAAACTTTTTCACTGCAACGCGCGCAAGTGCATCAGAAATTAAAATAGATTTATCGCTCAGCTCATGGTTTGATGTCGATCACATCAACATTACCAAAACTGCAAGGGGCATTTCTTCCCTTCTCAAAAAATTACTGCCCAGTAATTCTCTTACCATTGAATTGGTAGATTCTGAATTGATTCCCGAAGTAATGAGCTACCAGGCAGAGGTTGTTTTTAAAAACGGAACAAAGATTATTTCAGATAAAGTGAATATAGTGCTGGAACCAAAAGGTAAGGCTCTTTTATTTCCCAACCCGGTTACATCTAACGATGACCTGACTATTCTTTCTGCTGGGGATGATTCAAAATTTCGGATAACAGATCTATTGGGTAGACTGGTATATGAAAAGGAGTTAAAGGAAATTCAGGAGCCGATTGATGTTTTAAATCTCCCAACTGGATTTTACCTGTATCAATTAATTTCTTCTTCAGGATCTGTGAATGATTCTGGAAGATTTATTAAAAAATAAATCTTCCAATCCGCGCAAAGAAAATGGCGTACTCTTTAATTAGATCGTCTCTGTCTATCGTTGCCCCATTTTCTTCCTAAGTTGCCAGAGCACGAAGGTCTCGCGTTATTAGAAGGCCTTCTTCCCCTGTTCTGCCCAGACTCTTTTGGTTTAGGTACAAAAGGTCTAGAATGATCTAACGGATAGGGGTGATCTTCAACTACAGGTATTGGTTTGCCAATTAGCTTTTGAATATCTTTTAAAAATTCTTTCTCTTCTGCATCACAAAAGGAAAGTGAAATGCCACTAGCGCCTGCTCGACCTGTTCTTCCAATGCGATGAACATACGTTTCAGGAATATTGGGAAGCTCATAGTTGATTACGGTAGAAAGATCGTCTACATCAATTCCTCGCGCAGCAATATCAGTTGCTACCAACACTCGCGTATGTTGTAATTTAAAATTACTAAGCGCACGCTGCCTGGCATTCTGAGATTTATTTCCGTGTATGGCCTCTGCTTTAATACCTGCATGATTCAAATCTTTCGTTACCCGATCGGCACCGTGCTTTGTGCGTGTAAATACTAACGCAGTAACAATTGACTTATCCTTTAAAAGATTTAGTAAAAGTGCTTTTTTATCTTTTTTATCTACATAAAACAGAGACTGCTTAATGGTATTGGCTGTGGAAGAAACCGGAGTTACTTCAACGCGGGTTGGATTGGTTAAAATAGAATTAGCCAACGATGAAATTTCTTTCGGCATAGTAGCCGAGAAAAAGAGTGTTTGTCTTTTTACAGGAAGCTTGGCGATTACCTTTTTTACATCGTGAATAAAGCCCATATCTAACATACGATCGGCTTCGTCTAATACAAATATTTTTATATGATCTAATTTCACATATCGTTGGTTCATTAAATCCAACAAACGACCGGGAGTGGCTATTAAAATATCTACGCCATCGCGCAGCGCATCAGTTTGTGATTTTTGTGATACTCCACCAAAAATTACGGTGTGTTTCAATTTCAAATATCGGCCGTACGCGGCAAAGCTTTCATGAATTTGTATGGCGAGTTCGCGTGTTGGAGTTAGTATTAGTGCTTGAATGCCTACTGCTTTTTTGTATAATTCTGCTTGGTGAAGCAATTGTAAAATAGGAATAGCAAAAGCTGCTGTTTTACCAGTACCAGTTTGCGCGCAACCCAGTAAATCTTTACGTTCTAATAAAATAGGAATAGCTTGTTCTTGAATGGGAGTAGGCTTGGTGTAGCCCTCGTTTTTTAAAGATTTAAGAATAGGCTCAATGAGGCTTAATTTTTCAAATGACATAATTGATTGTTGTAATAAGAGACTTGTAATGATCTGACGCCTCTTTGATTAACGCACCGCAGAGCGGTTTTTACGGGAATTGTGAGGAGTATTACGCAAAGATAATCAATTAGGAATGATTTTGTTGAATTTATTGTTAGCCTGCATTGAAAACAAAAGTATGGTATCTAAAAAAAGAGTGAAAGCAATCTGCGGAAGCACTAGAAAAAAGTCTACTAATCTTAATCTTCTGTATGCAATAAAAGAATTGAGCAGAGATTATTTTGATATTACTATTTTCGAATCTATTGATTTGATTCCTCACTTCAATCCTGATTTGGATAACGAATCGCCACCAACAGAAGTAATCCGCTTCAGAAAAGAACTTCGCGAAGCAAATGCTATTTTAATTTGCACACCAGAATATGCTATGGGCGTGCCGGGTACTTTAAAGAATGCTATTGATTGGACGGTTTCGTCTATGGAGTTTTCTAAGAAGCCAACGGCACTAATTACTGCATCATCGTTAGGTGAGAAAGGACACGCATCATTATTGGAAACACTTCAGGTGGTTGAAGCAGACATCACATCCAATACGCAATTGATTATACCGTTTGCCAAAACTAAAATCAATCAAGAAAATAAAATAACAGATGGCAAGACTCTCGAAGAGGTAGTAAGTTTACTAAAAAGCCTTAATCAAAGACTTAACGGTTAGATCTGAGTCATTCCTACGTAACGAATTTTACTCGTTAAACTCATCAATACATAAACATACCACATCATAAAAAAAGCCCCGCGCTCAGCAGGGCTTGTTGTACCTAAGGCCGGAATCGAACCGGCACACCTTACGGTACACGATTTTGAGTCGTGCGCGTCTACCAATTCCGCCACTCAGGCAAACGGGCTGCAAATATGTTTAAAAGTTTGGAATTTGGCTAAAAAAGTTTTCAAAAAAACTACAACTTGCGCCATTAACTAACTCAACATGCAAATAACAAAGCACAAAGTAGCTTCTATTCACTACACCTTAACGGACAACGATGGAAAAATTCTTGACTCCAGCGTTGGTCGTGAGCCGCTAACATACATTCAAGGAATTGGCAATTTAATTCCGGGAATGGAAAATGGCCTTGAAGGAAAAAGCAAAGGAGATAAGTTCAATATTAAAGTGAGCCCCGAAGAAGGCTATGGCGTAAAAGATGAAGCGCTCACGCAAAATGTTCCGCGCTCGGGATTTGGAAACCAAGATATAAAAGTGGGCATGCAATTTCAAACAGAGCAAGGTGGCGTAGTTACTGTTTCTAAAGTGGGATTGAGCGATATAACAGTTGATGCCAACCATCCTTTAGCAGGGGTTGAATTAAATTTCGATGTTGAAGTACTTGAAATACGAGGTGCAACTGAAGAGGAGTTGGCTCATGGGCATGTACATGGCCCAGGTGGACATCATCATTAAGAAATAGATTTCTATTAAATGAAAAGAGTCGCGCCTAGCGCGACTCCTTTTTTTTGAAAAATTAATTATAATTAGTTAGCCTCTAATATTTTGAAAAGCTCGTCCAGATTTGGTGTAACGATGATTTCCGTCCTTCTATTCTTTTGCTTATTCTGAGCATTATCATTTGCGGCAAGTGGAGAAAACTCACCTTTGCCTGCGGCAGTAATTTGTTTAGGAGAAATTCCTGCTCCAATCAAAATTTTAGAAATAGAAGTAGCCCGCAACACACTTAAATCCCAATTGTCTTCCAAGTAAGTTATCTTCTTAGAAATGGGAACATTATCTGTATGCCCTTCAATCATCATCTGAATATCCTTTTGATCTTTCAATGCTTTGGCTAATTGTTGCAACGCACCCACACCTTTTGAATCAACGTTTATACTTCCTGATCCGAACAATAATTGCTCAGCTAGTGACACGTAAACCTTTCCGTTCTTAACCTTCACCGTTAAATCATTCTCTTTAAAATTAAGCAATGCATTGCTGATTTTATTTTTCAGGTTTTGCACAGCTTTATCTTTGTTAGCCAGCACTAGCTCCAACTCTTTCACTTTCTTTTCACGGTCTTGTAAACTATTACTCAGCGAATCATTTTGTTTTCTGGTTTTATCCAAATTCTCTTGGATGGCTAATAATTGATCACGTTGCTGCGCCATATCGCGATTAAGCTTGCCGCTATTCGTTAAAAGATTTTTGTAGTTACCATTGAGTTGATCGTACTCTTTATTTAATAACTCAGCTTTCTTTTGGTTTGCCCGATAAGATTGTTCTAAGGCAGCGGAATCTGATTTAAGTTTTTTCAACGATTCGCCCAAAGAAGTTAATGAAGCATTTGCTTTATCTAATTCGTTATTGCGGTCAGCAAGATCGCCTTCTACTTTTACTTTCTGTGCCAGCATATCATCAAACTTCTTTTTGGAAACAACACAAGAAGAAAATAGTAGAATAGATGCAAGGATTAAAAAATGGTGTATTCTCATAGCTTAAAAAATTTATGAAACAAATATCTTAAATTAAATACAATTGTTACTTTACATGAGAATCAAAAATCGCAAATCTTAAATCTACACACATGGAAGGCATGCTAAAACCAGGATCACTTCAAGGCAAAACGGTTATCATAACCGGTGGCGGCACGGGTTTGGGAAAATCGATGGGTAAATACATGTTGGAGTTAGGCGCCAATCTGGTTATTACCAGCAGAAAAAAAGAAGTGCTGGACAAAACAGCGGCCGAACTGGAACAAGCAACAGGTGGAAAAGTGTTGGCACTAGGATGTGATGTGCGCAAGTACGAAGAGATTGAAAATGTAATTAAGGAAACTGAAAAAAGATTTGGTCAAATTCACGGAGTGCTAAACAATGCTGCGGGAAATTTCATCAGCCCCACCGAGCGACTATCGCACCGAGCGTTTGATATCATTGTTGACATTGTGTTGAAAGGAACCTATTACATGACTTTGGCTGCTGGCAAAAATTGGATTCAGCAAAAGCAATCGGGCAATTTTTTAAATATTGTTACCACTTATGCCTGGACGGGCTCTGGTTATGTTGTGCCTTCTGCTTGCAGCAAAGCTGGCGTGCTTGCACTTACCCGATCACTTGCTGTTGAGTGGGCAAAGTACAAAATTAGAAGTAACGCAATTGCGCCCGGCCCTTTCCCTACAGAAGGTGCGTGGAGCAGATTGCTTCCAGGAGACCTCGTTAAAAAATTTGATCCTGCTGCACGCATTCCTTTAAAGCGAGTTGGTGAACATCAGGAGTTAGCAAACCTTGCCGCATATTTAATGTCTGATTACTCTGCTTATATTAATGGAGAAGTCATTACGATTGATGGAGGTGAGTGGCTGCGCAACGGAGGTGAGTTCAGTCACCTGGAAACGATACCCGAAGAAATGTGGGATCAATTAGAAAAAACAAAAGGCAAAGGAGCATAAATGGATTTAGAAAGTTGGATAGAGCAGGCGCTGCAATTGCGCAGCGAAAAAGGGACGCTGAGAAATTTATCCATCTCTGAAAATAAAATTGACTTTGTTTCCAATGATTACTTAGGACTAGCGCAATCAGAAAAACTTTATCAACTAATTGAAGAGAAGTACAAACAACTTCAACTTCATAGAAATGGATCAACGGGTTCTCGGCTATTGGCTGGCAATAGTGCCTTGGCTGACGAAATTGAATCTTATCTCGCAAAAAAAATATTTAAGTCTGAAAAAACACTTTTATTTAATTCAGGCTACACGGCAAATCTCGCTGTGCTTTCGTGTATTCCTCAAAAAGGAGATGTAATTTTTTATGATGAGTTAGTTCATGCGTGCATGCATGATGGCGCAAGACTTAGTAAAGCCGATCGAATTAGTTTTAAGCACAATGATCTGATTGACCTTGAATCGAAATTTGATAAGCATATTGGCAGAAAATTTATTGCGGTCGAATCCATTTACTCAATGGATGGAGATCAATGTCCTTTAGTTGAGTTAGTAGCTCTGGCAAAAAAATACAATGCTTCTATTATTTTAGATGAAGCGCACAGCACCGGAAGTTATGGAGAGAATGGATCGGGCTTAGCTTGTGCGTTAGGTGTGGCTTCTCAAATTGATATTCGTATTTATACATTTGGCAAGGCAATGGGTGTACATGGCGCTTGCGTTGCTGGCTCAGAAGTTCTCACCCATTATCTGATCAATTTTGCAAGGCCGTTTATTTACACAACTGCACCCACGCCACACAGCTTGATTAGTATCCAATGTGCATTTGAATTTCTGCGGCAAGAAATATCGTTACAGCAAAAACTAAAAAGCAATATCAATTATTTTCTTAATCAGTTTGAAAAACTAAAATGGAAAAAATCACCGAGCAACAGTGCTATCCAATCCATTTTAATAAAGGGAAATGAAGAGGTGAAACTGCTCGCTGCTCAATTACAGGATGCAGGATTGGATTGCCGGGCCATTCGTTCGCCAACTGTAAAAATCGGAACCGAGCGTATTAGAATTTGTTTACATACCTCTAATACGAATGAAGATATTGACAAATTAATTTTGAGGTTGCACGAGTATTCTATTTCTAAGTCAGTTATAAAAGAACTTGAACCCTAGAAATTCTTTTACCTTTGCAATAATGAATAATAAAGTGAATTATTTTATTACCGCTATTGGCACCGATTCAGGAAAAACACTAGCCGCAGCAATATTATGTAAAGCGCTTGGAGCCGATTATTGGAAGCCCGTTCAAGCAGGTTTACCGCGCGATGCAGATACGATTAAAATGCTAATGCCAGGCTGTAAAATTCATCCAGAAACCTATTTACTAACTACACCGGCATCACCTCATGCAGCTGCTAAGATTGATGGCGTGGAGATCGACCTGAATAAGTTTACTATTCCGACTACAAATAATTCATTGGTGATTGAAGGTGCGGGTGGTTGCCTCGTTCCACTCAATGATCGTGATTTTATAATTGATATTCCAAAAAAATTGAAACTGCCGATCGTATTAGTTGCCAATCTTTATTTAGGAAGTATTAACCATACACTATTAACTATTAATTACTTAAAGCAACATGATCTTGATGTAAAGGGGATTATTATTAACGGCAAATCAAATCCTGAAAGCGAGCGAATCATTCTCAAGCATTCCGATTATCACGTAATCTGGCATATCAAAGAAGAAGTTGAAATAAATGAAGAGGTAGTTGCCCGTTACGCTGAAAAAATCAGGCAAAAAATTTAATCTGTTAATATTTATTTTAATGGTCAGATTGAATGGTCAAAAATTAACAAGTAGTTAAATAAAAAAAATAGTGGTCATTTAATGAATCTTTTAGAGAAAGATCGAAAATATATTTGGCATCCTTTTACTCCATTAGAGGTAGAGGAAGATTCGATTCTAATCGAATCTGCTAATGGTATTTATTTACACACTGCCGAGGGAAAAAAAATTATTGATGCCGTCTCTTCTTGGTGGGTAAATCTTCATGGCCATAGCCATCCGGTAATCGCGAAAGCCATTGCCGAACAAGCTTTACAACTAGAGCATGTGATCTTTGCAGGTTTTACACATGCGCCTGCTATTACTCTTGCGGAAAATTTATTGAGCATTCTGCCATCTAATCAATCTAAGATTTTTTTCTCTGATGATGGAAGCACCGCAGTAGAAGTAGGTTTAAAAATGGCAATGCAATACTGGTATAATAAAGGTATCAACACAAAAAATAAAATTATTGCACTGGAAGGTGCCTACCACGGAGATACTTTCGGAGCGATGTCAGTAGGATCGCGTGATTCGTTCAATGTCGCTTTCAATAATTATTTATTTCAAGTAAACTCCTTAGAATTTCCCACTAAAGAAAATGAAGAGAAAGTAATAGAAGATTTTAAAAATCTAGTGAGTAAAAAAGATGTAGGCGTTTTTATTTTCGAGCCGTTGGTGCAAGGGGCGGCCGGTATGAGAATGTATTCTGCAGCACTACTCGATAAACTTATTTCTATTGCCAATGAAAATGCAGTTGTATGCTTGGCAGATGAAGTGTTTACCGGCTTTGGCAGAACCGGAAAATTATTTGCTTCTGATCATCTAAAGAATAAGCCAGACATTATTGCTCTTTCTAAAGGAATAACGGGAGGAAGCATGCCGCTGGGTGTTACAAGCTGTTCTTCAAAAATTACTACAGCTTTTGAAGCAACCGAAAATTCGAAGACACTGTATCACGGCCATTCTTATACTGCCAATCCGTTAGCATGTGCCGCTGCCAATGCAAGTTTTCAAATTCTTACCAGCCAAGATTGTCTGAGGAATATTGACAGGATAAGTAAGAAAATAAAAATCTACGAGAGGGAATTAGCAAAACATAAAAACGTAAAAGAAGTGAGGAGCCTGGGAACGATATTGGCAGTAGAACTCTTAACAAAAGATTCTACTTCCTATACCAATCCGGTAAGAAAAAAAATCTATCACTACTTTTTATCGAGGGGGATTTTGTTGCGGCCTTTAGGAAATGTTATGTACGTTTTGCCTCCGTACATAACATCTGACTCAGAACTTGATTTTATATTCACCACAATCGGTGAATTTCTGGATACTCTTGAAACTTAGCCTAGAAAAAACTAAACTTTTGTCTTCTTAATCTTCTTTTCTTCTACTCTTTTTCCGTTGCGGTGCTCGCCTAAAATGATCACATCTTTAGTTGTTTCATATTGCTTAGCAGCCTGAAACATTGCCACTTCTGTGTCTCGAATTAGGATCATACCGCTTTTAGCGCCTTTGTTACGCACTTCAATGTACCAGCCGTCTTTTTTTTTCTTCGGCAAAATTGGAGGTCTTCCCATGTTTTTTTGTGATTTATGGGCTAATTAGCCCGTTTTTAGAAATGAAGTGCAAAGATAATTTTTTTATACCGATGAGCAAGGCATTTATTCGGTTATATCTGATACCAATGCTAGCTAATCTTTGTAAATCAACGAGTTAAAGTGCTTAGGCAGTAGTTTCTTTCTGCTGCTTTCGGCATAAGTTGATTGTTTAGCTTTTGCGTCTGATCACAAAGCATTCTTTAAATTGTTCCATTCCAATCTTAGGATAATAATTTACAGCCTTCGGTGCGGCCAGAAGAATAAGCTGTGCATCTTGTTCATTGGCAACTTCGTGTGTTTTATTAATCAATTCTTTACCAATTCCCTTGTGTTGATAATTTTCATCTACTGCTAAATCTGATAAATAACAACAGAAAGCAAAATCGCTTAAGGCACGAGAAATACCCACGAGCAAATCTCCATCCCAAGCCGTAATTAAAATATTAGCGTGCATCAACATTTTTTCAATTCGCACATGATCCTGTACTGGCCGCCTCTCTGCTAATGTAGATCGTTTGAGTAAATCAATAAACTGATCAACTGAAATCTTTCGATCGGTTGAGTAACAAATTAAACTCATGGGTGATTATCCTCTAACCAAATAATTCCAGCCGTGCACATCGGGCGAAAGACCCATGCGGATTTCATTCAATTTTTTCTTTACGCGAAGTTGAAAACTGTTTACGTCCACAGCTGGTAAATTATTATCGACACCATGAATGTGAATCATGGCAATTTGAGAAACCACCGCGGCCGTGCCCACACCAAATGCTTCTGTGATAGTTCCTTTTTTAAAAGCTTCTTGAAGTTCTGCCACAGAAACTCTTCTCTCCTCTTTTTCGATTTCTAAACTTTTAGAAAGTACAAGAATAGAATCTCGTGTTACACCATCTAATAATGAAGTAGATAATTTTGGTGTTATCAGTTTACCATCGATCACAAACATCACGTTCATCGCACCAGATTCATCAATATAGGCGTGGTCTTTTGCATCTGTCCACAACACCTGATCGAAACCTTGCTTCTGGGCTAACATGGTTGGATAGAAAGCTCCACCATAATTACCTGCACATTTTGCAAAGCCTGTTCCGCCTTCAGCAGCACGTACAAATTCTTCTTCTACTTTTACACGAACTGGTTTGGCAAAATAAGGCCCGACCGGGCTAGTGAGAATTATAAATTTATATTCATCGGCCACCTTCACACCAAGCTTTGCTTCTGATGCAAATACAAATGGTCTTAAGTATAAAGACGATCCTTCCGTAGTAGGAATCCAATCTGCATCTACTTCAATGAGTGCGCTCAAGCAATTCAAAAATAATTCTTCTGGCACCGCAGGCATGCACATGCGCTCGAGTGACTTCAATAATCTTTTGTGATGACGCTCGGGTCGAAAAATAGTAATAACACCTGCATCATTTTTAAACGCCTTCATTCCTTCAAAAACAGATTGACCATAGTGCAACGCAAGCATGGCTGGCGATAAATCTAAATTTCCATAGGGCTGAATTTTAGGCTCCTTCCATTGGCCGTCTTTGTAGTCAACCACCAACATGTGATCTGAGATGTGCGCGCCAAAACCAAGATTATTAAAATCAATGCTGGAAAGTCGTGACTTAGCAACTCGCTCTACTTGGATGGATTCTGTTAGTACGGCCATAGTTTTTGAATTTAATTTATTGGTAAAATTACGGAGTTATCACTAATTAAAAATTTATTTCTTTAACAACCTATGAGGGCTTTTCCTTCTTCGCGATGCCATATTTTCTCATTTGAGCAGCTACCGCACCAGAATTTTCATCACCTCTTTTTTCCAGCTCTGAAATAATGTTTGCGTGATTTTTTTCATCTCGGTTTTGAGATAATTTAAAACTCGCCTCCATGCGATCAATAGAAATTTCCAAACCTACTATTCCGCGCATTTCCGTTTCTACATACTTTTTTGACATTTTATCTACTGATACCGGATGCTCAGAATTCTTTTCGTATTTGTCAGTCAGATGCCTTAATGAATCAAGCAATTCTTCACCTTCAATTATTCGAGGCTTTCCATAAACGTGGACAGCCATATAATTCCAGGTAGGTACATTTTCGTGATCGTACCACGAGGATGAAATATACGTGTGTGAGCCGGAAAAAATAACCATCACCTCTTCGCTTGGTTTTAACTCTCTTGCTTGCTTATTGCCGCGACTGATATGACCCACCAATTTGTTATCGGCAGAAAGAATCAATGGAATATGTGTAGCCCACAATTTTCCATCTACCGTATTTACTAAAATGGCAAAACCATTTTGACGAATAAAGTCTTTCAACTCTTCATCAGTAAAATTTTTTGCATATGCCGGGCTATACATATTTTATTTTTTTAATGATCTCAAATAAACAATAATATCTGTACTCTGGATTTTACTAGTTCCAAGTTGATGCAATAAGGTGGTTATTTGGCCGCGATGATACGCTCCATGATTAACAATGTGATAAATTAAATCTTCTACTACGTCTTCAAAAGAATCGCCTTTCAAATTCTTATAGCTGATTTTTTCTGTAAGAAAATCACACCCCTTCATGTTGATGAAAGATTGCAAATCTTTTGACGACTCAACAACACCTTCCAATATCATTTTGCAATCACCATGGAAGTTTTTTGATGGCCAATCCAACAAACTCATTCCTTTCATTCGGTTTAACCAGATTACCTCGGCATCCCAAATATGCAACAGTGTTTTTGCGATAGAGGTAAAACTACTTTTTATTTCTCTATTTAAAATTTCTTCATCCAGCTGACTCAACGTATCAGTCATTCTGGTAGTAGCCCAAAAAGAATATTCTAAATGCTGATGTACCGTGTATGGCATATTTTTTTATCTGTACAATTTCGATTTCAACTTTATCAACTCTCCTAATAATTTAGTTTCCGGCACAGCGTTTTCTTGGCTCAATGATTTTGCCATATCTACTATCGCAAAGTTTAATGTCTCTATTTCGGTTTGTCTTTTATTTTTAATGTCTTGTAGAGTAGAGATGAGTTGGCCGTCTGATAATTTACTTATTAATAAAAGACTTTCTACTACTTCATCAACACGTAAAGAAACTCCTTTGGCATTGCAAACTAAGACACACTCGGATATCACTCTTTTTGCCATTTTAAAAGCGGACTCATCACGGTGAAATACGCCATTATCAATTTCTAAAAGCGGACAGATAGAATTGAAAACACTATTTACGATTGCCTTTTTCCATATTACCTTTTGTATTTCAATCTCAGGCTTAAATGGAAAATAAGGAGTACTAATTTGTTCAACAATTTCATTTAATATAAGCTCACTTCCTTTTATCACCCCAACGGGCGACACTGAAACTGGCTTGAAACTTAATTTGTTATTAGAAGAGTTTTGGCTAGTTACAAAAAGAACACATCGATAGATTTCAGAGAAATCGTGATCAATAAAAATTTGCTCGATACCCAACCCATTTTGCAAAATCACAATAGGCGAATTCTTTACCTTATTTTTAAGTTGAAGAGATAAATTTTTATTTCCATATGATTTGTTGGTTAACACAATAATCCCATCCAACCTATCGAAATTACTCAGCGTGTTAATCTCAATCTCTGCCTCAATTTCCGTTTTGTCATTTAGAATAATCTGAATTCTTTCAAGATGTTTTGACTGATCGTCAATACTCCCACGAAGGATAACGACATCTCTATTTTCGCGTTTCAAAAAAACAGCTAACGCTTTTCCAATGGCACCAGATCCGATGATGAATATTTTTTTCTCCATTTGCGCAATCCTAAGTCAATCGACCACAAATAATTTCACTCCCTTCTCACTTCGCGAGCGATGCCTCTCGGCATTGTCTCCTACTTGATAAGACATGCCCTTACTCAAAACGAATGTCCTTCCATCTTCTAAATCAGTGATCATTTCTCCCTCTATACAAAAAATAACATGACCCTTATCGCACCAATGGTCGGCCAAATAATTTGCAGAATATTCAACCATTCTCACTCTAATCGCTCCAAATTGTTTTACTCTTCTAGTGGCGTATCCCGTAGTTCCCTCTTGCCTATCAGCAGGAATTTGATCCCAATCGGTAATACCAAATTTTATTTCAGAATCTATTTTCACAATCTAATTTCTGTTAGCGCCTGTATTGCAATATCAATATCACGATCTTCCGTTTGCCAATTTGAAATAGCCGCACGTATGCCGTTTACACCTTTGTAAAAAGTAGGCGTAAAAAAAACGCGACCATCCTCTCGCACTTTAGCAAGGAAATTTTTTATATCCTCAGCAGATACAGATGGATGATTAAGTGTAAAACAAACCACATTCATTCGCACAGGAGCCAGTAGTTTAAACTTAGCTGAAGAGTTAATCCATTCGCCTAATCTTTTTGCCATCTCGCAATTGCGCTCCACAATTTCCTGATGTCCTTCTTTACCGTAAGCCATAATCGTAAACCACGATGGCAACGCGCGCCAACGTCTGGAGTTCTCAGGAGTGTAATGAAAGAAATCCGGACTTTGATTAGGATCTCCCAAATAGGCAGCGCTATTCTGAAATACTTTTAATTGAAGATTTTTATGACGAGTAAATTGCATAGCCGCATCGTAAGGAACATTCAGCCATTTGTGCGCATCTATACAAATAGAATCGGCATAATTAATTCCGTTCATTAAATGCTTGAATTTTTCTGAGAGTGCAGCAAAGCCACCAAAGGCAGCATCTACATGCAACCAAAATTTATACTTAGTTTTTAGTTTGCCAATTGCTTCAAGATCATCGAAGTCTACTGTGTTAACAGTACCTGCATTTGCTACAACAATAACAAAAGTTCCGGCATTCTCTTTCAAAAAACTTTCAAGCTTGGCTATATCAATAGCTTCACGATCAGGCAGGGTATCAATCTTCACAACTGATTTTCTTCCAATGCCTAGCATTGAAAGTGATTTTAAAATGCTTGAGTGAGGGGTTGCGCTTACAATTTTTAAACTTGATAAAGCGCTTTGCCCCTCTTCACTTACGTTGATGCCAGTTTGTTCGCCCACCCATTGGCGAGCAATTGCAAGGCTCAACATATTTGATATTGTTGCTCCTGTTACAAACGATCCGAAGTATTCCTGATCAAGACCAAAAAGTTGTTTGAAAAAATGAATGGTTTGCCTTTCTAATTGAGGTGCAATGCTATCATTACTACCACATGCATTTTGATCGTAAGTGCTCACGAGCCAATCGCCTGCAACTGCAGCCGGTGTTGAACCTCCGGTTACAAATCCAAAATATCTGGAGCCTCCGCTGTTTGTAATTTTATCGGCAAGGTTATTTTCAAAATAAGTAAGAGTGGCCTCCGCTCCTATTCCTTTTTGTGGAAGATCAGTAAAATCAATATTTGGTATAAACTTACCAGGTGCGAGTGCATCTTGCTTAGAGAAATAATTATTCGCAACCGCCTGCGTCTTTTCTAAAATTCGCCTAATGTTACTTTTGTCAGTTTGTAAAATTGAGTTCATGATTATTCTTCCATCAATTTAAAATAGTAGGCTCATGATGAACTTTAAAATTTACAGAGCGCGCGATAAAGCACATTTTGGCAGCTTCTTCATGAAGTTCAAAAGCTCTGCTTTTCATAGTAGCATCTTTTACTTTCACTATAGGCTTTAGTATTGCTTCTGTAAATTCACCACTGCCATCGGCATGCTCTACCATAATTCCTGTTGCTTGATCAAAATATTCTAGCACAACAATTTCATTAACTGCACACAAATGCAAATACCATAACATGTGGCAAGCAGAAAGAGAGGACATCATTAACTCTTCGGGATTATATCGGGTTGCGTCTCCGCGAAAGCTTGGGTCAGAAGAACCTAAGATAATTGGCTTGCCCACTACTGAAAGAGAATGGTTGCGCGAATATGATTTGTAATCGTTGGTTCCGTTTCCCAGATTTCCAGTCCACTCCAACTGAGAGGTATAGTGATGTTGCTTTTTCATTCTTAGTTTGATTGAACTAAAATAATCTTATTGAGTTGATTCATTAAATATCCCACGAGTAAAAATTATGGTCACTATCTAACTCAAAGCCAGCGTGCGGATACAAATTATTTCCAATCATGTTTGTCTTAGCCGTCTCCAGCATCAAGCCGCAAGCATTGGTTTCTCTTGCCAACTCTTTGGCTTTATCAATCAACTGCAGGGAAATACCTTTTCCTCTGTAGTCAGGGCTTACAAATAAATCATTCAGTAACCATAGTCTTTTCATTCGGGTAGAAGAAAAGAGTGGGTACAATTGAACAAAGCCAACTAAAATTTTATTTGCTGCTTGGGCCACAAATATTTCAGACTCTTGATTTTGAAATCGTTGTATTAAAAAATCTTGTGCGGCTATAACATCCGATTGCTTTTGATAGAATACCCGATAAGCATCAAATAACTCTGCTACACTATCAACGTCACTTATTAACGCTTTTCGGATTGTTATCATCTTAAATAAAATTAAACATTAGCTAGCCTTCAGTTTAAATCTGCCTAATAAATTCTTAATAGAAAAAGAAGTTGAAGCACCTGATGTTTTAAGTTGATATCCTCTATTTACAATGTACACGCCCGCAACAGTTACCAAAATAGCCAATCCAATTCTTGTATTTAATTTCTCATCCAAAACCATCCAACCTAAAATAACCGCCACAATCGGATTGATGTAGGCATACAAAGAGGCAATGGTCATGGGCAATTTTTTTATTGCATATGAATAAAATGCATATGCCGTTACTGAGCCTACCAACGACATGTAAGCCAATGAGTAAATTAAAGAATTGCCCCACTGAATTTTAGAATAATCATCAAGTACTAAACTAATGGGTATTAGAAATATTCCACCAAACAACATTTGCAATCCTGCATTGAGAAATGCATTACTGTTTTGGTTTTTCTTTTTGATCCAGATACTTCCTATGGCCCAACAAAGGTTAGCAGCAAACGTGAGAATGATTCCCGTTAGGTAATTTGAATTTGAAAATTCAGAAAGGTGTTCACCAAAAATCATCACAATTCCTGTTAAGCCAGTAATGAGACCCAATACGATCAACCAATTTGGTTTCTCATCTTTGGTAACGAACACATTAATCAACACACTCCAAATCGGCATCATCGAACAAATGATGGCTGCCACCCCGCTTGAAATATAAACTTCGGCCCAGCCCACCACGCTAATACCTAGTGTTACCATAAATAATCCACCGATGGCTTGATTGATTAAGACTGATCTGTCTGGCCACTTGGCTTTACCAATGGTCATCATTATTAAAATTAGAATTGGGCCTGCCGTTAAAAAACGAATGATTGAAAATAAGAAAGGTGGAAATTGTGTTACGCCAATCCTCAACCCTAAGTAAGTTGTTCCCCATATTACACATACTGCCGCAAGTGCCAGATAAGCCAGCAGGTTTTTATTTTTTTCCATATACCGAATCTAAGATTAAAACCTAAATGGATTACGTTCAATTGATTTACTTTTCTTAGCCACTACAATATTGGCTTTGCCGGGAAAGCAACAAACTAAACTTTGCTGCTTAATAGCAACTTGAAAAACAAAAAGCCTACGAAGGAATGCAAAATCAAATTGAATAGTCATAGTTATCTATTTAAAACTTAAAAACCAGGCAACCATTCCAACTATAATTCCCAACACAATTATAATTTTTCTTCTTGTTCTCATTCTATTTCAATCTGGAGCACAAAGTTGACGTTTATACGCAAATAAAACAGTTTCAGTTTCAGGATGTTTGACCATATCAGTTTATAGAAGACACCATTGACTTCTTAGGTTCATCCAAGAGTGAAACGAGTGATTTTTTTTAGACTACTATGAACCTCATTAGACTGTGATGGACTAGATAAAACCTTCGTTTTTGTACCAAATTTGTACCTTTTTCGTGGGTTAGGTCTAATTTTGTAATTCGATATTTGAACTAAATCAGATTGAAAAAGAATTATGAAATTATCAAAATTAACTTACCACAATGGAGCTGTAAAGGTAGAAGTTTATCAGAAAGGTCAGGATAGAAAAAGATGGAATACTGGTGTAAGGGTAAACAAGACACTCCTTAACAAAGACAAATTTATAAAGCCGAATGATCTAATCGATTGGCAGGATTTAAATATCAAAATTGGTGAGGAGAAGGAGAGAGTGGATAGAGCGGTAAGGCAGGTTTATAAGGAGGAAAAATATGTCGATGTTCTGAAAGTTTTTGAAATCCTAAACGAACATGAGGCGAATGTAAAAGCCACAATCGAAGCCAACCGGAGTAGAGCTCTTTTGAAGAACGGTAATGTGAGAAAGAGACTTGGTGGTGCTATCACCGAACTAAGAAGCGGCATTAAATTGAATGGGGTTAAAAAAGGGAATGTAGCTAAATATGCAACCGGAGAAACACAAACTGAAGAACATCAACTTAAGCTCGATAACGTTAAGCGAGGGCAATTTATAAATGAATTGCGCCAATATTTGTTAAAGGAAAGTTTGGTCACTTCTCAAGCAACAATTGCAAAGCATTTTGTTGATTACCTTGAAGAAGGCACTTCGATTGTATATTCAGGGCTTATTAGGCATTATCACATTTTCGAATACATGATCGAAAATCCCATTCTTATAGAGGACATTACCGATGGTTGGGTTTCGAAATTACAGGCTTGGTTAAAAAAAGGTGTTAAGGGAAAGGAAATTAACGGTAACACATCTGACTGGATGTTTGGTCGGTTCCAATGCTTTTGGACGTGGGCTTTAAATAGCAATCTTGTAAACAAAAGATTCCATTGGAAAAGGTTTAAGAGACAAACTTATAAATCGGGCTTTGTTTGGTTAACGGAGGAACGAATCGGTCAGCTTGCAAGAAAGAAATTTACTGATGAGCAAACAGAGTACAGTAGGATGGCCTACTTAGTGTTAAGTTTAACAGGACTTAGGCATTCGGATTTTCATAGCTTAATTCCTAGTGAGGTTGTTTTTGAAAATGGTAAATATTTCATACACAAATCAAATAGAAAGACTAAGTCTGCCTTTAAAACAGCAGTTCACCATTTAATCCTGAACTGGGTTCGCAGCGAAAGCTGCCTTAGGAAAATGAAGTTGAGCGTTAATCGTGGCATTTCTAATACGAGGCTAAATAAAAGTATTCGTGAAATCGGTAAAGAGATGGGGTGGACGGAGCAAGTACGATTACAGAAAGGTTTCGATAAGTGGGTATCAAAGCCGTTTTACAAATGGATGAATTGCCATAGCGCACGACATACTGCTGTGAGTGTTTGGTTAGCCCAAAGAATTGATCCTACAACTATAAAAAAATGGATTGGATGGAAGGGTAGCAAAATGATTGATTATTATGCGGATATTTTGAATATTGACACTAAGGTGAACATCAACGATGTAATTAAATTATAAATCACACCCAATGCCACGACACGAGACAATTGAGGCTAACCTTCTTGATATTTTTTCAAGGCATAAGAAATTCTTTGATGATCTTGCCCAAGCAGAGCAGATGGATGCTTATAAGAATGCGTTTATTGGTTTGCACGATAAGGGCTTTGATTTAAAGCATCTGGAAGAATGTTTTGAAAGTTTACGGCAAGCAAGTCAAGAAGCTAATTTTCATTTAACAAAATATTACTCGCAACCTGAGAAAGTCAGCGAGCAACGAGTTGAAGTTGATACTTTCATTGGTGGTGAAAGTGAACTCAGGGTGGCTCTAAACAATCGGATGAATCCGAAGACTGTGGCAAGAGCTACGCTTTACAATTATCTTGAAGATTTGGGTATTCGTAAAGCAGTCTATACATCGAAAGATTTAGACAAAGTACTTGAGCACATCAAGAGCCTAAAGACCACCCGGAAGAAAAGCTAAGTCTTTTTTCGCCAGCCAGTGAACCGGGTAAATAAGTTCAGGTCTTTTTGTGAAAACCTGCACCCCAATTTTTCCCGGTCAAAACCCCATATTATTTTAGCCATCGTTAGCTAACTGCTGGTAGGAATTTTTGTAAGCATACTGTCTTTTGAATGGTTCCAGTTAATCAAAAACCATTGAAAATGAAAGTAGCCAGAATTGGAAAATCCAGTTCGTTCGACTTCTATAACAAAAACCAAAAACAAATGAAAAGCTTGAGTGTACTACTAGCTCTTAAAAAGGAGAGACATGAACATGTAATGCTCGGTGAAGGTGGTATTTATACAGGCATGACTACTGGCTCTAAAGGCATAGTTAAATCTACCGATGAAGCTATTGCCCATGAATTGTTTGGTGAGCATCCTCTTTCTGAAGAGAACTTTGCCAATTTTCGATTGCTCTTAAAGATGAAATTACCAAAGGTTAAAAAACCCAAAGAGCAAAAAGGCGAATTAGCAAAAACAGGAAGCAACCCAACTGATTCTAAAAAGCAGATTGGAAAGTAGTAGGGCACGGTAACAAATCTAGATAAGAAAAGGCTGACGTAATTGTTGGCCTTTTGCTTTAACCATTTTCCTAATCTATGGGTAAAAAATCAACACTAGGAAAGAATAAAAGAGAATCAAAGCGTAATAAGAAGCCTGCTCATCGGGGTTTAACTAATGAGCTAATTGAAGAGTTCAAATATTTTACAGAGTACCATCCTACAGAACGATTTAGTCAAAATCTTAGAAAGATGCTTATTGAATTTCTGCTTTATGATGGAGCAACCGAAGCCGTATATTTAAATGATTTACTTTTTGATTTGGAGGGATTATTTCACCTCTTGGATGAAATTCAAAACTATAAAAAAGGCACTACTTAAATTTGAATGTAGTTGCACTGATTAATAGCTTTAAAAAAGTTTTCTGTTTCCGTGAGTGGGTTCAACCACACTGGGCATTTCATCGTAAGTTTTGCCGTTTAGCAAGCGACCAGTTTTTTTCTTATTAGTGCCTCCCCATTGTTTAAAAAAGAAAGCAACATCGGATTCATCACATTGTTCCTTAATATCCAAAACCCAATCAACATTCATAGGTCTTGGTTTTCTGCCACTTTCACCTCCAACTATTACCCAATCAATTTTGGTAAGATTCATTTTACCAATAGGGCCGATCAAAGGTTCACATGACAAAAATTTAACTTTGGCTTTTGATTTTGACAATAACTTGATTCTATCTTTAACGCGGTCATCTTCTACACTAACACCCATCCAAATGTTATGTGTCCATTTTAGCTGCTTTGCCTGATCGTACTCAAGTAATATATCAGCTCGTTTGGTGAGGATTTGGAACACGTGTTGCGGATTTTCATTCATTACTGTAAAGACATTCTGTATAAATTCTACCGGTACATTTTTTTGAAACAAATCACTCATAGAATTTACGAAAACAATTTTCGGGTGCTTCCATGTATACGGTTCAGCCAATACATTTTCATGAAGTGCTAACTTAAAACCATTCTGATACTTTTCAACACCCATTGCTTTTAGTCTTTTCGACATGACTTCAGCGTAACAAAATTTACAACCCGCTGAAATTTTGGTACAACCAGTTATTGGATTCCATGTTAACTCTGTCCATTCGATTTTTGACTGCTTCATTTTTTAATCCATTTAATTAATACTGTGGATGTATTCTTATCCATTAAAGCCTCAAAGGTAATTTTCGGGCTCCTTCCATCGTAATCTACCTTCTTGTCTTTTTTTAAATTCCTTAAGTGATCGGCAGCGTGTTTTGGCGGGTGTCCTAATTCCAATGTATACAAAAAGAGATCGTGGTTACTTACTTCATTAGCTGATTTGAGTTTTACCTCGATCTTTTGCTGGAATACCTCAATTTTTGTTGGCTTCTTTTCACCGAAGAGAGGATATTGTATTTTACTTGGAGAGTGATCGTTGTCAATGTCGAAATTCGCCTCTCCATTTGTTCCATTCTTAGCCCATGCTATCGAAAGAAATTTCTCCACTGCTCTTGGGCTTTTTGCTCCAAAAATAATGCCATGCAGGTTCGATCCTTTTTTTAAACTAAACGGGTATAATTTTAAGTCTGATCCAACAGGCAGATTATTCTTTAGTTGCTTAATAAGACTACGATGTATAAAAGAATATGGGTCTTTCTTCGCCTCTTCTATGTCAAAAGAAAAATGCTTTTTGAATTCCTCACTATCGCCAAATCTTAAAAAATAGGAAGAGGATACGAAGTATAGGAAGTCCGTCTTTGTGGTTTGTTCTAGTGCATGGAAGTATTTGTTCGAAAGGAATTTAATTCCGTTTTGATCCAAAAAAACTAAGCAAGGATGTTTTTTAATTTCAGGCAACCATTCAGTAAATCGTTTGTCGAAATCATCTTTTTTTAAATCTAGTTCAATTAAACCGGCTACATCTGAATTTTCTGACAAGTATTCAGCACAGGCTTTTGACAGTGCATCAAACTTATCTTTTTTATATTCATTGAAATAGATTTTTACTTTAGTTCCCTTGGTTGAGATAATGTCGACAAATTTCTTAATAACGCGAAGAATTCGAATAGGACTACCTGCAACCTTGCTTTTGTCGTATCCAGTTCCCGAAAAAAAATCAAAAATACAAATGGTTGGTTCTTTTAGCATGACAAAAGTAGGCAACCAAGCTTCAACGTAAGCTTCGAATATATCGAGCTTTGCAATAGTTGAGTCATCAAATGGTTTATCATGTAAATCTTTTGCAGGCATGGCATTCAACCCTTCCGGGGAAAAAAATTATGCAATACTAATATAATGATATTTTTCAGCATTAATGGTCTTTCGTCTTTAACTGCTTCTGATTTTCAGAATTCTCTTTTTGTAGCAATTAATTCAACTCATTCGCCAATAACTTAGCCTGTTCAATTACAGTTTCCGTTGCTTTGGCTTCCATGTCTGGTGGATAGCCGTGTTTTCTTAATATCTTCTTCACAGCAATTCGCATTTTTGCTTGCACGTTTTCACGTACCGTCCAATCAATACTTGTGTTGTTCTTTACGGTGTCAACAAGTTCACGCGCGATATGCCTAAGCACTTCATCGCCTAAAATAGAAACGGCACTATCGCTCACTTCTAATGCAGTGTAGAAGGCATACTCCCTAAAATCCAACCCCAGGTCTGCACCTTTGCGGTCTGCCTCTTTAATGTCTTTGGCGAGAGTGATTAATTCTTCGATGACTTGGGCGGATGTGATTAGGTTGTTCTGATATTTCTTAACCGCTATTTCCAACATTTCGGAAAACTTCTTTGACTGTACCAAATTCACAGTTTGCCTTGCTTTGATTTCGTCAGCTAATAATTTCTTCAAAAGCTCTAAGGCAAGGTTTTTATGTTGCATCCCCTTTACCTCAGCAAGAAACTCGTCTGATAGAATTGAAATATCCGGTTTCTTCAATCCGGCTGCATCGAAGATGTCCACGACTTCATCCGAAACGATAGCATCGGAAATAATTTATTTGATGGCGGTTTCTAGTTCTTCATCCGATTTTGTCTTACTGCTTTCGCTAACCTTTACTATCCTGGCTTTGATAGCTTGAAATAATCCTACTTCATCGCGTATATCAATCGTGAATGTATGAGGTACGGAAATAGCAAAGGCTTTTGTTAATGAAGTAACAGCATTAGTATATCGTTCCTTTCCATTCTCCAATCCTAAGATGAAGTTAGCGGCATGGATGGGGAAGTATAGTTTTTCCTTTGGAGTTAGTCCAAAGAAGTTTTTATAATTGAATCCTTTGGACAATGACTTATCGTGAGGTTGTTCGGAGAATAGCTGAACGACCACTTCGTATTTTCCCATCATTACATTGGCGGCCTCTTCCTGATCGAAAGCTGGTTTGCCCTTACCACCGCTTTCTGTATAAACGGATAAAGCCTTTTTCAAATCAGTGGCAATGCCGATATAATCAACTACTAAACCACCTTCTTTGTCTTTGTAAACCCGGTTAACTCTTGCGATGGCTTGCATGAGGTTATGTCCTCTCATTGGCTTATCTACATATAGCGTATGTAAGCAAGGGGCATCAAAGCCAGTCAGCCACATGTCGCGAACAATAACCAATTTAAGCTTGTCTTTGGGGTCTTTCAATCGGTCGCCAATAGCTTTGTTCTTGAGTTTGTTTCTTACGTGTTGTTGAAAATCTAATGGGTCGGCTGATGATCCAGTCATCACTACTTTTATCGCTCCATCTGTATCATCTTCACTATGCCATTCTGGTTTTAGATTGGTTATCTCTTTGTAAAGCTCCACACAAATTCTTCGGCTCATGCACACAATCATGGCCTTACCTTCCAGTATTTGTCTTGCTTCAAAGTGTTTGACAATATCCTTCGCAATGAGTTGTAGTCTTTGTGGATTACCTACAATGGCTTCAAGCCTTGCCCATCTTGATTTACTTGTTTCTAAGCGATTGCTGATTCCTTCTTCCTGCTCACCATAATCTTCGAGCTCTTCCGCAACTAGGGAAAGTTGTTCGTCTATTTCGTATTTCTTTTCTTCCAGTAGTTGAACTTTCGCTAATCTGTTCTCATAGAATATCCGAACGGTGGCTCCATCTTCAACTGCTTGCTGTATGTCGTACACATCTATGTAATCACCAAAAACAGCTTGAGTATTCTTGTCGTTATTTTCAATGGGCGTTCCTGTAAAACCTATGAAGGAAGCATTCGGTAAGGCATCTCTCATGTGTTTGGCAAAGCCATCCATGAAATCATATTGACTACGATGGGCTTCATCAGCAATCACTACAATGTTCCGTCTATCTGATAACATTTCGTATTGCCCGATAACTCCTTTGGTTTTACCACCACCAATATCGATTCGCTCAATAACTTCCGGTAGAAACTTTTGAATGGTGGTAAATACGATACCACCTGATGAAACGGCTAATAGTTTTTTCAACTCGTCCCGGTTTCCGGCTTGTGTTGGTGTTTGTCTCAATAAATCCTGACTGGAAGAGAATGTATCGAAAAGTTGATCATCTAAATCATTACGATCTGTTAAAACAACAAGGGTAGGATTATTGAGTGCCAGCACTAATTTGCCAGCATAGAAAACCATGCTTAGACTTTTGCCTGAACCTTGCGTATGCCAGATAACGCCAGCCCGTTTATCTCCATTTTCAGATGTTGCTCGTTTGGTAGTTTCAACAGCCTTGTTAACAGCAAAGTATTGATGGTAACGAGGAACGACTTTCGTAATCTGATCTTTGTTAACGTGGAAGATTATAAAGTGCCTAATAAGATCAGGCAGTACTTTTTTGTTAAGCAAACCTTTAGCCATCACTTCCATTTGAGGAATGGTTTCATCTGCCAATCCTTTTCCATCAATTGACTTCCACGGCAAAAAGAATTGCTTCGGTGAGGTTAACGAACCAAACACTGCCTCCCACCCATCAGAGGCAATAAGCAATGCGTTGTACTGAAATAAGGATGGTATTGTTTTCTTGTAGGTTTGCAGTTGATTGAATGCTGCACCAATATCAGCACCTTCATTAGCAGCATTTTTTAATTCAATTACTACCAAAGGCAAACCGTTTACAAAAAGAATGAGGTCAGGTCTTTTATTGGTGTTGCCCTCAATGATGGTAAATTGATTGACGACTAAAAATTCATTTTGTTCTGGTCTCTCATAATTAATGAGCCAGACTTTATCTCCAACAATCCGATCTCCTTTTCTGTATTCTACATCCACTCCATCGGTAAGGTATTTGTGAAACTGGTAGTTGTTTTGAAAAAGGTTGGGGCTATCACTACGCAATATCTTTCGTATAGCTTCTTCCTGTGTCTCGCTTGAAACTTTTGGATTGAAAGTAGAAATGGCTTGTTGTAACCGTTGTTTTAATACTACTTCATTAAACTCCCTTTCCTGAGCAATACCATCTGGTGAAATATCAGCACCATTAATGTATTGATAGCCCAGGGAAATGAATTCCTGAATGACAACTTGCTCGATATGGTCTTCGGAGATAACTGCCATCACATAACTTTTTCAGCTAGTTTTTCTGATACTTTTAATTTACCTGAAATTAGGTCTGGTAGTATAATATCACGCAACTCGCTTAGATATCTAGTCTCTTCAAGGTTACATTGAATTTGATCAAGGATTGGCATGGAGAACGATGCAAATAGCTTAAGGACATCATCCGGTGGACGTGACTGAACTTGCTCTTTTAAATCTTTTACAGTGACGTGCCCAAGCCCTGTTGTTTGTTTGTCTTTGGCAATGGCAATAAATTTCGGTTTCCAATATTTTAACATCGAATATACAAAAGCTCTTTCTTCGATAGATTGACACACAATTTTGAAAATATGCTGATTGAGCCATGCTTCTCCGTAAACCCAAAGAAATGTATCAATAGATGTTTCTGGACTACCTGACCACGAAAACAATATATCACCCGTATCAATTTTATACTTATCACCTAAATTGGTGTTAGTGTATTTCGTACTATCAGTAATGCCAGACTTCAACTCAACAATTTTTATTACAGGTAAAGAATCTGGAGATTCTGTAAAGTACATATCCTTATAGGCAGCACCATTTATGTATGACGCAAAGTCAAATAAGCATCTTTGAGTCCAACCTGTAGGAATCTCACCCAACTCACTCTCTATCATTTCACCTCCAGATGATTTGTAGGGTTGACCATCTTCATTGGGGAATTCAAAATCAACAAACCATTGCTTAAACAAAGCTTGTGCTAAAGCTTCTAAGTTTTTATTGATTTTGTTGTTGAGTTCTATTTTGTCATCGAGGGAAGAAAGAATTTCGGCAATGGCGATTTGGTTGGTGAGGTCGGGAATACTCCAACGAGTTTCACTAAGGTGTTTCCAATCTGCTCTAGGCATCCGTGTTCCGGTACTCCCAGAGTTTGCCAAGGTTGTAAAATCATCTGTTGCAATTAAGTAGAAAAGGAACTTTGGATTAATGCCTCTCTTGGATTTAATGACATAAATATCTGTAGAGCAAACACCAACAAATTGAGGTGAATAGACTTTTTTAAAGTATGGTCTTAGTTTTCCATACAAAATATCATCTGGGTAGAATTTTGCTTTTTGGCTAGTTACATCAGATGATTTTCCAATTCCATTCAAACGCAGCCCCGCTGGTTCAATATGCTCTAATCCTATATAAGGAAGAATAGTTTCTTCATTGGGAATGAAACCTTCACGCCTTATTTCTGCGATCTCTCCTAAACTATATTCATTCCAAGTGGTCATATTTATTTTGAGCAAACCTTAACCATGTTTTTATAATGAGTATCGTCTACTTTTTCAATAATCTTAAAAACAGTTTCAATTACTGACACACCTTCAGCTTCAATGTTCTCAAGCGTATTTTCAAATGACTCAATACGATCTAAGTGGCTATACTTATTCACATAATAAAACACCTTGTCCGTATCTAGTTTATCAATCCCAACACCATTAGCCATTTGCAGAATGCCATTGAACCCGGAAGTATCTTGTGTTTTGAATGAGTTGAAAGATTCTAAGAGCCTTCGAGAATAATTGGCAATGGTATAAGCATCGTCCAATGTCAGGGTGTGTTTACTCAGTTTCAAAAGACTATCAAAGATGTAGTGATATTCTGAGTGGTAATTCACTAAAGTGCTTTCCGCATTCTTTAAGGAACCCTTTCGAATGGTATAAAAATGACCAACAAGAGTAGCATTGTCTTTTCTCTTTTTTTCATTCTTTCGATTTGCCCAATCTCTTACTAGTTTGAAAAACCAGAAATTGTGAGTTAGGAAAAATATTTGTTCTGCCAGCTCACACTTATTGGTAATGTAGGCACTTGCACTGAATAAGTGATTGCTATCAAAACTGGAGATAGGATCGTCAAAAACGAGAATGTTCTTTTTTATATCATTTCCCTTTTCAAATAACTTTACGATGAAGTACACCAATGCTATTGCCGTTTTCTCACCCTCACTTAGGTTCTCAGCGATTGAATCATTTCTTTTGATTAAGTAGCCTCCTTCTCCTGAAGAATTTTTCTCAAGCGTTATGTCGTTTCTTGATAGAAACTTATGTAGGTCTTTGTTAATATCATCAATTGCAATTTGATCATCTAACAATTGTCGTCTTTTATCTTCGATTTCTTTGGTAGTAGCAGCGATGGATGATTCAATTTCTTTGATTTTAGCACTGGATTGTTCGATGTCAACTGTTGTATCGTTTAAGCTCTCAAGAATAGCTTTGGACGCAACAATATGTTTGAATATTGAGCCCTTGTGTTCGTTGGCTTTATTTTCAAAATCAGCAACTAATTTATTGTGCTTTGTAATATTTGCCTTTAGTTCGTTTAAATAGTGGTTATAAAGATTAATGGTTTCGGCACTGCCAATTGAAGATATTTGAAATGACAACTTTAAGGGATTACTATGCTTCTCCTCAAGTGATGAAATCCATTTTGATACTTCGTTATTGATTTCTGATCTCTTTTCTTCAGCAAACTGGAAAAATTCTATCGATTTATCTTTTAGTTCGGGAAACCAGTTTTCGTGATCTATTGTAACAGATGAGATTTGAAATGATTTTAATTCAGTAATTTTTTCGCTTATCCTTTTTTGAAATTGTATGAAAGCATCGTTGAAATGGTCCGCGAGTGCGGCCTCACGTTGTGGCTCAATCCCATTTCCACAATATTCACATTTAAGACTATTATGTTTCTTATGCAATCTTATCCCTGTCTGAATCCATGCAGCCAAATCCGGGTTATCCTTTAATCGTTGGATACTATTGTTGACAGGATTTTCTTCCAAAAGTTTCCTCACTGAATTGAAGTGACCATCACATTCCTCATTTTCAACGTTGCGGAAGTTATTTCTAAAGGCACTTCTTTTTACACCTTGAGCAATAAACGATCTTTTGTGCTCTTCGTCTTGCTGAAGTAAAACAAAATCTTGCAGTGAGTTTCCGGTTTGTATTTCATTCCAAATTTGTTCAGCCCCAGTTTTATCAAAGTTAGGTAACTGAAAGATGGTTGATAAAGAGTACGTTTTAATGATTTGCCCTGCGTTAGTAAAGAAATCCTCTTTTACTTTTTTTAAGGACTTAAGCCGTTCCTTTTCAGTTTGTAATTCCAATTTTTTTCCACCCTTTCCATCTGCACCAGAATGCTGTCTTGTCAGTTCGTCAATTGCTTTTTTAAGTTCATTATTATCCTTGCCAATATATAGCAGTGCGTTGGTCTTACCACGCTCAAGGTTAGTGTTGTCGTTTATGAAGTCCTTATTAAATACTTTTATTTGCGGTGGTTCATTGTCGAAAGTCTCATCAATATTTACGGTATCTGTTTCGATTTTAAATTTGGCTTTCGGAAAAAACTTTTTTTCCTTTGGCAATTCAAGGGTTCTAAATAACCTTCCTAAAGTTGTTTTCCCACTACCGTTCCAACCATATATCACGTTGTATTTAGCAAAGGAAGATAAACCATCTTCTTGTTTATAGTTTTCAAATATGCCAAAGTCTTTTATGTCTGTAAGTTTGGTTATCATAAATCAATACCAATTTTTTTGAGATTGTTTTTGATTCTTGTTTGCAGCTCATTTGATTGATGAAATTGTATTTTAAGCTCACTTGTTATCAAGGAGACTTTTTCATCAAAACTAACCCCGTCATCTTCGATTTCTTCAGTACCTACATATCGACCCGGGGTTAATACAAAGTTGTTTGCTTCAATCTCTTTTTGAGTAGCCGCTTTACAGAAGCCTTGTATGTCTTGGTATTTACTTCCCTTATTTCTCCAATTATGATAAGCTCCGGCTATACGAGCAATATCATCGTCAGTAAGTATGCGGTTCTTTCGGCTCGTCATTACACCCAACTTACGAGCATCAATGAAAAGAATTTCATTGCTTCTATCTCGGAACTTATGGTTCTTTCTATTACGTGCCAGAAACCAAAGGCAAGCTGGGATTTGAGTGTTATAAAAAAGTTGGGTTGGAAGAGCTACCATACAATCAACCAAGCCTTCTTGTATCATTGCCTTGCGGATTTCATTTTCCGTTCCTGAATTGGTAGTCATCGAACCATTGGCTAATACTATGCCACCAGTTCCAGTAGGACTGAGTTTATTTGCGAATAATTGTAACCAGCCATAGTTTGCATTACCAGAAGGTGGAATACCATATTTCCACAAATGACTATCCAGTAATTGCTCACCACCCCAATCCGAAATATTGAAAGGTGGGTTGGCCATGATGAAGTCAACCTTTAAATCCTTATGCCTGTCATTGTGGAAAGTATCCCCCAATTCAATTTTTGCATCGATACCCCTAATGGCCAGATTCATTTTAGCCAATTTATAAGTAGTTGGGTTACTCTCTTGCCCGTAAACAGCAATGTCGCCAATCTTACCACCGTGAGCTTCCAAAAATTTTTCACTTTGCACAAACATTCCACCCGATCCACAACAGCCGTCATAAATTCTACCGCTATATGGTTCGAGCATTTCAACCAACAACTTCACAATGCTTTCAGGTGTATAGAATTGGCCGCCCCGTTTGCCTTCTGCATCTGCAAACATGCCTAGGAAGTACTCATACACTTTTCCTAATAAGTCTTTACTGTTGTGTCCTTTCTGGTTGAAGCCAACGTTTCCGATAAGGTCTATTAGTTCACCCAATCTCTTCTTATCCAAAGCAGGTCGTGCATAGTCTTTCGGTAACACACCTTTCAGGCTTGGGTTGTCTTTTTCAATAGCATCCATTGCATCGTCAATGTCTTTGCCGATGGTGGGAAGCTTCGCCCGTTGATGTTGAAGGAAACTCCACCGGGCGGATGGGGGAACATAGAATACGTTCTCAGCTAAGTACTCATCTTTGTCTTCAGCATCGGAGTGTTTGTCGGTTTTTAGCTTCTGGTATAGCTCATCGAAAGCATCGGAGATGTATTTCAAAAAAATGAGCCCAAGCACCACGTGCTTGTACTCAGCCGCGTCCATGTTATTGCGAAGTTTGTCAGCCGTAGCCCAAAGGGTTTTTTCTAAGTCTTTAATGTCGGTCATTGAAAAAATTTAAAGCCAAGTTGTGAAGGGAATTCACCGGACTGGATGACTAAAAATAGGCCAAAAAACCACTTTATTCAAATAATTTTTTTTACCCCAAAATGATGGCTTTTTTTGGGAAAGCCTCCCTGAATGTCTTTGGGGCTTACATTGAGTTCGGGATGATATTTATATTAGCCATAAGCCAGAGTTGAGCTGGTGTCACCCGGTTGTTTCTGGTGACTTGTTGGCTTGGAAGTAAGCCTTGCAAACCAACTCAGATGAGTGATAAAACAAGTTATGTTTTATCACTTTGTGCACTCTGGCTTGTTGAAAGCATTTTTTTGATGGCTTGGGTACAATTGATGGTACAAGTTCCTAACTCTGCCTTGGTCTGGGTACAAGGGTTTCTTGCGATAACGGGTGTGCTTTAAGTCCCTGTCATCACAAGAATTGGTTGGTGCGATTGGAAATGAGTGAGTTAGCTAGTAAGGTTACAGGGATACAGGGAATTATTATTAATTATGAAGATTTTTTTTCCATTTACAACAAGCAAATTATTCTTTGCGTCAAGTTTAGATGTTCACTGTTCCCTGTAGCCGAGCCGAGTCTTAGGCAAATCTTATGAACGTGGTACAAGCCTGTACTTATCCATGTTTTGGTAGTTTAATTCGGAATCGAGTAGCCCCGTTGCATTTGGTGGACATAAATTAACCTCGCTCAAGGGTTCGAGGAAATCTGCCGCCTCAACCGCTAAGGCTTTTATTGACTTCTCTTCCTTCAAAAAACTTTCGCGTTCGGTGTGGTATCGTTGTGTGAAGATTTCTGAATTTGGCTCTAGAACATTGACTTTATAAAAGCGGCCGTGCTTATTATGCACGAATCTATCACCAAAATGTTTTTTTAGCATACGCCCAAAGTTTCCCGCTCCGCATTTAATGACATCATGCGATATTGCGTTGATAGCCATCATAATTTGAGTGGCTGTCATTAGCTTTAGGTCAGATGGCACTACGCATAAACGAATCAACTCTTCTTCTGCTTTCACCATTTCAAATTCTGGCAGATAGGTTTCGTTTAATTCTTTGATTTCTTCTGATGAGAGGTAATGCCTTTCACCTGAGTTCATCAAGTGCCAAGCCTGGGCGAAGACTTGAGGAATGTTTACACTGTGATCTTGGTTGATTTGTCCAACTGGGATAATCCAAAATCTCCTGTTCCCGGTTGAGTCGGCTAGGAACTGGGACTCATTGACAGTAGCTATAACGCTGGCGTACCGCCTGAAATCTTCGCTGTGCCTGCCGTAAGGCTTCCTGATCGTTTGAGCCGTGGCACTCATCATGTTTTTAAATGCTTCAATATCAGCCTTGCTATTAACAACACTGTTCATCTCATCAAAAAATACTACAAAGGAAGTGCATAGGAGTAGCAAGTCATCTTTGTTCTCTGGGTTGATTTGCTTTTGCTTAAAGTAGCGTTCGCTCTCTAAACCAAATGATGTGAATGCTTCAGAAAAAATTCTTCTTATCCATCTGGTCTTTCCATCACCTTGTCCACCCTGAAGAATCAAAACGTTTTCGTTATAGAGTTCGGGCACTGTTAGTCCTGCAAGCAGTCCAACTAACCATTTTCTAAGGAAGATTAATGGCCATTTACCATCCTTGCAATTGAGGGAGTTACATAGGTCGGATAAATGATCGTGCCCATCCCACGTTGGCATTGATTCCTTGAGCCGCTTGATTGGATTGTACTCTGGAGAAATCAGGTTAATTGTTTCCTGCACATTGTTTCTTAGGTATTGATGACTGAACACACCCGCTTTAATTTTGTCAAGGTCGCGATCTGTAAACCGGTTCCAGTTGTTCGCCTCGTGCCGTTCCAAGTAGCCAGTAAATTCGTTATATCGTATTCTCCATCCATGCTTGGCCAGTTCCTTTATGAAATGGGAATGGAAAATAAATCCAGCTTGCTTTTTTTCCGGTATGTGATACCCGACTTCTTTAGCAAAGTAAAAGACTGAGCCAAGTGAAGGGGCTTTGTCCAGCTTAATTTGCTGACTGAATTTTTTCTCAAAGTCTGCTTCGTTGTAATTTGAATCCATCTGGCTGAATTGGCGGGCATATTTTTTTGCTGTTTCCTCGTCAAAGCTCGCTTTCAGGGCAAAAATCACTCTGAACCACTTTTCATATTCGTGCGTAATACTGATCTGATTTTTCTGGAGCCAAGCGATTAACCCTTCGATACACTTGCTGGCTTCTCTGGGGTTTACTTCCATGAAAGGTTTAGCGTTAGGCAAATACCACTCCTCAAGCTCTGCCACTTGATTCTTTCTTTCGAGTTTCTTCCTGTGGTCTTCAATTTTAAAATCAACGACAAGCGATTCCGGTCGTTCATTGACATACGCGTCAGGGTCTGAAGAAAGGTAACAGGCGCGGTTTAAATTCGAAACGGATTTGTCGAAGCCAGAAAAAAGCAATCCAGCCTTTTCATAAACGGAGGCAACGTATTCAAACGCTACCGAATGAAAGGCTTGAATAACTTCGGGCTCAACTTCGGTGATTGGATGTGCTGGACGGACTCGATGAAATACTTTTCTTCCCCTGCCACCGGGGCTAACGAAGCTCAGGCAAACGGAGGGTTCTGTGACAATGAATTTCCGTAGTAGCTCTTCCTCATCCAAGGATAGATGATCAAAGTCAACATGAACGACTTGTGAGTATGCCACCAGATCGACTACATTTTTTGTCAAAAAGATTCCGGCTGGCATGAAACCCGATAGGGTTTCAACTTTGAATTTTTGGTATTGCCTCTTGTGTTCTGGTTTGTTCAAATCCCATCTATTGCTGGCAATAGCATTCCTCAAAGCGAGTGTTGATTCCTTCACTTGTTCATCGGACTGTATCAAAGTGCAAAGTTCCATCCACGTGATCTCTCTGAGGGCATCTGAGGTGATTGTCGAAAAATGGCTGACGTTATTCATTTTCAGGTTCGATATTTTTTTTATTTGCTGAGTTCAGCTCCATCAACAGCATGCTTATCACTTGCTGAAAATTTAACCGAAGCCCAGTCTCTTGTTCTTTCTTTTTCTTGTACCGAAAGAGTATGTTGTAAACCTTTCCGTATAGGCTGATTGTTGTTCGCTGGGAGGCTTTCATAAATTCAGGTTTCATTTTTTTATATATCCTGAATTCACCTTCCCATTAAAAAAAGAAGGTGGTGATAAGCTCACCACCCCTTTTAAAAATCAATTAGCAATAGATCGAAATTAAATTTCCATTGCGTTTAGCATGCAGCCTTAGCCATGTTTTTCCGTGAGCCTTGTAGATGTAATTTGCAATCAGCCCTGGCGAAAGGTCGAAGGAAAATCCATCGAGGTCTTCAAAGGTATTTAATGACAGCATAAGGCGTGAACCAGAATCCCTGAATGAAGGTCTTGTTACAGCTTTTCCTCTATACTCGCATTTATGGGTAGCCCCACCTTCGGCTCGTTTCTTTAGCTTTGTCACCCGTAGATTGATCGCACCGTGTTCTCTCATACCGGGCCCCATCTTGGGGTCTACGTTTAAGTGAAGATTTAATTCGTCCCTTGCATCGTTAATAAAGCCCCAACCTAGAACGAGGTAGGCTGGCGTGAGCTGGGTTATCATTGTATCAAAGTCCGTTGTTTTGTGTTCAACTGTAAGAGGGTCAATAACGATTTGATTTTCGTTCCTCGATTCTAGCCAGTCATGGTTTTCCTTAATCTCCTTTTCAATTTCCACTAATGTGGGCTTGAAGGCCGTTGATTCAGGTGACTCTTCTTTGCTATTGTTGGTAGCTTCCGCTGATGTAATAGCATCATCAAAAAATCCATTCAAATTTTTCATAGTTCTTCTTTTTGTTGGTTAATAATTGATTTAAAAAGTTCTTCATCCCTGCGTATGGCGATTATCTTTTCGCAAAGCTCTTTGCCACTGGATACGTACATGAACTCTTTCAGGAAGTCAGATTTATATAGAGTCCTGTCAGGGTCATAATCGAGGTCAATGAATGAACACACTTCGAAAAGAATGTTCTCATAAAAGCGGGCGGTGGTAATATTGTTATTATGTGAAGGGTCACCAATAACGATGCTTGCTACAGCTTCATTCACCAAACCTGCCAATAGCTCCGGCTCTGTGTATCCTAGATACTCGGTATTTGATAATTCCATTTTCTTCGCGTCAAAACCCAAAATCCTTTTGCGCAGGTCGTTATCCAAATACCTTCGGAGTTTATTCTGTCGTTTTGGCCTCCAGTTCCCATAGTAAACCAAGTCGAAAGGTCTTTCGTGTAGGCTCAATGCATTGAGGTTGACTTTCCTGTGACTAAACATGAATTTGAAAAACTCAATGTTTGTGTAGCGTTCAATTTTGCAACTCTGTGATGGCTTGACTCTTGTGTATTCATGTCGCTGATAAAGATCGAAGTCCCGTCCGCTCCACAACACCCGCCAACTTAAATTTCCAAATACCCTCGTTTCTTCTTCGGTGATTCGAAGGTTAGTGTTGTACTCAGTCTTTGTGCCACGAACCTGCCTGTCATAAATGATCTTTGCCATGTTCAGCAAGTGAAGGTTAGGGTCGGTGTACAGGTAGTAAACATTTCCTTTGAACTGACACAACTCTTTTATCTGCTTAATGGTATGTTTTCCAATCGCGCCCCCTATGAAGTTATCAGTGTCGTTATGAAGAAAAACACATTGATACTCGTTCAAAGAGGTTACCGAGGCGTCCTTGTAGTAGTCAACTTTCTCAGTCGGGTCTCTTGTTTGTGTGCTTACAAAATCCACAACTGTGAATTTTCCGGTGGCTAAAAGCCATTGCCTGAAAGTGATTGCTTCCAGAGCGCGGATACTTCTTTCCTTCAAAATAATCCGCTTGTTTAAGCTGGCGATCGCTGCTTTCATTTTAGTCCCCAATTTTTTAAAATGAATCTTGTTTGCGCTCTCAACTCAGCTCTGGTCAGACGTCTAATGAAGCCGTGCTGTCCCGTAATCCTCCAAGGAGGTGTTTGTTTTTTTGATTTTAATTTTGCCATATAAAAAAGTTTAGGCAAAAGTATCCTCGTAAGCATCTAAGTATTAGAATGCCCAGCTAATCGCTTTAAAGGAAATAGATTTGTATTTATTAAGGACAAGAATACAGCTTTCTTGTCTGGGCAATGAATTTGGTTATTGATTCACCTTGTCCCATTTATCAGGGGAGAAGCTGGCCTTCTTTTTACCGCCCCCACTGTACATTGCTTTTAGAAAGCTCAAATTTAGGAAAGATTTATATGAGAAACTCTTGTCAGGTATTTCCAACCTATCAATAAATCGATCTTTGATGGATTTTTCGTCCATACCAAATGCTTCTGTAATTTCCTCTAAAGTAAAATTCTTTTCCTTGTCTTCGCTTTGTATTCCTTCTATCAACGAATTAATTCTTTTTGGATGTCTCAGCTCTATAAAAATTGAATTAAAAACAGTTTCGAGCTGCGACTGCTGGGCGTGACTGAACTCTGATCTAAAAAGTTTAAGTACGTAGTATGTATGTAACTCATCATTTAGTATTCTATCCAAAATCTCTTTCAACTGAATTAAACTACCCCCTAGCTCCTTTAGCTTATCCCTTTTTTCAACTCGTATTTTTTCTTCTTTATCAGAATCCCCTTTTTCCTTTACGACAGTAGATAGAGTGATTTTTGTATTTCGCTTTTTTAAGATTTGTCTGGCCATTCTCAGAGGATTAATCAAGGAACGAAGGTCTTCCGGTTGAAGGTATTGCGAATAACCGAGTACGAAAAAAGAGAAGAATGACAAGAAAGGAAGCAATGCGAATGAAGATGACAAAATCGATGTGAGAATCATATGTAAAATCAGTTTTCATGTTCAATATATGAAAAACCATGAAAAAGATTGTAAGAGCTAATCGACAATAACTTTATGATTCAGTGGGGCTACGGACGTTTTCGCAACTTCGGTTTGCGATGGACTAAATCATCATTTAGCTTTTTAAACTTTTCACTCAGTTCACGGGTCGAGCAGGTTTGATCAGTTTCAAAAATTCCATGTACATCGACAATATATGCCTTTTCCTTTACTGTAATTTTCAACATGATTTTAGCCGTTCCAACTTCAAATGGTCGCAAAAGATTTTTTAGATGACCTGGAGAATTTATCCAAGATTGCAGTAATTCATTTAAGTCAACATGGTTCCCAACACGGTCAATATTGTAAGTTAACCCAGAGGAAAATACTAGGTTTTCAGCGTTGAGCAAGTCAAATACATTCTTCAGTTCGGGAAACTTGTCATAGTGTTTCATTTGGACGGTCTCTGCATTTTTACGAATAACAATATTGGCAAGTGTATCCAATCGTATTGAGTGTTTTAAAATATTTAGACTTCGTGTGACTCGGAATTGATTAATCATTTTAAAAAAAGTAGTATCAGTCTGCTGAGATGAAACGTAAACAGCCCTGTTAGGTACCATCAAATAGTCAACAATGCGTTGCTTTTCATCAGCTTTCATGTTTTGAATGTCGCTTACTGGCAAATCCAAAACTTGGGCAGATGATATTGAAGCAATAAATAGGAAGAGATAAGTCAGTTTTATATTCTTTGTTTTTTGAAATATTCAATGGAGAATTTGGGATCCAACTTTTGATAGAAATCTATCACTAGTTGAATTTTTTTTGAGACAGGCATATCCATATGGGCATGCATATAGTTGATGATTTTATACCCATCAACAAAAAGCTCCTGTGCTATTATATTAAAATCATTTTCAAAGTCAGACTGTGCGTATTTATAATTGTAAAAGTGTTTTTCGGTTTCGCTCCCTTCTTCTATATGGTGCATGTCGGTATTGTGGTTGTATTTAAAATTACCATTCAATTTTAGGAATTCGCCATACATGATATTAACGACTTCTTTGACTTTGAAATCATATTGGCGGAGCAAAACCGAACTAATTTCGTGATGGATTGTCATGTGCACATCATCACAGCTTGAGCTTAGAATGATTCGATTTGAATAGGCTTCGGAACGTCCACAAATTTTGTTATCGTCAACAACATTAATCTCAAATAGATATTTGTGTAAAAAACCAACAGGGTACTTGGCAAGTTCAGTCTGTATTTCATTCCTCGTAAACTTGGCTCTGCTACATTTAAATGAAATAGTCTGAGCGTTGATTGCTAATGTGCAGAACAAGAGGTAGAATAAGTATCCTGCTGATTTCACTATTCAACAAAGGATTTAATGGTGCTTATAACAAACCCAAGCGAATAAGACAATCCAATAAATATGAGGATGACTGGCAAACACCCATTACCTTTATCCAACTCTTTTCTCTCTTGAATAATTCGATCTATTTCAACTTTGGCGATTTCGTCAGTGGTATTAAACCTCTTAACATATAAGCTAATGGCATCATTCACCATTTTAGCCTTTACATGAGCAACAATTTGTGAACGGAAATTATACTCCTCAGTTTTTCTTTTACTCTCTATATCGATTTCATTTTTGTAGCCAATTGCGATTCGCTTAACATACGAAACGATTTGAGGTTTACTAAGCAGGAAGTAGTGCCAAAGTATGAAGAGGTCACTGTCTGTATCTATTGCATCAAGCGACTTATCTTTAATACTATCATATACGCTATCCGAATTGAGGATTATATAGTCAAGTAATTTATCGAAATCTTTCAGTTCAGGGTATCGCTCTTTTGTTAGCTGCAAATAAATATCCTTATCCTTGCGAACAATGTGTTCAAATATATCGCTGTCGTCCGGGGAGAGGTTGACTCTGTGATATTTTTGTTGATTTTTTTTTGATCTTGTGTCTATAACCTGATAAATCTTAATTCTGCCGGAGTCAGATTTGTGATCTTTAACCATTTCATGCTCTAGATTTTCTGATTGTTTTTGAAATGGAAGTTGGTTATTGTTGGTTTTGCTTTTTACAACATCAGGATGTGGGGAATTATTTTTACTAATATTTCCAGATGAAATTATTTTTTTTATCTGATTTACTTCATCAGAGGTAAATCCATGTGTGGAAATAAAATTTGCTCCTGCGTAAAATGTTATAGTTGAGAATCCAATTAACGGACTATCAACACCTATTGAAGAGATTTGTTGATAATCAAAGTATTGGCTTTCCCCTTGAAACAGCCCAGGGATTTTTACAGTGAGTCCATGTTCCTCACAATTAATTTCGGTTGGAAATACCTTATTACCTTCCGATAGTCTTGATGCAACAAATTTCATATCTGCTTTTATAGTATTGATAGGGAATACAAATTGAATCAACCATCCTCTACGAGATGGAAGGCTTTGAATCTGCTTAATGAAATTAATTCGAGGTAATGTTCCCTTTGAAATCATGTGCGCCAGTTCTGCCAGACGCATCCATGTGAACAATTTTATTATTAAGAACAGACTTGACAGTGCACTCCTTGCAAATTGTAAACGATCCGTACCGATCTCCATCGGTATTATAAATCACTACTTCCTTGCACCCTGCCGAAGATGACGTGCAGTATTCAGAGCCCCACACCACTACGACAAATTGGTTCGTAAATCCACCAACGACACAACTATTGCATGTAGATATACTTGAAGTTCCGCCATTGTCTTTTTTGATATAAACGGTTTTTCCGCTTTTGGAAACATCCTTAATCTGGCCATTGGCTGCTCCAGCCAGTGAAATGAAAAAGATTAGCAATATGATTTTCATAGTTGATGATTGATTAATTTTTTTGAATAGAAAGTGCCTAAACTGCTGTGGCGACTAGTAAATATAAAAAAATATGACCTAATGAGTCCAATTGGCTCTAACAAAAAATCAACAATTTTTTCAGCTTTCACCGGGATAGCATTCCGGAATAAATGGGTCGTAACCGTGATCAGAAATACATTAAGTCTTTTGGAGAAAACCTAAGGAAACTTAGACTTTCGAAAGGGCTAGTTCAAGAAGAGCTAGCTGATCGGTGTGATTTCCCGTTAAGTCAGGTTGGTCGGTTTGAGCGTGGAGTGAGAAGCCCTACATTAAGCACTATTTTGATTCTGGCGAAAGGGTTGGATGTTGAGCCAAAAGTACTGTTAGATTTTAAGTACAGAAATTAACTCACCCAGTCAAAGTATTTTGTAAATCCGTCCTTCGTTTGCAAAGAACTGATCAGATTTACTCACCCCCATAGAAAACAAAAGAGAACGTAAGATACTTTTCTCTTGATCTCTAAACAGAGCTGCTTCCTCATAATCATTGGATGCAATCGCACGTTTCTTTTTTGATCTTGCCAAATCCAATTTTTCGTGTGTGTTAAAGATTTGATTGTATTTTTGAGTGTCGAAATTTTCGATTTCGTATTTCACTTTAGCATCGTGTAGAGCTCTCTCAAATAGGTTTCGCATACGACTAATTCTATATGGTTTCGAATGGCGAATACTAAAGTCATAGAGCCGTGCAATTCGATTCAGGCTTTGCACGGTATTATGCAATTGATCTTGCATAAAGCAATAAATTTTTAGCTCCTTGATAATTTGGCGAATAAACTTTTTTTAAGATGCAATGCCTCTGAATTATGCTTTTAAAAATGGAGAAGTCGTTGCTGTCAAATTCAACCCCGTTAAATACTGATGGTTGTTTATTGTAAATTCTCCGAAGCCTGACAGACTCACTCAATGGTACGTTAAGTATTAATTGCGCTAACTGCTCAAACTGAATTGAATATAGAAGATAACCATTAGTCGGTTTCAGGATATGCTGCAACAAGTCCTCGATTGGTTGGAGAGGGTGGTTTAGTAATCGTTTGATTGTGGGGATTGATTGAACAAAGTAAAGTGTACTGACTATGAGGCACTCGTCAAAAGTCAAATCTTCTTCAATCAAATTGAAAAATCCTTCCGGCTCATTTTCATTCTGCTGAATGTAAACCAGTTTGGCCGTTATTACTTTCGGGTCGATTTCATCAAAATAAACTATTTGAGAAAACGCTGTTGAGTATTTGCTAAAGGTAACATCGCCAAACACTTTTCTCGTCAAGAAATGTTTTGAGTGAAACCTAGCTTCAATAATTCGATTGTAACTCACCATCAATAAAGTTGAATGTAAATTTAAACAGATACCGTGACCGGGAGAACTGATATATAATAACAAAATTAGTCAGTTATTCATGGGAAAAAGAAAGAAGCTTTCGGAAAAGAAAAGTAAGAGCAATCAATCAATAGATGCAACGATGTTGCAAGCGATAGGCAAGATTAGAGAACTAGACAATAGACTCAGGGGACTTGTGAATTATGCCGAGTACTTAGCTGAAATGCTAGATACTTCTGTTGGCTATTCTGAGTTGCTTGCTGACGAGATTTCGAGAGAGAGGCCTTCAAATGGATTTGTAAATCTTAGTGAATGGCAGAACAAAAATATTCCAACGTTTAAGGATTTTCGGAAGTTGAAACGACCAAAAATAGCCAAGGATGAACATGACGAATACTGTGGAAACTAGGAAGGGATTTGTACCATTACGAATCAACTTGCATTTGATAAAAATCTAAAGCGGTACAAATTCAATGTCTAAAGTATTGGTAATGAATTTCATGGCTTGGGTAGACATTACGAAGAGTTAAAACAGTTTCAGTTTTATATATTTTAACCAGATCAGTTAAAAATTAATGAACGATTGACGCAGCTACCGTGAACAACACAGAGCTCCTTTTCTCATTAATTTCTGGGTGCGAAGTTTCAATCATCCAGAGGCCGGTAACGCCAGCACTGAGGAAGAAGTGATCAGCCACTTTTATTCGACTATATGCTACTTGCAACCCTGCCGTATTATAGTTGGAGCTATCAAACACACGATTGTTCCACCAACAAGATGAAATAACATCCCAATGTTTTCCCGCATAGGTAAGCCTGAATCTATTTACCCAGTCGCGCTCAGCTGGCTCTACAATTAAATTAGCAAAAAGCGACATTTGCTCTATTGACCAATACTTATTTAATCTGGCGGTGGTAATTAAAATAGCTGCTAAATCTGAACCCTTGTTGGCGAAAGTGTTTTCTTGCTCTAAAAAAGAACCAACATAAGGCGTGAAGGTAATTTTCTTTGAGATTTTAAAATTTCTATATACCGAAATCAAAGCAAAATTATATTGCGTTTTCCTATCATACAGATCCATTCCTTTAAAAATGAATAAACCCCAATTATTCTTTTCATAAATAAAATTTATATCTACTGCTGGGTTGGTTGTCGCAATCCTGCCTCCAAAATTAAAAAGTGCCTGCGAGTGAATTCGTGCCGTTAGTCTCCAATGACCAGGAGATTTTTTTACTTTCAACGAATCTTGTTCGGGTTTAGCATGAGCAAACAGCATCATGCTCATCGTAAAAATGAAGAGTAAAATAAATCTAAGCATGAAATTAGAAAGTCTGAATGTTATCATGTTACAAATTTGCTGTTTCAATTGGGCTACTTAAACCTGATTCTTGCGGTTCTTAATTTTTCGCTTAAAGTTTAGTCAAATAACGGGCAAATAACAGTTTCAGTTTTACTATATTTGCCCATATCAGTTTAAAGATATGGAAACTATTGTACACGATCACCTCTACCAAGAGGTAGCCGATCGCATCGAACAACTTATTGAAAAACAATCGTTAAAAGTTGGTGATAAGTTATTATCGGTAAGAAGCCTGAGCAAAGAACAGGGCATTAGCTTAAGTACGGCCTTTCAAGCCTATTACCATTTAGAAAGCAAAGGTTTGATTGAAGCGCGTCCTCAATCAGGATATTACGTTAAGTTTTCTCCCCAACATACCTTTGAAGTGCCCACGTGTTGCGAGCCAATCGATGAAGCACTTCCGGTTAGCCTGGATGAAATGATCACGAGTGTTTATTATGATTTACGATCTGCAAAATTAACTTCCTTTTCGCTTGGGGCGCCCCATTTTAGTTTATTGCCTGCTGCTAAGCTGAAGAAGTCTGTTATGCATTCGCTTAACAATTCTGCTGATAGTTGTTTGGGATATGAGCATATACAAGGCAATGAGCAATTGCGGAAACAAATTGCTCGCTTGAGTTTTAACTGGGGAGGTACACTTTCTGAGCAAGATGTAGTAGTTACAGCTGGCTGTATGGAAGCCTTATCATTTTGTTTGCAAGCCGTAACCAACCCGGGTGATGCCGTGGCGATGGAGAGCCCAACGTTCTACGGAATTTTTAGGGTGATGCAAAGCTTAGGGCTTAACGTGGTAGAAGTACCCACCGATCCGGCTACTGGTATCGATCTCAACTATCTGGAAACGGCCATTGCAAGATTTAATATTAAGGCATGTTTATTCGTTCCTAATTTCAATAACCCCATTGGCAGCTGCATGCCCGATGACAAGAAGAAGAAATTAGTAGATATGTTGGCTAAAAAAGAAATCCCTTTAATTGAGGATGATATTTATGGAGAGATGTATTTTGGAAAAACCAGACCCAAGACATGTAAATTTTTTGATAAAAAAGGGCTTGTTCTGCATTGTGGATCTTTTTCAAAATCATTAGCTCCCGGTTATCGCATTGGGTGGGCTGTGCCCGGGCGATTCAAAGAAAAAGTATTGAGCTTAAAAAGGATGAACAATGTTTCGACCAACACATTGGCGCAAGCGGCTATCGCTCACTTCCTTCAAAATGGAAGATACGAATTGCATTTGCGCCATTTGAGAAAAGCCTTACACACTCAATGTCTTCATTACCTGCAAGCCATAACTGAATACTTTCCTGAAGATACAAAAATCACCCGGCCGCAAGGGGGTTTTGCATTATGGGTAGAGATGAACAAAAAAATAGACGGGTACAGACTTCATAAGCGTGCATTAAAACAGAATGTAGGCATCGCTCCTGGTCAGATATTTTCATCTCAAGGTCAGTTCAAAAATTATTTTAGAATAAGCTATGGGCAACCCTGGAGTAATAAAGTTGAACACGGACTGAAGATATTGGGTGAGCTGATGAAGAAAGGTTAAGAGTTAATTGTTACAGGTTACCAATTCATAGTTTCATGTTTCAATGACTTGTCACTAACCTCTAACAGTCATCAGCGAGTTTCACTAATTGTAAGTATATTTGAGTTCAGAGATCGTAATCTTTAGTCACAAAATTTAAAATCATAAATCATTATGGCATTTACACTTCCCGCACTTCCATATGCATTCAATGCTTTGGAGCCACACATTGATGCACGCACAATGGAAATCCACCATGGCAAACATCACAACGCTTATGTTACAAATCTGAACGCAGCCCTTGCAGGTAAGCCCGAGGAAAATTTAACCATTGAAGAAATTTGTGCTTCAATCTCCAAGCACCCGATGCCAGTACGCAACAACGGTGGCGGGCATTATAACCACAGTTTATTTTGGACGATTATGAGCCCTAATGCAGGAGGTGCTCCAACGGCTGCACTTGCTGATGCGATCAACACAGTCTTTGGAAGCTTTGATGAGTTCAAAACAAAATTCAATACCGCAGCTACTACAAGGTTCGGATCGGGTTGGGCATGGTTGATTAAAGGTGCTGACGGAAAATTAGCAATTACCTCTACCCCCAATCAAGATAACCCTTTGATGGATGTTGCCGAAGTAAAAGGCAAACCACTTTTAGGTTTGGATGTTTGGGAACACGCATACTACCTAAACTATCAAAATAGAAGACCCGATTATTGTGCTGCCTTTTGGAACGTTGTTAATTGGAATGAAGTAGCGAAGAGATTTGTTTAAGCTATTTTTGTGTCCTTTTAATTCGGTTTGCATTGGTTAAAAGTCTGTTCATAACTTTTCTTCCATTGGAAGTTGAGAAGCCATGATGAGTGGCTTTTTTGCGTAGCAGAGGTTAATGAAATAAAGCCACACTAAATATAAGTGGTATTAAATCTGATGCATTAAACACTATCTTAACTTATTATTTTTATCCTGCCTCAAACTTCTTACCATCATGAAAAAAACTATTACCTGTACATTTCTTTTGCTAATCACTCTCATCGTCAAATCACAAAACACTCTTGAATGGATTAAAATTAATTCGGGAAATGAAATGCCTGCCAATGCCGTGGTAGGTGGAAAAGATGGAGATGGCAGTTTACTTTTTGTTGCCCACGGAAATTACGAAGGCAATTGGCACCCGGGAAAAACACGCAAAGATTGGAACGGTGCGAACATAGAGTATGGCGGAAATGAAGTAACTACAGAAGACTATGAAGTGTTGACGAGTACTAGCAGTTTAGGTTGGCGATGGAGTAATGTTACTGATGGAAATATTGCTGATAACGCACTGAAGGCCGGACAGGAAGGCGACCGTGTTTTATTCTCTTGCCGATGCAACTATGAAGGCAGTCAACAATTAGGAAAAACATGGCAAGGTAGTGGTAGCTGCAATATTGGATATGGGGGCGGTGGAGTTACTATAGCTGTTTACGAAGTATTGGTTTCGGTACCTCAAAATGTTCCTGCTAAACCAGTTGTCAATAAACCAAAAATTATTGCTGCATCAACTAAAAACGAAAAATGCTTACTAACCGAAATCACGAATAGTGCCGAGCAAAATGTGATGTCAATAACTTACGATGATAAGAGTCGCGCAACAGGTTTTGTAATGAAAGGTAGCGGAGTCACTGCTAACTATGTTGTTAAATATGATGCGAAAGGAAATATTCTCTCCTTTGTCAATCAAGGCGTAGCCACTGGTTCTATGATGGCCAAAGTTATATTTATATATGATCTAAACGGAAGGTTAAAAGAAGATCAAAGATTTTTGGGCACTAGTATTAAACCTGCCATAGTAGAAAATTATACTTATAACACCACTGGACAGTTAATACAACTAAAGCAAGTGGCCAATCTGTTAAGGCCAAACGGCACTGTTTCTATTTCTTATAACTACAATGTTTATACCTATCCCAACACCACTACAAAAAATCCGAGTACTATTAATGAATTCGGAGGAAATGCCACAGGGAAGACTGGTCTTCAAAAAGCAATAAAAGTACTTACCTATGATGACAAGAAAAATATAGGAGGAGCTTTCCCTGGCACAATAGACAACTTTGAAACATTTGCCACTAATAACGTAATATCTGCTGATGTTACATATGTATTTGCCGATGGTGAAAAAGACACTCAAACTTTGACTTATGACTATGAGTATAATGAGAGCGGCTACCCCGTTTCAAAAACATATAAAGGAAACGGAGGAAATATCTTCACAGATAAATATACTTACTCGTGCAGTGGGGCAACAGGTCAATCAACAGCTGCTGTTTCTCAAAATAAAAATACAAAGCCGGCTTCCGTAACCATCGGCACTCAAGTGTGGAGTTCTAAGAATTTAGATGTAAAAACTTTTGCCAATGGTGACCCCATCACTCAGGCACAATCTATGGAAGAATGGCTTACCGCAGGAAATGAAACTAGGCCAGTCTGGTGCTATTATGAAAATGACGCTGCTAACGGTACAACATACGGGATTCTTTACAATTGGTTTGCTGTAGCCGACCCGAGAGGGCTCGCCCCAAAAGGCTGGCATGTTCCTACCAAATATGAGTGGATTACCCTATTCGATTTTTTAAGTGGAAAGGAAGGAGCAGGATACAAACTAAAAAGCACTAATGGATGGCAAGAGGTATCGGGTATTAACCGGAATGGATCTGATAGCAACGGGTTTGCTGCGTTACCCGGAGGTCTGCGCTTTTATGAAGATGGAAAATTTGATGCGCTCGGCACACGCTGCCAGTTTTGGACGGCTACAGAAAATGAAGCACTCAACGGGGCAATAATTGTTTTAGGGATCAGCAAAGATGCGGATATCGGTATTGCCAATAAAAAATTTGGATACTCCGTCCGCTGCGTGAGAGATTAATTAGCCGCATCAGCGTTCGATATGTTATCGGAATGCATGCCCAACGCTAGATAGGAATTCCAAATCCTAAACCACAAGCGCTGTAACATCTTTATTGTTTTCTCGTCTCTGGCTTATGAATTCCTTAACCTATGAAAACAAATAAAAAAATTGCTCGTCAATCTGGATTTTTGTACCTGATTGTGGTTTTAGCTGGAATATTTAGCATTGCCTACGTACCTTCTAAATTAATTGTGTGGGGCGATGCATCAGCAACTTTCAATAACATTAGTGAAAACGAACAACTCTTCAGATTAGGAATTTATGCAGGAATAGTTTGTTATGCCGCTTTTGCACTTTTGCCGTTTGCTTTATATAACCTGCTGCATCTAGTAAATAAAAAATTTGCCATCACAATGGTAATTTTAGCGCTCGTGAGCGTTCCAGTTTCACTCTATAATTTAGGTAACAAAATAGATGTACTCACATTAATTAGTAAAGCAGATTACCTCAACGTTTTTTCAGAAGGTCAGATAAAAGCTCAGGTTCTTTTGCATCTGGAATACTATAACAATGGAATAGAGATTGCTTCTGTATTTTGGGGTCTCTGGCTATTACCCTTTGGATATTTAGTTTTCAAATCAGGAATTCTTCCAAAATTACTTGGCGTATTTTTGATGCTGGGATGCATTGGTGACTTAATCAATTTTAGTGGAGGATTTTTATTTGCAGGCTATCGAGGCCTTGGCATTGCCAGCTATGTTTCGTTGCCCGCAACTATCGGAGAAATTGGAATTTGTCTTTGGTTGTTAATTGCCGGAGCAAAAGAATACACTACCAATAATTAAACCTATCGTATGTCTAGCCAAGTTTTAGAAGATTTCAAGATACCTCTAAAGATTAAACTCTCTGCACTTTGGACTTCGGTAACGCTCTGTTATTTATATGGCGACTATTTTGAGTTGTACCTGCCTAAAAAAGTAGCAGGAATAATAAGTGGAGAAAGCATATTAAATAGCCCCATGAAGTTATTTGCCGCTTCGGTATTGTTGGCGATTCCTGCCGTGATGGTTTTTTTGGCTATTTTGACTAAGCCATCTATCAATCGCTGGTTGAATATTATTTTAGGTATATTTTTTACTGCTATTATGGTTTTAATCGCACTCGCCTCTATGACTTACTGGCGAACCTTCTATGTTTTTTTTGCAATACTCGAGGCAGGGATTACCTCGTTAATTGTTGGGTACGCTTGGCGGTGGCCCAAAGAGAACAGATAGCCGCATTAAAACTTCACATCCCACACCGAAATACTTCTGTCATCGCTGGCGCTAAGTAGTTGGTTGTAGTGAGTAGTCCACAATAATTTATTTACCGAAGTGCTATGGCCTGCGTGCCGTGCTTTATCAATTACTTTTAATAACTTCATTTCGTTAGTGTTCCACACTTTTACAGATTTATCCATGCTTGCCGTTGCGAAATTTCTTGCGTCAGGGCTAAATGCAATATGATTGATTGCATACAAGTGTGCTGCTATTTCTTCTACTTGCTGGTAGTCAGCAGATGCATCCCATACTTTTAGTTTTGCATCGCGCGAACCAGAAATTAAAAAATGAGTGTCTGGAATATATTGTAAGGTGAATACGGAATTGGCATGAGCCTTCCATTCTTTAATCAATCTGTAATCATCCAATGCAAAAACCCGAATATAAAAATCACTATACCCAATAGCTACCACGCCAAGTTGAGTACTGATAGCAATGGCTCTGGCACTTTTTTCTGTTGCCAAAATTTTCTTTTTAATGATCCATCTATCCCGATCTACAACAACTAGAGAACCTTCGCCTGTAGCAATCAGCAAATCATTTTCATATTGCTGAATATCAAAAATAAAGGAAGAGGTAATTTTTAAAGAGGCTAATTCTTTCTTATTTCTCCAATCTAGCAAATGAATGCCTTCGTAGTTTTGCCCTACGATTAGTAGATTTTCTTTCTTATCGTAATAAAGAGAATAAACTGAGTTGGGCAATTTTGCGATTAACTCTCCTTCTTCCGGTTTTTCCAAATACCAGCTCACCACCATGCCATCGCCTGCCGCAGAAAAAATGGCTTGTGGTTCAGCACCTGCCGTTACTGCATAAACACAATCGCGATGACCGATTAGTGTTTGAACTTTCGTAACTTGTGTAGCTGACATTTTTTTAATAGCGTACAAAAATGAAGATAAACCAATTAGGCATTCGAAATATTTTTAACAAAATTGAATCATAAAATATTACCAACCAATGCCTCTCTTCAAAATAGACTCGATAGGAAATGAAAGTGCTGTGGGCATTTGGCACATTCAAGAAACGGAGGAAGCCTTGGCATATGATGCATTTGAACAATGTCCGGAAGAATTAGTGAGTCAGCAAAAACGATTAGAGTGGCTAGCAGGCAGAGTGCTTATTAGAAAGTTAGTGGAAACTTATCACCTGCCATACGTAGGAATTTTGAAAGATGAGTTTGGCAAACCTTATCTTCGAGAATTAAGTCATCATATTTCGCTTTCCCATTCTTATCCTTTTGTTGCAGCGCAAATTGATTCAAACCAATCGGTTGGAATAGATTTAGAGCAACCGAAAAAAAAATTATTAACGATTGCATCCCGGGTACTTTCTCCAGAAGAGTTAGAAAATGCTGGTACTGATATTGTAAAGCATTGCGTGTATTGGTGCGCCAAAGAAACGATGTATAAAATGTATGGTAAACGAGGGCTTCACTTTTCCAATCAATTAAATATTGAACCGTTCTCTCTGTCAGAAAATGGATCACTAAAAGGCATCATTACTGCCAACAACCAAAAACAAAATATAAATTTGAAGTATACAATTGAGAAGGATTTTGTTCTGGTTTACACTCAACCAATTTTAAAATGAAAAATTTACTTTTTGTTTTCCTGCTTACTGGTATTTCAGTACAAGCACAATCCATAACTAACTTCACACTTCCTAATGCCAATAATGGAGAATCAGTTTCATTGAATAAATATTCTGGCTCATTGGCTGTGGTTGTATTTTTTACCTCCAACGAGTGCCCTTACGATAATTATTATAAAACCAGAATCAAACAATTGATTGACTTGTACCCGAAGGTTCAGTTCTTGCTAATCAATTCAAATGATGATCCACAAGAGTCAATAGAAAAAATGGTGATCCATTTTACGGATTTAAACATTCCTTACCTCGCGGATAAAGATCAAGAGGTGATGGAATTATTTGGAGCGAAGAAAACGCCCGAAGCTTTCTTACTAAAACCAACTGGAGGTAAATTCGTCCTTCTTTACAGTGGTGCCATTGACGACAATCCGCAAGTGGCAACTGATACAAAGCAAAATTATCTTAAAGAGGCTATCGAAAAAGTTATGGATGGGCAATCAATTGGTGTAATTAATAATAGGGCGATCGGGTGTACCATCCGGAAAAAATAATCACATTAAACTCCTAAGTCTCCCCCGTCAGAAATCTCGATCAGTAAGAGTTTGATCTCCTCTGCCTTTGCATGCTCACCAATCTTTTCGAACGACATTACTAAGTTTCGCAGCGTGCGTCTAATGATCTCTATACTAGAACATGGCTCGTAGAAAGAAGCCTGAGGAACAAGGTGTAACTCATTAATATAGTTTTCAATATCTTGTTTTGAAAAAATTAACCCGCGATTAAAAGCATTGATGTAAAATTGATGATTGTCGTCTTTGTATGTAAGAATAAACAGGTTTGGTAAATTCACTCCACTTACGGGCAATTTTAATTTCTGTGCCACCAACATATAAATCACACAAAGTGTAATGGGGTTTCCTTTGTGTGATTCCAGCACAATGTTGATCATTGAATTACCCGGTGAATGAAAATTTTTTGTATTGGCTCCAAACTTAAGTTTATTAAACAAAACACTATTAATCACTTTCACCTGATCGAACGGATAAAGATCTGGCCGAAACTCCAGCCATGTGTCATAATAAATTTGCTCTAAATCTTGCTTGAGTTTTTCTAACTCAATTTCTGGATATTGATAAGTGGCTACGATCCACATTCCAGTAAGCAAATCCTGATCTTTAGAATTAAACCAGTCTTTCAATCGATCTTTTAACAACTCGTATTGCAGTGTATGAATGAGTTCTTCTATTCTGCCTTGTACAGCAGGATTTAGATTGCTTTCCCACTCGTGTTCTAAAAAAGGAATGGCTTCTTTGCCAAGCGACAATATTTTCTCTTCGACATGAGAACTGATTTGTTTGTCCTCATCATCCAATAACGAAACCAATGCTTTTAATTCGCTTTCTTGCATCTACTTTAATTCGTTCATGTGCCAATTCGGTGATTCGTTACCATATCAATGCAATTCATCATCGAATCAACAAATTGTCAAATTGATTACGTTTGAATCACTCCCACATTAAACTTTTCAACTGGTGAATGATTGGCCGCCTCGATGCCCATCGAAACTACCTTTCGCGTTTCCAACGGATCAATTACGCCATCTACCCATAAGCGCGAAGCTGCGTAATACGGACTTAGTTGCTCATTGTATTTATCTGTAATTTCTTTCAGCAATAAATCCTCTTCCTCCTGTGCGATTAGTTTTCCTTGAGCTTTTAACGTGCTTACTCGTATCTGCAATAATGTTTTTGCCGCGGCAGCTCCACTCATCACCGCTATCTGTGCCGTAGGCCAAGCGTAAATTAATCTTGGATCATAGGCTTTGCCACACATGGCATAATTGCCAGCACCATAAGAGTTTCCAATAATGACAGTGAACTTTGGCACAGTAGAATTAGCCATGGCGTTTACCATCTTAGCGCCATCTTTAATAATGCCTCCGTGCTCAGACTTACTGCCTACCATAAAACCGCTTACGTCTTGTAAAAAAAGAAGTGGCACTTTGCGTTGATTGCAGTTCATAATAAAGCGAGCAGCTTTGTCGGCAGAGTCAGAATAAATCACGCCACCCATTTGCATCTCGCCCTTTTTATTCTTTACTACTTTACGTTGATTGGCCACAATGCCAAGGGCCCATCCATCTATGCGGGCAAAGCCGCATAAAATAGTTTTTCCGTACAGTGCCTTGTATTCATCAAACTCAGAGTCATCCACCAATCGTTTAATCACTTCCAACATGTCGTAAGGCTTAGATCTATCAGAAGGAATGACCCCATAAATCTCTTCTGATTTTTCTTTAGGAGGTTTGGAAGTAGTACGATCAAATCCTGCTTTTTCATTTGCACCTATCTTGTCAAATAAATCGCGGATGTGATCCAAACATGCTTGATCATTAGGAAATTTATTATCTGTTACCCCAGATATTTCGCAGTGGGTGGTTGCGCCACCCAATGTTTCGTTGTCAATATCTTCACCTATAGCTGCTTTTACCAAATAAGAGCCTGCCAAAAAAATAGAACCTGTTTTATCCACAATCATCGCTTCGTCAGACATTATTGGCAGATATGCTCCACCCGCTACACAGCTGCCCATAATGGCGGCAATCTGCACAATGCCCATAGAAGACATCTTGGCGTTATTTCTAAACTGCCGCCCGAAATGTTCTTTATCGGGAAAGATTTCATCTTGCATAGGTAGAAAAACACCCGCACTATCTACGAGATAAATAATCGGCAATCTGTTTTCCATTGCCACCTCTTGCGCGCGAAGATTTTTTTTAGCCGTGATGGGGAACCATGCGCCAGCTTTAACAGTAGCATCGTTGGCAACAATTACGCATTGTCTACCCTTTACAAATCCAATTCCTGTAATTACTCCGCCCGAAGGACAACCGCCCTGATCTTTGTACATTCCCTCGCCCACAAACAAACCAATCTCTAAAAAAGAAGAATCTTTGTCGGTAAGGTATTCGATGCGTTCGCGGGCAGTTAATTTTCCTTTTTGATGTTGATCTTCTATTTTCTTTTCGCCACCGCCCAGCATTGTTTTCTTGGCTTTCGATTTCAGTTGAAAGCAAAGTTGTTTTAGCTGATCTTCATTTTTATTAAATTCTAAATTCATTTCGCTCACGGTTTTTTAGCAGGTACTTTAGCTGCTACCTGTTTCTTCAATTCTTCTTCTTTCCGTTTGTCGCGTTCAATTTTTGCTTTGCTTTTACCTAGAGGGCCTAAAAAATGCTTCGGATTATTATTGAAGTGAACGGCCAAGCTATCTAAGTCTTTCACCAACCTATTTAAATTTACATACAAAGTATCTTCCGTTAATAGCTTACTCACGGTATTGTCTCCTTTATTTAATCGCGCAAGTGTTTGATTAAGATTTGAAATGGTTTGCTGCATTTTAACAAGTGTCTGATTCAACTTTAACATCTTCAACGAATCAGAAATAATTTTAAAATTTTGAATCGTAGGACGCAGATCATGAAGCGTGCCATTCAAATTATCTGCCACGCCTTTAAAGGTGCCAGATAAATCTTCGATTTTTCCATTGGCAGTTATCAATGTTTTATTCAATAGTTCAGGGGTAGTTTCAAGCTTAGTAAAAATAATCTCAAGGTGCTGTGAGTTTTTAGAAAGGTTATCAATAATAGTATTGAATTTACGCAGTGTTGTTTGCAAATCGGTGGCTACCGGTGTGGCTGTTTCAGATAACACATCAAACATTCCTTTGGCTACTTCTGCACGCAATGTATCGCCAGGGTTCAAACTTTTTTTAGAAGGTAAAATCGAAAGTAAAACAGATTTACCTCCAAGCAACTCGCTGTTTAATATGGCTTTGGTAGAATCGGTTAAAATAATATCAGATTCAATTTCCATTTCTACCAAAACGTGATTATTTCTTTTTTGTAATATGCTGATCCTACTCACTCTACCTACCGGATAGCCGTTTACCAACACCGGGTTAGAAATAGCCAGTTGATCGATGTTATCATAGATCGCATAATATTTATTGGTGGTAGAAAGGAAATCAATACCCTTTAAATAGTTAAAGCCAAAGTAAAGCATAGCAATGGCTATCGTTACTACCAATCCAACCTTAAATTCTTTTGTCTTCACATTATTAATTTATTGATTCTATTTCGGCTTTATAATCTTTGAAAGCTCTGTAAATGCCTGAAGCTATTGAATCCTGTCCTTCACTTGAAGCTAAATAAGTTTCTTCTTTCCCTTGCGATAAAAATCCCGTTTCAATTAACACGCTCGGCATAGAGGTTTGCCACAACACTAAAAATCCGGCCTGCTTTACTCCTCTGCTAAACCTGCCTACCTTTTGTTTAAACTGCTGTTCTACCTTTTGTGCAAACTTTAAGCTACTCTCGTGGTAGGCACTTTGGCTCAAGGTAAATAAAATGTATGATTCCGGGCTCTTCGGGTCAAACCCTTCATAACGTTCTTGATAGTTTTCGTCCATTAAAATAACCTCGTTCTCTCTTTTGGCCACTTCAAAATTACCTTTGTCTTTGTGCAAGCCCATCACATACGTTTCGGTTCCGTAAGCAGGAGCACCCGGCAACGAATTCGCATGAATGCAAATAAATAGCTGTGCCTTATTCTTATTTGCTAAGGCCGCACGCTCGTCTAACGAAACATAGCGATCATCTTTGCGGGTATAAATTACTTTTACAGACGGAAAGTTTTTTTCTATGTAAGCCCCTAACTTGAGCGAAATTTTTAAGGCAATATCTTTTTCTTTTGTTTTTTTGCCAGATGTCCCAGGGTCTTTTCCACCGTGGCCGGGGTCTATAACAATGGTTTCTAACTTAAATCCAGATGGTCTGTTAAGGGCAGATAAGTTTAGCAGGGTTATTGCTAACAGTAGAAGCTTAATTTGGATATTACCCACGGGTTGTAAGGAGGTCTGGCGTAATTGCAATAAGTTTGTGTAAAGTTGTGAATTTTTCAGTAAAAGCTAAACTACTTAGAATCAAAGAGTGTGCCTCACCCTGGCTCATATCTTTTGGCGGCCAAGCGGGCTATCCGTTACAAGTCCGTCATCGCGCTAAGGCCGCACACTTCGTGCTTTCCACTACTATCCCTGGCCGAAAGTTTGTGCACCTATTTCTTTCATCGCAAACTAAGAAATTCATCTTAACATTTATCGTATTTATAGTTGCCTTACTCGCTCATCAGGCAATAGCTCAAACAGAACGCACTATTCAAACTTCAAAACCGCTGCCTGCTTTAAGAGACACGGTGCCCAAAAATAATCTAAAAGCCGACACCTCTAAAATTAAAAGTGATTCGCTAAGTATAGCCAAAAAAGATTCTCTTCAGCAGGCCAAGAAAGGAGATATAGAAACCACTATTACTTACTCAGCCACCGATTCAATCAATTTTAGTATTGACCGTAAAATTGTAAAGCTCTATGGCGATGCAAAAGTAAAGTACGGCACTATTCAACTAGATGCCGAACTGATCACCATCGACTATGAAAAAGCCACTATTACCGCAGATGGTAAACCCGATTCACTGGGTAGGCTAGTCGGCTTCCCAATCTTTAAAGATGGCAACGAAGAATATGAAACCAAAAGCATGATCTACAATTTCAAAACGAAGAAAGCCAAAATCTCAGATGTTGTTACCAAGCAAGGTGAGGGCTTTATGGCGGGTGGAGTAGTGTATAAAAATGATAAAAATGAATTATTCACGATCAACAACACCTACACCACTTGCGATTTAAAAGATCCACATTTCCGTGTCATATCCCGTAAGGCGAAAGCAATACCCGGAGATAAAATTGTAACGGGTCCTTTTTATATGGAGTTCAATCACGTGCCTACTCCTTTGGGTTTTGCCTTTGGCATGTTTCCCTCTCAACGCAAAAGTTCTTCCGGTATTATTATCCCAGAATATGGTGAAGAACAACGCAGAGGATTTTTCATGCGCAACTTTGGCTATTTCTTCGACATTAACGATTATATAAAAATTACACTTCTGGCAGACCTCTATTCTAAAGGATCGAATGCAATCAAAATCAATTCAGTATATAATAACCGCTATAAATACAATGGTAATTTTAACTTCTCTTTTACCAGCAATCTTGTTACCAACAACATTGAAGATCAAAGTCGATTAAAAGACTTTCAGCTTTCATGGTCGCATAGCCCTAAAACCAGGGGATCAAGTAGATTTTCAGCTTCTGTAAATGCAGCCTCTTCATCGTTTACAAAAAATAATTATCTAGGCGTAAACACCAACCCAAATCTTCAACGGCCAGATAATATTTCAAGAAAATTAACTTCAAACATATCTTATTCTAAAACATTTGTTGGTACTCCGCTTACGCTGGGAATAAATATGCGGCATAGTCAAGATTTAGCAACGGGCCAAGTTGATTTACCAATCCCGGATTTAACCTTTAATGTGAACAATATTTATCCGTTTAAAAACAAAGGCCTAGGCGAAGCACTGGAAAATTTAAACGTGCGCTACAGTTTGGCAGGAACCAATCAGATTACCAACAATATTGGAAGAATTGGAAATGCAACTAAGGACAGCATTACGAGTTTTAATTTTCAAAATTTACCCACACTTTTAAAGCAGGCAAAAAATGGCGTGAAGCATAATATTCCACTTTCCACTACTGTTAAGGTGGCAAAGTATTTTGCTGTCAGTCCTAATATTTCTATTGACCAACTTTGGTATTTCCGTAGAATAAATTGGGGAGCAGATCGTACCGGTAAAATTGCTGTTATCAAAGATACTTCGAACGTGTTTAATACAATCACTAACTACACTATGAGTGTTGGGGTTACTACTCGTATTTATGGCACGTATCTTTCTAAAAATCCGAACAGTAAAATCAGAGGCATCAGACATATTATCACACCCAATATTTCTTACAGCTACACTCCCGATTTTGGAGACCCGAGTTATGGATACTATCAAAAAGTAACTTTGAAGGATGCGAAAGGAAACCCGTATACTGTTTTAAAATCACATCATGAAGGATTTGTGTATGGGGGCTCTCGCTCAGGAACGAGTAACTCAATTGGTTTTGGAATTGGAAATACCATTGAAATGAAAGTGCGCGGCAAAAAAGATACGGTAGATAAAAAGATTTCCATCTTCAATAATTTGTCACTCAACTCAAGCTATAATTTTCTGGCAGACTCTTTTAAGCTTGCTCCTATTTCAATGAGTGCCAACACAAACGTGCTGAACAATAAAATCAATATCAACATTAACGGTACGCTAGATCCTTATTTGTATGAAAAAGGATGGAATGATTTAACGCTTCCACATGATGGCACATCAGTGATAGAAAGAAGAAAAGATCGCTTTGCCTGGCAAAACGGAAGCTTGGGTAGAATTACGTCAGCGGGTTTAGCCTTTAGTACCAACCTAAGCCCGAAAGGGCAAAAGAAAGATGCCGAAACGCGCGATAAAATTGCGAAGTCTAATGCCACACAGGCCGACAAAAATTACCTCTTGCAAAACCCAAATGCTTACGTTGATTTTAGTATTCCGTGGAATCTTCGATTAAACTATAACATCAATTACTCGAGAGGGCTCAACTCTCCTATTCAACTAACACAAGCGCTCAATTTTTCCGGAGATTTATCGATGACTCAAAAATGGAAAATCACTTTTAATTCAGGTTATGATTTTGTGAAGAATGAAATAACGCAAACGAATTTCGGAATTAATAGAGACATACATTGCTGGCAGCTCTCACTGAATTGGGTTCCGTTTGGAGCTTTTCAAAACTATGTATTTAATATTGGTGTAAAATCAACACTCCTTCGCGATTTGAAATTGAATCGCACTAGATCATTCTTTGATGTTAGATAAGGTGATGAGTTAATAGTTAATGTTAGCTGTTAACCTATTCACTGATAACTATTAACCTACAACTTTCCTCTGCCAACCTTCAATCTCTTGCAATGTCGGATTCTGAACCGAATCTAATTTCAGTTTCTTCCACATTCCAGGGATATCATTGAAAATTTTTGATGGCTTTATTTCTTTTAACTGAGCCATGGATTGAATGCCCAGCTTAATTAAAATCGGAATAAGCTCCACTCGAATGCCCGCAGCTTCAAATTCTTTTTGTGGATCGGCTTCATTATTCTTTTCAGGCTTCATCTGCGGAAAGAAAATAACATCTTGAATGGAGGGCGAGTTGGTCATTACCATCGAAAGGCGATCAATTCCAATTCCTAACCCAGCCGTAGGTGGCATCCCATATTCTAAGGAGCGAAGGAAATCTTCATCAAGCGTCATGGCTTCTTCATCGCCACGTTTACCTAATTCCAATTGCTCTTCAAATCGCTTACGCTGATCGATAGGATCGTTCAATTCAGAAAAAGAATTACAAATTTCCTTCCGATTACAAATTGCCTCAAAGCGCTCCACCAATCCCGGTTTGCTTCTATGCTTCTTAGCCAATGGCGACATCTCTAGTGGATAGTCGGTAATAAAAGTTGGCTGAACTAATTCATGCTCACACTTCTCACCAAAAATCTGATCAATCAATTTTCCTTTGCCCATAGTGGCATCTGCCGGCACATGCAATTGCTTACACGTTTCGCGCAAAGCTACTTCATCCATTTCAGAAATATCAATACCCGTAAAATGCTGAATGGCTTCGTACATAGTGAACCGCTTCCAGGGGCGCTTAAAGTTGATCACATTCTCACCTACTTTCACTTCAGTAGTTCCGTGTAAATCAAGCGCTACCTTTTCAATCATTTCCTCCACTAAATCCATCATCCAATAGTAATCTTTATACGCTACGTACAGTTCTACCTGCGTAAATTCTGGATTATGAAAGCGAGACATACCTTCATTTCGGAAGTCTTTTGAAAATTCATATACGCCATTAAAGCCGCCTACAATCAATCTCTTCAAATACAATTCGTTAGCAATGCGCAAATACAAAGTCATGTCTAATGAATTGTGATGCGTTTTGAAAGGCTTGGCCGCAGCACCACCATAAAGCGGTTGTAAGATGGGCGTTTCTACTTCCAAGTATCCCTTGTTTGTAAGATAACTGCGCATGGAGTTTACCAACTGCGTGCGTTTTACAAAAGCATCGCGCACTTGCGGATTTACGATTAAGTCCACATAGCGCATACGGTAACGCTGTTCAGGATCCGTGAACGCATCGTGCAATACCACATTACCTTGTTCGTCTTTCGTTTCTTTTACAATCGGCAATGGACGCAATGACTTGGAGAGAACTTTAAATTCCGTAACGTGAATAGACACTTCGCCTGTTTGGGTGGTGAACACAAATCCCTTTACACCAATAATATCTCCAATATCAAGTAGCTTTTTAAATACAATGTTGTAAAGAGTTTTATCTTCACTAGGACTAATATCATCTCTTCTGAAATAAACCTGAATACGACCTGTTTCATCTTGTAGTTCGGCAAACGAAGCGTTGCCCATTATTCTGCGCGTCATAATGCGGCCAGCAAGCGAAACGTCTTTATATTCCCGCTGAGGGTAATTGGAGTGAATTTCCTGAGAAGTTACATTCACTTCAAATAATTCTGCCGGGTATGGATTGATGCCGAGTTTATTCAACTCATCCATACTTTGCCTGCGGATGATTTCTTGTTCGCTTAATTGCATAGTTCTATTCTAAAATTCTTTTAACATCTTCTCTCAGTTGAGGAAGATTGAATTGGGTTAATTGCCAAATTTCTTCAGAGTCTAAACCGAAATAATTGTGAGCCACGAAATTACGAAATGCCTTGATTTTATTCCAAGGAATTGAAGGTTGTGATACTTTCCATTCTGTGCTCAGCTTTGCCACTGACTCACCAATAATTACAAAGTTCATCAGAACGGAGTCAAAAGTCTTTTCATCATTGTAAAATTGCTCGTGATTTTCTATTCCTTTGATAAAGGTTTCGATTTTTGTAGATGCCAATAGAATGGCTTCTAAGTTGACACGATCTTTGTCAGATAAAAATGACATCCTTCATGATTAGTTTTTTAACAGAAGGGTTGATAGTTTTCTCTCGGCAAATATCCACCGGCATTTTAAACCTGGCTTCCAATAATTCTCTTAACTCAAATTTTTTTTCAAACAAATCTTTCGTATCGGGTTTAAACTCCACAATTATGTCAACATCATTCGCTTTCTCTAACCGTGCCATAGATCCGAACAAACCAATTTTAGTGATCTTAAATTTCTCTAAGAAGTTAGCCTTTTGGTCTCGCAAGAATTGAATTACTTCTTCCCTGTTCATAATCTTGTAAAGGTAGAAAATTTTGAGGATGAATTGATTCGTGATTATCAACCCTCAAATTGACCTCCTCCTCTTTAACTCCTTCCTAATCAAGGTTAACTCTCTGCTACTTTGCCCAGCCACAGAAGTATTTTCTGATGCTCTTCTTAACAAATATGGCATCACTGATTCTACTGGGCCGTAGGGAACATACTTAGCTACATTGTACCCCGCTTTTGCTAGGTTAAATGAAATATTATCGCTCATGCCTAGCAATTGTGCAAACCAAACACGGTTATCATTATTTGTCATTCCGTGCTTGTTCATAAGCACTGTTAAATATTGATTGCTATACTCGTTGTGCGAGCCACACATAACAGATATGCGTTGCTTATTGTCAATACAAAAAGATAGGCCTTTATTAAACGAATCATCTGTTGCTTGCTTAGAAGGATGGATTGGATTTTCATATCCTAGCTTAGCAGCACGCTCAGCTTCCTTTTCCATATAAGCTCCTCGCACCATCTTCACACCCAAATAATAATTATGCATAGCGGCTTCATGAAAAGCATTTCGCAAGTTGCCCAACATATCTTTCCTATACATTTGAAAAGTGTTGAAGACAATTGCCTTTTGACTATTGTACTTGCGCATCATTTCATACGCCAGTTCGTCAATCGGCTTTTGTATCCAGCTATCTTCCGCATCAACTAAAACAGGGATTTGCATTTCAAATGCTTTTTTACAAATGCGATCTACGCGAGTGCGGATACGTTCGAAGGCCGCAGCTTCTTCTACAGTTAAAATCTTTTTTGATTGAACTTTCTCTAACAAATCAGTCGCGCCAATGCCAGTAACTTTAAATACGCAAAATGGAACAGAGATACTTTTCTTAGCTTCTTCAAAAGTGCTTAGTAATTCCTGAGTGGTTTTATCAAAACTTATCTCATCATCTTCACCTTCTACCGAATAATCGAGAATAGTTCCAACTTTAAACTTGCCGAGCTTTTCAATAGTCTTCTCGCTTTCTTCAATGGTTTCTCCTCCGCAGAAATGTTCAAACACGGTAGCTCGTATCAAGCCCTTAATGGGGAGGCGTAATGCAAAACCAAACTTGGCCAAAGAGGTGGCTACTTTTGAAACCAGCGGATTGTTTACGAGAGAGAAAATGAAGTTTGCCTTCTTTAGCTCGCGGTCGCTTTTGTATGAAAAGGCGATTGAAGTGTCATCAAATTGTATTGAGGGGACTGTTTCCATGTGCAAATTGGCCACAAATATAAGAGGGAAGCAGATTTCTATATCGTAAATCGTAGTAAAGGATAGAATTCAGCTATTTTTAAGCAGAATTTTAACGTAATGGTTTCTGCACCCGTTCTGATAGGCTCAAATCCTCCACAATTAATAAGCGATTTTCTTCTGAAAAGGTCTTATACCCAATTCGGTGTGCTGGTAGATTCAACCACAAAAATCCACTGTTATCCATTAGTAAAAGATATTTTGCCTCAACACCATCTATTACAAGTTTCGGCAGGAGAAGACTTTAAAAACCTAGAAACATGTCAACAGATTTGGCAACTGCTTACCGATCTAAATTTCGATAGGCATTCCGTTTTATTGGTATTAGGTGGCGGAGTTTTGGGTGATATGGGAGGTTTCTGCGCTGCTACATTTAAACGAGGAATCGATTTCATTCTCGTGCCTACAACTTTATTGGCTCAGGTAGATGCCAGCGTGGGTGGAAAACTAGGCATCGATTTCCAACATTTCAAAAATCATATCGGGGTATTTAAAGAGCCAACCTCTACTTTAATTTGTCCCTCATTTTTAAAAACTCTGCCCGAACGCGAACTGCGCTCTGGCTATGCTGAAGTTATTAAACATTGCCTGATTGGGGATAAAGACATGTGGAATATCATCTCTCGTCAACCTTTAAACTCGCAAGATTGGAATGGCTTGATAGCACATTCTGTGAAAATCAAACAAGAGATAACCACGCAAGACCCAACTGAAAAAGGGATTCGAAAGATTTTAAACTTTGGCCACACCATTGGCCACGCTCTAGAAACCTATTATTTATCTATTGGTAAAAGAATTTTTCACGGAGAGGCAATAGCCATGGGCATGATCATGGAGTCTCAAATTGCCCATTCCAAAGGGTTACTCACCGAAACTGACTTGAAATCAATCTCGGCTTATATCATCAGTATCTTTGGAAAAATAACAGAACCATTCAATCTTGATCAGGTGATGATGCTACTACTACAAGACAAGAAAAATAAGGGGGGCAAAGTTTTAATGGCGCTTTTAGATGGAATCGGAAAGGCCGTATGGGACAAAGAAGCTACAGAATCCGATATTAAATCAGCTATTCAATACTACGAGCAACTATAACTAAACTTTACACATAGTGAATATCTGAATCATCTTTAACCTGATCATTCTTTTTGTTAAATACCTTTTTTATATCGTTGGCAGCTTTAGAAACGAAATCTTTCGTCTTCCTTTTGCGGTCGCCTGTTAATAACCAGGTTGCCAAGAGCGCGCCACCCGCTACGCCTAAACCGATTGCTATTTTCTTTGATGTATTCATATTATGCTTAACTGAAATACAAATTAATTTGTTTCACTCGAATTAAAAAAAGTACTTTAAAAAATATTTTCACCTAACGCTTAGCAGTGAGTTCAAACATTTATATCCGATCAAATGGTTACATCAGAGGAACTGCCTCTCAATTATCCTCATCCAAGAGTATTAGTAACCGGGCTTTGTTGTTAAAAGCGCTTAGCAACAACCAATCAAGCGTTAGTAACCTATCGAGTGCGCGCGATACCCAGCTGATGAATCGGCTGGTAACTAGCGATGAGAAAGTGATTGACGTGTTAGATGCAGGAACCACCATGCGATTTCTGTCCGCTTACTTTGCTCTTTCGGGGAAAAATAAAATCCTTACGGGAACAGCCCGAATGAAGGAGCGCCCAATTGAATTATTGGTAAACGCGCTTCGTAAAATAGGAGCCTCCATTAGCTATCTGGAGAAAGAAGGATTCCCCCCTATTGAGACTCATGGTTTTGAAAGACAGCTTACTAACCAGATTGAAGTGCCTGGAAATGTAAGCAGCCAATACATTTCAGCTTTAATAATGGTGGCACCAAGCCTTCCGCAAGGTCTTACCATCAATCTTACAGGAGAAATTGGAAGCATACCTTATATAAAAATGACGGCCGAGTTGATGAGACAGTTTGGCGTAGAGGTGGAAATGAATTTTGAAAAGAAAATAATCAAAATTCAACCATCAAAATTCAAAATTGCAGAGGTGGTAGTAGAAGCCGATTGGTCCTCGGCAAGTTACTGGTTTGGATTTACGGCTTTAGCTAGCACAGCCGAAATAACACTTCTCAATGTTTCTGAAGAATCGCTTCAGGGCGATAGAGTAATTGTAGACGTAATGGATAAGCTCGGTGTTCAATCCGATTTTAGAGATGGAAATCTTTATCTGACCAAAAAAGAAGCGAAAAAAAACATCTTTTGGGACTTTAGGAATTGCCCTGATCTAGCGCAAACTGTTCTGCCTGTTTGTGCAGCCAAAAACATTTCTGGAGAATTTATTGGCCTAGAGAGTCTACGCATAAAAGAAACCGATCGCATCGTAGCCCTTCAAACCGAGTTAGCAAAAATAGGTGCAATCCTTACCGAGCCAACAACCAGAAACTGGAAGCTAGAAACCAGAAACTGGAAACCGGAAATCGGAAAGCCTATTACCATTAATACCTACCACGACCATAGAATGGCAATGGGGCTTGCACCCTTGGCAACTTTAATAGACTTAAAAATTGAATCGCCAGAAGTGGTAAATAAATCCTATCCGGGTTTTTGGAAGGATATGGAATCTGTTGGCTTTGAAATTAAAATGGAAGAGAATTGAAATAAGGAATAGCTGCCAATATTCTATTTCCATACCAAGAAAACATTTCACCATCCACCAATTCAATTCTGCTTTGCGGAAGTAATTCTTGCAACTCCTTGAGATGATTTTCTTTAAATGGAAAAGGCTCTGACGATAATAGAATCAATTCAGGATTCAATCGCAGAAGTTCTTCATTTGTTATATTCGGATACCTGCTTTCACTAATAACATTTTCAAAACCTAATTTTTCGAGCCAATTGTTAATGAAGGTTCCTGTGCCAGCAGCCATCCACGGAGATTTCCAAATCAGATAAACAACGCTGGTTCGTTTTCTTTCCTTCAAAGAATTTAAGGAAGAAAGAATTTGCAAATTTAAAAATTGAGCGCTCGGAGCCGTGTCTGTGATCTCTCCGATGGAACTGATCATGTCGAGTGCTTCATTTTGATTTGAAATGTCACTCATCCATACCGGAAATTTTTCAGCTAATTGAGCGATGCCCTCCTGATAATTCTCTTCTTTATTTCCAATAATAAGATCGGGCTGGATTTCTTCAATTTTATCAAACCAAAAATTCTTGGTTCCTCCAATAATTATTTTCCCTCCAATCTTATTTGCAGGATGCACACAAAATTTTGTGATTCCGGCAATTGATTTGCCCATACCTAAATAAAACAAAAGTTCCGTCTGAGACGGAACCAATGATATTATTTTAGTGGGTGGATATGGAACCTCTACCCTTCTGGATAGCTGATCGATAAAAGTTCTTTTCTGCACTTATAATAAGATGGCCATGCTACTAAGTTGGCTGGCCACCTTTAGCGTTGAGGATGTAACGGAAGCTTGGTTCAACTCAAACTTTAGTTTACCATCCAACACTTTAAAATTGATACAGCTCCCTTTTTTACCCAAGTTAAAGCTATCAGTAATGGTTAAAATAGGCTTACCGGAAACTGCTGTCTTCACATTTTCGAATTGCCCGCTTTTATTTTTGCCAATATAGACTACCGAGCAACCTCCAGCTTCATCTGCTGAAGAGAGTTTTCGGATAGACCACTTTTTAGCTCCTTTCGGCTTCCCATCGTAATACCCTTTAAGCGTATTGTAAACATCTTCCTCTCCGAATATTCCTACCACAAATTCTCCGGGTTCAGCATCATTCGGCCATTGGATGTACTTGATGAAGTTATACATCATTTGAGCGTGGATCTCGTGCATGGGTTTCTCTGTTTGAGAAAATCCTATGGTTGATCCAGCAATCAGCAAACTCAATACAATTAAGTTCTTCATACGGGTATAATTTATCTCTAATGTAAAGTAAAAATTATACGAAAATAGCCTTTAATCTTTTTAAATCAATATCGCCATTGAAGTTAGCGCGCTGGAAACCTTCAAATTGGTGGCTTCAATTGCTTTTTGGTTCAACTCAAATTTCAATTTATCGTCTACTGTTTTAAAGTTAATGCAGCTTCCTTTAGAGCCTAATCCATTGCGGTCGGTAACTACTAAAGTGCCTTTGCCTTTTACCTTGTTATTAACAGCATCAAATTCTCCACTCTTGCTTTTATCGATATACACCACAGCACAATCAGAAACCTCTGCTGCATTAGAAAACTTTTTAATAACATACGTTTTTGCACCCTTTGTTTTTCCGTTATACCACGTAGATAAAGTTTTGAAAACCTCTTCGTTGCCAATCACGCCAATTACAAATTCACCTGGCTTGTCGGCATCTGGCCACTGTACATATTTTGTAAAGTTGAATACCATCATGGTGTAGATTTCATGCACAGGACGATCTTGAGCGAACGCTGATCCAGCGAAAAGAAAAATTACTACTACAAGGGCTTTAAGTGTTTTCATGTTTTAATTTTTTTTGTTATTGTCTAGTGATACAAAAGTAGGCCTCTCCAGAAAACCGGAGAGGCCGTACTTGTTTGATAACTATCGGATGTAAGATTTTCCGTGGGTTTATACCCAGAGGCCTCAAAGTGCCAAAAATTTTACGACAGACGGCATTTATTTAATGTAACGATAATCATGACCTGGCTTTAATTGTAATAAAACCTCATAAATAAGGTTTATTACTCCTTCCACGTCATCTTTATGAACCGTCTCTACAGTTGTGTGCATATACTTTAAAGGCAGTGAAATAAGAGCAGAAGCCACTCCTTCAGCCGAATAGGCAAAGGAATCGGTGTCTGTTCCTGTAGATCGGGAAACAGCCTGTCGCTGAAATGCTATCTTCTTTTTCTCGGCCGTCTGTGTGATTACCTTCAACACATTATTTTGTACGGCTGGTCCAATGCAGACAACCGGGCCTAATCCGCACTTTAAATTTCCGCTCTCCTTTTTATTATACATGGGCGATTGGGTATCGTGGGTAACATCTGTACAAATAGCCAAGTCTGGCTTAATTCTGCGGCTGATCATTTCTGCCCCTCGCAACCCTATTTCTTCCTGCACAGAGTTGACTACATAAAGTCCAAAGGGAAGTTTTTTCTTATTCTCGTTTAGCCTTCTGGTAACTTCTGCAATCATAAAGCCACCCATGCGGTTATCTAGCGCACGGCCCACCAAATAATTTTTATTCATCTCCATCAAGTCGGCCTCAAAGGTGATGACCGTGCCCACATGAATGCCCATTGACTCAACTTCCTTCTTATTGGCAGCTCCACAATCGATGAAGATATTTTTTAAGCTTGGCGCTTCTTCTTTGCCAGCATCGCGCACGTGGATGGCCGGCCACCCAAACACACCCTTCACAATTCCTTTTTCGGTGTGGATGTTTACACGCATGGACGGTGCAATCTGATGATCTGATCCGCCATTGCGCCTTACATATATATAGCCATCATCAGTTATATAGTTTACAAACCAACTAATCTCATCGGCATGAGCTTCAATCACCACTTTATAGCTTGCTTTCGGATTGATGATACCAACAGCAGTGCCGTAAACATCAATCATATAATCACTGATGTATGGCTTTATATAATCCAACCAAATTTGCTGACCAGAAGATTCAAAGCCGGTAGGCGATGCATTGTTGAGATATTCGTAGAGGAATTTTTTGCTTTGTTTGTCCATGGTATAATTAGATGTTAGATGTAAATGTTAGATTATAATTCATGTTTTAATTTTCGAATCAATTTATTTTCAAATCAAAGAGGAATATTTCCATGTTTTTTCTTCGGAAGCACGGCTACTTTATTTTCTAACATTTGAAATGCCCTGATTAATTTTTCGCGGGTCTGATCGGGATAAATTACTTCATCAATATATCCGCGGAATGCTGCGCGATAGGGGTTAGCAAATTTCTTTGTATACTCATCTACTTTTTCTGCTAGTTTAGCTTCTGGGTTTTCGGCTTCCGAAATTTCTTTCTTGAAAATGATTTCTGCAGCACCTTTTGCGCCCATCACAGCAATCTCGGCAGTAGGCCAGGCATAGTTCATATCGGCACCAATGTGTTTACTGTTCATCACATCATACGCACCTCCATATGCTTTTCGCGTAATCACGGTAACACGCGGAACGGTAGCTTCGCTAAATGCATACAAGAGCTTCGCACCATTGGTAATAATCGCATTCCACTCCTGATCTGTCCCTGGTAAAAATCCGGGTACATCTTCTAACACCAACAACGGAATATTAAATGAATCGCAGAAGCGAACAAATCGTGCCGCCTTTACACTTGAATCTATATCTAACACGCCAGCTAAAGAAGCTGGTTGATTACCAACAATACCAATGCTTCTACCGGCTAATCGGGCAAAGCCTACCACAATATTCTCTGCAAAATTTTTATGTGCTTCAAAAAAAGTATTGTCATCTACAATTCCGTTAATAACCTCGCGCATATCATAAGGCTGATTAGGATTAGCCGGAATAATATCATTCAATACAGCACGCTTTTCGTTTTTCATTTCATACGCTAGCCTAGGCGCAATGTCTTCACAATTTTGAGGAAGGTAACTGAAGAGTTGCTTAATCTGATTGATACACTCTACTTCGTTCGCGCAAGCGAAATGGGTAACTCCGCTTTTCGTACTGTGTGCAGAAGCTCCTCCTAATTCTTCGGCTGTTACATTTTCATGGGTTACAGTCTTTACCACGTTAGGGCCCGTTACAAACATGAACGATGTTTTCTCTACCATGAAAATAAAATCAGTCATGGCGGGAGAGTACACCGCTCCTCCAGCACAAGGGCCCATAATAGCCGAGATCTGCGGTACTACACCTGAGGCCATCACATTTCTGTAGAAAATATCGGCATAGCCACCCAACGAAACAACTCCCTCTTGGATGCGGGCACCGCCAGAATCGTTTAGGCCAATTACCGGTGCTCCATTTTTCATGGCGAGCTCCATCACCTTCACAATTTTCTCGGCATGTGTTTCAGAAAGTGACCCGCCAAAAACAGTAAAGTCTTGTGAGAATACATAAACAAGTCTACCATCAATAGTACCGTAGCCAGTAACCACACCATCGCCCAAGTAATGTTCCTTATCCAATCCAAAATCTTTGCTGCGATGCATGACAAATTTGCCCAACTCCTCAAACGAACCCTCGTCCAACAAAAGCATCACACGCTCGCGAGCAGAGAGTTTGCCTTTAGCATGTTGTTGCTCAATTCGCTTTTCGCCTCCGCCTAAGAGTGCTTCTTCGTTTTTGCGTGTGAGTTCTTTGAACTTATCTGATGCTACATCTGCCATAATTGATTCATTTAAACAAGCCTTCCGAAATATAGTTAATGGGGTGCTAAATTAGCATTTTACCCGCATGAACAGAGTAGCAATTATTGATATGGGCACCAATACGTTTCATTTATTGGTAGCCGAAAAAAAGGGACAGCAATTCAATATTCTGTTTCAAGATAGGATTGCAACAAAAATTGGGGCAGGTGGAATAAACGGTGGCTACATCACGGCTGAGGGAGAAGAACGAGCCTTACATGCGCTTATCCTTTTTAAAAATAAAGCGATTGAACTGGGTGTTCAAAAGATTATTGCTTTTGGAACTAGCGCCTTGCGCAACGCCAACAATGGACAAGAAATTATAAATTCTATTCATGCTAAAACAGGTATTGAAGCTAAGATTATTTCCGGAGACGAGGAAGCATCACTCATTTACCATGGAGTGAGACAAGCTGTAAAGTTAGGCGATCAGAAATCATTAATCGTTGATATAGGCGGGGGAAGCGTAGAATTCATCATCGCCAACGATTCAAAAATATTCTGGAAAAGAAGTTTCGAAGTGGGAGGGCAACGACTAATTGAAAAATTCCATCAACACGATCCTATCTTACCTGAAGAAATAGCTTCACTTACTCAATTTTTAGAAGAGGCTCTTGACCCTTTATTCGTTGAACTTAAAAAACATGACCTCAAAACATTGATTGGTTCATCTGGATCTTTCGATACACTGAGCGAAATCTATTGCCTTCGGAATAATATTGAATACAATACCGAGCCAGAAACACCTTTAACCATCAAAGCCTTTGGAGAGATTTTTCAAGAGCTTCTAACAAAAAATAGGGCAGCACGTATGCAAATACCCGGCATGATTGAAATGCGTGTTGATATGATTGTAGCAGCATGTTGTCTGATTCAATCATTATTGTGGCGATATCCTTTTCAGTCGATTCGAGTTTCAACCTACTCACTAAAGGAAGGTGTTCTAGCTGAGTTATCAGAATTAGGGAATCACTTATAATTTAGGCATCATTGCCACCATCAGATACGATTTAATCAATGATGACATTCAATTAAAACTAAAGATTGTAGCTATGCGAAAAAAATTAAAACCAAGCAGTAATACTGGCAATTAACAGGACGTTGGTTTGAGTGGGGAGCGCGTTCTCACTTAGGTATAAATTATCAGGAGAATAAAACTGTCTTCCTTCTAAACGGACAAGCGCATTGTGATTCGCTTTATAATTTATACATAACCCAGTGCTGTACGATCTAAAATCAGGAATGCCTGTAATTGATTTCTGCCCAACACCTCCATCGCTATAATATTCTATTCTCCCCGAAAGGGAAAGCAATTCAGTAAAATAGTAACGAGCAATAAAATTAGCTGTCCACCAATTTAAGGTACTAGCATTCACTCGCTCTTGAAATCCTGTGTAAACACACGAAGTAGCGTCAAATTTTTCGTTGGGTTTATAAATCCAATAGAGGTCGGTAAAGTATCGCATTCTAAAATCAGGCGATTGACTTGTCTTATTATTTCCGATGTAGGTATCCCAATTGAAAAGCATTTTTTTAGTGGGTCTAAATTCAAGCTGGGTGCCTACCGCTTTATTCTTATCATTACTTTGAATTACCTGCCAACCGTTTACCAGATAAAATGTAGATGTCCATTTTTCTGAAAGCGGCACAGTAACTTTTATTCCTGACAAGTAATACGGAACACTTCCAGGCGCAAACGAACGTGTATACATCAAATGATCTTTTGAAAATGCACTCTCATTTGTATAAGGCGAGCCAAATACTCCCGCGTCTATCCAAATTGCTCTTTTGGCAGAAAGTCTAAAACCAGCAGAAGCTTCTACAATATTTTTGAGCGTTCCTTCTTCGTTTATATAGTTAGAGTTCATGTAGGTACCAAACCCTGGCACAAATCGAAATCTGAAATTGGTTGCCTTATAACGAAGATCTAAATAGGCAAGATTGATATTCATTTCATCGTGTCGATTAGAAGTAACGAAATAAGGATCAATACCACTTGCTGGTTTATTAAAATTATATCCGTAGTAAGTATCCATGTAACCACCGAGTGCCAAGTGCCCTATCCGTGTAGATTCCACCGTATCCATCGTGGCTGTGTTGATGATCTGACCAAATCCGTTTATGACGACAAGAAAAAAGAAAGGTGAAAGAATATTTCGCATATAAATATTAGAGCTCAGACACTTCTATAAATCAACAGATTGATGCACATACTTGCCTATTTGGATTTGACTAGCATATCCCATCATTGCCCTTGCCACTTTGATGGATTCAATGGAAGCATATTTTTTAGGAATCAGGAATCCGAAAATCTTATAGAAAACCTGAGCAGCTCCTTCGCCTGTGCGTTGCTCTTTTCTGGTGCCTGTTAGTAAAGAGGGTTGTAAAATATGGTAACTATCAAATCCAACATGAGAAATCGCTTCTTCTACTTGGCCTTTAACCTGATTATAAAAAATAGATGAATTTTTATTTGACCCCAGCGCAGAGACTAGCACATATTTTTTAGCACCATTCTCTTTTGCCATTTTCGCTAATACCAAAGGTGCATCAAAATCTACCGCGCGAAATGCTTCTTTTGTTTTTGCAATGCGCATGGTAGTGCCCAAACAACAGAAAACAACATCGGCTTTTACGTTTTGCAATACAACGGGCAGCTGATTGAGTTCGCAAACAATGTTTTGTAATTTATGATTTACATTTTCCAGTGGCTTGCGACTAATGGCAATCACTTTTTCGAAATCAGAATCAACTAAAAGTAAATCTAGCAGTTGCCTGCCAATCAAACCTGTAGTGCCTGCCACTAATGCAATCTGACCCATGTTAAAATACTTGTTGAATTTCTTTCTTTAGTTCCGTTAAAGCATGGCCTATTAAATCTACTTTCTTGTCCATCACCATTTCAAAAATCTTCTTGGCTAAATCAATACTGGTAGATTCATTCCTTATTTGACCGGACGCTTCATTTATCATTATAATCAAATCTTCTTTCGCGTTTTTAATTTGGTTCCAAACTTCTTCGCTCATGTATACCTGCTGCGAAGCATTGTGGTTGTATTCATTGCGCACTTCATCCAATAATATTTTTTGAAAATCTCGAGCTGAAAAGCCTGGGCCATTCAAACGAATTAATAAGTTGTGAGGAGAAATTCTTTCTAGAAAAAGACTCATTCTTTCATATGCCTGTAGGCGGGCGGGCAAAATGGTTTCGATACTGCGAGTGCGCACTTCTAATTTCTTTAACTCAATTTCTCGCAGAATGAAAGAGCGCACAATCAAATAAACCGCATAGAGTACAATGGATGCGGGTATGAGTAATTTTCCAAATTCAATCAGGGCGTTCATGGAAATTATTTAAAGGTCTATTATGTTGGAAATTTAGGTAAATTTATAAGAACAAAATCAACTTGATTATGTGCAGCGAAAAATTAAGAGCACTTCTACAAAAGTAATTGCCCGATCAAAAGAATGGTTAAAATAATTTGGACGGAAGGTACTAATAAAATAAAGGGAGTTTAAAATGTTCGATAACGTAAAACCCATAGGCATTAGTACTCGCGCTGCAGAAGAAGTTAAAAAAATTATGCAGACGAAAAATATTCCCGAAGGCTATGGGTTGCGGTTGGGTATAAAAGGTGGCGGCTGCGGAGGCGTGTCGCTCATCATTGGCTTCGATAAACAAAAACCTACCGACCTAGCATATGAAGTGGATGGCATTCAGGTGTATGTAGAAAAGAAACACACCATGTATTTAATTGGCAAAGAAGTAGATTTTTATGACGAAGCCGATGCACGAGGCTTTATGTTTGCAGACACGACCTCGGTTAAGAGTTAATGGTTATCAGTTAATAGTTTAATCGATATTGATAAGTAACTAGTAAAAGCTACTTCTCTCTTATAACAACCACACTCGCTTTTTTGCAAACCCCACCAATCGGTGGATTAAATTTGGATATTTTTACTTCAACTATTTTAGCGCCAGAAAAAGATTTTAACGCGTGCTCTGCAATTGAATGACCAACGGTTTCTAAAAGCTTAGATGGTTTCTCCATCTCTTCTTTTACAATTGCATACAAGTCTTCATAATTAATTGTGCCCGTTAGCTCATCGCGAAAAGCAGACTCAGAAAACTCAGTATCAATCACCACATCTACTTCAAATTTATTTCCCGAAGATCGTTCGTGCGGATACACCCCATGGTAGGCATGGAACTCAAGACCTTCCAGCGCTACTTTGCCCGTCATTGAATATCGTCAAAAAAAGATTTTTGAATTTTGGGCTCGTTCGCATAAGAATTTTGAGGAGTTTCTACTGACTGAGGTTGCGCGGGCAACGCCATCGCACTTTTTATTTCACGCTCCACTTCTGCATTGGGAAACAATGCTTTTTTGGTTTCGCGTTTGGCAATAGCCAAATGGTGATCGGGGTCGAAATCGCGCGCGGCAGTCTTAGCACGGTCAACACGATCTATAGTTTCGCCCGCCAAACGTTTCATATCAGATAGTAAATTATCTTTATGTAATTCTAATGTCTTGTAATGTTGGCCAAGTGTTTTCAATCGCTCTTCCATTTCTTCTAACATCTGTCGCGAAATAAATTCGGCCTCTTCAATTGCATTTTTTGCTTTTGTCTTAGCCTCGTTCACCATCGAGTCTGCCTTCATCTGCGCTTCGCGCAAAATTAATTCAGCCGTTTTATTTGCTTGGTCTATAACATTCGCGCCCGTATCTTCCGCTGTCTTTAATGTTTTGTATAAAGAACTTTCTACCTCGCGCAATTTTGATACTTCGCGCTCGGTGGCTTCATATTTAATTCTAATTTCCTTTACATCGTCTAGCGTGCGCTCCCATTCCTGCGAAAGCGATTGGAGGTAAGCGTTCACTTCATCTCTATCGTAGCCTCGCAATACTCTTTCAAAAGCTTTCTGGCGAATTTCAAGTGGTGTTATTCTCATGGCGTGATTTTTTAGTTAATAGATTAAAAAATGATCAAAGATTAAAAAATGAAAAAATCGACTTTCAAATATAGCAATTAGTTCTAAATAAGCACATTACCTATTTTTAAAGGAAGGTATTTGGGCGTGCTCCCTGATTGAAACATCAGGGGGTCGGGCTTTACGCTTTTACTCCTCGCCCTGCCGCGCTAAGCAACGCCACTGCGGGGTAACCGCTGCAATCCCTCACGCATGCCAGTTCAGAGGTCATCACTTCAATTTAATAAGTTCAGGTTCATAAATACAGTTCTTCCGTTTGCATGTTATTCCTCGCAGATTCTGTGATAACAAACAAACAGATCAAACGATTTATTTGTCAGCAGAGTTACCCGTTTCGGGAACTCTGCGCGAGTGAAAGACAATACTCTTTCCTGTAAGCCCTTTAAAACGCTAACTTGCCTACATGTCCGTGCGCAGGGAGATAACAGAGTACAGTGGCATTTACTTTTTTCTCCGCAGAGTCTCGCCTCGTACTCTGCGGCACGATTGGAGAACATGAAGTTGGTTTGCAATGTGTAAATTGTTGCCCGTATATTTTTCATCACCTTGTGTTTAGACAAGCGCAGAGTCCGAGGCGAGACTCTGCGAAGAATAAGAGTTACGAGCTACCCTGAACTTGAAGATGTTGATTTAACGAAGTAGATTGCTTGGTGAGGGCGCAGAGTTCCCGAGGCGGGTAACTCTGCGAAGAAAAATTGTTAAGGGGCACATTAAAAAATGAAGAAAATAGTTTCAATTATTTGTATAGTTACTTCATTCTTCTTCTTTTCATGCAAGAATAGAACGGAGAAAAACATTGAGTACTATTCGTCACAATTTGAAATACTTAAAAAATCGCACGAATACCAAATTGTTATTTCAAGTGCCGAGGATATAATAAAACGTTGGATAGATCTAGATCTAAAATATTTTCATCGTTTCAAATCAGATAAGTGGAAACTGGATGATTGGATATATTTGAATTCAACTCAGGATAAATGCATAGTTAGTATTTTGGTAAAAAATTTGAGAACCTCGGAATTGGATGATGTTAATTTTATTCTGTGTGAAAAGAATCAAGGAAAGTGGTGGTTTTATGATGGGCCTGACTTAATGATACTCCAGAAAAACTATACCGATGATAAGACATTACTGGCACTGCCATTCGATCAGATAAGAATAGTGGCGAGAAAGTACATCTTACAATGGTATTATAACGACAATCATAAAATAAACGATAACTACTTTGAAGAGGGTTTTAATTGGAGCGTAGATAGGAGAGAGCATGGAAATTTTTTAAAAGAAAAGTATGCCCCCCGTTAGCGCGCGTTTGCGAGGCTGTGTGAAAACGAAGAAAAAATTTACATTATTTCTGGGTCTGTAAATTAAACTGTGTCAGTTAATAATTGTAATAATCATGTCTGATGTTGGAATGTGGTCAACCCCCAGCTAGCGCGCGTTTGCAACGCGTGCTATTCCTATCCATAACTGCCGCCTTTGTTTCCCCGCAGAGTTACCCGTTTCGGGAACTCTGCGCGAGTGAAGCACAACTTTTCTTGTTTAAATTTTCTTAGCCCTTAAATGCTAACTTGCCTACATGGCCGTCCGCAGGGAGATAACAGAGTACAGTGGCATTTACTTCATCACCGTTACCTGTAGCCGCTGGCTAAGGCTATTTGAAATTATTTCTCCGCAGATTCTCCGACTCGGGAATTCTGTCGATAAACGAACGCAAATAATACCGCAGAGTTCGAGCCAGATAAAATCATTTGTGATAACCCATGCCAAAGGTTTTTGGTTATGCACTCCTTTTTTACCTGAAGATTACAGCCCAGCGAACCTACACTAACAAATTCTTAATTTCGTCTGCATCAATTACAATGTCGTCTTCACCCACTTCATCAAATGGGTTTTCCAGATGATCTTGAATATTATCTAAACTCACCAAAATAAAGCTGTATAAAATTGGCATCACATACTCTAATTGAGCTGAGTAATCATGAAAAGTGCTGGCGAAGTAAGGGCCGTAAATAATTGGAAAAATATAGATGAATACTTTACTGTAGGTTCTTAGGGTAATAGGCGTACGGTAATTGTGAATGATCTTCATGTTATCGAAAGCAATTATCATTTTACTTACATACTGACTAATGCGCGATATCTCTCCACTCTGCACACCTAAGCCGCGCAACTCCATCGTCATAGTAGATAGAGTAGAAAACAAAGCATACACCTCACGCTCTTTAGCGCTCCACTCTTGCGGTGTAAGTTTAAGCATGTATTTGATTTTAGTAATTAAGTCATGCACCATTTGGCTGGTGCGCTTTGGCAGATCACTTTCTTTAGCTGTAGTCCAATCGCGGGTAGCAAAATAAATAGCAATGGCATGACCTTTAAAATCTGAATAGCGTTGCAAGGCATTCTCTCTTCTGGTATAGGCCGATCCAATTGAAAATACTACTGGAAAAACAATGGCTACACCCACCAGCATATCAGGAAATTTGGCGGTAAGACCTAAATGAAAGCAGAGATAACTGGAGAGTACTGCCAAGGCAGTAACAATAAAAGTTTTATAATTGATAATGAGTGCAAAACTCTTGAAAGCTTTTTTCATAATGTTAATAAGTAGTGGTAGTGAGCCGCTACAATATTAATAAATTGTTAAGCCTTGAGTGGATTAAAATTTAAAAAAGCAGATTTAATTCTCGAGTACCTCTACTTCTACTCGCACATTTCTGCGGGCGTGTTGGCTGTCTTTATCGTGAAGCATACGCGCGCCTCCCCACGCTTTAGTCTCAACTCTTTTTTGATCAATACCTTGAGAAACGAGCCATTCTTTTATCGTGAGTGCTCTGGCACCTGAAAGTTCTTTGGCTGTTCCTGATTCTTGTATTACATCATCTTTTGTAATGTTAAAGAAATCACGTGAAGGGCCAACATGGATTATCTTTCCTCTGCCTCCACCATTCGTGTGTCCGTGCAGCATAATTCTATAGCTGGGATTATCCTGCATCATTTGAAGTAATTTGTTGAGTTCATACTTTGAGTCTGGAAGCATAACTGCCGCATCATTATAAAAATACACATTGTAAAGAGTTGAAATATCTCCCTTCACCATGCGCGATAAATCAAATTTTACCATGTAAAAATTTCCTACTAGGGCAACTTCATCTTTTAGTGTATCGCTTTCGGTATTATTATAATTCAGCTCGTGCTGTATTTTACGATACCCAAATGCACTACCAATCAGCGTAAGCTTGCCCGATTTACTATTAGGATCTGGCAGTGTTAAATACGTATTGGCTTTCATTTTCGAAATCAATCTGCTTCTGTCCGTATCTATCACTTCCACTTCTCCATCTAATATTTCACCATTACGAGCATTGTATAAACTAAAGAAGGCTTGCGTATTTTTAAGTGTTTGTGGTAAAAAAACGGGTGCCGCTTTGGGATTTGGAACTACTTCCGTTTCTAAAACTACTGGTTTAATTGGTTCTTCCTTTTTTATTTCAACAGGAGCAACCACTTGCTCAACTGGCTTAGGTTCAGTTTTTTTCTCAACAATCTTTTCAGGTATTTTTTGTATTGGTTCTGCCGCCACTACAGGCTCAGATGGTATAGTTTCGTCTTTAATAATGCGTACCCATGTTTCACCAAAGCCACTTTCTTTACGTACTTCTGTCATCTTAGCAACAGACTCATTAAAATCTGTAAAATAATCTAAGTACACTAAATTAAGATTGCGGGTAGCATCTAAACCTACTTTGGCATGGCGCCCTGCTGCATTAAGTTGATCGGCATATTTTTGAGCATACACATCACGTTTAGCCCAAAAAGCAGCCACTACAACGTAGTACCCTTTTTGCAAAGAATTACTTTGCATAGGTTGAGAAGAAGCTATAAAGGGGTTGATAATAGATACTATCGCCACAAATAGGGCTACGTAACGAAGATGCTTCATGTAAGTTTTAACTTTTGGTTAATGCAATATTGTTGAATTATTGCAATTTTTCAAAGATAAAGTCCTATTTATCAATAATAAGGAGAAGAACTACTGTGTAAGGTTTTGAATTTTTTGAGATAAAAAACCGAAGCCGTAACCAATCAATTGCACTAAGGAAGCGGGTAGGCTTAGTAATGCCACTAAAATAGATTTTGATTTAACATAACCTTCTAGTGTTACCAGGAATAAAAAAACAACGTAGCCAAACAGCATTAACCAACCAAAAAGGGGAAATAGAAAAAACAAAATTGGCATCACGAATAAACCCATTGTAAAAAATGCCGGAAACCAATGAACCCATTTAACTTCGCCTGGGTGTTGCCTTCCAACCAACACACGCCCACGTCCGAAATTAAGTACTTGCTCAAAAAACGCTGTAAGGGTAGACCTGCGTTTGTGAAAAACAAATGCCTGAGGGATTAGATAAACGGACAAACCCAGTTTCTTCATTCGTACACTCAACTCAATATCTTCGGCCAGGCGATCAAAATGAAAACCTTTTGTTTTCTCATAGGTACTTCGACTTAATCCCATATTAAAACTTCTGGGCTGGTAATTGTCCAATTGTCTTTTTCCTCCGCGTATTCCTCCGGTGGTAAGGAAAGAGGACATGGTGTGCGCCATGGCTTGTTGCAATAGAGTAAAACTTTCATGACCTCTATCTGGGCCGCCCCACGCGTCTACAATATTTACTTTTAAAAAATCTTCAACAGCAGAAAAGTATGATAATGGCACAATACAATCGCTATCAAACACAACAAAGTATTTTCCACTTGCTTTTTCAAAACCAAAATTGCGGCTTGGGCCAGGACCAGAATTAGATTTAAAAAAATAATGAATAGCTAATTTATCTGAATAGTATTTAACTATCTCCTCACTGCTTACAGAAGATCCATCTTCTACAATTAACACTTCAAAGTCAGTAAAGATCTGTCGGGTTAGGCTTTCCAGTAATTCGCGAATCTCCTCTGGGCGATTGTACACCGGAACGATGACAGAATATTTAGGAGTCTCTTTCACGCGTGCAAAATACTACTTCTTTAAATGCAAGAGCCAGTGCGCATCGTAAAATAATTGATTCTCCTCTATCATTGTGCGCATCACTTCCAAAAATAAATCGGCATCTTTTGGTGCTACACTAGTCGTAAGCTCTTCGGGCGATAGCTTTTTATCGTGCAAGCAGTAGAGAATCTGTTGCTGATAATCTGCGAAAGCTGTTTTACCTACCTTCTTTTTTTTCTCAAGGCAAACATCGCAGATGCCGCAGGTATCGTACGTTACTTCATCAAAATATTCCAATATAAATTGCGTGCGGCACTGTTGAGATTGCTCTGCATATTGAATGATCTTATTCATTTTAGCAAAATGGAGTTGTCGCCTGCTCTCCATCTTCTCACGATCTATGGGCAAGTGATCAGCATCTTGCCTTGCCAAAACGAATGTTACTTGCGGGCCATCTTGTGTGGGCTCATACATCAGAACCTGCAATTGATGAAGTTGCTGGAGTTGTAATTTTACTTCTTCTACTGATTGATGAAGTGCTGCCGCTAATTGATTTTCAGAAATTGTAACAAAATCAGAATACACTTCTCCACCAAACAAACGAAGAATCATTTTTATGATTGCATCGTACCGTTCGTGTGCTACCTGAAATTCGTAGATGTTTTTTTTGTCGAATGTAATATGCAACCGTGACGGACGAAAAAAACTTTCGTTGAATTGAATAAGTCCAGCTTCTTCCAATCGCTTTAAAGCAGGGTACACTGCCGATGACTTAAGTCCAAATTTTTTACAGAACTGCTCCAAATCAAAATCATAACTTTCCGCTTGCCCCGCCCCTTCGGCTAATTGGAAATGATTGGCCAGTGCTTGATATATCCGTCTCAAATAATCAAACGCAGGATGCGATTGTTCTACTTTGTGTTTTAACGAATCTATATCTGCGGTGTGGTAAAGTACCGTTGCATACGCCCGCTTTCCATCTCTCCCTGCCCTACCTGCTTCTTGATAGAATGACTCCAGGTTTTCGGGAATATCTAAATGAATAACAGTTCGCACATTTGCCTTATTGATTCCCATTCCAAAAGCATTGGTGGCCACCATCACCCGACATGAATCGCGCAGCCACTCGGCTTGACGAACTGCGCGATCCTGATGATTTAATCCGGCATGGTAAAATGTAGACGAGATTCCACTTCGTTGTAAAAAGTTTGCTATACTTTGTGTTGATTTTCGCGAGCGAACGTAAATAATAGCCGACCCCGGCACTTTCGTTAAAATTTCTAACGCCTTCTTTTCTTTAACTTCCGTTTTACGGATAACCAGAGAAATATTTTCTCTTGCAAAACTCTTTTGAAAAGTATGGGCATTCTTTAACTGCAACTTTTCAATAATATCTTCCTTCACTTGCTTAGTAGCCGATGCAGTAAGTGCAATAAACGGCACGTCTACTTTTATTTCTCTTAGCTCAGCAATTTGTAAGTACGGAGGGCGGAAGTCATACCCCCATTGCGAAATACAATGTGCCTCGTCAATAGCGATGAGGTTTACATTCATTTTTCGAAATCGCTCTCGAAATAAATCTGTCTTTAATCTTTCAGGAGAAACATATAAGAATTTTTGATTTCCGTAAACGCAGTTGTCTAACAAAATATCAATTTCTCGATGACCTAACCCCGAATGAATAGCTATCGCTGGTATTCCTTTCTTCTTTAGCTGCGATACTTGATCTTGCATAAGTGCAATCAATGGAGTGATGACCAAGCATAAACCATCTTTTAACAAAGCGGGAATTTGAAAACAAACCGACTTTCCTCCGCCCGTAGGCAGAATAGCCAGCACATCTTTTCCTGTTGTTACAGATTGAATTATTTCTGATTGAGGCGACCGAAAAGAAGTATGCCCCCAGTATTTTCGCAAAACTTCTTCAGCACTCACTGTAAAAACTAAATAAGTTTAGCAATATACTGCTAATCAACCGAAGCAACCAGCTACCAATAGCAGCTGACTATTTGAATTGAAGTAGTTTAATTCCAATTTCGCCAAGGTGTTTCTTTAAAATATTTTTGTATTGAGGGGAATTGGTATAGCCACCATCGGCTTTAAAAAACTCATCCAGCAATGGATACCAATCGCTATTAGGGGGCATAACAAATCCAAATTGCTCAGATGCTTTGTCTCCAATGGCGTGTCGCTTTAAGGGTTTCTTACTTTGAACGGCCTCTAAATAAAAAGCCAGATCAAGATAAGCAAAAGCATTGGGGTCGTTGGATATTTTCTCATAGGTTTCTTTGCTGGAAGCGGTGATTACAATTTTCATATCAGGAAAATATTTTTGCTTCAACTCTACAATTCGTTTTTCATTTAATGTTCCCTTGGCAGTAAAAGCCGTTAGCTTTCCAAATGTTTTAGGAAGGTCTTCTAACTTAGTAAGCGTGCCTACTCCATTTTGTGTTACCAAAAAAGCAAGGTTGGTAATAAAGGGCGGACTGAATTTTACTTCTCTTTTTCTTTCATCTGTAATTGTAATATTTCCCAACCCAAAAACGCCACCCGATGATGCCCTCACTTTATCATACATTCCTTTGAACGAAGTTCCATCTCCTACAAAATTAGTTGTGATTTTCACGCCTTTCTTTTCATTTATATAATTAACAAAGTCGTTCATGATGTCAACACAAACTCCTGTAAGCTTGTCTCCATCTTTGTAAACAAATCCGAAAGTTTCGACATATGCAATTGAAATAGCGCCTTGCTTATTGCTCTTAATTTGAGCCCACGTGTCGCCAGAATAATTCTGTGCAAAAGAACTGAAACTGCTGCACAGGATAATAAATAAAAATATTTTTTTCATACGGGTTTAATTTTAACTGTGATATTAAACATTTAGTAAGAAAAAAACCAAAGTGCCTTGGGCTGGCGTAAGAATAAAAACAAGATTAGGATTTTACCACTTCAATTCGCGCTTCTCTAAAAAGGCCGCAATACCATTTTTACAATCTGAAGATGCGCGTGCCTGGGCGTTCATCGTGGCCGCATAATCCAGTGCTTGCTCCAACGTCATCGATTGCACTTCGCTAATCATTTGCTTGGTAAGCATCATCGATTGCGCAGAATTATTTGTAATCAACTTGTTTGCAAAAGCAGAAACAGAATCTTCCAACTGTGCTTTGGGAACAAGATAATTCACCAATCCTAATTTTATAGTTTCATCACCTTGATAGAGTTCACCACTTAAAAGAAGTTGTCGTGCTTTTTGCTCACCAATCTTGCGAATAAGAAATACTAACACCATTGCCGGTATAAATCCAATCTTCACTTCTGTATAACCAAATCTGGCTTCAGGCACAGCAAAAACAAAATCACAAATAGTTGCCAACCCACATCCACCTGCCAAGGCGTGCCCTTGCACTTGGGCAATCACTACTTTTTTTAATTGATAGATCTGTAAAAAAAGTTCTTTCAACTGGTTAGAGTCGGCAATGTTCTCTTCAAACGAAAAATGTTGGAGTTGTTGCAGGTAAGCAAGATCGGCTCCAGCACAAAAAGAATCTCCGTTCGCTTTCAGCACAACTATCTTAACGGATTCATCATTCTCAGCTTGTGTAAATGCTGCTTTCAAATCACTCACCAATTCTTTGCTGAGGGCATTTCGTTTCTCGGCACGGTTCAGGGTAATGTAACCAATGCGGTTGCTGGATTCATAGATAACTAAACTCATACTTTCAATCAGTTATAACAAAGGCACCGTTTTCTAAAACAGAATAAACCTCAATTTTATTGGCCTCGGCAAACTTAGTCAACTTGCGGCAATAGCTAAGAGAATTACTACTTGCTAGAATTATTTTCTTGATAGAGACCTCACTGGTTTTTACTTTAGAGAAATTAAAAGAATTATTCGTCACAATTAAAAAATCAACGGCTAGGTTGATAGGCCACTTATAGGTAATGTCGTTTGCCACCGCCACAGATTTTCCTCTCCAATAAAAAACAGGGGCATCATTTTTTAAATCTAGTAGTTGTATTTTATTGACTCCGTGAATCAATCGGTTAGGGCTAATGTGAAATCGGATACGGTCTTCATCTTTGAGGAGCGAAGTATCAGCATAAAATAGTGACTTTCCACTTTCGGTTCTTTCAATTGCTGAGTGTCCTGAAACGTTATACACAACCAACTGATTTTGATTAAAGAAAGAAACGTGATGAAGCCATTGCAGCGTTGTAAATAAAAACAGAAATCCAAAAGCAGAATAATACCAAATTGTTTTTCTGAATTCGAACAACAGAATAAAACACATTAATGCAGCCATTAATAGCAAACATTGAAAAGTAGAAATGTGAATTTGGTTGATGAGGCTATACGGCAACTTTTCTGTGAAGATTACGCCTGCATTTAAAAGTGAAATAAACCATGAAACTATTTTGCCAATTAACCATGCCAGTGGAGAAATGAAACTAACTGCTAATAATAGCACACCACCCACCAGAATAAATGTAGAGAGCGGAATAACAAAAAGGTTAGAAATTAAAAAGTAAACAGGAAACTGATGAAAATACAATAACCCCAATGCAAAAGTGGCTGCTTGTGCCGCGAGAGAAATGCAAGTGATTTGCCAAATCCAATCAACTAATTTCAATTTGGTTTCCCATAAATTATAAATCGGCCGTTGTAAATAGACAATACCTAGCACTGCCAAATAAGAAAGCTGAAACCCTACAGACATGATGAGATAAGGGTTATAGAGAAGCAACACAAAAGCAGAAGCTGCCAGTGTATTGTAGATGTTTGTACGCTGGCCAAACGGGCGGGCAACAGCTACAAAAGAAAACATCGCAACAGCCCTTAGTACAGAAGGAGAAAGCCCGGTAACAAATGCAAAACCCCACAAGCAACACAAACTAATACCTGCCACTAGCCATCGGCTCCACGAAAATCGATTGAGCGGCTTCAGTAGGAACAGAAGAATACCGTAGATAATACCCACATGTAAACCAGATACCGCCAGCACGTGCATGGCTCCGCTTGCTGCATACGCACTTTGCAAATCTGTATTAATGGCATCTGTTACACCCAAAACCAGCGCGGCAGCTATTGCTTGCTCTTGATCGCCTTTAATAAATTCATTTAATTTTTTAGAGGCCCACTCCCGCACACAATGTGAGTAGTAGATAACTCCCTTATCTGCATTAGTAGAAATTAACTTTACATCTTGTGGCAATACATACTGCTGATGATAAATATTTTTAAACGAAAGAAATCTTTTAAAGTCAAACTCGCCAGGATTGGCCGGCTGCTTTAATAGCTGAGGTTTCCCTTTTATTAAAAGCTTATCTCCATAGTGCCAATCTATAAGTCCTGCTTTTTTTGAAACGTATAATAAAACTTTTCCATTTACTGGATGCCACTTGTTAGTTTTTACCGCAATCGTCTCTACTTCAATCTTCCAACTTTTAGCTTTTGATTCAGGTGCTGATTTAACAACGGCTTGATAGGTTATACTATTTTCGTTATTCCCAATCAAATGATCCTCATGATTCGATTCGGTTTGTAATAAAACGTGGGCATATCCTAACCAAAAAATTGCACTCCATCCAAAAATTCCTTTATAAAAATTTAATTTGTTATCCCCTGTTGATATTGCCAAAATAAAATAGAAGGTGACCGTCAGCAATAAAATTGTAATAGCATAACCAGTACAAATCAACGTGGGCTGATAGATAGCCAACAAAATTCCACTAATAAAAAATGCGGAAACCCGCACCATTGCATAAGGTGCCCAACGAAGCATAAATAAATATAATGGAAGGGCTTAATCCAAACAACCAACGTCCATTAATAAATGCTGATTTTAAAGCTTGGATATCTTTAGGCTTTAGTAAAATCTGATAAATATATAAAGAATTGATTTTTTGATGTAACTGATTCGATCTAAGAAAAATGACCTTTACATAACAAACGCAGTCAGAAAACAAGTAGTGATCACCGGTTGGCGCGTTTATCAGATTAGAAAGGTAGTAGTAGGAGTATAGGGGAAGACGGGGAGTAAAATCCCTGTTTTTTATTTTACGGAAGGTAGAAATCAAAAACAATATCGTTCATACATTTAAAATGACCTTTCGGGCATTTATCAAAACCAATTTTAGAACAAGGCCTACAGGATAGTTTGGTATTCTCTAAAATGGTAAACTTAGTGCGATACGGATACATGCCAAAAGAAGGAATGGTGCTACCCCAAATACTAAATACTTCTTTCTTAAATGCGGCCGCAATGTGCATCAGCCCTGTGTCGTGGGCAAAAACATAACGCGCCTGCTTAACCAAACTTGCAGATTGATTGAGGCTATAAAATCCGCAAGCGTTGTAAATAATCGTTTTCTTGCCTAATTCTTGTAAGCCACTTTCATAACCATTTTCTTCCAGCGGTCTCTCAAAAAATCTCTTAACATTTTCGGCTGTTTCAAAATCTTCTTTACCACCCAATAAAATAATCGGCTTATTTATTTTGTCGCAGAGTTCAATCATTCTATTGATGGGAAGCTTTTTAGTGCCATGCTGCGCCCCTAAAGCATAAGCAACATAGCTTTCTCTGTGTGTTTCCGGTAGCCATTCCATCGGCACTTCATCTTTCTCTGGGATAAAATAATCAAGCCCAAGTGTATCATTTTTAACTCCTAAGCTCGCTACCGTTTCTAAATACCGATCGACAATATGAAGAGTAGGAAGTTTATCTACTTTAAAATTTACGAGCAGCCACTTTTCGATATTTAATTTACGATAACTGAACGATTTAACTCCCAGCTTCCACTTGACAATGCGGGTACGCAGGTTATTGTGCAGGTCAATCACGCAATCATATCGTTCAGCAAGCAACTGCTCCACCAATTCATTCAAATCATTTTGCAGATAAAAAACCTTATCTACATACGGATTAGAATCTAGAATGTCTTTGTATTGAATTTTAGTGGCGTAATGAATGACGGTATTGTCCAATTGGGTTTTCAAAACTCTGGGAACAGGAGTAGTCAAAACAATGTCGCCAATAGAAGAAAACCGAATGATCAAAATTTTCATATCCCTGTAAAGGTAAGAGGTAAGAAACGCTGAGAAATTGATTTTCGATTTTTTTTAAAAACAATTTGAACCAATACGCCATCAAACCATTGCCAAATTTCAAAACCAATAATAATAGAAAATGCAGAAGCAATTTGCTACTTTAGAAATTCAATTGAATTTACTTTTATGAATTATTGGCTCGTAAAATCAGAACCCGATGTGTATTCGTGGGAAGATCTGGTGAAAGACAAAAAGACTACCTGGGATGGTGTACGCAACTTTCAGGCTCGCAACAACCTGAAAGCCATGAAAAAAGGCGACTTAGCTTTTTTCTATTATAGCAATGAGGGGAAGGCCATTATAGGTATTACCGAAGTGAGTAAGGAAGCCTTTCCAGACCCCAAAGATCTGAACTGGGTAGCCGTTGAATTAAAGCCAAAAACCAAATTAAAGAATCCGGTAGAGCTTTCTGTTATCAAAGCCGATAAGCAGTTAAACGCTATGGTATTGGTAAACAATTCTCGTTTATCTGTGCAGCCCGTAAAAGTGGAAGAGTTTGATAAGATAATATCACTCTCTGAAAAATAGTTAATGAATTTTTTCTTGCAAACTTCAAAAAATAATTGGCTCGTTGTTGTGTTCATTTCACTGTGGCTGTTGCTAACCCCCACGCTAGTATCTGCACAACTTACCCAGCCAGCTCGGTACGAGAAAACACAGAAAAGTAACGATCATGATTTTACCGTTATCAGTATGGGCGAGAAAGGCATTGCCCTGATTCGCGATAAGAATGATACTGAACACGGAAAAAAATTATGGGAGATTATCTTGCTTGATTCTACCTTAACTGAATCGTGGACTTATAATTTACCAATAGAAACCCGATATAATTTGATTGGCCATGATTACCAAGATCAAAACTTATATTTCTTATATCGGCAAGGAGAAACAGATTTAGGAGAGCTGCGAATTGTTCGCATCAAAACAAGTTCTCGCTTTGTTGATGAGTTTCCTTATAAACCGGAGCTATCTATTCGCCCCACGCATTTTAACGCGATAGGCAATCAAATCATGTTGGGTGGTTACGTTTCTAACCAACCTACCATTTTGTTATTTAATTTGGAAAATAATCAAAGCAAAATTGTGCCGGGTTTGCTAGTAAATAATTCTGAACTACTAGATGTACGGGCAAATGTTAATAACACCTTCAATGTGCTTATTGCCGAAAGACAATCAAAAATAAGTAAGAAGTTAATTAGTAAAACGTTTGATGACGCAGGTGTTCTTTTATTGGATGATATCATTGAAATAGATATAGATAAAACTATTCTAGCCGGCCTTACCAGTACGCTGGTAAGAGACGAGTTGTTGATTGTGGGCACCTGGAGCGAGGGGGTTTCCACACAGGCATCCGGAATTTTTACGGTTTTAGTAGACCCTTACAGTGAACAAAAAATTAACTTCTACGACTTTGGTCAGCTGTCGCATTTCTTTGATTATCTGAGCCCCAAAAGAGCGGCCAGAACCAAAGAAAAATCAGATAAGAAACGCCAGGCAGGAAAAGTACCCGACTTTAAAACGCACGTACTTCCGTGCCGGCTGGAGGAAACAAAAAACGGATTTGCATTTTACAACGAAGCATATTATACTTCTCATGCTGTAAACAACACTAGATGGAATAACAATCCATATAATTATTCTCCTTACAACTCTTACAATCCTCTCTATAGAGGTTACAATCCCTACTCATACGGTTATCCCTACAGCAGTTATAGTCCTAACCAATCGACTGAAACTAAAATGCAACTGGCCAGCTTATCTATTTTAGATTCGAAAGGACTTTTAGTGGCTGACCACGGATTTAAGATGGGCGATTTGCGAGTTACAAGCGCTACCCAAACAGCCGATTTTATTCATACCGTTAACCGCAATACCATAATCTTCAACAAAGAAAAAGAAATAAACTTACAGGTAACGCAAGCAGATGGCTTAACGCTAATGAATGAAAAAATTCCCCTTCGTATAAATAGTGCCATAGAGAGTATAAAATCTGACAATGAAAATATTGGAAGTGTGAGATTCTGGTACGGTCACTATTTATATTTGTATGGCTATCAAACACTCAAGAACCCTGAAAAAAATAGGGACGTATTTTACATTAATAAAATAAACGTTGAGTAAGCTCTGTATTACATTTCTCCTATGTCTGGTTATAAAGTTTACCTACGGCCAAGTAGAGCAAACAGCACGCTGGGAAGTTGGTATGCCTACTAACAATGATGAAGTTTATGGTGTAGCCTCAATTGACAGCCTGGGACTGATTGTTTACAGTAAACTAATTGGCACTGAAGTAGACCAGCTTGAGTTGATTATGTTAGATACTGCACTTCATGAAAAATGGAAAGGATATATTACGATAGAGCGAGGATTGGCAGTTGCACAAACTACCTGCCGTAAAAATTCGTTTTATATTTTACTTAGAAATGTACGATTAGCAAGTTTTGTAATGATCGATTTAGATCTAAGATCTAACCAATACAAAACGCATATTATAAAAAATGCTATTCCATTTATTCCAACAGAATTTGATTCTACCGAGGGAGCAGTCTTAATTGGTGGCTACTTCAATTACCGTCCGCTGGTATTACACTATTCCCTCCTGCTGAGGAAATCTAAAATTCTTCCGGGCTTCTTCAACGAACCTGGCGAATTAACTCAAATGAAAATAACACCAGACGGATCTATCGATATTATAGTGAGCGCAAAAAATTATGAGAAACGCAAGAGCTTATGGATTCGTAATTATAGCAATGAAGGCGATTTAATTAAGACAACAGTTTTGGAATCGCACGAAAAAAGAAATCTTATTTTCGGACGGTCAGTAAAAATGCCTAATAACGAACAAGTAGTGGCAGGAGTGTATGGCCGAAACACAGAATACTCTCGCGGAATTTTCGTTGCTACCATCAACCAATTCGGAGAGTACACTACTCGGTATTATAACTTCGCTGATCTTCAAAACTTCTTTCATTATTTAAAGGCCAATCAAGAACGAAGAATAAAAAAGCGAATTGATAGACGGAAGGTGAAAGGCAAGAGCACCAAATTCAATTATCGTTTGCTTGTGCAAGAATTGATTCCTTATCAAAATCAATTTATTATGTTGGGCGAAGCATTTTATCCAAAATATGTATATCGCCAGTCTTATGGAAATGCATTTGGCCCTTACAATTCTCCGAGAGGATATTCAAATTACTCACCTTATCGCAATGATTTAATTTTTGATGGCTACCAGTATACCCATGCAATTGTTATTGGCTTTGATGCCAGCGGCAAAGTAAAATGGGATAATAGTTTTGAAATTAACGATGCCAAATCTTTTAAGCTAGAACAGTTTGTAAAAATTGCACCTGCCCAAGATCACATCGATCTACTTTACTTGTTCGAGAATCTCATTCGCACCAAAGTAATTAAAGGCAACGAAGTGCTAGAAGGCAAAACAGCAGATGAACTTAAAGTATTTAGCAATGAAGGTGTGGTTACAAAAGATGATGCCAAAACCAGCCACCTCGATTATTGGTATGGTAATCATTTATTCGCCTCGGGCGTGCAAACTTTACGAAAAACAAAAAGCAGAAAAGAGCAGCCTTTTAAAAAAGTTTTTTTTATTAATAAGATACTTTATAAGTAATCAGTGATCGGTTATTAGCAATCAGACTAGTCCTAGTTCCAACATCTAACCTCTAAATTTCTAATCTCCAAGTCCTACACCTAAGACCTCAATTCTAAATCCAAATTTCATCCATCACACCTTAGTAAATCGCACTTTTTACCTTACCTTCGCGCCAGCGTATGCAGAAAAAACTCGTACTCGATTCGCACCTTCTCGATATCACGCTTAATCGCCTTTGTCAGCAACTTATTGAAAATCATGGCGATTTTACCAGCACTGTAATTTTAGGAATGCAGCCACGAGGTATTTTTTTGGCGGAACTCATTCATCAAAAATTAAAAGCACTAGTTAAAAAATCAATACCTCTTGGGTATTTAGATACTACATTCCATCGCGATGATTTTAGGCGAAGGGAAATTCCCGCCAAGGCGAGCGAAACTAAAATACCTTTCGCCATAGAAGGGTTGAAAGTGATTTTGATTGATGATGTATTATTCACTGGCCGCACTGTGCGTGCAGCATTAGATGCGATGATTGCTTTTGGGCGCCCCTCAAAAGTTGAGCTACTCGTTTTGGTAGATAGAAAAGCAACACGCGATCTTCCAATCTCTGCCGACTACGTTGGTAAATATGTAGATACGCTAGACTCTCAAAGGGTATTGGTTGAGTTGGAGGCGCAGGGCCACAAACAAAATAAAATCTGGTTGATTAATAAGGACTAAAAAATATGTCAAAGCTAAGCCAACGGCACCTACTCGGAATTAAAAACCTTACCCGCCAAGACTTAGAACTTATTTTTGAAACGGCCGATAATTTTAAAGATGTTATTAACCGGCCAATTAAGAAAGTGCCTTCCTTACGGGATGTAACTATTGCCAACATCTTTTTTGAAAATTCTACCCGCACAAGGTTGTCTTTTGAACTGGCTGAGAAAAGACTTTCTGCCGATGTTATCAATTTCTCTACTTCCAACAGTTCGGTAAAAAAAGGAGAGACATTGCTCGACACGGTCAACAACATCTTAGCCATGAAAGTAGATATGGTAGTGATGCGCCATGCCAGCGTGGGGGCTCCACACTTTCTTGCCAAACATATCAAAGCTAATATTGTAAATGCAGGCGATGGTACGCATGAACACCCAACCCAAGCTTTGTTAGATGCCTTTTCAATTCGTGAGAAACTCGGCAGTATAGAAGGAAAAAAGATTGCCATCATTGGAGATATTCTTCACTCGCGCGTAGCTTTATCTAATATTTTCGCTTTAAAAAAATTAGGAGCCGAAGTGATGGTTTGTGGTCCGCCTACGCTGCTGCCAAAATATATTTCTTCGTTAGATGTGTTAGTAGAGTGGGATGTAAAAAAAGCATTGGAGTGGTGCGATGTGGCCAATGTACTCCGCATTCAGCTAGAACGACAGCAAATAAAATACTTTCCGTCCTTACGGGAATATTCTCTTTACTACGGCATCACCAAAAGAATACTAGACGATCTAAAAAAAGAAATTGTACTGATGCATCCTGGACCCATCAACCGAGGTGTTGAACTAACGAGTGATGCCGCAGACTCTCATCATTCTATTATTTTAGATCAGGTAGAAAATGGCGTGGCCGTGAGGATGGCTGTGCTTTATTTACTAGCAGGGGCAACAGCATAAGAAAAAAGTGACCCGGTAGAAATCCCCGCCTGACCGAATCATTCGGCAGGAACCCGCAGCTCCAGAATCGAAATCAGAAATTAATATTATGTAAAAGTGACCCCGGTAGGAATCGAACCTACATCTTGAGAATCGGAATCTCAAATTCTATCCATTGAAATACGGAGCCAAATAAAACCTTCTGTAAAGGTACTGAAATGGTCTAAACTAAATATGTTCTTTCTTATTCTTAACCAAGTCGTACATCAGCTCGCGGGCGCGATGCAGTTGTGCTTTTACGGTTCCTAGTGGGGCGTCCAGTTCGGCAGCAATTTCTTCGTAACTCAATTCATGAAAATACCGAAGGCGCACTAGTTTCTGGTATTTAGGTGGCAGCATATTTACAAACACCTGCATGATCTCCTCCTTTTGCGAACGTATGGCCTCCTCTTGTGGATCCAAATTCCCCTTGTCTTCTATGTCGATAGAAACAGAAGCTCCGTCATCATCGGTATAGGTATTTTCAATGCTGAGTGTATTAATTTTTTTCTTTCGTATAAAATCGATGGTGTTATTGGTAGCAATTCTAAACAACCACGTGCTAAAGGTAAAATCTTTTTTAAACTTATGTAGGCTGCGAAATGCTTTCGAGAAAGACTCCATCATCAAATCTTCGGCATCATCTACATTGCGTACCATTTTTAAGATTACGTGGTAAACGGGGCGCTTATAACGCTGCAATAATTTAGCATACGCCTTGTCATCGCCACCTACAGCCATGTCAATCAAGCGGAAGTCTTCCAGTGCTTTTGATGAAAACCTGCCTTCGTCTAATTCCTCTTCCATGCAATTCTTTTGGCTGTTGTTGCTGCAACCCCGGCAACAAGATAATAAAAGGCAAATATAAAATCTAAAAACGGCATCATCCAGATTGTAAAAGGCTCACCTAACTTTTTGGATGCATGATAGAAAAGTATTGTTAAAAGGGCAGTGCGAAGTAAAAAAGCGCCTAAAACCCATGGAAATAATGAACTGACTACAGCTTCAGGAATAACTAATAGACAACTTATTAACCAACTGCTGGCAAATAGCCCTAGAATAAATTTATCTGAAAATTTATAGTGCTTACCAACTGATAGATGCCTCAACTTCTGGTGGTAGTATTCCCTCCAACTAGTTTTAGGTTTAGAGAAGGTGAGCGTTTCGCTACCCATACTAACCAATGTATTTTTTTTGGTAGCATGCTGATTCACGAATAGATCATCATCTCCCCCTGTAATTCCTAAGTAATTATTAAATCCCTTATTCTCTAAAAAGAGTGACTTCTGATAAAGCAGATTCCTTCCTACACCCATATAGGGTTTACCCAACAAAGCCAGTCCTACAAACTGTATTGCGGTTAGCAGCGACTCAAATTGAATAAATGTATTCAAAAGCCCTGGTGCTTTTTCGTAAGGAGAAAAACCTAAAACCATTTTTGTCTCAGGCTTTTGATTTGCGCTCATAGCCTTTATCCATTGGGAAGATGCTGGCCTGCAGTCGGCATCGGTTAGCAACACCCAATCGTATTTGGCAGCCCTAATGCCCAAGGTTAGCCCAAATTTTTTTCCGCTTACATGTTCGGGTTTGTTTACAACTCGCACCATTTTTAGCCGGGTATATTCTTTAGTGGCTTGCAGCAAATAGTCGTATGTTCCATCGTTGCATCGATCTTCTATAATAATGATTTCAAACTCTGGATAGTCTTGCTGTAAAAGAATGGGCACCAGTTCTCGCAAGTTTTGCTCCTCATCGTGGGCGCAAATGATGATAGAAATGGGGCGTGGAGCAACCGGAAACAAAACTCTTTTTTTAAGAAAAGCTATTAAGAACAACGCAATGTAAATCAACTGCACGGCTATTGCCGAGAAAAAAACAATATCAAGAACAGACAAGTGCATTAACTTTAAAAATAAAAACGTGGCAAAGATACAGGCTTACTTTGTACTACATAATAGAACTCTAACTGCGGGCAAAATATTGCTCGGATGGCCGATGGAGAGCCTCAAGAAATGAGCAGCTAACTCAAAAATAAAAGAGCCTAGCTAGCTCAATAAAATGGAGCTGCTCCTAACATTCAAATGGCAATTCGTAATGGGTTATCCTTACCTTTGTCGCCAATATGAATTTTAAGGTAAGTAAGAAAGATATTCATTCTAAAGCGCGAAGTGGATTGATATCTACCGATCACGGGGACATTCCCACTCCTATTTTTATGCCCGTAGGCACAGCTGGTTCTGTGAAAGCGGTGCACCAGCGCGAATTAAAAGAAGATATTGACGCTAAAATAATTTTAGGAAATACCTACCATCTTTATTTAAGACCAGGGCTAGAGTTAATTGAAAAAGCTGGAGGGCTGCATGGCTTTAACGGATGGGATCGGCCTCTTTTAACTGACAGTGGTGGCTACCAAGTATACTCGCTTGGCGCGAACAGAAAAATTAATGAAGAGGGCGTGATTTTTAAATCGCATATAGACGGATCTAAGCACACTTTTACTCCCGAAAGTGTAATGGACATTGAACGAACCATTGGTGCAGACATCATCATGGCGTTTGATGAATGTACTCCATATCCATGCGAATATGAGTATGCAAAAAAATCGATGGCACTTACGCATCGCTGGCTAAAGCGATGTATAGAAAGAGTAGATTCTTCCGAACCAAAATACGGATACACTCAAACGCTCTTTCCTATTGTGCAGGGGAGCGTGTATAAAGATTTGCGCCAACAATCAGCAGAATTCATTGCCAATCAAAATCAGCATGGAAATGCTATTGGAGGATTATCTGTAGGCGAACCACATGAGGTGATGTATGAGATGACAGATTTAGTCTGTGGCATCTTGCCAGCAGATAAACCTCGCTACCTGATGGGCGTAGGCACACCAGAAAATATTTTAGAATGTATTGCCCTTGGCATTGATATGTTTGATTGTGTAATGCCCACTCGAAATGCCCGAAATGGAATGCTGTTTACAACACAAGGTATCATCAACATCAGAAATGAAAAGTGGAAAAATGATTTAAGTGCTATTGATTTAGAATTAGGTGGCTACGTAAGCACGTTTTACTCAAAAGCTTATTTGAGACATCTAATTATATCTAAAGAAATTTTAGGCGCACAAATTGCATCTATCCACAACCTTGCATTCTATTTATGGCTAGTTAAGCAAGCCAGACAAAAAATTGAAGAAGGTATTTTTGCGGAATGGAAAAATAAAATGGTTAAAATTGTTTCTACCCGATTGTAAATTAGTCAACGGCCAACAGTTCATAGTCGGTAGCAATATTGACCATGTAAAGTGGACTATCAACTATTCATCATCGACTAAATTATGAAGCTGCTCGATAAATACATTTTAAAAATGATCCTATCCACTTTCTTTTTTGTGGTGCTGATGTTGGAGGCTATCATTTGTATTATAGATCTAACTGAGAAGATTGATAAGTTCGTTGCTTTCAAATTAAACAAGATGGTAATTCTGGGTTACTACATGGATTTCATTCCATGGATTGCAGGATTTCTTTCACCGATCACTATTTTTATTGCCGTTATTTATGTTACCTCGCGCTTAGCATCCCATACCGAAATTGTGGCCATACTCGGTAGTGGCATTAGCTTTCGCAGATTTTTATATCCCTATTTTTTAGCTGCTACTTTTATTGCTGTAATGAGTTTCTTGCTAAACGGCTGGGTGATTCCAAAATCCAATCACGATCGCCTTCGGTTTGAGATGCAGTATTTTCAAAATAAATATTATTTCGAAAAAAGAAATGTACATATGCAAGTAGCACCTAATGTGTATTTGTTTATCCAATCGTATGATGTCAACTCCAACACAGGTTACCAGTTTTCATTAGAACGCTTCGACAAAGATCGTTTAATAGAAAAGTTCTCTGCCGATAATATTCAATGGGACACCGTTAAAAATAAATGGACCTTGCGCATTTGGAAACGCAAAAAAGTAGACAGTATTTTTCAAATACAAAAAACCGGATCGATTCCATTGGTAGAACGAGGCGATAGCATGGACACTACATTAGTGATTACACCAAAAGATTTTGAGAACGATAACAAAATGTATGGTGGGATGACCATACCCGAGTTGAATGAAAAAATTGAGACCTTAAAGTTTCGTGGTTCCACTGGTGTGGAAGCATATGAAACGGAAAGGCACATTCGATATTCATCTCCATTTTATATTTATGTGCTAGTATTTATGGGCGCGATTGTATCTGCCAGAAAAAGTAGAGGTGGAACGGGCTTTCAAATTGCACTTGGATTTTTGATGGCGTTCGTATTTATTTTATTCTTTACTATTGCCAGCACCTTTGCCCAAACAGGAGCATTGTCTCCATGGCTGGCAGCTTGGTCGCCCAACATTGTTTTTGGTATTATTACTTTGCTCATGTATAAATTCGTTCCGCGTTGATAGCCACTACCAAAGATTATTTAAAACTCCACTTCATTGTTTTTTTGTTTGGCTTCACCGCTATTCTAGGAAAACTTGTTTCTATTCCATCTGTTGAAATGGTTTTTTATAGAACGATCGTAGCCGCAACAGGCATGGCCATTTTAATTTATTTGGTGAAAGGATCTTTTGTAGCTTCTAAATCTGATCTCATTAAAATTTTATTGACAGGCGTCATCGTGGCCATTCACTGGCTTACTTTTTTTGGATCGGGCCGAGTTTCCAATCCATCAACTAGTTTAGTTGGATTTGCAACGTGTTCTTTTTGGGCAGCCTTTATCGAACCCATCGCCAAGAGAAAAAAAATTCAGACGTTAGAAGTAGTGCTGGGATTGATTGTATTGATTGGCCTGATCATCATATTCTCTTTTAACTTTCAATATGCTCTTGGATTATTTCTAGGAATAATCTCCGGACTCACCGCGGCAATCTTTAGCGTTATCAATTCCAACATTGCAAATAGAGTAAGTGCTTACACGATTACGCTTTACGAAATGATTGGCGCTTGCATTACCGTATTATTCTTTTTTCCTGTTTACAAAATTCTATTTGCCGAAAATCATGCGCTGCAATTAATACCGGCAACAATGGATTGGGTGTACATCGGCACTATGGCCATTGCCTGTTCTGTTTATGCTTATTCGGTAATGATTGATCTCAGCAAAAAACTCTCTGTATTTTTTATTCAGCTCGCGCTGAACTTAGAACCCGTGTATGGAATTGTAATTGCTCTACTTGTATTTGGCCAGCAAGAGGTAATGGGCTGGAATTTTTATGTAGGCACTGCGATTATTTTGAGTGCAGTTGGATTATATCCTCTAATCAAAAGTTGGCCAGAGAAGAAGCGATTCAAAACTAAATAAGACTGCATTTTAGAACTTCTGTATTAAGTCTTTAATTTCCGATAGATCAGCCTATCAAAAGTTGGCCAGAGAAGAAGTGATTCAAAATTCAAAATTGGATTACGGTGCTAGCCTCAATACCATTCCATCAATTTCTTCAGTAATTCTAATCTGGCAACCAAGTCTACTGTTATCCCTTACGTGAAAAGCTTGATCTAACATAGCAAGTTCAGAATCATTTTGCTCGGGCAATTGCGTATCTGATTCTAAGTACACTTGGCACGAAGCACATAATGCCATGCCACCACACGTTCCTTCCACGGGCAACTCATAAGATTTACAAATCTCCATGATGTTCATGTTCATATCGGTGGGCGCATCCAACAAATGCTCTTTGCCTTCGCGATCGATGATGGTGACTTGAATGGTGTCTTTCATTTGCTAAAACCCATTTACTCCATTCACAGTAGTATACTTCAATACGTTTTTTTTGTTAGGGTAAATTCGCGCGAAAGCGGATTGAACCGCCAACGTACCCTCATGGAAGCCACACAAAATTAACTTCAATTTTCCTGGATAGGTATTAATATCTCCTATGGCATAAATGCCTTTTCTATTGGTAGAATAATCAAACGTATCAACCTTTACAGCATTTTTCTCTATCTCCAATCCCCAATTAGCAATCGGCCCCAAACTTGGCGTTAACCCAAACAACGGAACAAAATGATCGGTGGGTTTTTCAATATTCCCTAGCGTTGCATGATTAATTGTAACAGATTCGAGTTTTCCGTTTCCTGAAATGCCTGTTACTTCTGCATCGGTAATCAAATTAATTTTTCCCGCAGCAGCCATGTCCATCACTTTCTGTACAGAATCTAAATGCCCACGAAAAGAAGTTCTACGATGTACCAATGAAAGCTCACTCGCAATATTTTTCTCCACTAAATAAATCGACCAATCTAAAGCAGAATCTCCTCCACCCGAAACCACTATACGTTTGCCTTTGTAAAACTCGGGGTCGCGAATAATGTACTCAACCCCTTTGTCCTCGTACTGTTCTAAATTAGAAATAGGTGGCTTTCTTGGTTCAAACACTCCAAGCCCTCCGGCAATCATTACAATAGATGCTTTATGTTTAGTGCCTTTGATGGTTGTTACAATTAATTTTCCGTCTTCTGTTTCTTCCAAATCAGTAGCCGACTCGCCCAGCGTAAAACTAGGTTTAAAAACTTTGCACTGCTCCATCAATTTATCTACCAGCTCTCCTGCATTCACGGTTGGATAACCAGGAATATCATAGATAGGCTTTTTAGGATATATTTCTATCAATTGGCCTCCTGGCTGAGGCAATGAATCAATCAGATGGCATCGCAATTTTAATAACCCTGCCTCAAACACAGTAAAAAGCCCTACTGGGCCTGCCCCAATAATAATAATGTCTGTTTCAATCATAGCTAAAAATGGTCGGCAAAAATAGGAAATTATAATCCATAGTACATCAGCAAAAAAATCAGTTTGGGCGGCCGTTCGGGCTTTCGCTACTCGCCCTCCTACCCGCCATCCACTTCGGGCTCAAAACCACGCGAAGCGCGTGGCTCAATCCCGGGCCGAAGCTCCGCACAAATTCATCTGGCAAACCAAAAAATGCAAACGACCGTCCATTTAGTTTTTCTCTACTATTAAACTAATAAACCTAACTTTGTGTTTTGAAATTCTATGAGCGATAACATCCTCCACGAGTGCGGCATAGCCCTCATCCGATTGCGAAAGCCCCTATCTTATTACATTGAAAAATATGGCTCTACCTATGCCATGAATAAGATGTACATTTTGATGGAAAAGCAGCACAATCGTGGGCAAGATGGCGCAGGTATCGCCAACATTAAAATAGATCAAAAGCCTGGGTTCCGTTTCTTCAGTAGGTATCGCTCAATAAAACCTCAGCCCGTAGCTCATCTCTTCAAGAAAATTGGAAAAAAATATAAAAAAGCTCAAAAGGACGGTAAAGAAAAATTTAAGAATGAAGATTGGCTAAAAGAAAATCTAGCTTTCTCTGGCGAGCTGTGGCTTGGTCATCTTCGCTATGGTACGCACGGAATCAACAGCATCGAAAATGTCCATCCATTTTTAAGACAAAATAACTGGCGCAGCCGTAACCTAGTAATGGCCGGTAACTTCAACATGACCAATGTAGAAGAGCTGTTCAATGTGTTAGTTGATTTAGGACAGCACCCAAAAGACAAAGTGGATACGGTGACGGTGATGGAAAAAATCGGCCACTTTTTAGATGAAGAAGTACAAGGTCTGTTTCAAAAATATAAAGATCAGTTTACCAACAAAGAAGTTTCAGATATCATTGAAACTGAATTGAATTTACAAAATGTGTTAAGGCGTGCTTGCAAAGATTTTGATGGCGGCTACACCATGGCCGGCATGACAGGCTCTGGTTCTGCTTTTGTGGTAAGAGACCCTTCCGGAATTCGCCCTGCGTATTTTTATGCTGACGATGAAATTGTGGTGGTTGCTTCCGAAAAGCCGGCCATCAAAACGGCATTCAATATTAATTACGAACAAATTCAAGAAGTAAAACCTGGACACGCGTTGGTTATCAATAAAGATGGGGCGTATGCGCAACATCAAGTGATTGCGCCCCTCGAAAAAACATCTTGCAGCTTTGAGCGTATTTATTTTTCAAGAGGCACCGATCCGGAAATTTATCAAGAGCGCAAGCAACTAGGTCGATTGCTCGTTCCGCAAATTTTAAAGTCCATCAACTTCGATTTAAAAAATACCATCTTCTCTTATATTCCTAACACAGCCGAAACTGCTTTTTTGGGAATGATGGCAGGCATAGAAGATTACCTGATCAGTAAACAAAAAGATTTTATTTTAGATGGTAAGCCAACCGTAGATTCGCTGGAAGATATTTTATCATTTCGGCCACGAATTGAAAAGATAGTAATCAAAGATGTGAAGCTCAGAACGTTTATTACTGATGACAATCACCGCGATGAATTGGTGGCTCACGTTTACGATACAACTTACGAGGTAGTAAATAAAGGAAAAGACACACTTGTGGTTATTGATGATTCTATTGTGCGGGGCACCACGTTAGAGAAAAGTATTTTAAAAATGCTAGATCGTTTAGGGCCAAAAAAGATTGTGGTTGTTTCTTCAGCTCCTCAAATTCGTTTCCCCGATTGTTATGGAATTGATATGAGTAAGATGGGAGATTTCGTTGCCTTTCGCGCCATGATTAAACTACTAAAAGACCAAGGCAAAGATTATCTGTTAGGAGAAGTTTACGAACAATGCCAACAAGCAAAACTGGAAGACAATCCAATCAATTATGTAAAGAGGTTATATAAAGAATTTACTCCGGAAGAAATTTCCGCAAAGATCACAGACATCGTTCGGCCAGAAGGAATGAAAGCCGAATTAGAAGTAGTTTATCAAACTATTGAAAATTTACACAAGGCCATTCCAAATCATTCTGGAGATTGGTACTTCACCGGAAATTTCCCCACGCCAGGAGGAATGAAAGTGGCCAATAAATCGTACTTGAATTATATGGATGGAAAGCTGGTGAGAGCTTATTGAAGTTGTTATTAGTTAACCGAATAACAAGTAACGAATAACAAGTAACGAACAACAAACAACCATTAACTATTCTGCCCATACGCTTCAATAATATCGCGCACTAATTTATGGCGCACTACATCCTTTGCACTCAACTCCACAATACCGATTCCCTTTATTTTATCTAATATTCTCACCGCCTCTTTCAAGCCCGAGCTTTGATTGCGAGGTAAATCAATTTGAGAACCATCGCCTGTTACAATCATTTTTGATTCTGGCCCCATGCGTGTTAAAAACATTTTCATTTGCATGGGCGTAGTGTTCTGCGCTTCGTCCAATAAAATAAAAGCATTGTTCAATGTGCGCCCTCGCATATACGCCAGCGGGGCAATCTCAATAATCTCACGTTCCATGTAATACTTCAACTTCTCGAACGGAATCATATCGTTGAGCGAATCGTAAATGGGGCGTAAGTACGGATCAATTTTTTCCTTTAAATCGCCTGGCAAAAACCCGAGATTCTCGCCTGCTTCTACCGCAGGCCGGGTGATAATTATTTTCTTAACTATTTTATTCTTCAATGCCCGCACTGCCAACGCCACCGAGATATAAGTCTTTCCTGTGCCCGCAGGGCCTAACACGAAAACTAAATCATTATCGCGTACAGATTGAACCAGTTTTTGTTGATTAACCGATTTGGGTTTTATGGGTGTTCCTTTCGTACCATACAATATGATACCATCTACCGAATCATCATGAACACCATCTTGTCTTTCTTGAGAGAGATATCCACGCACATTCTCTTCGGTAATTTTTCCGTATTGATGAAAATGATCTTGTAGCGAATTTAAAATATCGGTGATTTGCAAAATATCAGGAGTCTCTCCCTTCACTAAAATCTCGTTGCCACGTGAGATGATGCGACTTTTTGGGAATGCTTGAGCAAGCTCATTGATGTTCTTATTTTCTATTCCTAGAAAATCTATAAGCGGAATGCTATCGAGTGTGATGATTTTTTCTATCAAATGAATTTATGGTTGAAATGAAGTAATTTTAACACTGTAAATTTATTAAATCCTGCTTTGTACAACGCAGGTCTTTATAGAAAGTTCAAAAATGGCAATAGTTACTCTTCTTACAGATAGCGGTGATAGCGACCATTATGCAGCATCTATAAAGGCAAAGATTTTAAGCGTAAACCCAGGCCTCACCTTAGTAGATATTAGCCACCGCATTGCAGCATGCGACATAGCGCATGGAGCGTTTGTTTTGAAATCCGTTTTTAGAGATTTTCCGCAAGGCACTGTTCACTTAGTTGGCGTGGATGCCGCTGGAGCAAAAGAAGATTCGTTCATAGCGCTGCAACTGGAAGATCATTTTTTTGTGGGAGTAGATAACGGGATGTTGGGGTTGATAAGCGAAAAAAGTCATCAGCAAGTGGTGCAGCTTAATTCAGCCAATCCAATCCGAACAACCTTTCCGGAGAAAGATATTTTTGCGCCTGCAGCGGCTAAACTGGCAAGTGGTGTGGCCATCACAACATTGGGTAAGCCTTTGCCATCGTTTAAAAAAATGACAGATCGGTTTGTAAAAGCTAACAAGCGAATTATTGCAGGCAACGTAATTCGGGTAGATGGCTACGGTAACTTGATTACAAATATTCCGAAAGATGCTTTTGAAATCTTGAGTGCCGGAAAAACTTATACCATTCAATTTGGTGGCGAAAAATTTAGGAGAATTCATAAAAATTATTTTGAAGCAGAGCCGGGCGATTGTGCGTTGATTTTTAATAGCCTCGGCCTTTTAGAAATTGGAATGTATAAAGGCAACGCAAGTGAGCTTTTGGGTTTAAAGTATGATAGCCCTGTGAATATTACATTTGAAGAATGAATTCAGTTATCAGTCAATCGTTGTTAGTGAATTGTTCTTACGCTACTTAAATTAAAAAAAAGATGCTGATCAGAATTGTTCGAATGCATTTTAAAGAAGGCAACGAAAAGGAATTTTTAAAAATATTCGAACTCCATAAAATAAGTATTCGAAATTTTTCGGGTTGCACTCACCTTCAATTGTTAAAAGATTTAAATGATCCTCTTTGCCTCACCACACTTAGTTATTGGAAAAGAGAAGAAAATCTGGAAAACTATCGGCAATCAGAACTATTTGCTGCTGTCTGGAAAAAGGTGAAGCCGCTATTTTCCAAAAAAACAGAAGCCTTCTCGTTAGAAGAAGCAGAAACCATCTCCGGTAACTAATCAATCAAATAATTATTAAACCATTGCTACAATTCCCCTAACTACCGCGAATTTTATTTCTATATTCGAGAATACCTTCCTTTACACGCTTACCTTATGAAGAAATTACTTTTTCCCATCGTATTACTCACGAGCTTATTCACTGCTGCTCAGACCGTAATAAAAAAAGCTCCTGAAATAAAAGAAGGAGATGGCCCATATATACAGCTCATTATCAGGGGCGCAATTATGATTGACGGAACCGGTGCACCACCCATTGGACCTGTAGATATTGTAGTGAAGCAAAATCGGATCGTTTCAATTCAAACTGTGGGTTACCCAGGAGTAGAGATCAACCCAGATCGCAGACCTAAACTAGAAGCAGGCGGAAAAGAAATGGATGCAACTGGCATGTACATTATGCCAGGCTTTATTGATATGCATGGGCATATTGGCGGGAACCAAGCACCAAATGCAGAATATGTTTTTAAACTTTGGATGGCACACGGCATCACCACTATACGAGATCCCTCGGCAGGTAATGGATTAGATTGGGTGCTAGATCAAAAAAATAAAAGCGAGAAAAATTTAATCACCGCTCCGCGCATTAAAGCCTATACTGCTTTTGGAAGCGGAAGTAAAGAACCCATTAGCACACCCGAAATGGCGAAGGCTTGGGTAAATGAAAATAAATTGAAAGGCGCTGATGGCGTTAAATTTTTTGGAGCCTCGCCCCAAATTATGGACGCTGCCCTGCGAGAAAATAAAAGATTGGGGCTGCGCTCGGCTTGCCACCATGCACAAATGGATGTGGCCCGTTGGAATGTTGTCAAATCTGCCGAAGCCGGATTAACCACTATGGAACATTGGTATGGATTGCCCGAGGCCATGTTAGAGGGCGAAACCATCCAAAACTTTAGGTTAGATTATAATTACCAAAACGAACAGCATCGCTTTAGCGAAGCCGGAAAATTATGGAAGCAGGCCGCAGCCCCTTACTCTAAAAAATGGAATGACGTGATGGAGACTTTATTGAAATTAGATTTCACCCTCGATCCTACCTTCAACATTTACGAGGCCAACCGCGATTTGCAACGCGCACGCAGAGCTGAGTGGCACGAAACCTATACACTTCCTTCGCTGTGGGCGTTCTATCAGCCTAGCAAAATTTCGCATGGCTCCTACTGGCATTCATGGGGAACAGAAGAAGAAATTCTTTGGAAAGAAAACTATCGGCTGTGGATGACTTTCATCAATGAATATAAAAATAGAGGTGGCAGAGTAACCGTTGGCACCGACTCGGGTTTTATTTTTCAACTCTATGGTTTTTCATTTATCAGAGAAATGGAATTACTGCGCGAAGCAGGCTTTCATCCGCTAGAGGTGATTCGTTCGGCCACCTTGTACGGTGCACAAGCGTTGGGTGTTGAAAAAGATCAGGGCTCCATTGAAGTGGGTAAATTGGCAGATTTTGTTTTAACAGAAGTAAATCCACTCCAAAACTTGCAAGCATTGAATGGCATGGGAGCAATAAAGTTGACCGAAGAAAATAAAGTAGTAAGAGTAGGTGGTATAAAGTATACTATTAAAGATGGCATCATCTACGATTCCAAAAAATTATTAGCGGATGTAAAAAAGATTGTAGACGAAGAAAAAACAAAAGCAGGTTTTGTATTGAAGCAGCCTGGGATGAATTAAGAATCATCAAAAAAATGGTAGTTACTTTAAGTTTGTGAGAAAATAGTTATTTAATCCTTGACCCTCGCTGGTGTTCTTCACCAGTGAGAATGATGAAAGTAAATTGGTAAACGAAAGAGATTTAAGAAGCGACAAACGCGTTGATAGCTGATATAGGTTTGATCAAGGGAAGAGAGTGGAACAAAGCGCAGAGTCCGAAGCGAGACTCTGCGAAGAATAAGTACAGACTATATTTTGAATGCCACTCATAGTATAATGTGGAACAATAGCGGAATGATTACCAATGTAGCTTATCGGATTAACACCACTAATTCACAAGGCTATCGATTTGGGAATCGTACCTATATTAATACCGCCTATTACTATGCATTTACACTAGCAGGTTTAAAACTAAAACCTAACATTGGAATTAACTACCAGAGTAATAAGATAAATACTTACAACGGAGACGATGTGATTGATAGTAATGGCTATACATTAAATGCTACCACAGGAATAAATGTACTTCATAAAAAAGTAGGAGTAAACATGATAGCATTCCTGCCGGTAAGTCAAAATAATTTTGATGGGCAAACAAAATTAGCTGCCGGATTTTTGGCAGGGATGACCTACTCTTTTTAACAGTAGTGAAACCATAGTAAGAACGACCCAGTGCGTGGGTCGTTCTTTTTTTTGGCTCTCGTTGATGATCTTCTGCAACGTATCTGATGAAAGTAAATTGGTAAACGAAAGAGATTTAAGAAGCGACAAACGCGTTGATAGCTGATATAGATTTGATAAAGGGAAGAGAATAGAACAAAGCGCAGAGTCCGAAGCGAGACTCTGCGAAGAATAAAAGCTAAATTACTTATATGGGTTTGCGAAGTCTTTATTCCAAAGCAAAATGAGCTGGCCTTCAATAATGGAGAAAATTTAACTCCAATTATCTTGACTATGATTGATGGCAAAATAATTGATGGCCAGTTAAAGTAAACAGGATTTTGTTTGAAGGATCGAATAAGTTATCTTGGATGAATAAAATTCAATCACATGGGAAAAGAAGTATCTAAAATAGGGGACTATACTGATAATGAATTATTAAAGCGAATAGCGGTGAATACTAAAAAGTCGGCTGATGCTTTGACTTTTCTTAAAAACTTCTTTATCGGTACTGCAATAGTATCTATAATATTCGCCCTAATCATTTTGTCAAAATTAGGCTGATCTCACTTAAATTTTTTTTGGGTTAATTCTTAAATCTAATTCCCCGGTTACCTCTTTTCTCCCTCAAAGTTCCTAACCGCAAACGATAATTAATTAGGACTATAAAACTCGACCTATACCTCGACCATTAAAAGAAATAAATCTATTTTATTCTGATTATCAGTATTTTAAATAAAAAATAGTAGCCCCGACAGGAATCGAACCTGTATCAAAAGTTTAGGAAACTTCTATTCTATCCATTGAACTACGGGGCCAATAAATAAGGCTACAAATGTATTAAAAATACGGCTGCGCTCAGGATGCCTCAACTACTGTCGCAAAAATTTTATTAACTAATTTTAGCCCTGCGGAAATAAAACCTCCCCCGCAACTGTCTAACCCTCACAAAAGTGTAAATGGCTCAACAACCAGACGACATACTTATCAACCAAACCATTAAAGGAGACATGAATGCCTTTAAAGTGTTGGTACAAAGGCATGAGGGCAAAGTAGCGGGTGTAGTAAAGTCGATGGTTGGGAGTGTAGAAGAAGCCGCAGACATTGGACAAGAAGTTTTTATTCGGTTTTATGAATCGATAGCAAAGTTTAGAGGCGAATCTTCCGTAAGCACCTATGTGGTGAGAATAGCCATTAACCTTTCGTTGAACGAATTAAAAAAGAGAAAAAGTAAAAATTCATTTTTTCAATTATCAAAGGAAGCTGAGATGATTCCGGCAAAAGAATCTAAACATGATTTGAAAGAAATGTTAGATATAGAATTTAATAAATTGGAACCCGAATTTAAATCGGTGGCAACGCTGAGATTAGTAGAAGGTTATTCAACAGAAGAGACTGCGACTCTATTACAAATTCCGTTGGGTACAGTTCTTTCCAGATTATCAAGAGCACAAAAAAAACTTCGTATTGGTTTAGAAAAACACCTGAAACCTTAGCAAATGGAAAATAAAAATATAGAAGACCTGCTGCTTAATTCTTTTGACAAAAAAATCACTCTTACTGAGGAAGAAGTGTTAAAGCAAGGGTTATCGAACAATAGCGAGGCAAAAAAAATGAATAATCATTTTCTGCAGATAAGGGAACTGCTTGCGAATAAAGAAGAATCTACTTTCGGATTTTTCTTTGCAGAGCGGGTTATTAATAAAATAAAAGTTCTTCAAGATGATGTAGAGTATCAGCTTTTCAGTTTGGTAAAAAGATTTCGGCTGCTGGCGCTTGGGCTTATCATTGCGCTGTTGTCAATCAACATTGTTTTAGCAGACGGCCTTTCTGTAAAATCCATACTTGGATTAGAAGATGATACAATTACCGAATTAGTTCAAATAGATCTTTATAAAGAAATAATCAAATAACCATATGACCTCAGAAAGAAAAAAAGCAATATTAATAGTAATCTTAACATTATTGATAGGCATTATCATAGGATCTCTTGCTACGGGCATGATGGCTCGCCAGCATTACCATGGCTCAAGAAACGAAAGGAGTAATAATCGTTCAGAAAACCAAATGGGGTTTCTAAAGAAGATTATAAAAGTTACCGATGCTGATAAAGAACAAGAGATTGCCATGAAGCCTATTCTGGAAAGAACTATTGGCCTTTTGGATTCTCTTCAAGAGAATTCAAACCAAAAAGTACAAGAACAAATGGATGCAATGTTGCAGAAACTAGAACCTATCTTAAGAAAAGATCAGTTAGAGAAACTTAAAGAGTTTGGCGACAAAATAAAATCTCACGGTAGCCACCGAAATCGTAAATAACCACTCGTGTAAATAAAGAAACTCAAACCTAGCACTTGCCGTATTCTTGCCGCCCCGTAGTTCAAACATTATTTTGGAAATAGGGTTTTAAGTGAGATTAATATATAAAAAATTTAAATGACAAAGATTCTATCTGCCATTGCCCTACTATGCATTAGCCTCTTTGCCTTTGGCCAAGCAACAGAAGCACCGAAGGGAAATGGTAAAATTTCTGGCATTGTTCGCGACTCTACCAATACCCAACCCGTTGAATTTGCCAACGTAGCATTAATTGATCCCACCACCAAAAAGCCAATCAATGGAGCTGTGGCAGATGAGAAGGGCAAATTTCAAATTATTAAAGTACCAATCGGAAATTACATTATTGAAATCTCTTTTATTGGATATTCTACTAAACAAATTCCGGTGAAAATATCGGAACGAAAAGGTGATATTGAATTAGGATTTATTTCCGTAAGCCCCAGCGACAAAGTGCTTAATGAAGTGGTTGTGCAAGGACAGAAGAATCTTATAGAAGAAAAAGTTGATAGAACTATCTATAATGCTGAAAATGATGCTACTGCTAAAGGTGGTGATGCTACTGATGTTTTAAAGAGAGTACCAATGCTATCTGTAGATTTAGATGGTAATGTATCAATGCGTGGTAGCTCTAACATTAGAGTGTTGATTAACGGAAAGCCATCAACTATTTCTGCGAGTAGTGTAGCCGATGCGTTAAAGCAAATTCCAGCCGATCAAATTAAAACGGTGGAGGTAATCACTTCACCATCGGCCAAATACGATGCGGAAGGTTCTGGTGGTATCATCAACATCATTACCAAAAAAAATACGCTGCAAGGTTTAACTATGAATGTTGACGCAAGTGCAGGCTTACGCGGATCGAACCTTGGATTGAATGGAAACTATCGCACCCCAAAAATGGGATTTTCTCTTGGTGGTTTTGGCAGATCAAATTATAATCAGCCTGGAAGTTTTGAAAATATTCAAATCACCAATCCAAATTCAAACTCGCCTGTTTTAAATACCCAAACTGCCGACACGCGATTAACAAATCTTTTTGGCCGTTATACACTAGGCTGGGATTATGATATTGATTCTAAAAATTCATTAGCTGCCTCGCTTCAATATGGAGTAAGGAATAGTTCTAATTGGCAAGATAAATTAAGAACTGTAAATAGCTCAGACATCACTCGCAATAAATTAAGCGATGTGGCAGTAGAAGATAATTCAGGGACGGTAGATGCAAGCTTAACTTACACCAAAACGTATGAGAAACCTCAGAGAGAGTTTAGCTTGTTAACCTCGTACAGCAGCAACAATCGTAATAATGATTTCGTAAGTAACTATTTAGATTTTAATAGTTCTGCTTCACAATCCTATCAAAAAAATAATAACAAGAGTACCAATACGGAAACTACTGTGCAGGCAGATTATCAAACGCCTGTGGGCAAAAAATCTATTTTAGAATTTGGGGGTAAAGAAATTATCAGAAAAGTAGAAAGCTCTTATGCCTACTATTTAGCAGGAGCCAATGGAAATTATATACCAGATCCTACAAAGGGATTGAGCAACGTATTTAATTACAACCAATATGTTACGGCCGGGTATTCGGCTCTAACATTAAGTTTGCCAAAATCATATAGCGTAAAAGCAGGTGGCCGATATGAATACACCACTATAGATGCTACGTACCAAATAGAAAAACCAGCACTTACACTTCCTTCGTACGGAGTGTTGGTGCCCAGCGTAAATATTTCTAAGCGACTTGCTAATGGAAGTGCTTTTAAAATAGCTTACAACAGAAGAATTCAACGGCCATCCATACAATTTTTAAATCCTAACATTCAAGCTTCCAATCCACTCAACATATCAGTGGGTAATCCTGAATTAAGTCCGGAGTATACCAATAATTACGAGTTATCATACAATACGTTTATAAAAGGAACTTCCCTCAACTTTTCAACATTTGCCAGAAACACAACTGAATCAATTCAACGGGTGAGAACAGTAGAAGGCAACACCATCAGAACTACCTATCAAAATATTGGTCAGGAAGATGCCTATGGACTTAGTGTTTTTGCCAATGTAAATGCAGGCAAATTATCGTTGAATGGTGGTGTTGATACTTATTATTCTATTCTGAATAATAATAATCCTGATATTACCCTCGCTGCCAAAAACTCTGGTTTGGTATACAACGCCAGATTATTTGGTAGCTATAATTTAGTGAAGGGTTGGGGATTGCAATTTTTTACTTTTTACCGAGGCCAACAAGTGCAGCTACAAGGCACGCAAGGGGGATTTGGAATTTATAGTCTAAGTGTAAGAAAAGACTTAGCCGACAAAAGAGGAAGCATAGGCTTTGGGGCAGAGAATTTCTTTTATCCATCCATTACAGTAAAAGGAGAGCAATCCTCCTATTATCTAAATCAAAAAACTACTAACGTAACTACTAACCTTAATTTCAAAATCACTTTCAGTTATCGCATTGGTAAGATGAGCATGGAGGCTCCGCGTAAGCGTAAAAAATCTATTAACAACGATGACTTGAAAGATGAAGGTGGTGGTGATGGTGGCCAGCAAGGAGGTGCGCCAACAGGAGCAGGCGGTGGCGGACGAGGCCAAGCGCCCGTTGTAATACCTGCCGCACAACCAACTAAAACAATTATTCCTGTTGCTGATGCACCCAAAGATACGGTAGCGTATGAAGTAGCGGGTACTTGGAGTTACTCGGTAGAATCGCCACAAGGGGGAGTAGGCACTATCAAAATAAAAAAAGAGAGAGATGGTTATTCCGGCACCATAGCCAATAATAGATCGAGCAGAGAAAATCCAATTAAAGATGTTGTTTTCAAAGACAATCAACTCAGCTTCAGTTATGAAGTTAACTTTGGAGGAAATAGCGCAGTAATAATTGTGAAGGGCTTAATCGTAAAAGATCAATTTAGCGGCTCGATGTCAGTAGGTCAGTTTGGTTCTTTCCCAATGAATGCTACCCGCAAAGTAGAGTAGAGAGCAAAATAGAAACAGGTTATTCCTTTTTTGGTATGATGCCCGGCCCAACTACTAAGCGGCCGGGTTTTTTATTGGTATGTTCACCATTTTTTAAGACTTGCTGTCCATTCACAAACACATGTTGCACTCCGGTAGCATATTGATGTGGATCATCAAACGTAGCATGATCTTGAATAGTAGCAGGATCGAAAATAACAATATCAGCAAAGTTGCCGGGCTTTAATAAACCTCGCTTTTGAATTTTTAGATTAAAAGCAGGGAGAGACGTCATTTTACGAATTGCCTCCTCAATAGAAAATAATTTATCCTCTCGGGTATATTTTGAAAGCATCCGTGCAAAACTTCCGTACGCACGCGGGTGAGTACCCTCTTCATTGAAGGGTGGTTCATCAGCGATGGACCCTGCATCTGAACTAACGCTTACATAAGGAAGCGGCAACATCCGCTTTATATTTTCTTCAGAAATCAAAAAGAAAATACAAGGAATACTTGATTTATCATCTAACAGCAAATCTAAAATTGTCTCATTCGCATTTTTACCGCGCAGTTTAGCAATTTCATTTAGTCGTTTGCCGCGGTATTTTTTATTTAGAGAGTCGGTACGAAAGCCCATGACCATTACATCCTTCGGATCAGAATTTCTGCTAGGTATACCTAGTTCCATTTCGCTAAGTACTCTTTTACGAAGAGTTGGATTTCTTAAACGCTTGCGCATTTCTTGAGCACCACCTTCTTGCACCCATGTTGGTAAACGTGCCGTAATGCTGGTGCCACTCGCATTATAGGTATACATATCTGCCGTAATTTTCAATCCGGATTTTTGTGCGCTATCAATTTTAGAAAGCACTGCATCAATCTTATTCCAATTCCACGTATTGTTAATTTTTAAATGATAGATCTCGGCCGGTACTTTAGCTTCTTTTGCTATTCTGAATACTTCATTCATGGCAGATAAAATTTTATCGCTTTCGCTGCGCATATGAGTAATGTACATACCACCATATTCCGAAACTACCTTGCTCAACTCAATCAACTCTTCTGTGGAAGCATAATCCGCAGGAGCGTAAATCAACGAAGAGCCTAAGCCCATCGCTCCTTCTTTCATCGCTACCCGTACCAACTCCTTCATTTCATTGAGCTCAGTCGGTATAGGTTTTCTATTTTCATAACCCAAAACGTAATTGCGCACAGAGGTTGCTCCAACAAATGAAGAGTAATTTACACTCACTCCCCTTTTCTTCAGAACTTCAAAATATTCTCCTAATGTATTCCAGAGTGTGTCCTTACTATTTTTTCTTTTGCGAGGGCCAGGGCTCCAACCTTCACCAAAAATTTCGAGCGTAACGCCTTGCTTAATATCACTCATTGAGCGACCATCTTTTAATAAAGAGCCATCAGCCCAACTCAGCATATTTATAAAACCAGGCGACACGGCAAGTCCGTTAGCATTTACTTCTTCTATACCTATTGCATGTTTTAATTCACCAATAAATGCAATCGTATCTGCACTGATAGCTAAGTCACTTCGATAAGGCTTATTTCCTGAGCCATCATAGATCAATCCATTGCGAATGACGAGATCAAATTGTTGCTTGGATTGTTGGGCGCAAGAAGAAAAAAATATAGCCTGAAAGAGTAAGCTGTATTTAAAAAGATTTTTAGCTGTATGAAAATGCTCCATAACCTTCTTGTCAACTAAATTTTCTTTTGATTCATTTCTTCCCATTAATGAATTCATTGCTCTCAACTCCTACAGAGCCATTCAAAATAAATTTAGAGTATTCTATAAACAGTTAGCTCCTGCAAAGCGATTTTTCAATAACTAAGCTTTAACAAAAAAAACTACCTACACTGTACCCCATCTACATAATTCTCAATCACATTAATCTTCTTTGCCACTTCACTTCCTTTAAAATCTTTAATATCTGCATAGCCAATTTTGCTTTTATATTCTTTCAACAGCTCTTTCGATATGGGCAAATACGACCAATGCCACTTCTCTTCTTCATATCCAGTTCGTCTGGTTGTTTTAGAAGTATACGGCTGACAAAATCCAAACTTTGCCGCGTGTGTTTGCAACCATTGATAAATTTTTAATCCATTTCCAGCAGAAAAATAAGAATTATCAAGAGCGTTCAAATCCATATCAGTTCCCCAATGATGGCGCGATGTGCCCGGCATAGAACTGTAAAGTAAAATTAGTAGGGCTCTTATTTTATGATCGGCAACAGCAGTAAGATCTTTACCTTCCACCAGCGTTCTTCCCTCCCATTTATTTTCCCAAATAGTTTTCTGAGCTGCAAAATTTCTAGTGGCAGATATAATGAATAAAAAAACACTATCTTTTTTAGCCGCCACGGCCATCTTCACAAATGCCTCATACGTTTCTTTTCTAAGAAATTTTCCCACTGCACTTCCATGCGCATACTCATCGCTCAATTTAACAAAATAATTATCTTTGGTTTCATCAAATTGACCGAGCAGGTATTTTTTATCAACCTCTTGAGCAGATGAAACTGTAAGATTGAATACCCCCAGCATTAGTGCTATTAAATATTTAAAATTGAATTGCATCGAAGGTCAATATCTAAAATCACAAATCTAACATCTCAAATCATTCAAACTTTGGCTTCTACTTCATTCATCACCTTCGTTTGCACCTGAATCGACTCGTGATGTACCAGTCTCAGCAAGTCGCGCATAAATCCTTCTTCCAAGCCCATTGCCTTACCTAGCGTAACGCGTGTTTTAATAATTTCTTCCCAGCGATTTACCTGAAGAATTGTTACGTTATTATCTTTTTTATACTGACCAATTTTTTCAGAAATTCTCATTCGCCCAGCCATCTTCTGCATAATCTCATCGTCTAACTGATCAATCTGTTCGCGCAACAAGCTCAATGTATCTTTAAAAGTTTTATTCTCACTAGATGCAGTTCTGACTACTAGATCATTCAAAATTTTTCCAAGCACCGCAGGTGTTACTTGTTGCTTGGCATCGCTCCACGCAGCATCCGGATTGATATGACTTTCAATCATCAACCCAGACATATCTAAATCAAGCGCCTTTTGCGAAACAAAAGCAATCAAATCACGATTACCTGAAATATGACTTGGATCGCAAATCATCTCCAAATCCGGAAAACGAGTTTTTAATTCAATCGCCAAATCCCACATAGGTAAATTGCGGAAAGGTCCTTTTTCAAAAGAAGAAAATCCACGGTGGATAGCCGCCATTTTTTTAATGCCCGCTTTATTCAATCGCTCCAATGCGCCAATCCATAATTCCAAATCAGGATTCACCGGGTTCTTCACCATCACAGGTATATCCACACCCTTCAGTGAGTCAGCAATTTCCTGAACAGAAAACGGATTAACGGTAGTACGTGCGCCCACCCACAAAATATCTACCCCTGCCTTCAAGCAAGCCTCCACATGCGCAGCGTTTGCCACTTCGGTAGTAACGGGCAAACCTGTTTCCTTCTTAGCCGTCATTAACCAATTCAACCCAACATCACCCGCACCTTCATATTGCCCAGGGCGCGTGCGCGGTTTCCAAATTCCGGCACGCAACGCATGCACTTTTCCGGTAGCAGCAATTTGTTTGGCGGTAGCTACCATCTGCTCTTCTGTTTCGGCACTACAAGGTCCACTAATAATAATTGGCTTCTTTACATTCAACCAATTCGCAATCGACTCCAGTTCTAATCCTTTTTTCATGTTGTTCACTATTAAGATTCAAGTTTTAAAATTCAATTCAAAATTCCTATTCTTTTTTTTGGCGGCTGTCGGGCTATTCGCTGCAAGTCCGGCAAACACACTTACTCCACACTTCGGGCTTTCCACTCCTATCCCGGCCGCGCGGTATCTACTTCATGTTGCCTAATTTCATAGTTTACTTCTTATCTAATATTCTTCTGATGTCATTCGCATTCGTCAGTGTTTTCACTAATTCTTTTGTATCGTGCTTCAACAAATGATAATGAAATTTCTGTAGGTGCATGATATATTCTAACAATGCGTTACTCAAATGTTCTGCATTCTGTTCAAAAATAGGAGCCCACATAGCAGGAGAACTTTTTGCCAAGCGCACAGTAGAAGCAAAACCACTACCCGCTAAATCAAAAATATTCTTTTCGTCTTTTTCAATATCAAGAACCGTTTGCCCTAACAAGAACGCGCTCACATGTGATAAGTGCGAAACATACGCCACGTGCTTATCATGTTCATCTGCCTCCATAAAAATGGTCTTCAAGCCCACCGCATCAAAAATTTGCTTCGCTATTTTCAATGTGTGCTCCGATGATTTACTCTCTTCACAAATAATATTTGTTTTACCTTCAAACAATCCTTCGAGCGCAGCAGTAGGTCCAGAGTTTTCCGTTCCTGAAATAGGATGAGCCGCCACAAATTGATTCCTCTTCGGGTGCGTGCTCACCGATTTACAAATCATACTTTTAGTAGAACCCGTATCAATCACCACCGTATTTTTTCCAATACCATCTAAGATAGAAGGGAGTAATGCGCCAATAGCGTTTACAGGTATTGCCAACAATATCACATCCGATTGAGCCAAGGCTTTATCTTCAGAAAGAATGGTATCAACTAAACCAAGTTCTATTGCTTTCTCTGCATGACTTTGATTGAAATCAACACCGATCAATTCTGAAATAATTTTCTTTTTACGTAAGTCCAACGCAAACGAACCGCCAATCAAACCCAAACCTATAACTGTAACTTTCATTAAAAATTTAAAATTTAAAATTCTAGTATATGCTTCATTCAACTTCTCTTCAGTCGCGCAAAGCGAAATACGAATGTGCTTTCTTCCTGCTTCACCAAAAATAAAACCAGGGGTAATAAACACGTGAGTGCCATACAAGATTTCATCAACCCATTTTTCAACATCTTTAATCTTCTCAGGTGCTTTTGCCCACACAAATAATCCTGATTGCTTTTTAGAATATTCACAGTTCAACACATCTAAAATTTTACAAGCAGCATCTTTTCGTTTTTGATAAACTAGGTTCAATTGTGCAAACCATTCTTCGCCACTTTGCAATGCCTCCACAGCGGCATGTTGCAAGCCCAAAAACATTCCAGAATCCATATTACTTTTTACGCGCAACACTGCATCAATGTATTGAGCGTTACCTGCAACCCACCCAATTCGCCAGCCAGCCATGTTATGAGACTTACTTAATGAGTTAAGCTCTAGTGCCACCTCACTTGCGCCTTCAATACTTAAAATAGAAAGAGGTTGATCATTTAATATCAGTGAGTATGGATTATCATTTACAATCAAGAAATTATTTTTTCTAGCAAGGTCAATCAATTCTTTCAATTCATCGCGCGAGGCAATTCTTCCAGTAGGCATGTGCGGAAAATTCACCCACATAATTTTCACTTTCGATAGATCGCGCTGACGCAATGCACTCATATCAATTCCCCAGTCCGATTCTTCTTTCAATTTGTAAGTAATCGTTTTAGCTCCTACCAACTTGGCAACTGATGCGTAGGTAGGGTAACCTGGATCAGGAATTAATACTTCATCGCCTTCATTCACAAACGCCATCATAATATGCATGATGCCTTCTTTCGATCCCATCAATGGCAAAATTTCCATCTCTGTACTTAAAGAAACTGCATAAGTCTTCATATAAAAATCAGCAATAGCTTTGCGCAATTGTGGAATCCCTTTATAATTCTGATACCCATGATTAGCTGGATTCTTTGCAGAAGAAATCAACGCATCGATCGCTGAGGTGGCCGGCATTTGATCCGGACTTCCAATACCTAAATTAATCACACGCCATTCAGGCGTATCAATACTTCGTACTTCCGCCAGCTTTTTACTGAAGTAATACTCTTCTACATTTTTTATTCGATCTGCTGCCTTAATCATTATGCTTATGTTATCAGTTAATTGTTACAAATCAAATTCTCACTGATATTCAATTTTCGCCTTCTTATATTCTCCCAACACATTCAAATTTCTTACTTGCCTAAGTACTTGCTTGATTGCATCATCATAATTTTTTCTACGCTTCCATTCTACATCTATGTGAATGGAATATTCGCTAGGCTTACCTACAATTGGAATGGATTGAATTTTAGAAAGATTAATTTGGTTGCTCTTTAGCGTCATCAATGCTTCGGCCAAACTTCCTACTTCATTAGCTACTTCAAAACAAAGAGAGGCTTTATTACTTTCCTTAATTACTTGTCTGCCTTTGGTAAGAATTAAAAAGCGGGTAAAATTATTTTTGTGCGTTTCAATACGTTTTTCTAAAATTTGTAAACCGAATTTTTTGGCTGCGTATTCATTTGCTATAGCCGCTGTATCCTTTAGCTTTTTCTCTTTTACTTTTTTGGCAGATACTGCTGTATCATCACTTTCTCTTATCTCAACATTTTTTAGTCGAAATAAAAAATCATTGCATTGACGAATGGCCATTGGATGAGACTCGATGCTTCTTATATCACTAAGTTTTACACCTGGTAAGGTTAGTAGATGCATGTGAATGGGCAAGTACACTTCACCAATAATAGAGAAGTGATACTCCTGTAAAAGAAAATAATTTGGCAAAATGCTGCCCGCAATAGAATTCTCGATTGCCATCACTGCAAAATTCGATTCACCAGTTTTCAACGACTCGCACAAGGTATGAAACGACAAACATTCCACCGTTTCAATCGGCTCTTGAAAATACGTCATCGCAGCCACTTCGTGAAAGCTGGTGGCAATGCCCTGTATGGCTACTTTGGTTTTTAATTTTTTGCTCATTCAATCGGTATAAAATAAAAAGTCCCGGCTTTCACCGGGACTTTTCTGAGTTTCTTTTGTTTTATGTTTCAACAAAGCGATTCTCTATCTAGTCCCAGTTGGGCTGGATAAAAATAAAAGCTAAAATAAAATCGTTTGCTGCTCATGTATTGTATTCGGCATGTAAGGAAAACAAAAATCTGGAATGATCAAAAGAAGGATTCAAATTTTTATGAAAAAAAATGGATTCCTAACCTTTGTTAGTTAGTAGGTGTTCAGCTATTTCCATAAAACCACTACCTTTAACTACCAATTACGAACCTATATGAAAACAATTTACTCTTTTATAGCACTGTCCCTGATTACACTTTCATCCTGTAATCAATCTGGTAAGCACGAACATAATGATAATAAAGCTGCTAATACAGATAATCCAAATCAGGCATTGTATGATCAGGTAATGGACATTCATGATGAGATCATGCCCAAGGTGGAAGATGTTTATCAACTAAAGAAGCAGCTGCAAGAGAAGATGACCAGCGCAACAGATCTTGCTACCGACAAAAAACAAGAGCTAGAATTAATGGTAATTCACCTTGATTCGGCTGATCATTTAATGATGGATTGGATGCACAAGTTTAGTCCTCTTCCTGATTCTGCCGATCAGGAGAAAGCACGTGCTTACCTAGAATCAGAAATGGAAAAAATCAAAAGGGTGAAAGAACTCATGAACGAGTCTATAGAAAAGGCAAAGTTAGAAATTGCTAAAAAATAATTACTTTTTTTTAACTCGCTTATTTACTTTGTGGTGAGGCAACTCCTTGCCAGTTGCTAACTTTCCTTCTTCAGCTCTATTCTTTTGCTCTAACTTTATATTGTAACGAATTACTTGCCAGTACTCGGCACCATACCCAACTAAGATCTCTGCTCCTTTAGGTATGTCTTTTGAAGCTTCAATATAGCAACGCCTCTTTTCAGTCACATATTCTGAATTATTTCGCACGCCCTCAACTCGTGCAATGCCCATGGCGTCATTGGCGAAGTGAGCAACTGATTTTTTTGTTTGCCATGCATCGATGCAATTCTTGCTGTTAAAGAAAAAGACATAGCCGTTTCTATCATCAGCCATTTTCTCTACTTCCTTCCAAGTAACCAATTTGCCTTTATACTCAACTATGCGAGTGCCTTTAGCTATGGCTACTTTTGTAAATAAACCTCTACCTGCGCCTGGTAAAGTAGATTTTTTTACACTCAACGATTTTTCGAGTAATGCCATTTTAAAGTATAAAGTTCAAAGTTTTTAGTTGAGAGTCTACTGGCTCGGGGTCACTATAAAACAAAACATCCTGATCAATTAATGACCAGGATGTTTTGAATATGTTTATTCTAAATTATTTAATAATTACGTCTACGCCAGAAGGTAATTCAAGCTTCATTAAAGCATCAATGGTTTTAGTGCTGCTTGAGTAGATATCAACCACACGCTTATAAGTGCAAAGTTGAAATTGCTCACGCGCTTTTTTGTTTACGTGTGGCGAGCGAAGTACGGTGAATATTTCTTTTTCAGTAGGAAGAGGAATTGGCCCGCTTACTACAGCACCTGTTGCTTTTACAGCACGCACAATTTTCTCAGATGACTTGTCTACCAAGTTGTGATCGTACGATTTTAATTTGATTCTAATTTTTTGGCTCATGATCTAAACGTCTTTTAGATATTTATTTGGCAACAGCGCCTTTTACTTGTTCAATTACTTTATCAGCTAAGTTCCGTGGCACGGGTGAGTAGTGCGCAAATGTTAGTGTGGCTGAGGCACGACCCGAGGTCAATGTTCTTAAGTCAGTGATGTATCCAAAAAGTTCTGACAAAGGCACATCGGCCTTAATCACTTGTGCTCCTCCTCGTGTATCCATTCCCTTCATGATACCTCTTCTTCTATTCAAATCACCTGTTACAGAACCAGTGTACTCATCTGGAGAAATAACTTCCACACCCATGATTGGCTCTAACAATTGAGGAGCACATTTACGCGCGGCCTCTTTGAATCCAATTCTAGCTGCTAACTCAAATGATAAAGAGTCAGAGTCAACATCGTGGAAAGATCCGTGGAACAATCTCACTTTCATATTATCAATTGGGTAGCCAGCTAACGGGCCATTAACCATTGATTGCTCAAATCCTTTTTGGATAGCAGGAATAAATTCGCGTGGAATAACACCACCCACAATATCATTTTCAAATTCAAGACCTGGTTTATCTCCTTCCTCTAACGTACGCGGTCCAATTTCGAATACGATATCGGCAAACTTACCGCGACCACCAGTCTGTTTCTTGTAGACCTCTTTGTGTTCAACAGACTTGGTAAGCGATTCTTTGTAAGCCACCTGAGGTGCACCTTGGTTAATCTCTACTTTAAATTCTCGCTTTAATCGATCGATGATAATCTCTAAGTGAAGTTCTCCCATTCCGCGAAGAATAACTTGTCCCGTTTCGTGATCAGTGTTGACACGAAGCGTTGGATCTTCCTCCACCAACTTGGCGATAGCCATACCCAACTTATCGGCATCTACCTGTTTCTTAGGTTCGATAGCATAACCGATAACTGGCTCAGGGAATACCATTGACTCAAGAACTACTTTGCGCTTTTCATCACAAAGCGTATCGCCAGTCTTAATATCTTTGAAACCAACTACCGCACCAATATCTCCTACTGGCAGTCGGTCTATTTGATTTTGCTTATTGGCGTGCATTTGAAATACACGAGAAATTCTTTCTTTCGATTCTGTTCTTGTGTTGTACACATAAGAACCTGACTCTAACACACCCGAGTAAGCACGAATAAAACACAAACGACCTACGAATGGATCAGTTGCAATTTTAAACGCCAATGCTACGAACGGTTCTTTTTCGTCAGGGCGAATTTCAACAGGCTCGTCAGTATCTGGATTTGTGCCAACAATAATATCTTTATCTAACGGTGAAGGAAGTAACTCCATCACATAGTCCAACATGGTTTGTACTCCTTTGTTTTTGAAAGAAGAGCCGCATACCATCGGAACAATTTTCATGTCGATAGTTGCTTTACGCAATGCCGTCAGAATTTCCTGTTCTGTTATTGAATTAGGATCGTTAAAGAATTTTTCAATTAGCGTTTCGTCATATTCAGCCACAGCCTCCAACAACTTCTCGCGGTACTCATGGGCTTCTTCCACCATGTCTGCCGGGATAGGAACTTCCTTGAAAGTCATTCCTTTGTCATCCTCATTCCAGATTATACCACGGTTGTTAATAAGGTCAATAACACCCTTAAATTGATCTTCTGCACCAATCGGCAATTGAAGTGCCACGGCTTTGCTACCCAGCTTCTCCTTCACTTGCTTACACACGCCTAGGAAGTCTGCACCCGACCGATCCATTTTATTAACGAAACCGATACGTGCTACTTTATAATTATCGGCAAGGCGCCAGTTTGTTTCTGACTGCGGCTCAACACCATCAACTGCACTAAACAAGAACACTAGGCCATCTAATACACGTAATGAACGATTTACTTCAACGGTAAAATCTACGTGACCGGGAGTATCGATAATATTAACGTGATAATCGTTCTTTCTATATTTCCAATAAACCGTGGTAGCAGCAGAAGTAATAGTGATACCACGCTCTTGCTCTTGCGCCATCCAGTCCATTGTAGCGGCACCATCATGCACCTCTCCAATTTTGTGGTTAACACCAGCGTAGTATAAAATACGCTCTGTGGTAGTTGTTTTACCAGCGTCAATGTGCGCAGCAATACCAATATTTCTTGTATACTTTAAATCCCTTGCCATTCCTTAATTTTTGATTTGTGGGTTATGATTGGGATTAGAATCTGAAATGAGAGAATGCTTTGTTTGCTTCTGCCATGCGGTGAGTATCATCTTTCTTCTTAATAGCAGCACCTTCACCTTTAGAAGCGGCCAGAATTTCTCCTGCTAATTTATCCATCATAGTTTTTTCACCACGCGCACGCGCATAGTCAATCAACCATTTAATGCTCAAGTTGATTTTGCGCTCTGGGCGAATTTCAACCGGAACCTGAAAAGTTGCCCCTCCTACTCTACGGCTTTTCACTTCTACACCAGGCATTACATTATTCATCGCGCGTTTCCACACTTCTAAACCATTTTCGCCTCCTGCTTTTTTCTCTACTTGCTCAATAGCATCATAAAAAATGTTATAAGCAATGCTCTTCTTGCCATCGTTCATCATATAATTAACGAACTTAGTTACTAGCGTATCGCTGAATTTAGGATCAGGAAGAAGATATCTCTTTTTAGGTTTTGACTTTCTCATGGATAACTATTTTGAATGCTTTATTTCTTTTTTGCGGGCGCTCCTTTTGCTGGCGCTCCTTTCGCAGCAGCGGCTGCCGCACCTGCTTTTGGACGTTTTGCGCCATATTTCGAACGACTTTGCTTACGACCGCTAACACCTGCAGTGTCTAATGCACCACGAACGATATGATAACGAACCCCAGGCAAATCTTTAACACGACCACCCCGCACCAATACGATGGAGTGTTCTTGTAGATTATGTCCCTCGCCCATGATATAAGCGTTCACCTCTTTCTGGTTGGTAAGGCGCACACGGGCAACCTTTCTCATTGCAGAATTTGGCTTTTTAGGGGTTGTAGTGTACACACGTGTACAAACGCCCCTGCGCTGAGGCGATGAATCAAGGGCTGGAGACTTTGACTTAAAAGTCAGTTTCACCCTTCCTTTTCTTACAAGTTGCTGAATGGTAGGCATTTATATTTTCTTTTTAAACCTTTTAAAAATAAGGACTGCAAAGGTATTTAAAAACCTCAATCATGCAAAAGGTAGAGCAAATCAATTTTTTGAGATAACCTCGTTGAAATATTATATAATAATGTGAAGTCAGACTTATTTGGATTAGAAAAGTAATGGAATACTTATGTAACCAATAAAATTCTAAAGCCCATCGATATGGTATTTGAGGATTATAATATCTTGAAGCTGTTCGCTTGGTTTTATCTTAGAATTCTGATCATAACCGCCCCATTGGCTATTGGCTATATAATAAAAGTTTTTCCCTACTATTACTCCAAGAGTAGGCTCATTAAATGCGACATGAGCCCTATCAATAATTTTATAACTGGTTATTGCATCTTGTTTTGAATTTAAATAATAACGAGTTGAGCGCAAGGGCACCACTCCATTTTGAATGGCTAGTAGAGATTCCTTATAAAAATATATCCCGTCAATCCCCTTTAACGACACTTCCTCACTTGCCCCTACTGAAATCAACTGCTTTCGGGCAACATCGAGTTTAAAGACGCCTTTAATATAATCTGAAATAAAAAGCTGGCTTTCACTTTCGTTGAAGGCAATGCCTTGAATATTCCAGAACTCTTTTGATGTATAAAAAATCTCGAGTTGATCTGTTTTAAGATTCAAAGTCCAGACAATGTTATTCTTGCTATCTGAGATGTAAGGCTTACCATTCTTATCTAAGATCAAATCTCCAAAAACAGATGTTTTGTATGGATGCGGCAATTCATATTTTTTAAGAACCTTACCGGAAGATAAATCAAACTTGAAAACAGCCGAGCGGGTTAGTGTATCATAATTCTTCATCTCTGGCATAGGCGAAGAAGATGCCCACAAAACATTTTGCTTTACATCGACTTTAATCCCTAGCGTACTTGTAAGACCATCTACTCCCGACTGGCAAAAATCTGTTACAACCCCTTCTTTTACTTTTATGATTTTGCGTTTATGGATGCTGCCCAGATAAAAAATCTTTTCTCGCGGATCATAATCAATTCCCTCAGCATGAAGCTGCCTATCTTTTATTACGAATGCTTCTTTAGAATGAACAACAGCTTGCTTCCACTTTTTTTGGAGCTCTAGTAGTCGACTCCATTCTTTATTTTTGGTTAACGATTGCAAATCCGGCACGCCTTCCAATTTAAAATCCGCATTGATTAAAATTGCTTTTTTCAAACACACAATTGCTTCCTTCTCTTTGTTGTTCAACGCTGCGGCTACTCCTAATTGATACCATAACCCCTGATGATAAGGATGCAGATGATTGGCTTCCTTCATCTTTGCATAAAAATGCGGATAATCTTTTTGCTTGTAGGCTTCCTCTGCTTCTTTAAATGGGCGAATCCACTCTTGAGCAAACGAAAAATTAAATCCAATTAAAAGCAGTAACAGGAAATAAGTTTTCATGCCTTCTAAATATAAATTATTTCTTCCATCCTGGCCCTCTTACCACTCTCCCAGGCTTTGCATTGGTGTGCTCTCCATTCTCTAATACCTGCGTTCCGTTTACAAATACGTGAACCATGCCCGTGCTGTATTGATGTGGATTTTCAAAAGTGGCGTGATCGGCAATTTTATATGGATCGAAAATGGCAAGGTCAGCAAAATAGCCAGCTACTACAGAACCACGCTTTTTAATTTTTAAATTCGATGCCGGCAGTGAGGTTAATCTGCGGATGGCTTCTTCTAACGGAATTACTTTTTCGTCTCTCACATATTTTCCTAAGAGGCGAGAGAAATTTCCATAGGCACGCGGATGTGTTGGAGTCTTCAAAAAATTACCAGATGCAGTTGAAGATTCCGCATCTGAACCAAAGCTGACGTATGGAAGTTGGATTTGCCTTTTCACATTTTCTTCTGTCATTAAGAAATAGGCGGTACCCACTCGTGTTCCATCGGTTATCACCAAATCCATGGCGGTTTCTTCAGGAGATTTTCCATAAATTCTAGAAACCTCGGCAAGCGTTTTGCCAGTAAAATTCTTGCGCAAAGAATCGTTCGTAAAACCCATCAACAACACTTTATCAAAACTTCCTGCAAGCATCATCAGATTTTCCCATTTATTAGTAAGTGTTCTCATTTCTTGTAATGCTTTCTTTCTCATCACAGGGTTTTGCATTCGCTTAATCCATTCTTTAATGCCGCCTTCTTGCAACCAAGGTGGCATGGCCGCATCCAAACCTGTGGCGCCTGCCGTGTAGGTGTACATGTCTGCTGTAATTTTTAATCCGTTTTTGTTAGCCTTGTCAATCATTGCAGTAACTGAATCAAATTTATTCCAGTTGTCTTTACCACTAAACTTTAAATGATAAATCTCGGCTGGTAGATTTGCTTCGCGCGCAATGCGAATCGTTTCATCTACTGCTTCCAAAATAGAATTGCCCTCGCTGCGAATATGAGCAATGTACATTCCTCCGTAAGAGGATGCCACTTTACTCAACTCAATTAACTCTTCCGTGCTTGCATAATTAGCAGGGGCATAAATCAATGCAGAAGTTACGCCCATTGCGCCTTCTTCCATCGCTTGCTTTACTAACGCCTTCATCCGCTCAAGCTCTTCTGCCGAAGGTGCACGATTAGCATAACCCAATTCGTGAACTCTTACTGTGATGGCACTTACAAAAGAAGCTACATTCGGACTGATTCCCTTTTTTTCTAACCCACTTAAATATTCTCCGAGTGTAGTCCAATCAATCTTATACTCCCAATCTGGGTCATGCTTCATGGCTTCTTCATCATCGCGTTTCATTTGTTCATTCATCGGGCCCATCGATCCTTCGCCCAATACCTCAAGTGTAACACCTTGCCTAATATCACTCTGTGAATTCCCATCGAACAAAAGAGAAACCTCGCAATGACTTAACATATTGATAAAGCCAGGAGCAACTGCCAATCCTTTTGCATCAATCTCTTTCTTGCCTACAGCATTAGATAAATCTCCTATTATGGCAACCGTATCTTTGTTAATTCCAACATCAGAAATAACACCAGGTTTTCCAGAACCATCATAAACTGTTCCGCCTCGGATAACTACATCATATTCTTGCTTTTTACAAGATATTATTAGTAGTAATACAACCAAAAAGAGTGATGTTTTCATGTGATCAAAATTTATTTTGAATAGTAATGTATTCATTTTAGCTTCATTGATCAAGGGAAACTATTCGCTAATTTTAAAAAATTAATCTCTCCTGCTATGCTTACTTCAGAATTCGTAAAATCAAATCCTACGCTTCATATTTTCTTACCCATCATTTATATGGTATGGAGTGATGCCGTGTTAACACCGAGCGAAATTAAAACGATTAAGGAATTAGTAGATAAACAGCAGTGGTTAACCGATCAGGAGAAAACATTTCTTCTCAAACAAATTAATCCAGCCTTACCGCCTTCTCCAGATGAGTATAGAGATTGGTTAACGGAAATCAGGCGAGCATTGGATACGATACCTACCTCTTCTAACCCTAAGTTGGTAGATATTGGTATTGCATTAGCTCAACTACATTCTTCGAAAATTTTAAACGGAGAACTAACAACCGTAAAACAATCTCTTTCATCTATTGACGAAACGTTAGGTTTAATTGAAGGTGAAGTAGTATATCAATTCTATCCTGAAAAGAGATCAACTCTCACCGAGCAACATAGCACGCAATCAACTTTTAATGTTGAGGCTCTCTCAAAAATTTTAGAAGGCAATCAATCAGATATTATCAAAAAAGTTAAAGCGGTAATTGCTGATCCTGAATTCAAATATCTGGAAACGGATAACCTTACTGCTTATCGCGAAAAGATTTTGCAATGGTGTAAACAATTAGCCGAGCAAGGTTTTGGTGCCATGGCCTATCCAAAAGAATATGGCGGACAAGCCGATATGGAAAAATATTTCACCATCATGGAAACATTAAGTTATCATGACTTGAGTTTGGTGGTAAAGTTTGGCGTGCAGTTCGGGCTATTTGGAATGAGTGTTTATTTTTTAGGAACAGAAAAACATCACAAAAAATATTTAAAGCAAATTGGCACATTAGAATTGCCTGGATGTTTTGCTATGACTGAAACGGGGCATGGCTCGAATGTAAAGGGAATTGAAACAACAGCTTCCTATAATCACGCAACAAAAAGCCTTGTGATACAAACACCACACGAAGCGGCTAAAAAGGAATACATCGGCAATGCCGCTTTGCACGGACAAATGGCAACCACATTTGTTAAGCTTATCATTGATGGAAAAGATTATGGAGTAAGTGCCGTGCTTGTTCCCATTCGTGATAAAAGCGGAAAGACGTTGCAAGGTGTAACCATTGAAGATTGCGGACACAAAATGGGATTGAATGGAGTGGATAATGGAAAGATTCACTTTAATCAAGTAATAGTGCCAGCAGAAAATTTACTAGACCGCTTTGCATGCATCAATGCTGAAGGGAAATTTGAAAGTTCTATATCCAGCGACAATCGTAGGTTCTTTACTATGTTAGGTACCCTAGTGGGTGGGCGAATTGGAATTCCTCGTTCTGGATTGAGTGCTTCCAAATCGGGTTTGACTATTGCAATTCGTTATAGTGATAAGCGAAAACAATTTGGGCCAGAAGGAGGCTCGGAAATTCCAATCTTAAATTATAGAACACACCAACGGAGGCTCATGCCTTTGCTGGCAAATGCATACGCTCTTCACTTCTCGTTGCAATATTTAACACATCGGTTTATAAACAGAAAAGAAGAAGACATGCAAGAGATTGAAGCGCTTGCTGCCGGACTGAAAGCATTCGCAACGTGGAATACAACAGCTACCTTGCAAGAATGCCGCGAGTGCTGTGGGGGAAAAGGATACCTCTCTGAAAACAGAATCGAGAGACTAAAAAATGACACTGATATTTACACCACTTTTGAGGGCGACAATACAGTGCTGCTTCAACTAGTCGCAAAAAGTAGGTTAACAGAATTCAAACAAGAATTTAGCAACATGGGTATGTTCGGCATTCTTAACTTTGTTGCAGAGCAGGCATCTTCGTCACTAACAGAATTAAATCCATTCTTCACGCGCAATACAGATGAAGAACATCTATTAAATTTTGAGTTTCAATTGGAAGCTTTTAAACATCGTGAGCGAGATATTTTGGTTTCGGCTGCCCAACGATTAAAAAAACATATCGGTAGCGGCATGGATTCATTTGATGCCTTTAACGTAAGCCAACACCACTTAGTGCAAGTGGGTCTTGCTCATGTAGAACGTGTAATTCTTGAAAAATTTATTGAGCAAATTCATGAAACAAAAGATGCCGGATGTAAAACCGTTTTAACAAAACTCTGTCAATTGTTCGCGCTTTCGCAGATAGAAAAAAATAAAGGTTGGTATTTGGAAAGTGGATACATGGAAGGCTCGAAGACAAAAGCCATTCGCAAATTGGTAAATCAATTGTGTTGGGATATCAGGCAAGAGGCAGTTCCGTTGTGCGATGCTTTTAAAATTCCTGAGAGTTGCTTGGCTGCGCCTATTGCTGTAAAACGTTAATACGAGAATTGAAATAAACAACTGTGAATAAAGCCGCTATAAAATCTCTGACATTTAACTTGCCGTAAACTTATTTTAGCAAGTTGCTCTTTCCAATCAGGAAGTGTTTGTGTAGTTAAGCCCGCAAAAAAATAAAAGAACAAATACATTACCCGTAGAAATACCTTATGCCACAGCTTTTCACTAACGAAATCTGCTATTAGCCATAAAGAGTCCTTCTCCGTTTTTATCTTAATTTGATTTAGAATCAAGGAAAGAGATTCATTTGAAAATAGATCCATGTAGTTGTACAATATTACTGCATCATACTTTTCGCTTTGTGGAATCTCATCAACTGATCCTCTAATAAAAATAATGTGATCATCTTTTATCTTCTGCTGCGCCAACTTCAACATAACTGTCGATTGGTCAATAAACACGATTCTGGAATTGGGATTAAGAGATCGTAGGTCACTGAGCCACCAACCTGTGCCGCCACCTAACACTAAAATAGTTTTGCAATCCTTTAGGTTAGAAAGAAAGCAGATCTGCGATTGAACGATAGAAGATCCAAAAATAAATCGGGCGAGTGAATCATAGATAGGCGCTATCCGATCAAACCCCTTACTCATGTCACAAGAATAAAATTGGAAAAAAGAAAATCGCATCTCCTAAAAACCGATACTTGGCTTGTTTCTTAAAATATTTTGGAAATAAAAACAGCATCAACAAGACAAGTACCATCAACAAGTACATCAAGCCGAGACGTGGCACCACAAAAAAAGTATAGCTGGTTAGACTAAAGATCAATAAAAACAAAATCTTCAAAATCATCCCCGCACCTTCCTTTCCAATTTGTAGGGCCAAAGAAGTGTGACGATCATTTTTATCTTGATGGTAATCCATCCATGAAAAGAGGATTAGGTTAATAAACACAATCAAAAAAAATTGAACAACCACAATCCAGTCAAAAATAAGAAAGTGTTTTTGTTGAAAAGTAAAAGTTGGCAAAAAGATGCCCGTGCAGTATAGCAAGGCACCGGCTAATTCTTTCACATATAAAAACCAGCGATTAAATAAAATGTAAATAAATGTTAGCAAGCCAACTACAAGGCCTGCGAAAAATAATTTTTCTCTAATAAAAAATAAGAGAATAAATTCTGCCCAGGCAGCGATTGCGACTACCACTGAAAGTGATATAAAATATTTTTGATGAAATTGATGACGAAACATGGATGCGGTATGCGTTACTCTTTTCGCATCCGCTAAATGGTCTACTGTATAAATAATCCAAACCGTTAGACCCAATATTGCTATTCCTTGCGGCAAAATAGTTATCATAAAATGCTTTGCGAAAAAACAAGCACATATCATGGCGCCCAATGCCACATCTAAACTAAGCGCATTGATTGTTTTATAAAATGAAAAAATAAATTTCATCTGGTGAGTGATCCACAATGATCGCGGATTTCCTGAAAAGTGCCAAGTTTATTTTTCTACAATTCCCATAGGCGAGAAATGAGGAAATCTAACTTTCATTTGTTGAATGTGTAACCGTTGCCTTCTTAAAATGTTTGTACCGAAGATGTGGTGAAATAAATATTTGCTCTGCTAATCCATAAAATCCAGAAGTAAGTAATCAAGACAAGGGAATGTCTCCTGGCTTTTCGCCAATTACTTCTACTCTCGGTGGCAATAATTTATACATCACTGGGGTAACCAACCGAGATAATAATGTAGAGCTGATCAATCCGCCAATAATTACCAGCGCAAGCGGAGAATACAATGGGTTGCCTTCAATGGCTAATGGAATCAATCCTCCAATAGCAGTTAATGAAGTTAGTACAATTGGCACGAAGCGAATCTCTCCAGCTTTCTCGATGGCTTCATTTAATTCCACACCACGCTCGCGAAGTTGGTGCGTAAAATCAACTAGTAAAATCGAATTCTTCACTTCAATTCCCGCTAAGGCAATTAAGCCAACGACTGCAACAAATGATAGCGGATTGCCCGTTAAAAATAACATGGTAACTGCGCCAATCACGCCCAGAGGAATTACGGATAATACGATTAGGGTGCTTTTAAAATTTCCAAACTCTAATACCAGCACAGCAATAAAACCAAAAACGGTAATCAAAATAATGGTTGTTAACCCACCAAAAGATTCTTGCTTATTTTCTACTTCGCCTGCGGCCATATAGTAATATCCTTTCGGGAAGGGAAATGCGTTCAGTTTCTTAATAACATCACTCGTCACGACTTCATACAAGAAACCACTTTTTACAAATGAAGTAACGGTTGCATATCGCGATTTGTTATAATGACGAATCAGGTTCGGTCCTGTTTCAAATTCTACTGTTGCTAATTGCCGCAATGGAATGGCATTACCAGTAACCGAGTTTATCTGTATTGTGTTGAAAACATCGAAGCCGGCAAAATTATTTTTTGGCAGCGTAACGTTGATGTTGATTTCATCTTCTCCCTCGCCCGGAGTAAATTTACCAACATTCAATCCTGCAATTCCTAAACGAATAGCTCTATCAATATCACTAATCTGCACACCCAACTGCCCCGCCTTCTCTTTGTTAATTTTTACACGTAAATCAGTTTGCTGATTGGCCAAAGGATTGTTCACATAAATTGTTCCACTAGTTTTTTTAATGATGTCTTCTACCTGCATCGAAATAGCTCGCAACGAATCGAGGTTCTCGCCAAACACACGAATGGCAATAGGCGCTTCTAGTGGTGGGCCTTGCTCAAAATCTTTTACTTCTATTTTAGCATTTGGGTAAAAGAAGAATTTTTCTCGCAACTTATCAATCAGTTTTGTTTTCTTCTGGGGCGATATTTCTTTCGTCTGCACAAAAAATTGTGAGAAGTTACTAGACTCATTTCGCTGAATCACATTGTAATAAATTCTAGGGTTTCCTTTTCCCACGTTGGTGGTGATGTAAACAATGTCGCTTTCCTTTTTTAACTCTTCCTCCACATAGCGTGCAATGCGATCAGTTTCATCAATGCTGGTACTATTGGGTGTTTCGATGTTTACTAAAAATTGAGGCTTCTCTGAGCGCGGAAATAAACTAAAGCCTACCACCTTAAATAATCCTAAACTGCCAATGAAAAGAACCAAGGTAATGGCTAAAGTTGCCCATGTGTGGCGGAGTGACCAGTGTAGCACTTTTGTATAGGTGCCGCTGATTATTTTCTTTAATGCACGCAAGAAAATATTTCCTTCTGGCGATGAATGTGTTTTTAACAAGCGACTTGCCAAGAAGGGAACGATGGTTAACGATACGAACAAAGAAGCGAGCACCGTTAAAATTACCGCCATCGGTAGACTGCGAATAAAATCTCCTGCTGCCTCAGGTAAAAATACTAAAGGTAGAAATGCTAAAATCAACGTAGCAGTACAACCTAAAACGGCTAAACCAATTTGCTTGGTAGCTTCAATGGATGCTTCCATTCTTGATTTACCAGCCCTCAAGTATCTTTCAATATTCTCAACTACTACAATAGAGTCGTCTACTAAAATTCCCAAGGCGACAATCAGCCCGACAATACTTAATTGATTAATTGTAAAGCCTACTAAGTCTAACAAGAATAACCCCGTGAAAATGGAAAGCGGAATGGAAATCATTACTACTAAGGCAGCACGCGTACCCAACGGCAACAATGTGATTGACACTAACAAAATTGCTATGATAAAATCCTTTGCAAACCGTGTTAATCTTTTTTGAACACTCTTAGCCTGATCAAAATTTTTAACCATCTTAATATGCGAAGGAAGTTCCTTTTCAAATTTCTCTAACACCGGAGATACCTGATCGTCTACACTAAAAATATTTTGGCCATCCTTCTGGCTTGCGTTTAGTAAGATAGCTCTGTAACCGTTCAGTCGAACAATATGCGTTTGCGTTTCGTAAGTACTTTGCACATCGGCTATGTCTTTCAGGTAAACAATTTTTCCCTGTCCATCCGATAGGCGAGCGTTGGCAGAATAAACAATTGTATTTTTAATTTCATCTAAGCTTTTATACTCGCCACTCGTTTTAATATTAAAAGTGCGGGTATTCATTTGAATTTTACCCCCGGGAATATTTACGTTCTCACTTTGTAAAGCTGCCAGCACGGCATTAACCGAAATTTTATTCTGCGCCATCTTTTCGATATTCAAAGACACACGCACTTGTTCTTCAGGAGAGCCGGAGATTTCAATTCTTTTTAAACTCTTAATTTTTTCTAATTGACCTTCTAATACTTCGGCCTTATCCTGCAACTCGCGAAAAGATGCGGTCTCTGAAATAAAAGCTAATTGCAAAATGCTTACATCAGTAGACGAGAAACGCTGTAGCGTGATGGAGTAAATATCTTGAGGCAACTCTGCCCGCAAAGAATTTATCTCTCGCACAATTTCTTGATATTTCTCATCAATATCAGATTCAAATTTATAGTCCACACGGAAAACAGCCAGCCCATCATTCACATTTGATGTCAACCGCTTGATATCATCCAATTCGTTAATTCTCTTTTCAACCGGATCGACAATGAGTTTTTCCATGTCTTCGGGGCTTGTACCCGGATAGACCACTACGATAGAATAACTCGGAGATTCCGACTCAGGATCTTCGCCTCGCGGCATATTGATGAGTGAATTTAAACCCATTACCAATAGCAGCGCAAAAATGATAAGCGTAAACTGGTAGTTTTTAACTGAAAATTCTGCTATCCGCATAACTAATTATTTTTGAGTAACCGTAACAGTTGAATTTTCCGTAAGAAATGCAGAGCCCGCTGTAATTACTTCTTTTACATCTTCTAGCCCCTTAGTGATAAATGCTTTTTTATTTTCGAGATAGGCTACCTCTACTTTAATTTTTTTAACTTTTTTTTGATTCTCACTCAACACAAACACATGAGCCATTTTCCCTTGCCCTTCTACGATTGATTCAATGGGCACACTCCAAAACTTAGAAGCACCTGTTGGTGTGATAGTAACTTTTGCAAATAAACCAGAGGCTAGCTTTCGGTTACCCGGATTCACTTTTATTTCAACCTGATAGAGACCCGTCACTAATTCCGCACCTTCATTAACTGCAATAACAACTCCACTTAATTCAACTTCTGAATATGCGTCTGTCGTAATTTTCACCTTATCATTTTTTCTAACTCGCACCCAATCCACATCGGGCAAACCCACCTTTACAATCCAATCGTTTTGCAAAGCCGTGTTAACAATTAAAATAGGAGAACCCGCTGAAGCCAACTCTCCTTCATTTGCAAATTTCTTGATCACCCTGCCGGAGGAAAGTGCGTGAATAGTTGAAAACTGTTTATTGAAAGAGGCAATCCGGTAACTTTCTTGCGCTACATTATAGGTCGTTTGCAAATTTTGAAATTGTTCGAGCGTAGCTGCAGAATCTTTTAGCAATCGCTGACTGCGATCTACATCGCGCTTCGATTTGTCTAAACTATTTTTTGCCTGACTAACCTGTGCATCTATCTCCGTTAAATCCAATGATGCCAAAAGTTGTCCTTTCATGATGGCATCACCTTCTTTCACAAAAATTCTGGTGATAATACCCGGCACTTTAAAAGAAAGTCGTGATTCTGTTTCGGTGCTGATCAATCCGGAACTTGCTATAGGCAAATTATAATCTCCTACCTCTACGGCAGTAAGTTTAATAGCAATTGCTGATTCGTCAATAAAAGTTTTAGTAGTGCTCGCTGTTTCTTTTTTTCCACAGGAAGAAACCAACCCAATTGTTAGCATGAGAAAGAAAAATATAAAAGACTTTTTCATATAGGTTTTTTTAAATTTATAGATTAACGGTTCTCTAAAAACTTCTCTCATCCTTCTCTTTTAGAGAAGGGAAGGATTGAGGTTATGAGAATGGGTTTTTAGAAGTGTCCTTAGTTGAGTCTTCAATCGTAGTGATCAATTCTTTTACAGTGAAATCTACCTGAGTGTTAGAGATATTCACCTGATATTTCTCCTCCACAAAATAGAGAAGTACATTTAGTTCGAAAGTAGATAAGCCCAAGTCAGATGTAAATCTTTGCGCTGACTTGATCTTCTTGACTGGTACTAATAATTCTTTTTGTAAGATATGCTGTACAGTTCGGTAGGTGCTGCTCATAAATATTTTTTAAAGAGTTGCTATCGTTTTTTGAAGAGAAGCTTCTTTACGAAGCAGCTCATAGTAATTGATCGATTGCGTTAAGCGCGAAGTAGTTAACTTATTTTGTGCATCGAGGTATTCTAATAAAATCGCCTGGCCTTCAGCATATTTTGATTGTATGATTTGGAATGATCGCTCCGTGCTTTTCACTCCGCTTTGAGATGCTTGCAACGCAATGCGTGCAGTTTCTAATTCATAATGCGCTTGAATTACTTGCAGTTCAATTTGTTTTTTTAATTGATCCATTCTGTTTTCCATCACCTGCTGGTCAATTCGCGCTTGCTGAATTTTTGTGCGCTTCTCTCCTCCTTTAAAGAGATCCCAACTCAAACCAAATTGTACTAAATAAAATTGTTGAGGGTTATCAAACTTGTATTGAAAGCCTTGGTAGCCAATATCGCCTACTGCGTTAAGCTTGGGTAAAAAAGCGTTTCCTTTTTGCAAACCAACCAGTTGCTCATTCGCGCGAATGCCACCTTCTAATTGTTTTAACTCTTGCCGTTGTTGCAAAGCTTGAGAAGTAAGTTGGTTGATCGACAGCTCGTGAGAGGTTGTTGATGAAAGAATAGTAGAGTCGCGAATTATTTCTTGGCTTAAATCGCGATTCAATAAAAAATTAAAATAGGCTTTTGCTACCTGATTATTCTTTGCATTCTCTGCAATCTGCTGATCGATTTTGCTGAGTTCGTATTCGGTGTTGAGTACAACATCTTTTGTAGCTTTTGCATTCGCCACCAGGTGTTGATTTATTTTTAAGATTTCATTCAATACTATTTTTGTCTTTTTTAAAATGATGCCACCTTCTTCACTTTGCAAATATTGATAGTAGGCAGAGCTAATGTTAAACTTTAATTCGTTTTCATACGCCTTCTTCTGTGCTTGCTGCACGGTAGTTAATTCCTTTTGAGCTTTGTAGGCAAAATAAATATCGGGGTTAAAAATATTTTGAATAACGCGCACTTTTGTTTCGTGAAAATCATTTGGCAAAAATTGAATATCAACATTGGAGATAGACCTGAAGTTGTTGGTGTTGGTAAGTTGGTTGAGCGTTGAGTAAACCGGATTCAATAAATCGCCAACAGGAAATTGAATTTTACGACCACCACCTGCTAGTGTATAGTTTCCAATAGCAGAAACCTGCGGCAGAAAGAGCGCTCGCGAAAGCTGCAGACTTTGCTCGCTCCTTTCAAAATTAAGTTGCTCTTGTTTTAATTGAAGATTGCTCTTCAATCCTTCCTGAATATAATTTTCTAAAATCGGAGATTGTGCCATTGTGCTATTAGAGAACAGGGCAATCGGAAATAGAAACAGAATGACAATTTTAATATTCATCGTTAATTCAATTAACAGTGTTTAGTGTTGGATCAAATTTTTTTAATCCTTTAGTTTTTCCAATACAGATTGAAATGTTGAAAAAGTATCGGCCATAATTGCATCTACTACCAATTGATTATCGCGCGCTTCTTTTACGTGAGCAATGTGCTTGCTAATGCCGAGTGCACACAAGCCATGAATAAAACTCCAAATCATCATAGCCATATTTTGAGGATCAAGTCCTTTAAAATATCCATGCTGCTGGCATTCAGTAACGGTGTGGATGAGTACATCGAATGCGCGATCTCCTTCCATCCATTGATCATTCATGCAGGAAGCAAGGTGTTCCATTGGTTCGGAACGAATAAAAAGCAATTCATAAATATCAGGATTGGTGGTGGCAAATTGAATGTAAGCACTGCCCATTTTATTTAATCTTTCGAAAGGATCTGCAATCTGTGCAAGTGGCTGAAAATGTTGATTTAAAATTCCAAAACCTTGTTGATGAAGGGCATGAAAAATTTCATTCTTGTCTTTAAAATAGAGATAAATGGTAGCGGGACTGTACTCAACCGCCTCGGCAATATTGCGTATGCTAATGCGATCAAAACCTTTTTCTAAAAAAAGCTTGTGGGCAGACTGCAGGATTTTATCCCTCATCTCAACCTTGTCTCGCTCTTTTCTTTCTTTTACGCCCATAATTAACCGTCTTATACGGGCAAAAATAATAAACAGTGTTCATTTTTAAATCAATGTTTAGTAAAAGTCTGTAAACAATTGATTATCAGTTATAAAAGTTTACATATGGGCATCTTTAGAATTAAAAATTAGAGCTTCAGAAGCCAATAGCAATCCTTTTCTTTATTGAGTGTCTATTTTTTCGAGGATGAATCCACGCACCTAAGTTTTTGTAATTTTGAAAAATGCTTTCGATTCAAACCTTTACATTCAATGCCTTTGCCGAAAATACATACGTGGCATTTGACGAAACCGGAGAAGCGGTAATTATTGATCCGGGTTGCTACAGCTCTCAAGAGTGCGCGGAGCTAACCGAGTTCATCAGCGAACAAAAGTTGATGGTGAAATACTTACTCAACACCCATTGCCACATCGATCACGTACTCGGAAATCATTTTGTAAAAGAAAAATACAAAGTACCTTTTCTGATTCACGCGCTAGAAGAAAAAGTTTTGCGTGCGGTAAAATCGTATGCACCTAACTATGGATTTCCAAATTATAGCGAAGTGTTGCCTGATGCTTTTTTAGCAGAGGGCGAAAAGTTAAAATTCGGAAATGTTGCTTGGGATATTCTCTTTTTACCCGGCCATGCACCTGGCCACATAGGCTTCTATGATAAACCTGAAAGGAAACTATTTAGTGGAGATGTTCTTTTTGAAGAGAGCATTGGCAGAACCGATTTGCCAGGTGGAAATTTTCAAACCCTGATAGAAAGTATTCATCAAAAACTTTTTACCCTTCCAGATGATATTACGGTGTATCCCGGCCACGGAGCAACCACCACCATTGGGCACGAAAAAATCCATAATCCGTTTTGTGCCATTGGTTTGAAAAAATAAATTCTATCAGCAAATAATTAAACTGTGAGTATTAAAAAACACATTCCCAATTTTCTTACCAGTTGTAATTTAGTTTGCGGTTGTTTTGGAATAGTTTATTGCCTAGAAGGTAGGGCGGTGCCTGCTGCCTATTTTGTTTGGGCCGCAGCCGTTTTTGATTTTTTCGATGGCTTTGCTGCCCGTTGGCTAAAAGTAAATTCACCTATTGGCAAAGAGCTAGATTCGCTAGCAGACATGGTAAGTTTTGGTTTACTACCAGCAATGGTAATGTACAAAATGTTAGTTCCGGTATCTCCGGTAGATTGGCTGCCGTATGTAGGATTTTTAATTGCAGTTTGTGCAGCTCTGCGTCTGGCTACTTTTAATGTAGATGAAACCCAATCAGACTCGTTTAAAGGATTAAACACACCCTCCAACACTTTATTTATTACGTCCTTGCCTTTGTTAACAGGCACGGCCAGTGTTTGGCTCCACCAAAGTTGGCTATTGATTTTTATCACCATCATTTTCTCGTGGCTTATGGTGTCTCCCATTCGGTTTTTTGCATTCAAATTCAAAAACTTCAGTTGGGCAGATAATAAGATACGGTTTACCTTTATTGCTTTATCCGTATTGTTAGTAGCCATATTTCGGGTAGGTGCTATTCCATTGATTATACTACTTTACATATTGGCTTCGTTAGTAAATAAAGCTGTTGATCCCGAATCGAAATCATAATTCTTGATACTAAAAATTAAAATAGTTGTTTGGGTACTTTGCCTAGGGTTTATTCCTTTGGCAAATGCGCAGACCAACTCTGTTCTGGCTTCAGGCGATTGGTATAAATTCTCTGTAGAAACAGATGGAATTTATAAAATCAATGCCGATTTATTAAGAAAGGCAGGCATTAATCCAGACCAAATAGATCCACGAAACATTCGAATTTACACGGGCTCAACCGGCATGTTGCCGCAGGCAAACAGTCAACCCCGCATTCAAGATTTACAAGAGATTTCCATTTCGGTATCAGGAGAGGGTGATGGTAAATTTAATAGCGAAGACTTTATTCTTTTTTTTGGCCAAGGAGCCGATAAATTTAACTTCGATTTGCAACGACAAGTATTTAAATACGAGAACAATTTATTTACCGACAAGAATTATTACTTTTTGACTATTGCAACTTCCGCTGGCAAAAGAATTGGAACTAACCAAAATATAGCAGGTTCGTTTCCGCTTATTCAAGAGTATGATGATTTTGCGTTTTACGAAACTGAGAAATACAATTTATTAAAATCTGGACGCCAATGGTTTGGCGAACAGTTTGATGTTACTACAGAAGCCACAATTCGGTTTGATATTTCTGGAATTGTGGCCAACTCTCCGCTTAAATTTACAAGTCATGTGATGGCACAATCCATCAGCGATTGTGCGTTTAAAGTTTTTTTTAACAGTAATCAAATTCTTGACCAACCCGTGTTGGCTATTCCTAATTATAAATACGGAATAAAAGGTCAAATACGAATTGACACCGTTTCATTAAATTCTACCACTGTAGGCGCGGCTGCACAAAGCAATCAAGATATTAAATATCAATTTAGCAGAGGTACTACTGCTGGGCTTTCCGTTGGGTACTTAGATTATTTTCTTTTCTCTTTCAAAAGAAAGTTGGCACAATATGGGTCGCAAACTGCCTTTACCTCTTCTAACAGTTTATCCAACAATACTTCATCTTTTGAAATATCGTCTGCTACATCAAAAAGTAATGTGTGGAATATTACAGACGTTGCCAATGCAAATGCACAAACAACAGTATTGAATGGAGATAAACTTACATTCTCGCTAACAACAGATATACTCAAAAAATTTGTTGTGTTCAATCCAGATAATGTTACGCTCCCCACTTTTGAAAAGAAAATTTCTAATCAGAATGTACATGCACTCACGCCTCCCCAATTGATTATTATTTCGCATCCTGCTTTTGAAAAAGAGGCAGAGCGGTTAGCTGCTCATCGTCAAAGTAAATCAGGAATTACAACAGCAGTGGTAACTACCGATGAAATTTATCATGAATATGCAAGTGGAAAACCTGACTTTACTGCAATACGTGATTTTGTCCGAGATCTTTATAAAAAATCTGGATCGCAACTAAAAAATATACTGCTGTTTGGCAGAGGCTCTTACGATTATAAAGACAGAGTATTCAACAATACCAATTTTGTGCCGATATACGAATCTGTCAATTCACTTAGCCCATTAGAAACATATTCATCTGATGATTATTATGCATTGTTAGAAGACAATGAGGGAGATTGGAATGAAAATCCTGCGGCTAACTCATCCATGGATGTTGGCGTAGGCAGGTTGCCCGTAAAAACAAGTGATGAAGCCAAAGCAGTTGTCGATAAATTAATTGCCTATGATATCGAGCCAAAAGGTGCAGGTGCTTGGAGAAAAAATATTTTGTTTGTTGCCGATGATGGTGATGGAAGTTTACATCAAGATCAATCTAATCAGCTTGCTAAAACGATCGATCAGCTCAATCCTGAATTTGATGCCAACAGACTTTTTCTTGGTTCGTATAAACAAATTACTTTAAACACAGGTCAGTATAGTCCTGATGCATCAAAGACATTAGATCTTGCCATTCGTAAAGGGCAATCTATAGTTAACTACACCGGACACGGATCTGAAAAAGTGTGGATGCAAGAACAGATCATTTCTGAAACATCTGTTCTTAATTTAAAAAATACAAATCGATATCCTTTGTTTGTAACGGCAACATGCGAATTTGGTCGCAACGATGATCCATTCATTATTTCGAGTGCAGAGCATTTGTTATTTCAACCGAAAGGTGGTGGAATTGGGTTGGTGACTACCGCACGCCCAGTTAATTCTAGCACCAACTTTACTCTGAACAAAGCATTTTATACTTCCTTATTCACTCAACAAAATAATAGCTATCGAGATATTGGCTCTGTATTCAGAGAGACTAAAAATAATAGTATCAGCGGAACCGCTAATCGCAATTTTTCACTCTTGTGCGATCCTTCTCTAAAATTAAATTGGTCAACCAATCAGGTGGTTGCAACAAATATTACTACAGCTTCTGGTTCATCTACACTTAAATCTCTTTCAAAAGTTACCATTCAAGGAGAGATAAGAACCAATGGAGCGAAACGATTAGATTATAATGGAACTGTAACAGTAATTGTTTTTGATAAAGTGCAGAATTTAAGCACACTAAATGATGCAGATGAAGTAGTTAATCCGCCCTCTCCTCCTTACAACTACACTCAACGAACAAATAAATTATTTGAAGGAAGTGCGAGCGTTGTAAATGGTACATTCCAACTCGACTTAGTACTGCCGCAAAATATTATTGCTGGGGTAGACAAAGGAAAAATAAGTTACTACGCGCATGCTGCTACCGGAGAAGATGCTTTTGGATATACGAACGATATACAAATAGGAGGAACCGAACCTTCTCCTGTGGCCGATACCACACCGCCTCAAATAAAATTATTCTTGGGAGATACTACCTTTATATCTGGTGGGCTTGCCGCATCGAATACAAAAATGATTGCGCTGCTTTCTGATGAAAGTGGTATCTCCACCTCGTCTATCAATCCGCAAAATAATATCATTGCCAAAATAGATGGAACTAAAACCTTTATCGTCAACGATTATTACGAGGCAAATCAAGATAACTTTAAAAAAGGAACTGTTATTTTTCCGCTTGATACCTTACGAAAAGGCAAGCACACACTTACGCTTACTGCTTCTGATACTTATAATAATAGTAAAACATCATCAGTAGATTTTGTGGTTACTGAAGGAAACGGAATCTCTATCGAGCAATTCACTAATTTTCCCAACCCGGTGGTAACAGGCACTAAGTTTTGGTTCACTCACAATAGGCCAGGCGAAGATCTACAGGCAACTTTATTAATTTATAATTTAGCTGGTCAGCTGGTGCTTGAGAAAGATTATACCATTACCGAAAGTTCGTATCAGGTAATTCTACCCGAATGGAATATAGAAGAAGCCAACGGAGGAAAATTAGGGCATGGTTTATACGTGGCAAGGCTGTTTGTTCGTTCTCTGCTAGATGGCTCAAATAATGAAAAAAATGCCAAGTTTATTTTACTGAATTAATTACCTTTAAACCGAGAATCTTTGTATGAATAAATCTAGTTGGTTATTAATCTCATTAATAAGCTCGGGCGTGTTGGTCTACGGCCAAAACGGTGGAGTTATAATTGGCCAAGACCCTAACAACAAAAACATCACCACAGCCGTACCTTTTTTAACGATCACTCCCGATGCTCGCGCTGCTGGTATGGGAGATGTTGGTGTCGCAACTTCACCCGATGCCAACTCCGCTTATTGGAATGCCGGTAAGTTAGCCTTTATTGATAAAGGATACGGTGCATCTCTTTCTTATACTCCCTGGCTGGGCAAGATCATCAACGATATGAAACTCGTGCACCTATCGGGTTTCTATAAAATTAATCGCGAGCAGACTGTTGCTGCTTCGCTTAAGTATTTTGATTTAGGCGATATTCAATTGCGAGATGGAAATAATGTTTCGTTAGGAAATTATAACCCACGCGAAATGGCTCTTGATGTAACTTACTCACAGTTACTGACCGATCATTTTAGCATAGGCGGTACGCTAAGGTACATTTACTCAAACCTAACCGGTGCGCTTTCAAATAACAACGATGCTACCTCCGCACATTCGGTGGCTGCAGATATAGGTGTTTACTATACCAAACCATTTGAATCGAAGAACGCAACGCTTTCATTAGGTGCTTCCATTTCTAATATCGGAGCAAAAATTAATTATACAAACTCCAGTAATGCAGATTTTATTCCCACCAACCTGCGCTTAGGTGGTGCCTATAAAATGGAATTAGATCCCATGAATACGTTAACTTTTGCGCTTGACTTTAATAAGCTAATGGTGCCCACCACCGTACCGGGCAGCAGAAATAAACCCTTGTTGAATGGAATCTTCGGATCATTTTCGGATGCACCGGGAGGTTGGCAAGAAGAACTTTCTGAAATTACTATTTCAGGTGGAGTCGAGTATTGGTACAACAATACTTTTGCAGGAAGAATTGGATATTTTTATGAAGACCAAACTAAAGGCAATCGTAAATATTTATCGGCTGGTGTCGGTTTCAAATACGATAATTTTGTGATTGATATGGCGTATTTAGTTCCTACCAATAAGCGCGAAAATGCGTTGGCCGAAACCATTCGCTTCACCATCATGTACGTTCTTCCCACTAAAGCCAAGGAAGAAGAATCTGTAACCGACTAATGGTGCTAGACAGAAAAATTCCTCCTGCTTTTGAGAAGCAGTTTTCTTTTACCCTTCCCCAATCTGAGATACTTTCATTAAGTAACCAACTTAATCTTGTTTGGGTAAAGGGCGCACAAGATATTATTAAGCTTGACTTTATTTACAAAGCAGGCAAATGGCTTGAGCCAAAAGCAGGTGTAGCCTACTTTACTGCTCAAATGTTGGAGAAGGGTAGCGAAAGATATACAGCACAACAAATTGCAGAAATACTAGACTATCACGGGGCACAGCTCGAAATATCCGCAGGTTCAGATTTTACATCTGTTGCCATTTATACGTTGTCTAAAAATATTCCTAAGGTATTGCCTGTTATTTTAGACCTCATTCAGCACCCAATATTTCCACAAGAAGAGCTCTCATTATTAGTTGATATCTTTAAACAGAATCTTAAAGTCAATAGTGAAAAAAATAGTTTTTTAGCTTCTAAATATTTTCACAAAAATATATTTGGAAGCGCACATCCCTATGGTCGCTCGGTTGAAGAAGCAGATGTAAACGCAATCACTCCGGCAGACCTTTCTTTATTTTTTAAAAATTTCTTCAGTCCGCACGAGGTTTACCTTACGGGAAATTTGTCTTCGAGTGAATTCGATCTAATAACTTCTTCTCTATCGAAATTAAAAAAGAAGAATACCCCGGTTGCTACCAATGCCAATTCAGCCTCGGGGCTTCAGATAGAAAAAATCGAAAAGAAGGAAAGTATTCAGGCATCTATTCGTATGGGGCGAAAATTATTCACAAGGGCGCACCCTGATTATCCTGCATTTCTCCTGTTGAATCATTTGTTAGGTGGCTTCTTTGGCTCGCGCCTGATGAAAAATATCCGCGAAGAAAAGGGTCTCACATACGGAATTTACTCTTCACTCACTCCACACCTGCAAGATGGTTTGTTTGTGGTTGGCACAGATGTAAACAATGAGAAAGCCTCATTGACCATCGAAGAAATACTAAAAGAATTGAAAAATCTTCAGGAAACTCTGGTTCCATTATCTGAATTAGAACTTTCAAAAAATCATTTGTTAGGAAGTTTGCAACTCGAGATTAGCAATCCGTTTTCGATAACCGAAAAAATAAAAACAACCCGGCTCCATCAACTATCATCAGATCATTACACCAATCTCTTTAAGATTATTAGCAGCACCCAGCCAACCGATCTACAGCAACTAGCCAAACACTATTGGCAAGAATCTGATTTGTTTATTTGTCAGGTTGGCTAACTACTCATTTCGGCCTACACACAAAATGTGAAAATCCAAAAAAATGAACTATTTTGGTTAGGTAATTTATCATCAATAAATAATCACCCTAAACCTACAAGCAATGAAAAAGATAGGCATACTACACGGCATGGAACGCTCCTTCCCCGAAGCATTTGTCGAGCATATCAATAAAATGGGATTAAAAGATATAAAGGCCGAATCAGTTTTAATTGATATGGTTGAGCAAGGTGTGGGTGATGATTACGCGGTGATTATCGATCGCATATCGCAAGATGTTCCGTTCTATCGCGCCTACCTGAAGAATGCCGCCATTACTGGAACGGCTGTCATCAACAATCCGTTTTGGTGGAGTGCCGATGAAAAGTTTTTTAACAATGCACTGGCGATAAAAATCGGAGTTCCTGTTCCCAAAACCGTTATCCTTCCTTCGCATGAGCGCCCAACCGACACGAGTGATTCTTCTTTCAGTAATTTAAAATTTCCATTGAGTTGGGAGAAAATATTCGAACATATCGGTTTTCCTGCTTACATGAAGCCACACGCTGGTGGAGGTTGGAAAAGTGTTTACAAACTAAACAACATGGATGATTTTTTCAGATCGTACAGCGAGACGGGACAACTGGTAATGATGCTACAGGAAGAAATTATTTTTGAAGACTACTTCCGCTGCTATTGCCTTGGCGGAAAATACGTGCGCATTATGCAATATGAGCCGCGTAACCCACACCACTTGCGTTATCATAGTAACAATGGCCCTGCGTCCGCTAAGTTATTAAAAGAAGTAAATGATTATGTGTTGCAGTTGTGCCATGCGCTGGGATATGATTTCAACACAGTAGAAATGGCCGTGCGTAATGGAGTGCCGTATGCAATTGATTTTTGTAATCCTGCTCCTGATGCAGATTTAAAATCTGTGGGACAAGAAAATTTTGATTGGGTGGTAGAACACGCTTCCAAAATGGCGATTGAGCGAGCACAATCTCAAAAATTCGGCAAAGACAATCTCACTTGGGGAACATTTATTAAAAACTCTGTTGGTATAGAAGTAGCTTCTTTAAAACCAATAAAAGAAGCTACTTCAAAAAAATCGAAGTCTAAAACTTAAATTAAAACTCCTTCTCTTTGGAGAATGGGTATGAGGGATGAGGTCTATGGAAAAATTTACACTAGGGGTAGAAGAAGAGTACATGGTGATTGATCCAATTACTCGTGAATTGAAATCGCATGATCAAAAAATTGTAGAGCTCTCTTCCAAAACATTTGGCGATGAAGTGAAGGCAGAGATGCACCAAGCCGTGGTAGAAGTAGGAACGGGTATCTGCCAAAATGTGGATGAAGCCCGCGTTGAAATAAAAAAATTGCGCAGGCATGTTGCCCAAGTTGCGGCAGGCTTAAATTTAAAAATTGGCGCTGCCGGCACTCATCCATTTTCGCATTGGAGTACCCAATTAATTACACCCAACCCACGCTATGATGCTATTGTAAATGAAATGCAAGAGGCGGCTCGCTCCAATCTCATTTTTGGATTACATGTTCATGTGGGCATCAAAGACAAAGACATGGCCATTCACATCATGAATACCGTGCGCTATTTTCTTCCACACGTATATGCATTGTCTTCCAATTCACCTTTTTGGGAAGGTAGAAATACAGGGTTCAAATCATTTCGCACAAAAGTGTTTGACAAGTTTCCCCGCACGGGCATCCCCGATCAGTTTACCAGTTGGGATGATTTTAAAAACTATGTCAATCTACTGATCAAAACAAATTGCATCGACAACGCAAAAAAAATATGGTGGGATGTGCGCGTTCATCCCTTCTTCGATACAATCGAGTTTCGCATTTGCGATGTGCCCATGTTAGTTGAAGAAACAATTGCCATCACCGCTATTTTTCAAGCATTGGTAGCAAAGCTTTTTAAACTGCGAATGCAGAATATGAGCTTTATCATGTACAATCGTGCGCTTATAAACGAGAACAAATGGCGCGCTTCGCGCTATGGCCTCGATGGCAAACTCATCGATTTCGGCATTCAACAAGAAAAAGATACACGCGCATTAATAGTAGAACTGCTAGAGTTTGTAGATGATGTAGTGGACGAACTAGGCAGCCGGCAGGCCTTACAATATGTTTATCAAATACTAAAAGAAGGAAGTGGTGCCGATAGGCAATTAGAAGTGTTTAGGCAGACAGGTAGTTTGGAACGGGTAGTGGATTATATTACCGATGAGACCGTGAGGGGGGTTTAGGATTTATCTGCTTCAACTTCATTTGCGCAAAATAAGGGTGTTCAGGGTTTACTATCAGTTCTTGTCTTTGTGGATGTATTGATACATCCCATAATTATATTTTTTCTGGCATTCTCGAGATCATACCGCTGATTATCTCAATATCAGCACATACTAAAACCATTGCTATTTTTAAGATTATAAAAATATAAACGAAGGCAGCTTCCAGGTTTAAAAGCTCAACAAACAGCGAGGCAGATTATTAGCTTATCACTACCTTTACTTGCCCTATCAAAAACCTAAATTTTGAAATATCCATCTGAATTTAAAATAGCCGTATTAGACCTTTATAATGGCGAAGCGAACGAAGGCATGCGTTGCATTAAAGAATTGCTTGATCAACTTAAAATCGAAATACCGTTTGCTGTAAGTTATCAAGTTTTTGATGTGCGGCTAAAAGAAGAAATTGCTAACGCAGATTTCGATGCTTTCATCTCTTCGGGCGGGCCGGGTAGTCCCATCACCAGCGCAGGCTCTAAGTGGGAGCAAAATTATTTTGGTTTGATGGATTCCATTTTCAAACACAACAGCACTCATCCCGATCAAAAAAAATTTGTGCTTCTAATTTGCCATTCTATGCAAATCTTTTGTCGTTACTATAATTACGCAAAAATTACCAAGCGCAAGAGCACAGCCTTTGGCATAATGCCCATTCACAAAACAAAAGAAGGAAGGAAAGAAACACTATTTAGCAATCTAACTGATCCATTTTACGCAGTCGATTCTCGCGATTACCAAATTACAGAACCCAACGAAGCAAAAATTTGGTCGGGTGGTGGCAATGTTCTTTGTTTAGAAAAATTTAGACCGCTCGTTCCACTAGAGCGTGCCGTTATGGCGATTCGTTTTAATGACGAAATCATTGGCACACAATTTCATCCAGAGGCAGACAGCGATGGAATGCATCGTTATTTTTTGCGCGAGGATAAACGAAAAATGATTGTAGACAAATACGGAGAAAAAAAGTATTTTGAAATGATGCAAATGTTAAATGAGCCTGATAAAATAAAACATCTTTATAGGCAAGTTTTACCCGGCTTTATGAGGCAGGCTATAAATAGTAAAGTGAATACTATAAATGTATGATTACCTCTGCCCGTCAATCTTTTAATAAACAATTTACTTCAGCCAAATATCAATTTCTTCTAGCTGATTTGAATTCATCGTATAACTATAAAATTCCATTTCGTGTAGCCGAAACCCCTCTCTTCATTGCCAGAGATTTTAAAAACAAATTATTGAAAGGTGCTGAAGAGATCATTGATTTTATCGTTCAGCCAAACTTTTGCAGCTTAATGAAAGATGCCATTCCTCAACATCTTTCAGTACCGAACGAAACACCTCACACACTTTTTTTAGCTCTTGACTTTGCCGTATGTTCAAATGCTAAAGGCGAAATTGTTCCTCAGCTAATAGAAATGCAGGGCTTTCCTTCCCTATTTGGGTATCAAGATTTTTTAGGAAATAAATTTAAAGCGCATTATCAAATTGATGATGCGTGGCTATTTCATTTCAACAAAACATCTAATCAATACTGGGCCGAATTGAAAAAATGTGTTGTGGGTAATCATGCACCAGAAGAAGTGGTGTTGCTAGAGATCAATCCATATCAGCAAAATACAACAATCGACTTTCTAATTACCCAAGAAAAACTAGGAATTCATCTGCTACATATCGGAGATGTAATCATTCGCGAGCGAAATCTTTTTTATCTCAACAACGGAAAAGAAATTCAAATTAAGAGAATTTATAACCGGGTTATTTTTGATGAACTGCTGCAACAAAAAGATTTACAAACTCCATTTCATCTAACAGAAGAAGTTGATGTAGAATGGGCTGGCCATCCAAATTGGTTTTTTAAAATCAGCAAATACACCATGCCCTTTCTTAAAGGCAGTGCCGTGCCCGAATCAAGATTTTTAAATCAAATTGAAACCATTCCTGTCGACCTAGAAAATTATGTATTGAAACCTCTCTTTTCCTTTTCGGGAAGCGGAGTGATTTTTAATGTTAAGAAAGAAGACATTGAAAATATTCCGATAGCTGAGCGAAAGAACTTTTTACTCCAACAAAAAGTTCATTACGAGCCCATCATTCAAGCACCTGATGGATTGGTAAAAGCAGAGATCAGACTTCTTTATTTATGGCCTGATGAAAAGACACGCCCAGAATTGATCACCAATTTGGCAAGGTTAAGCAGAGGTGAGATGATTGGCGTGAAGTATAATAAAGACAAAACGTGGGTGGGCGGTACGATTTGCTTTTTCGAAAATTAAATCTGGAGTAGCCACAGATTTCTGGCTAAATAGTTTTGGCTAAAACCAAAAGCAAATAAGCGTTAAAAATCATAAGTCACATTCTAAAATCTCAATTCTAAAATCATAAATCCCAGTGTCATCGCATCACTTTGTAAAAGAAGATCAAGAGCCAGCTCTTCTAATAATTGATCCACATGCTATTTCTTTTGAAAAGATACAAGAACTATTAGAATGGAGCCCGACAGTTATTGTTTTAGAAGAAGCACTTGCAATTGTTCTTGGCTGGGAAATAAAAATTGATTTTGTACTTTGTATTGCTGAACATATAGAAGTATTACAAAAAGAATTACTTTCACAAGCACCCATTCAATTTATTTCAATTAGTAAGCAAAACGAAAGTCTTGATGCTGCACTTCACTATTTAGTCGATGCAAAATATAAAGCTGTAAATATTTTAGTATCCAATAAAGAATCCTTTGAAACCGCAACAAAAATTTCAAAGATTTATTCGGAGCTATATTTCGAAAATAAAAAATGGTCGCTGGTTAAGTCGGGGCATTTTCAAAAATGGGTGCCTACGCAAACTCAACTGTCCATCAGTCCAAAAAAGTTGTATGTGCTCAAGGGGCTTTCAAATGAACTTGAAAGTTTGGTGGACGGACAAATTACCATTGAATCCGACAGCTCCTTTTGGATTGGCGAAGAACTAAATTAACTGAGCACTTACAATTCTATCTTTACCATTTAGGTCAGTAACAACAGTGGTACTATAACCTGTGTGCTCAAACAATTCTTTAACTTCTTTCCCAAATTTCTCATTAATCTCTACTACCACTCTGCCACCTATTTTTAATAGCTGCCTTCCCTTATTGGCAATTTCTCGATAAAAAATTAAGGGGTCGTGGTCGGGCACAAATAAAGCCTGCGCAGGTTCAAAGTCTAAGACATTAGAATTCATTGTCATTTTTTCGTTTTCCATCACGTAAGGAGGATTGCTGACAATGAGATCAAAATCCTGCTGCGCAGGACTTTCATTTAAAATATCTAATTGAAAAAAGGTAACGCGTGCCAATAGCCGAATGGCATTTTCATTGGCTACAGCTAACGCTTTTTCGCTAATGTCAATGGCGTACACTTGTGCCGAAGGAATTTCAAGGGCTAAGGAAACAGCAAGACATCCACTACCGGTACCAATATCTAAGATTTGAGGGGTAATGAATTGAAATTCTTTCGCTATCGAAATAATCAATTCTGTTTCTGGGCGAGGTATCAATACATTTCTATTTACCAAAAACGTTCGTCCAAAAAAATAAGCCTCTTCTAAAATATATTGAACAGGTTCATTCGCATTGATGCGTTTAATAATTTCATTCAATCGCTCGTCTGATCCAGCCAGCAGTTGTTTCTCTGCAATAATATCTGTTGAATTAAATCCAAATTCCTTTTCGAAAACCGAATGCAAAATGCTTTTGATCTCATCCGCTGTCTCACTAAGCGTGATGTTATTTAGTAACTGATGAAAGAGTGTTTTTGAATTTATCATGTCAATCTACCACAGATAATTACCTTTGTAAGGTAAACAAAAACTGATGACACTAGACGAACTTTTCATGCAACGCACTTTTGAGCTTGCGCTGAATGGAGTGGGAAGCGTAAGCCCCAATCCGGCAGTTGGGTGTGTGATTGTTTATGATAACAAAATAATTGGCGAAGGCTGGCACAAAAAATACGGACATGCACATGCCGAAGTGAATGCGGTAGAATCAGTTCAAGATAAATCTCTTCTAACAAAAAGTACGGTATATGTCAATTTAGAACCATGCGCGCACACTGGCAAGACACCGCCTTGCGCAGATGTGCTGATCAGGTACGGAGTAAAAAAAATTATTATTTCAAATGTAGATACCAACCCGCTGGTTGGTGGAAAGGGAATTCAAAAATTGAAAGATGCAGGCATAGAAGTAGTGACAGGAGTTTTAGAAAAAGAAGGAAGGGCGTTGAATAAACGCTTCTTCACTTTCGTGGAAAAGAAAAGGCCTTATATAATCTTAAAATGGGCGCAAACAAAAGATGGTTTTATTGCACGCAAAAATTTTGATTCGAAGTGGATTAGCAATGAACATTCTAGGCAATTAGTACATCAATGGCGGAGTAAAGAAGATGCTGTACTGGTTGGCAAGACAACTGTGCTTAAAGATAACCCTTCTTTAACAGTAAGAGATTGGTCGGGGAAAAACCCAGTAAGAATTGTCATTGATCGTAAGCTAGAATTACCCCAAACGTTGAATTTATTTGATCACAATCAAAAGACCATTTGCTACAACTTATTGAAAGATGAGGAGCAAAAAAATATCTCATTTATTCGTTTAGAGGAAAACAATTTTATTTCTCACTTGGTAGATGATTTATATAAACAGGAAATACAATCGATAATTATTGAAGGTGGTTCCCAAACTATCAAACTATTTATTGACTTAGGCTTGTGGAATGAGGCGCGAATATTTACTTCCATGCAAACTTTCAAAGAGGGAATTTCGGCACCTGAAATAAAAGGTGAGACTCAATTAGTGCAATCTGTTTTAGGAGATGAACTAGTTTGGGTAAGTAGAAAAGGCTAAGTACTATCTCTTCTTCGTCCTGTAATTACTTTTCTTTTTCTTCTTGTTAAAGCTGGTTTTCTTACTCTTTGTGTAAGTAGGCTTACGGGTAGAGGTCTTTTTGCCCATCGAAAGTTTCTTCGTGTTTTGATACCTCGAATTTGGTGAGAAAGCAGAAACTCTTTTCTGCGCGCGCGCTAATTGCTTTGGCGTGTGGCCACCCGGCTTTCTTACACCCGAAGCATTAAGTGTTTTTCTTCTGTACGAAATAGATTGCTTGTAGTCTTGTCTAAATTTCTTCTGGTAACCCTGGTCGTTGAAATCATAGCGCAGAGTGAACTCGTTTGATGTGCCTACAAAGCCACCTACATTTCCGGTAATCATTTCATTAGAGTAACCCACTAATAAATATTTACTTAAACGATACGCAAGCGTGAAGTTGAGTACGTTGCCAGCACGAGTTGCCGCACCAGCTGTGATTTTATTATCGTAGGTATAAAACAAACCAACATCATAGGTGTCGTTTGTTTCAGAAAATTTGCGAAATGCAAAATAAGGTTCTAATAAATCTTGTCCTCCGCGAATAGGAATCATTCCTTGCACAAAACCTGTATAATAATTTGATAATACTTTTTTGTTCACGGGCTCCAGCCAAGCAGTGGCTAAACGATTGGCAGCTGCTCCTACTTTTACAAATCTATTTTGGTACATCATCCCAAAAGAAAAATCGGGCTTGCCAGCAGCCGCATTATAGCGCTGAAAGGTTACATCATTAGTAATATAAGGGTCGGTTGCTGCATTGTATTCAATTCGAAGCTGATTGAACTCGGCACCCACACCCATAGAAAGAGTGCTGAATTTATTAAACTGAAGGTGATATGCAAAGGCGCCTGCGTAATAAGTGTTCTTCAAAATGGATACTTCTTCCTGATAGATATTCGCGCCCGCACCAAACCTGTGGTTGGCAAAAGGTGTGTGCATGCTGATAAAATAATTTTTAGGAGCGCCTGCTACACCAGAATAATTAGAACGGTAAGATGCGGTTACAGACCCAAATGTATGCCCAGCCAAAGCAGGATTATACATGAATGAGTTGGTAAGCTTTTGACTAAACAATGGAATGTCTTGTGCAACCGATGCGATGGCAAGAAAATTCAAAAACAAGCTCAGTAAAAGTATCCTCATGCGTTTCTTTTACTTTAAAACAGAGATCATTTGTTTAATACTTTTTTGCACACCCTTATCTGTGTACCTCACTACACAAATATAATTGCCTATTCCTAACTTAGAAAAATCGACATCCTGAGAACTGCCCGCGGGTTGCACGTAGTTTACAAATCCTTTCCAGGTTTTAAATGGAACACCCCACCTATCGAGCAGCGTAACTTCATTATCTGCAAAAGCATCAATTCCATCAATTACCAATACATCGTTCACTTTATCATCATCGGGCGTAATTAGTTTATGCACTTTAACTGTTACAACGTCACTCTTTGCCAATGCATAAGTCTTACCTGTTGATGAAACCCCAAGTGAACTTGTAATAAAAGTGTTGTTACCAATTCCGCCCAATTCATTTTGTTTAGTTGCGTCTTTTTCCAATACAACAATATCTCCAACGGTAGTAAAAAACGAACTAGTCCCTGCCTCACTTAGTGAGATGGGCGACTTACCTGAAAATGAACCGCTGCCGATGGTTAACTCCCAAAAGTGATCTGTAAAAATTTCTTTGATAGGTGCAGCAACTGTGAATGGATTATTGGTGCCCGAAATTACCTCCATTCCAATTGGGGTATCTTTATCTGCCACCTCTATTTCTGTTAATTGTGCAGGAAAATATCCTTTAGCATTACCAATAGGAAATGTGCGCAAGGGCTCACCAGAACCAAAAATAAAGAGGCGGCCATTGATATACGAACTATCACTTCCAACTAAATCGGCAGATCCTTTATAGCCCAATTTGCCAGAAATTGCTTTATCAGCATTTAACTTTCCTTTTGTGAAGATCAAATCATTCAACACTAGCCATTCGCCTCCAATTCCATAGGTAGAGGTACTATTAATTGTTAGACCATTCAAAGAAATAGGTTGGGCAGTATTATTAACTATTAAAGCAGGCGTTTTTGTGGGGGTAAGCAGTATTATATTTAAGTTGGTAAAATCATTTTTAGTGCCGTTGTTAATAATATTAACAGATGTTGCTAATATACTGCCCGGTAGAGCCGCCATTTCCGTTTTATCCCCAATAACCATTTGCCCAAAACTTATGCAAGGCATAAGAACCGCCAACCAGATAAAAAAAATTGTTATTCGAATCATAGTTTTATCCTTTTCCATCTCCTTTATACCTGCGCAGTAAAAAAGGTTCTTTTACTGAATCACAAATCTGACTTAACCACTAAAATTACAAATTTAAGAGTGAATGTTACTTCTTTTCCTTAGAAGTGCTTTGGCAGTAACATTCCAATTAAGTCCGTGTTTTATTCATTTAATTTCTTTCTTAAAGTTCCGAGTCTTTGATTTCCATATTCTTCACCAACTATTTATCTCTCGGTGGTGAGTTCATCAAATGATGGAAACAAAGTATCATATTTTCAATTATTTTCTTTTATAGGTTTATCGTACAAACCTTTATTTACTGGTAATCCATATGCTTCCGGATGTAGATATTTTCCTTTCTCCGCTCCCGTTTTATTAACTTCCGGAATGATGCGATTTTTTTCTGCAAAGGGGTCTTTACGAATACCCGTAACCTGCCAACTTACTTCTATGTTGGGTTTATCAGTTTTAATAATAAATACATTCCCTTCAACTTTTTTGAATATTATGGCCTGAGCAAACTCTCCAAGAACAGTAAGTTGGTAGCGGAAATCTTTATTGAGGGACTCAAAGTAATTGGGTAAGGAAACGACTGCTAATCCTTCGCTATTAGTACTGATATTGCCGTTATAGACGTTCATCATATCGGGGCTTTCTACAAAGCTGTGGTAGAGATATTTATTTTCAGGATCTTGAGGATGGTCTATTTTAAATGTCCCAGCACCTTTTGAGAGAGTCCCTGTTACTGTCACCTTACCATTAAAATAACCAGCAAAGCCCGACAAGCTATATCCTTCCACTGCGTGGGCATTCACTCCATCGGCTTGACCATAAACACCTCTGTTAAGAGTACCGCCTGTATTACCATTATAACCATATACTGCTGCTGTGGTACTACCCGAGGATTGACCGAATATTGCTGTGCCCGCTGACTGAACTTCCAATTTATTAGAAGGGGAAGTTGTTCCTATGCCCACATTGCCATTTTCAGATATGTGCATCCTTATCTGCGGATTATCAGATCCTTGCGCGCTGGCATTAGTCAGAAATTGAAGATAGGTATCCCATGATGATCCACGATAGCTGCGGATGCGGGACGATCCTGCGCTGGAAAAACTAAAACTTATATCCTGTGCGCTATTGGCGTCTACGGGAGAGTTGGGACCGCGTATGATTAAGCCGATGTTATTAACGGCAGCGCTCCCAATTAAGGCGTTGCCATTTACATCAAGTGCTTGAGTAGGAGATGTTGTGCCAATACCCACATTTACAGCATCCACCCCTGTGCCACCCAAGATAAGAGCATTGGATGCATCAACTCTGGCATTGTAGCCAATGGCTGTTGAGCCACTAACCTGCGCACCAGCTGATAAGCCAGTATTCGTTCCAACAAAAGTATTGTTTGAACCTGTTGTATTTGAATTGGCGACAGAAGCCAATGGATAACCAGCTTGATATCCCAAAAATACGTTGTTAGTACCAGAGCTATTGAATGCTGCAGCTTGTGCTCCTATAGCAGTATTGCTATTGCCCGTGGCAAATTGCATAACCGATAGCCCGATTGCTGTATTGTAGTTTGCTAAAAGCTGATTAGCTAGAGCCTGACTACCAACAGCTGTATTGCCAGTTCCAGTAGTATTTGTTTGCATGGCAGCATAGCCCAATGAGGTATTTTGCCCACCGCTAGTTGCTTTCATAGCTTGATACCCAATCGCTGTGTTGGAGGCACTGGTGAAGGATTGTAAAGCCTGATATCCTACAGCTACATTACCTTGAGCCACTCCGTTGTTTAAGCCTGCCTCGAATCCAAAAAAAGTGCCGAATGGCGTTGCTGGTTCTATCCTTCCAGCTTTCTGGTTATTGACTATAAGATTCAACGGCACATTATCTTTTGTTCCGATATAATTAGTACCTGTGCCAACTGCTCCATCTATCGTTCCTGTATTGCCACCAGGTATCCAGCCGCTGCCCCCACTTTGCCACGTTGCGTTTCCAGTAGCATCAGATGTAAGGACTTTGCCTGCACCTAGTGTTCCACCTGTTATTTGCAGACTGCCAGCAACCAATTTGGCGGTAGTGCCTGTGCCCACATTTACGGTAGTAACATTCAAATCACCTAGCTGAATTATATTGCTACCTGTAACTAAGGCGTTAGCGCCAATGGCAGTAGCGTTTGTAAAGGCAGCAGAGGAAACATCAGCCTTGTAACCAAGAGCTGTATTGAAATTACTAGTCGTATTTGTCTGGAGAGCATTTAAGCCAACGGCTGTATTATTAGAACCAGTAGTATTGTTTATGAGAGAGGCGGAGCCTAAAGCAGAGTTGGATGCACCTATAGTATTAAATGAAAGGGACTGAGTACCCACTGCAACATTGTCGCTTGCCGTTGTGTTCGATGTCAACGCAGAATTACCGACAGCCGTATTAGTAGAACCCGTATTGTTAGCAAGAGCGCTAGTGCCGAAGGCAGCGTTAGCGCCCCCAGTTGTGTTTAATGAGAGAGCATTCTGACCGGCTCCAGTATTACCATTGCCTGTTGTATTATTCAATAATGCATGATAGCCAAATGCCGCATTTCGTTGGCCAGCAGTATTATTTTGCATGGCTTGGTAACCAACTGCTGCGTTTTGAATTCCTGTGTTAACACTTCCGGCTTGGTAGCCGAACAGCGTATTGGCTGTGCCTGCCGCTGATTCAATTCTTCCTGCGGATAGATTATTCACTACAAAATTCAATGGTACATTATCTTTTGTACCAATGTAGTTTGTACCTGTTCCAACTACTCCATCTACTGTTCCTGTGTTTCCACCTAATGCCCAGCCAGAGCCTCCTGCTTGCCAAGTGGCCAAACCCGCAGCATCCGATGTAAGTACTTTGCCCACGCCTAATGTACCTCCAGTAATTTGTAAACCACCCGCTACGAGTTTTGCTGTTGTGCCTGTTCCAATATTTACGGTAGTAACTAAAGCATCGCCTAGTTGAATAGTATTGCTAGTAGTGGCTGATGCATTGGCACCTATTGCCGTGGCATTGGTAACCGTAGCGGCTACATCGGCTTTATATCCTACGGCAGTATTATTACTTCCTGTGGTGTTGGTGAATAGTGCCTGCCTTCCCAAAGCAGTATTATTTGCTCCTGTATTATTGAAAGCGGCATCGATGCCCACTATGGTGTTGAAGCCAGAAGAGATATTCCCAAAATTTGCATTATAACCAATTGCCGTATTACCCGAACCAGTAGTGTTGTTGTTGTTCGATTGAACACCTATAGCAATATTGTTGCCTCCTGTGGTATTGCTGGTCATAGCAATGGCACCCACGGCCACATTATAATTTCCTGTTGTGTTGTTGTTGAGTGACAACTGGCCGAAGGCTGCATTTGATCCACCGCCAACATTTTTCTCCAATGCCTGTGAGCCAAACCCTGCATTTTGGCCTCCCGTATTAAGGCTACCTGCCACCGAGCCAAAGAAGGTGCTGGCGTTTACGTTATCAATCCTGCCAGCCCTTTGATTATTCATTAAAAAATTCAACGGCACGTTGTCTTTTGTTCCAATGTAATTTGTGCCTGTGCCTATCGCACCGTCAACAGTGCCTATGTTACCACCTAGAGCCCAGCCACTGACACCAGCGGACCACACTGGCAGGCCTGCATTCACAGTCAAAACTTGGTTGGCCGCGCCAATAGGTAATTTACTTAATATATTTGAAGCAGAGGCGTAAAGAATATCACCTGTTGCATAGGTAATTTGGTTAGTACCGCCAAAGGCTTCGCTCACTTTTGTTCCGTTCCAAACTCCGGAAGTGATGGTGCCAACGGTGTTGATATCTGTACCTATTAATTTACTTGCCGCAATGCTCCCTGCTAACTTCACATTCGTAACTGCATTACTAGCAATTGTAAATGTGCCTGTCGTTCCGGTCACTGATAAAGTCAAATCTCCTGCTGCCGTAATCCCCACGTTGCTCCCGTTGTTTGATAAAAGTTGGCTGGCCGATAATAAGGGAAGTACATTTGCATCTACATAGGCTTTGTTGGCTGCATCGGTCGGTACAGTTGGAGTGGCTAGATTGGTAATCTTATTATTCCCCAATGAAACTGGGGCTGTGGCCGCTCCAAAATTAGAAAATGGAAAGGTGCTGGGTGCAGTGGCGGTGGCCACATTGCTCGCATTACCCACAAAAAATTGACCATTGGGTAAGGGCGTTGAGCTTACGGCACTTGGTGCTTTTGGCTCCCATGTATTAGTGGTGCCATTCCAAGTTAACACCATTCCATTTGTTGCGGTTGGAGTATTAGCTGTGGCTTCCCATCTTGAATTAGTTTGATTCCACATTAATAGCTGACCATTTTGATTAGCCGCTGGACCCGCTGAGGAGGCCAATGGAAAAGAAGATACAGGTGATCCGCTTAATTGAATCAGGTTTCCATTGATAGAAATAGATTGAGACCCTCCAGAGCCTCCTCCTACTTGATTCCACGCTGTACCATCAAAAAAGTAAACTTTCTTATCGCTGTCATCAAATACCACCATGCCCTTTTCAGTAGCCGTTGCATTTACTGAGCCTTTACTATTGACAATCGGTATAATGAATCCTTGGTTTGCTCCCGTTAAAAGCAACACGGCTTTCGGATTGGGAGTCGGAGACGTACCTGTAGTGCCTATCGCTACTTGGGCTTGTAAAGCGTAGGAAGTGGTAAGAAAAACTAAAAAAAATAGTGAATTGACGAAGTTGAACAATCGACTCATGAGATAGGCATGATTTAAATTTAGGCTATTTACCAAAGTTAAGCTTCCTATGCCGTTATGCAAGTTGGTTAAGGACTTCTTTGAAAGGAAGATATAATTAATGTGTAGTAAGAATACGCTTTAACTATTATTTTTTCTTGGTACTCGCTTCCATGCTCAACAACTTCTTTATTTCCTCCACCTGCTTTTTCATGGCTTCTATATCTGAACCTTGTTTTTCTTTTAAAGAGGCTACTTCTGATTTAAGTTGGGTGTTGGTTCCTTTTAATTGGCTATTCTCTTTTTCGAGGGCTTCGATTTTCATTATCAACTCTTGCACTGCTTTAATTGTCACAATTTGCGCATCATAGGTATCGATCTGTAAAATCTCTATGGAATCTCCCTCTAGGTATTCTCCACTTCCTTTTACCGCATTAGGAAAAACGTTTTGATATTCTTGAGCAATAAAGTTATAGTAGTACTGATTTTTTATGATTGGATTTCGTTTCATCCATTCATCTGTGTATTTAAACTTTACAGGTCGAAGTTTCTTAACTAAGTCGAGGCTATTATCAATGTCTAAAATATCAGTTTTTATTCGCCTATCAGAGTTAGCAAGCCAACTTCCCGCAATAGCCTTTGAAGCGTTCCCACTTAATTCAAGTTGATTGGTAACTGCTGTGCGCCCTAGGCCCACGTCACCAGTTGTTCCAATCGAAAGATGCTGTGATCCCCCACCCGAAGAATTAGAAAGCCATATTTCATCAGAGGATCCTTTATAATAAATGTAGGCTTTACTCGTGCCCGCCTCAATAAAATTAAAACCAGAGTTATTTGTAGAGGTTGAGGCATTTAGCGTAATAAAGGGGAAACTATCTGAAATACGTAAATCACCCCCAGTAATTTCAAGTTTTGTGCCCCCCGTTACCGAAGTTAAGCCTATGCCAACACTTCCCTCGACAAGTAATCCGTTTGAAGGAGCTACATTAGTACCTGAATAGCTGGCTCCAATTGCCACCCCACCTTCGACATCTAGCTTGTTTATTACAGAAGTTGTTCCAATACCCACATTACCGCCTGCTTTTAATCTCATTATTTCAGTGGCAAGATTATTTGACCCTATTGAAAGATCTAGATTAGTATAGGTTGTAAGAGCAAACGTATTATTAAATGGGGTATATCCAAGTGTACCAAAAGTACCTCCACTATTAGCAAATAATATCCTATTATCACTAGCGCTTGTAGATTTAAAGGTGGCTATATCCGCACTTGTATTAGTAACATTAAGTCCAGTAGTATTTGCTGTACCTACTACATCAAGTATTGAGGTAGGTGTAGAAGTTCCAATACCTACATTGCCTCCCATAAAATAAAATTTACCAGGAGTACTCTCAAAATCCGTGTAGAAATAATTGCCATATGAGCCACCAGTAACATCTCCGATTTTTATTCCACTATTATCAACAGCAATGGCTGGGTTTACTCCATAAACTTGGAACTTATAAAGCGGATCAATAGCCCCGTTGATACTAACATGGGCACCATCGTCAATAATTTGAGAAGCAACTAGTCCTGAGGGGCTACCCTTGGGCAACACATTTAAATTAGTAAAAGGAGTCGCTGCCGCTGTCCAACTTAAGTTTCCAGTTGCATCTGTTTGTAAAAACGTATTTGCAACAAGCGCTGCCGATGGCCATGTGTAGGTTTTTGTGTTGAAGGTGGTGCTTCCGCCAATGCTTAATGTTCCTGTTGTTGAAATATTACTTGCCCCAAAAGCTGGATTAATTTTATTTCCCGCAATAGCAGCCGAACCGCTTACGTCCGCATCTGCAATCGTGCCATCTAAAATTTTAGCAGAGGTAATTCCCCCTGTGCTAACTGTTAGTAAACCAGTATTATTAATCGTAGCGTCTCCACTCATCGCTACCCCTGTTGCCACATTAGAACCATTACCCACAAAAATATTTCCGTTGGTAAGCGTGTTGCTCATCGCTCCTAAATTGGTAAGTGCCACAGGGGCGGTTGTAGCACCTGTTCCTCCATTTACAATAGGTAAGATTCCTGCTACATCTACACTTGCTAAATTTATTGTTGTATATGATGGGGTTGCTCCGCCCTTTAAAAAACCTGTACCAGTTGCAAGACGTGTAGCTACACCTGCTGCCCCACCATAAATAATATCGCCCGGTGTTGTCATCGGGTTTGTTAAAGAAGATCCCCATGTTAAAGTTCCTGTTCCGTTGTTAGTCAAAACACCCCCCGCATTGGCAGGCCAAACAGATGTGCCTATGGTTAATCCGGTAACTGTTGTTGCCCCAGCTGCAAGTGTACCGGTTGTAGAAATATTTTGGGCACCAAAAGAGGTGTTAATTCTAGCTCCGTTGATCAGCGAGGCCGCACCATTAATTGCTGTAATTACATTTGTTCCAGCTGTTGAGCTAATTATTGGGTTGGGATAGGATCCTGTTAAATCCCCTCCGGCAGCACCCGTTGGGGGTGGGGCTGGTTGCCAACTTGGCGCTCCTAAATTAACTGTTAAGACTTGCCCATTTGAACCTGTAGTGATTGCTGTAAAAGGGCTTGCTCCATTTCCTACCAGTAATCCTGTTAAGCTGGTAGCGCCTGTACCGCCCACGCCAACTGCTAAAGTGCCCGATGTAATTTGAGCCGCACTTAAAGAAGGAATATCTAAGGCTGTTAAAGTTCTAAATGTGGGAGCTCCTGCGCTTCCAGTTGGGGCTGCAAAAACAGTATTAGCTGCTTGTGAGTTTAAGGCGGCTGTTAACGTACCCGATGTGATAACGGGAGAATTACTTACCGTAAATATAGATGGCATTGCTAAGCCTACGCTGGTAACGGTGCCTACTCCAACTGCAGGAGACCAACTTAAACTGCCAGAGCCATTGTTGGTGAGTACACCTGCTACATTGGCTGGCCAGCCCGAAAAGTTGATAACTGGTGATGCTGCTGAACCTGTTATTGCTAAAGGCGCGTTGGCCGTAACACCTGAAACTTTATTATTGAAGGTGGTAAAATCTGTTGAAGAAAGTAGGCCTGATTGAGAACCTGTAGCATTCTGTATGTTTACGCTTGTTCCTGTTCCTATTACGGAATTGGTTCCATTTGTAATAGTAACACCTGTAGTAGTAGTAGTAAGATTGCCTGTAGTAGCTGTGCCTGTATTATCAGTTCCTAATACCCAAGCACCTGTTGTATTATCCCACTTTAAAATCTGATTGGTTGTAGTTGGCGTGGGGGTAGTGGTCCATTGGGCACCGTCCCATACAAATAATTTTCCTTTATCTACAGCTGTAGGTGCAGAGCCTGATAAACCTATCGAGGCGGTTCCTGTAGGATCTAAGGATAAAACATTCCCTTGAAGTCTCAATCCTGTAGCGGCAGAACTTCCTCCGCCTATTTGATTCCACGCTGTGCCATCATGATAGTGAATGAACTTACTAGTTGAATTATATACCACCATACCTGCTTTGCCAAAGCTCCCTAAACTAGTAACAACTGGAATAATTAATCCCTGACTACCATTTCCCGTTAGGAATAAAACCGCATTTGGATCTGGAGTGGGCGTAGTACCCAAAGTACCGATTGCGACCTGAGCAGAACTATAGGTAAAGAAGATTGTAACAACAGCGAGTAATAGAATCGGCTTGAGGATAATTTCTTTCATGGTTTACGTAAATGAATTCCAAATCAAAAATAAGATATTAAAGCCAAGAAATAAATACTAAAAAGGCTAGGTAGGAAACCGCTAATCAATCCAAAATAAGGAAGTTTTTAGTACCGAAGGCGGGACTTGAACCCGCACAGCTTGCGCCACACGCCTCTGAAACGTGCGTGTCTACCAGTTTCACCACTTCGGCTGCTATTACGTATCAGTTAAGGGTTCTATTGTTAACAGCTATCACCGAACAGGATAACCAAGAACTGATATTAGCTGATTTAACTAAGAAAGTGCCCAGAACTGGATTCGAACCAGCACACCTTGCGGCACTACCCCCTCAAAGTAGCGTGTCTACCAATTTCACCACCTGGGCATTAAACTTTATTTATGAAAGTTTGAGGGAGGGGCAAAAGTAATAAGGTTTTGAACTTTTACCAATTCATTTGTCAAAGTGCTGTTTCTTAGGAACCTTTTGAATCAGGTAACTGATAACCTTTAGATATTCTGTAAATTCTTTATGTCCAATATTTATCTGAAATCCGTCATTCAACTTCATCTCTAATTCCTTGTAAACGGAGCCTTTGCCCGTTTTCACTTGCTTCTCTACCCAATATTCAATCTGATTGAGTGCATACTTCCTTGTGCTTCTTAAAACCGGGAATATTATTTCAAGTTGATTATTACCTAGCTTTATTACTTTATACCGAATAAAAATTTTGTAAAACACAAAAATGCCTATTGGCACCATAAGGATTAGAACTGCATAATTGTACCAAGCAGGGCTTTTCAAAATAGCTACACTATTCATCGCCACTACTACTAAGGTTAAAATCAAGAAAAAGGTGAATGAAAGAATAGTATTGGTTTTAAGTTTGGTGATGATCATTTCAAATTTCTATTATTTTAATATCTGAGAAATAAAAACCAACTGAGCTAATCGCAGCGTATATCAATCGAAAACAAAAATAATAACAATCTAACTAAACTCATGAGACTAGAACAAAACGTGGCGGCTCCTATCTTTAACCAGAAAGATATTTTTGGGAGAATGATTGATTTAGAAACCTACCGAAAAAAAAGGGTCTTTATTGGATTCTTTCGCCATGCCGGATGCCCTTTCTGTAACATTAGAGTTCACACTCTTTCAAAAAAACATGCTGAGTTAAAAGCACTTGGTTTAGAGATGATCTTCTTCTTCGAATCGCCCGAGAATCTTTTATTAAAAAGCATCTTTCATAAAGAAGTTTCACCAATTCCGCTGATCTCCGATCCAAAAAAAATAATTTATTCACAATACGGAGTTGAAAATTCAGGGTATAAATCTGCGGTTAGTCATCTTTCTTCTTTTGTTCAGACCGCTTTTAAAGCCAGAAAATTAGATGTGCCCATGCATATGATGGCGGCAGGTGAATCAATCAGCACAATGCCTGCAGAATTCTTAATTGATTATGATTTACAAGTCAAAAAAGTTCACTATGCAGATAGCCTGAATGATCGATTAGGTGTAGATATTTTAACAGCCTTCGCTAAAGATGGAAGCATAAGCAAGTGAGCGTTTATGAAATTGCTGTGCTGTTGAACTATCTACGTTTTTTGTGATCTCTCAAAAGCAGTATTACTATTAAAAAGTTTAACTTGTAAAAGTTATGCTTTCTAAAAAATGTAAATACGCCATTCATGCGCTTGTGTATCTGGCAGAGCGATACGAACAAGGACCTGTTCAAATTCAAGATATTTCTGAAGCCCAGCACATTCCTAAAAAATTTTTAGAAGCAATTCTACTGGAATTACGGCACGCCAAAATATTAGAGAGTAAAAAAGGCAAAGGGGGTGGCTATTACCTAATCAGAAAACCCGCAGAAGTAAATCTGATGCAGGTGATGCGATTAATTGATGGCCCCATTGCATTACTTCCGTGCGTTTCCCTTAACTACTATCACAGTTGTGACGAATGTAAAAATGAAAAAATATGTGGCATTCGAGATAGCCTCATATCGGTGCGCGATGAAACCTTAAAAATATTAGGGAATAGCACACTGGCTAAAATTGTAAAACGAGAGCGGCTTATTAATAAATAGATAAAAAATTAGGTAAACGAATATTAATCTATTGATTTAGTAGAGTTTTAAATTACCTTTGCATTCTTTATTTACAATTAAACAACTAAAAAAATTATGGCTATTAGATTAGGAGATATTGCACCTGATTTTCAGGCGGAGACAACAGAGGGCACAATTAAATTTCATGATTGGTTGGGGAGCAGTTGGGGAGTTTTATTCTCTCATCCGGCTGATTTTACACCCGTGTGTACTACAGAACTTGGCGCAGTTGCAAAATTGCGATCTGAATTTGAGAAACGGAATGTTAAGGTTGCAGCGTTGAGTGTAGATGGAGTGGAATCTCACAAGAAATGGATTGGAGATATTAACGAAACGCAAAATACTACTGTAAATTTTCCAATCATAGCAGATCCAAAGTTTGAGGTGGCTAATTTGTATGACATGGTACACCCAGAAGTGAGCGATAAGTTTACAGTGCGTTCTGTATTTGTGATTGGTGCCGATAAAAAAATAAAGTTAACCATCACGTATCCTGCCTCTACCGGAAGGAATTTTGATGAGATCATCCGAGTGATCGATAGTCTTCAATTAACTGCAGGGTACAGCGTAGCAACGCCTGCGAATTGGAAGCAAGGCGAAGATGTTATTATCACCGCTGCTGTAAAAGATGAAGACATCGCTGCTAAATTCCCGAAAGGATATACGCGAATAAAACCTTACTTGCGCACTACGCCACAACCTAATCTTAAGTAAGAAAACCAATCAAAAAAGAAACATAAAAAAGCCCTGACGGTAATTGTCAGGGCTTTTAAATAGAGATATAAATTTATTTTACTTCTGAATCTTTAACTTGTTTCTCAATAAGAATTCTTCATATGCTTCTCTGTAAGTAGGAACATCGGGAGCAAGCTTGATGGCCTGTTCATAGGCAGTAATAGCATCAATGAAAAGTTTATTTTCTTCATAGAAGCCAGCCAAAATAAATTTGTTAAGAGCTGTCTCTTCTTTAATCTCACTACCAAATTCGCCTAGTAGTTTTGCAATGCTTTCTTGACGGGCAATGGATAATTTTTTAATCAAATGCTGTTCTGATTTGCTTTTGTTATCAGACTTAGATCTCACCTCTACTAAAAGTGCATCTTCATTGGCAAGTTTTGCATTGGCTCTGTCTATCTGAACTACGTTTTCAGGAGTTTCAATTTTCATCAATTCCTCGTCAAACATATTTTTGATAGTAACAACATATGGACCGCCTCCTTTTTGCGACTCCCAGTTAACGATAACATTTGAGTTATAAATTTCAGCGTATTGATTTTCGGGCAAGAAAACTTTAATATCTTCTAAGCCACGGTGAACTGCTCCGGTAGCACTCAACCTGTTTTTCTTTGCTTCTGCCGAGTTGCTGCTTAGAATAAAATCAGTGTACTTAGCTACAACACTAGCACTTCCGCCAACTTTAGAAGCCAGATCCGCTACTTTGTAGGTTTTTGCTTCTTTTAACTCCATAGGTTTACCATTAGCATGTACCAAGGCAACATAAGAATTCTCCGAAATTTTTATTTCATCTTCTTTTTTAAGTCTATCTCCTGTTTTTACGGCTTGCCAAGCATCGCCAGACTTAATTTCATTAGAGCCTTTGTTAGCAAGGACTTTAAAAGCATAGTCCGCTTGTGCAAAGGCCAGATTAATTAAAAAAATGCCAGCTAAAATTAAAATTCCTCTCTTTTTCATTGTTTTTGGGTGTTGATTTTGGATTCTAAAGTACTAAAAATTATGCCATCTTTTAAGACTTATCGATTAATGCGCTATCTGCACGTTTAGTAAGCCGCTGCATGATCTCATTTTGCACAGATTTAAAGATATCGTAACAAGGACCAACCAAGGCTTGTGCGACCAGCGTTAACGTTAAATCAAGTTTTAAGTTGAGACTAGCAAATAAATAGATCATCAAAAAACTGATTATTAATATCTGAGCGAGCTGAATCACTACTGAAAGTGCATCATACCAAATCGGAAAGTTTTCATCTATCCAATAAAAAAGTGCAACCGTAAAATAACAAACTAAAAAAGCAATCAAGTATTTCTGCCATTCTTCTAATTGATTTACATAATCTTCATTTAAGATCATGGCTACAGAATTGGCGTGAACTACTGGGCCAAACATATCTGGGTTCGCTCTACCGCCTAGTTTTTTGTTTAAAGGAGTAAAGAATTTATCTTCCCATGCAGGGTCACCGACATGATCGCCCAGATAGCCCATGATCACAATTTTATCTTCGAATAATAAAGGTGAAACATTTCCATTCATAATATCATCTACATCGGCTACAAAAAACATAGTTCCAAAGTTGGTGGTAGCTGTTTCATCATTCTTCAGGCTTTTAATTCTCAGTTGCCTCACCTCAATATTCCCTCTAAAATTAATTAACTCTTCCTCTATGTTTCGTTCGAGAAACTTCTTTGTCTTAACTGAATCATACTGCATAGCTATCTGAACCGAAAAAGCTAACTCTCGCTTGCCTTTCACATCAACTTTTGGATATACTGTTCTAACAATTTTGACGTCTTCCTGATGCGTAGCATCTGTCGGCAAGGTTACAAATCCAAGCTTTGCATAATCTCTAAACATTGGATCTGGCATTTCAAGGGAATCTACTAGGTTAGAATCGAACTGAGCTAATGAATCGGTTTGCATTAGCTTTTCGCCCAAAACAACATTACCGGCTTCCTGAATTGCATTGCTCAATAATAAATTACCTAGTGTATCCAACAATTGCGGACAATTGATCGAATCATACAATCCACCCTCACAATTAAAAAGTGCATCTACCGCTATTACTCGTGGTTTAAAGGAACTAATGATCTGGATTTCACTGGCCAATTCCCTTCTTGATAGGGCACCAAAATTCACCATGACAATTCTCTCTTCAACTTTTGGGTCTTCTCTTAAGTTATTGAATGCATAATCTGTGAGTTCTGTATCTGATAGCGCCTGAGACATGGTATCGAATGCGCTAAACAGCTTTAGGTCTGTGATTTTACTGAAGGCGGCCATTGTTCCAAAAACAAAAGCGGTAACATAAAGGCAGCGAAGCCAAAAGTTTTTCATAGAGGTTCAGGGATTACTAAGTAAATTTAGAAATTTAGAGACAAAAAAACAGTAGTGGAAAAAATCCTTCGCAAGCGACCCACCTTCGCAGATTATCTGGAAGGTATAAAAAGGCACGATAAAATCATCACGGCTCAAGCCATTACTTTGGTAGAAAGTCAATTGCCCGCAGATATTGACCTAGCTGAAAAAATTATAGAGGCAATTCTTCCGCTAACAGGCAATTCAATACGAATAGGAATAACGGGGCCACCAGGCGTTGGTAAAAGTACTTTCATAGAAAGTTTTGGTGAGTTTCTTACCCACGCAGGAAAAAAAATTGCCGTGTTGGCTATTGACCCCAGTAGCACCCTTACCAAAGGAAGCATTTTGGGTGATAAAACACGAATGGAAAATTTATCCAGAAATGCAAACGCTTTTATCAGACCCAGTGCAACAGGCAATACGTTAGGTGGCGTAACAAACGCTACTAAAGAAACTATTTTACTGTGCGAAGCAGCTGGGTTTGATGTTATACTAATTGAAACAGTGGGTGTTGGTCAATCAGAAGTAGCGGTGCGAGATATGGTTGATTTCTTTTTGTTACTTGTGATGGCCGGTGCTGGAGATGAATTGCAAGGCATCAAAAAAGGAATTATGGAAATGGCTGATGGCATTGTGGTAACAAAAGCCGATGGCGATAATGTGAAGCGAGCACAGCACGCAAAATTAGATTTACAGAACGCGTTACATTTATTCAACACTCCTCCATCGCAATGGCTGCCGAGAGTTGTAACTAGTTCAGCAATTACTAACCTAGGCATTGAAGATATTTGGAAAATGATTGAACAGTATGCTGACGTAACTAAACAAAACGATTTTTTTTCAATCAATCGCCAACAGCAAGATATTAGTTGGTTTCATAGCAGCATGCAACGCATGATTAAAAAAGAAATTGTAGATGGTATTGCTTCTGCCGAAAAGATAAAAGAATTGGAAGAGAAAATTATGGCAAAAGAGATTTCGGCAAGTGCCGCTTGCAACTTGATTGTAAAGATGATTAAGCAAAGATTCGCTAAGATTTAATTTGAGTTCTGAAACGCTCTAGACTTTGTACAAATATGGCTGGGCGAACTCAAATTTCTGTTCCATTCCTTTTTTAAGATCAACATTATTTAGAATAGAGTGCATGGCTTTCATCGCACCATGATGGGTAACAATTATTACTTTTGAAGGGGCTTCTGTTCTCAAATGCATAAGAAATAATTGAACCCGTTCGGCTAGGTCAAGGTAAGACTCACCATTAGGACATTTTACATTTATATAATCATTCATCCACTGTTGCAAGCTAGTTGCATCAATATCATTCCACTGTTTCATTTCCCAATCGCCAAAATTCAATTCCTTTAACCTGTCATTTTGGATTACAGGCAACCGATAGTGAACACCTAGTTTGGAGGCGAGCGCCAGGCAACGTGAAAGGGGACTGCTAAATAGTACGTCTGCCGCTATTGGTAGCTTATCTTTAAGGGCTTGCCATTCATTTTCAAAAGAGTTTGCCAATGGAACATCTGATTGACCATAGCAAATTCCTTTTTCAATATGGGGTGTGGTGTGGCGGATTAAATAAATTTCCATGCTGCTAATAAACTCAAAAGAAAAACTACTTCATTGATTTGTTGCGTTGCGCCAAGGCAATCGCCCGTATAGCCTCCAATCCATTTTTTAAAATAGTGCATGAGGTAGAGTGTAATCAATAACATCGGCATCAGTGCAACGCTGAATAATAGATTGGTTTGAAATAGAAAAATAAAAAACGGAAACAGCCCCAAAATAAATGAGATCAACAGATTGTTGGTACTAATTCCCGTGGCAACGGGCTTGGCTTTGGTATCTTGATCTTCTCGTGCGTACTGTTGAAAATAAATTACCAGCACCGTCATCATTCTACTAAGTGAATGAGAAGAGATAATTAATGATATAAAAATGAATGGATCAAAAAACGAATTCAATAAACTGTTTGTGGACGCTATCTTCAAACCAAAAATTAAAATCACACCCACTACTCCATACGTGCCCACACGACTGTCCTTCATAATCAATAGAATCCTTTCTTTAGTCCAGCCCCCACCAAAGCCATCGCACACATCGGCAAAACCATCTTCGTGAAAAGCCCCCGTTAGTAAAACGCTACTGACCAAACCTAGCAGAATACTAATGAAGGGAGAAAATAAATACATTGACAAAATAATTACCCCCGCATATACTCCACCCACTATCCAGCCCATTACTGGAAAATAACGTGTTGCTAAACTAATATAATCAGGATTGTGATCTACCCATTTAGGGCAGGGTATGCGCGTGTAAAACATCACGGCAGTTAAAAAAATATGCAATTCTCTTTTCATTCTATTTCAGTTTTTCTTTTCCGAAACACCCGCTGATTCAAAACTGGCCATCTCATTTATAAACGCAACGCTACTTTGTAATAACGGTATTGCCAACGCTGCACCCGTTCCTTCTCCTAAGCGCATTCCCAAGCTAAGCAGCGGTTCTGCCTTTAGGTAATCTAACATAGCGCGATGGCCTTGCTCATTGCTACAATGAGCAAACACCGCATAATCTGCAACCTGATTATTAATTTGTGTAGCAATTAGGAAAGCTGCTGTTGCAATAAATCCATCTACCACGATAATCATTTTTAAAGATGCTGCACTAAGAAACCCACCAACCATCATGGCGAGTTCAAAGCCGCCCACGTGACGAAGGATTTCAATCGGGCTTGTGAAGTTTTGTACGTGCTTTTGAAAAACTTTTTCTAACGTTTCTATCTTTAGCTTTAGTTGTTCTACATTAGATCCAGTTCCTTTTCCTACACAATTTTTTACTTCTACTTTTAGTATGGCACTCATGATCAGCGATGCCGAGGATGTATTGCCGATGCCCATCTCACCAAAGCCGATGCAATTGCATTTTGTCTTGCTAATCTTCTCAATCAATTCTTTACCGCTCACCATAGCACGTTCGCATTCCTCTAACGTCATGGCAGGTTGATTGAGATAATTCTTTGTACCCTTCGCAATTTTAGCATGTAAAATAGGTAACGATTTTTCAAAATCGATGTTAACGCCAGCATCTACTACTATGAGATCAATATTATTTTGTTTACAAAAAACATTGATGGCTGCACCACCGCGTGTAAAATTTAAAACCATTTGAGCTGTAACTTCTTGCGGATAGGGATTCACCAACCCTGTAGCAGCAATGCCGTGATCGCCCGCAAACACTACAATGTGAGGCTTTTCAATAACCGGATTTACTGTTTGTTGAATCTGACATATCTGTAAAGCAATTTCTTCCAATCGCCCTAACGAGCCAATTGGCTTAGTCTTATTGTTGATTTTGTTTTCGATTGCTGGGCGCATTTCTGCGGCAACTGGTGTAATTGAAAAATTAGGTCTCATCGTTAGGTATCAAATCACAAAACCAAAATCCTTTCGTTTCTAAATTAGAACTACAAACATCTGTAGTGGTAATCAATAAAGGTTTATATATTTTTTCTCCAACAGAGAAATTAATTTTTTCTTTGAAGATAGGCCCATCAAAACAGAAAGTATGAAACTCACCGTTCTCTCCACACGGGTCAACATTTGCAGGAAGTTCGTCAATAAAAGATTGATCTATTTCTTTCCCCGCCCACGCTGCGGATAGACAGTCATCGTTGATGCAACATGTTATTGTTTTAAATTCTTTATCAAGAAAATCGGCAATAAGCCAGCGTGTATCTATTTTCCAAAGTGGAAAAACGCAAGTCATTCCTATTTTAGCAAGCTGCTGCTCACGATAGGTTCGAAGGTCTTCCAAAAATATATCCCCAAAAATTACATAGTTAATTCCCTCTGCTTTGGCCGATAGCATTGCCTTTTGCATTTGCTGTTCATACTCGGCATTAGTACCTTCATTTACAAAAACTTTTAGTAGGGAAATTCCTATTGATGCCGATTGAAGGTGCAACAACTCTTGTCGAACTCCGTGCATAGAAACGCGTCCAACTTGTTCGTTTACAGTTGTAAGGAGATACTTCACATCAAATTGATTTTCGCAAAGCACCTTGTGCAACGCATACGATGAGTCTTTGCCTCCACTCCAACAAAATATGGCGTTGATTAAACTCATTATTTTGATTTGCTTTTGATGATCATAGGAATACCGGATACCATGAACACGACTTCATCCGCTCTTGTGGCAATGTGTTGGTTTATCCAGCCTTGCAGTTCAACAAACTTTCTTCCAATTTCGGTAGTAGCATGCACGCCCATTCCGATTTCATTGGATATGATGATCCACGTACATTTTTTTTGAAACGCTTTAGCCAATTCATCCTTAGCCAAGCTTAAAGATTCCTCTACATTATTTTTGGTATCGATAAAAAAATTAGAGAGCCAAAGTGTAACACAATCCATCACTACAATTTTGCCTTCAACATCGGCTGTGCTGATATGCTTCTCTTCTTCTAAGTTAATCCAACGCTCATCACGATCAGCCTGATGACGGGTAATTCGTTTTTCAAAATCGGTGTCCCACTTTCTAGCCGTGGCCAAATAAACAGGGCTATAGCTCAATTGCAATGCAAGGTTTTGTGCGTAGCTACTTTTTCCTGATCTCTCGCCACCTGTGATAAAATAAATCATCTTTAATTCGATAATTTGAAAATTCATTGATTTGAAGATTTAGCCGCAGGCTTATAAAATCTCATTTACTCTTTCTTAAACCCATACGCACAATGACGACAACCGCTTTGGCAACAGGCTCCGCGCAACTGGTGATACTGTTCCGTAAAAACAAACAACCCATTGTCCATATAAAAATGTACGCTTTCCTTCAACTCGTTTGGCTTGGGGAAAGGTTCGCCTTTGATGGCGATTATTTTTTCATCTACTTCTAGTAGGCATTTCTCGCACAAGCAATTCCAAAATGTTGCTTTTAAAAATTGAGTGGTCTCTTTACTTAGTGAAACTCGCGCACACATACAATTCGCAATGTCGTTAACTTTACATTCGAAAGTAGCTTCACACCGTTTACAATTTTTTGTTTCGTTTTTCAATATGCTAATTGGTTAACTCGACTATCAGCAATAAACTGCTTTTTATTATTTAAAAGCGCATCCACTAGGTGCAATGCCAACAGTAAATGATTTCTTTAAATTTCCTGTGGCATCATAGACATCAATATTGCCAGCTGAACTAAAGTTAGGAGCTTGACAACCGATCACATCTCCATTTGTTGGGTCGATAGCAAGGCCGTAATAATTTTTTATTTTAAATGCACTAGTGGGTAGAGTTGTTGCCGTTGTTAGCATCAAATAAATTGCTCCATTGTAGATGTAGTACAAAGTTTTGCCATCGGGCGATATGTTTAAATTGCTTGGCGAGTCGAGAGTTACCTTATCTACAGTAAGTCTTAGCGCTTCTTTGTTGCTAGCATTTATTTTGCTGATTGATCCCTTTGTGCTGTTCGCTTCGTCAACACTATAATCAACATTGTATGCAAGCGCACCACCAGCTACTACCCAAATATTTCCATCTTTGTCAAGTTGTAGACTATTTGGATTATCGCCAGTGGTAATTGAGCCGATCACTGCATCTGTAGTTGTATCTATAATTTTTACTGTATTGTCCTTTCCGTATCCGCCTGCATTGGCAACATAAATTAAGCTTCCAACTTTAAGCATCTTATTTGACCCAACACCTGTGGCTATTGTTTTAGTAACCTTGTTGGTTGTTAAGTCTATTACTTTTACCGTACCTGTTAAACCATCGACACCCCAATCCGATAGGTATGCTTTGGTAGTTGATATCCCTATAAAATACCGTGGGCTTGTGATACCATCAGTAATGGTAGCTAATGATGAAAAGTCTGTAGCATCAATCACTTCCACTTTTTTTGAGTTTTGAACTACAATGTATCCGTTGTTTCCAAACACCGTCATCGATTGAGTTTGGTCGCCCAGCGGTCTATTATTTTTGGCTGTAAAAACATTGTTCGTAACGGCATTCGCCTTTCTATCATAAAATGAAATAGACGTATTGCTATTTCCAAAGCCGCCTTCATTTACCACAAAAAAACCCGCATCACCTTGTTGCATGGTGGGCTTAGGATCATCCTTACACGATTGAAAAAAAATTGCAGTTACAATTATAAATACAAACATTACACTTCTACTGACTCTTAGTTTCATAATTGGTTATTTAATTAAAATTGATTGATACGCCTACTTTAAAGTTTCTACCAGGCATAGGATAACCTGGCCTAGATTGATATGCTATGTTAAAAATGTTGTTCAACTCGCCCGTCAGTGTAAATATTGTTCTGCTTATGCGGAAAGGTTTACTCAACCAAAAATTACTGATAATGTATGGCTGCATTGGATAGAAATCCGAGTTGTCGCTATTTATAAATTGCTTGCCTGTATAAGTATTTACAAGATTGATATGTAACTCCATCCAGATTATACGAGTGGTTATACTTCCTTCATGCTGCGGGGTTAGCATTAATTGTTTTCCAAGTTCGTTGATGTTGGCATTTTCATAAATGCTCTCGCTAGTTGCTTGTGTAAAGCTATATTGAAAGGAAAGTTCGAGGCCAACATCGCGAATATTTTTATGGGCAGTGGCTTGTGCTTCTATCCCCCGCGACCAAACTTTTTTAATATTTTGTGGCGACCATATTTGCAATGCATTGGGGCTCCATAAAATCCAATTGTCAACATCATTACTAAATACTGCCGTCTTGAATGTTAGCGATTTTCTGGTTGTTGCAAATGGATAATTGAATTGCAATCCTACTTCACCTCCAATAGAAATCTCTGGCTTTAAATAAGCGTTGCCCGATGCGCCTGCACCCTTCCAATACAAATCGTTAAATGTTGCGATGCGGTAATTCCGCGAAAGCGTATTGTAAATGTGTAAGCCCTTTGCCACGCTAACTTTTGTGGTAATGGTAGGGGCCAGCGGAGTTGTTTGTGTGTTTACCAATTCTTCGCGCAAAGCGAATGACATCTCCCAGCGAGTGGCCGGTTTAAATTTGAAGGCACTAAAAAATGCTATCCGATTACGTTCGGGTGTTTGCCCAGCAAAGGCATCTACCTTGCCTTGCTCCCAGGTGTAATTAATACCACTTGTGAGAGTTGAATTCTTGTCGACCACAAAATTACCTTCGAGATTATTGATAGATGTATTAAATGTGCTGAGGGAAACTAGATTGCTGGCAGGGTCACTATAGTTTAAATCATGGCGAATAAAAGCGCCCTGATAATTTAGATCAAATTTCTGATGGGTGTAATTCCATCCGGCCACGGCTCTATAAAAAGTGTTTCGCTCAACCGCCTCCGCCTTTCCAACTATTGAAGTAGGATTGGGTACTTCATAGGTATTGTCTTGCCACCAAAACTTAAATGTGAATAAATTATTGGCTGAGGGCTGCCAATAGTTTTGATGGAGTATGCCTTTTTGATGTGTTGCCGTGTGTTGCCGTTGCTGTATCTGTGTTGGAAAAACATTGTCGTTTAAAAACGTAAAATTATTTTCGGCAACATTTAAAAAAGCTTTTGTAGATGAAATAAACTTCTTTCCGCTCCAACTCATGCCAACATCTTGATAGTAACTTCCAAATGAGCCTCCGTTGCTAAACGTTTTTAATTTTAATCCTTCGCCAAACGCTGCTTTGTTATTGAGTAGAATGGTGCCACCAATAGAACCATTTCCGTACAAACTCGCTGCCCCACCTGTTTGTATGGAGGCATCATCAATAAACCCAACAGGCACGAGTGACAGATCTAATTGTCCAGAGAGTGGACTCAATAAATTAATACCATTCCATAGCACGGCCGTGTGGCTACTTCCTGTTCCCCTGAAAGATGTTGTTGCTAAACCCCCTGGCCCGTAGCCACGCACATGGCCAAACCCATGCTTGCGCAGCAAGTCAGCTACACTTCCACCCGAAGCCAATGCGCGCGTTAGGCTATCTACCCGAAGCGTGTATTTGCTAATAGCATAATTACCCAAGTGACTTTGCTCGATCACCACCTCATGCAAAAGCGTTACAGAATCTTTAGCCTGCTGCGCTATGCTTGTAAGTGATGTAAAAACAAAAAGCCACATTCTGCTTGCGCGGAACAACTGCTTTGCCAACATCTAATTTTTTTATAAAATAATCAGTTTGCCTACACCTTCTTCCCGAGGCGGTGGCCTTAACAAATGGTATTGGCAGATCTCCTGGCTTCCTTCACTTTTACTGTCTTCTCATGCTTACGTTTACAGTCAGCACAATGACATTCGATTAGTAAAAGCTCCGCTTACGCGGGATGAAGGTTACAGTAGCGGGTACTGCCCCCGTATTTCACGGGGTTCCCTTTTAATTCTATGATCGGGTGAAGAACATAAAAACCAAATACAAGTGCAAACATAATTAATTTTTTAAACTTGCAGTATGATTAAAGATTTTAGACATAAGATTTTAGATTTTAGAATACTGCTGATGGCGTGTGGCGTATGGCTTGCAGCAAGTACCGTTATCTCCTGCAACGAGAAAAAATCAAAAAGCAAGACAGAGCCTCATTCAATTACGAAATATGCAGAAGGATTTCGTGTTACTGAAATAGAGGAAAGTAAATTGGTGGATGTTATCCCATATCAACAAGCCGCCATCACTTATCAATATTTGTTAGTGCCTATGGGGGGAAAAGTTCCGCAACATTCGGCTACTACACAAGTTATCTTTGTACCTATTAAAAGTATAGTATGTACTTCCACCTCTCACATACCATTACTAGATTATATAAATGAAACTAAAAAACTGATAGGCTTCCCTACCACAGACTACATCAGCTCAGAAAAAATGCGTCAGCGAATCGATAGCGGATTTGTAAAAGATCTAGGTATCGATAAAGGCATGGACGTAGAAGCGCTTTACAATCTTAAGCCTTCGCTAGTGATGGGTTACACTATTGGAAAAGATTTAGGTCAGTTAAAAAAAATTCAGGAATTAGGAATACCTGTGGTAATCAATGCAGAGTATTTAGAAAAACATCCGCTTGGTAGGGCAGAATGGATAAAGTTTATGGCACTTTTTTTCGGAAAGGAAAAAGAAGCAGACTCCGTATTTAGCCAAATCGAAAACGAATATTTATCTACTCTTAAATCTGCCGCTGGCTCAACTTCAACTACTACTGTAATGACAGGTGTTTTATATGGCGATGCATGGTTTATGCCGGGAGGTAAAAATTATGCAGCCAAATTTTTAAAAGATGCTGGTTGTAATTATCTGTGGGCATCTGACACCACCAGTGGATTTTTACAAGTAAGTTTTGAAAATGTCTTTACCAAAGCCAAGCAAGCTGACTTGTGGATTGGCGTGGGAACTTTTAAAACGCTGGCCGAAATGAAAGCAAGTGAAGAGCGCTATGCATTATTCAAACCATTTACTGATAAGCAAATTTATACCTCCAACGCCCGACAAGGAGCAAAGGGCGGTAGCGAATTTTTAGAACTCGGCTACCTGCGCCCTGATTTGATTTTAAAAGATTTAGTTAAGATTGCTCACCCAGAGCTGCTACCTAATTATGAATTGTATTTTCATAAGAGGTTGGAGTAGGTTATCGGTTAATCGTTATTGGCTCAGTTACCACTCAATCTAATAACGAGTAAATAATAACTGACAACTTAATTCAACTGCTTTCTCAAATACACATTTCCATACTTTGATTCGAAAGCGTAACGTGCGCCAACGCCTGGCTTGATAGAAACCTCGGTATGAAAATCTTCAACTTTACCTCCGGTAATTTTAGTGTCTAAGTTAGAATAGATTTGTCCGTAGTCAGTTTCGGCCGTCAGTTCGCCCACTGCCTTCTCGTTCAATGAAGCATCAACCCCTCCATAGGTTGCATCTACCACAATAGGTCCCACAAAATCCCTCACCTCTACCATTCCATATACAGATTCTACTTTTGTGTTGATGTTTTTAGGAACTTTAATTTCCAATGTAATATCGATGTCCACTCCTTCCGACATCCAGTTATTTTTATCGTGGTAATCTGATTTATATTTTCGCCATTCTGATTTATCTTTGAATACCATTCTCTTCCCGTCTTTCATCATTGTAATTCTATGGGGAAGGTTTTTCATATCCTTAATTTGCGAAGAAATAGAAATTCTATCATCGGCAATAGAAGAGTCCAAAATAAAAGCATCGTCATTTTCTCCTCCGTTAATGCTTACGCTTCCTTGGATTGAAATTTCATTTTTATCCCACGTACTAACGCGGATTATATTCGGATAATCAAAACGCATAACGATATGCTGATTTGGCTTTACTAGAATGGCCTTGTTGATTGAAGTTTGGGCTACACTGTTTGTTGTAGCCCAAATCATCGAAGCAAATACTATCGCTCTCATTTTTTTCTTAAGTAAACCTTACCGTAATCCGAACGAATGTCCACGCTCATGCCTCCTCCATTTACTTTCCCATTCACACGATCGCTATAGCGAACCATGTCACCATCCTTATCAATTTCAATTTTAAATTCGGGTGCCACTAAAATTTCGCCATAAGAAGTTACAAGTTTTAGATTCGCTTTAATTGCTGCGGGTAGCGTAACATCTGCATATCCATAAACAGAAACCAATGAAAGCGGGCCTTTTACATTTGGACTAAATACAGCTTCGATATGTCCGTAGATTGCTTTCGCTGTAATAGGCCCAGTTACGTTCTCAAATTCAAGACTGTTGTAATGTGAGGATGCTTCAATTTCATTTTCAAGATTTTTGAAGATTGCATCACCACCATATTGAGAGGAGTATTCATAAGAAACAATCACACCCTTTGGCACTAATATTTTTATTTCTGGCGAGTTCATTTTCTTTAACTGGTTGACTTCAATCACATTTCCCTTATCAGTTACATTAATACCAAGCCCTGTGTTGTCTTCTAACCCCAATCCGTTGATCGCACGCAAGCCTTTCGAACGATTATCTTCATCCCGATCGTCATCATCTTTATCACGAGAGGTAAAAATAATTTCATTGCCCGCATGGCCTTCCACCGTTACATTGCCCAAATGTATTTCTATGCGGCCGCTATTTTTTGCTAGTTTAAATTCTTGTGCTGCTGCTACACTAATGATGGCAACCAACACTCCAATAATCATAATTAACTTTTTCATAATTCGTATTTTATAATTCTTTAAATTTTAAGATAATTTTAAAATGCCCGCATGTGCTTCGTCTTTAACTGCGGGCAACAATCCTTTCTCTTTCGTCATTCGTTCCAATTCTTTTACAACAGATTTCTCTTTCATTTTTACGAGTAGTTGTATGAGAGAAATTTGCACTACCGGATCTTTTTGCTTAGCCAAAGATTGTATCAAAGCTGCCCGCACATGCGCCTGATGTAAAAATTTACTAAGTGCTTCCAGTGCGGCCAATCTCACATTCGTGTTGCTATCTTCATTCATAGTCTTCACTAAAGCATTTACAATTTCATCATCTGCACTTGGCATTTGATACGCTACTGTAACGGCCAACATTCGCTGACTGGCTGATTGTTGATTAGTTAACATAGCCATCATAGCATATTTGGTAGAGTCCATCTCTTGGCGAAGGCGCACAATTTCTTGGTGCCGAATATTATTTTTATTAATCCAATATCCAATACTCACCCCAACCATAACTAAGGCTACCCCAGCCGCAATTCGCAACATCATTGGCTGAAAGAAAACTTGCTTGTTCGATTTACTACTTTCAATTTCTTGTTGAAGAGCATTTTTAAAAGTGGTACGAAGTTTTGCTGTAGGTTTAATTTCGGCTTGATTGTCGAGCTCACGAATCACTGTTGTCAATTGCTTGTATAACTTCAGTACATCACTATTGACTTTTAATTCTGTCTCCACAACAAGGCGATCACCTTCGGTCAACTTTCCATCGATGTAGTCAATCAATAAACTATTCCATTTTTCGTTTTCCATAACCTCAACCTTTTTCTAATTCAAAATAATGTTCTCTCAATTTCCCAATCGCACGATGCACTTTTACTTTAATGTTAGCCACTGAAGTATTCATAATAAGTGCTACCTCTTCATACTTCATGTGCTGAAACCGAGTAAGAACCAAGAGCTCTTGCTGCTCTTGATCTAACCGGGCCATGGACCGATGGAGCAACTCTTCACGCTCATCTTGCAAACCGCTCTCGTCTGACTCTGGCATACTATCCTCAATTTTTTGCAGATCCGTAAATCCTTTCCATTTATTTTTATTGGATTGATAATGATCAGAAAAAACATTGCGCGCCATTTGATAAATCCAAGGCATAAATTTGTTGCCTTCGCGATAGCTACTTCTGTACTTTATCAACCGTAAAAAAACATTTTGAGTGAGGTCTTCCGCTACCGGGCGGTCGGCAGTCAAACGAACCAAAAAGTTAAAAATTCTAAGATGGTACCGATCAAACAACACAGAGACTTGTTGAAGATTACCGCCTTTCACGGCCTCCATTACTTGTTCATCGGTTAGAAACACGTCAGCTATTTTCAATTTTCAGCTTATTTACAGGCATAATTATAAAAGGTTACAATAGAAAAGAGGATTTATGATTCAAAGAAACTAATTTAGAATATGGCAACAAGAAGAAAGTTTTTAATAACCTCTACTATGGCTCTCGCAAGCGCTCCGCTTCTGGCTAAATCTTTAGAAAAAAAACAATTGGTTCACCATGTTTTCTTTTGGCTTAAGAACCCGGAAAGCAAAGAAGACTTTGCAAAGCTCGTAGAAGGCATTACCTCATTAAAGAAAATTGAAAAAATAAAGGGCATACAAATTGGGAAACCTGCCAACACACCAAAGCGAGATATAGTGGATAGCTCGTACAGTCTTTCGTTGCTATTAAAATTTGATACTGTAGAGGGGCATGATTCTTATCAGGTAGACCCAATTCATAAAAAATTTTTTGAACAATACTCTCACCTATGGGGTAAGGTTCAGATTTATGATGCCATGGATATTTAAGAACAAATTTTACTCTACTGGACTTACTCGGAGCATATTTATAGCCACAGATTTGCCTTTTAATAATTCGTGAAATCTGAGTAGCTGCAGCTGTTAAAAATGTATTTGCGTAACCCCAGTTACTTTACCTGAATGTTAGTATTCTCGATTTTGCTAAGCTCTTTTAGCTGATTGTTTTTATAAAGAGATTCTAACTCTTCGAGTTTCTCTTTCCCCGCTGGAGTATAGTTTATATAATCTGAAAACAAAACGCCATTTACTTTTCGCTGATTATAAGCTTTGCGTAGGCGATATCCTATACCATCATCTTCCTCATATGAATATGAAATAAATCCAATCGTAAAATCTGATTTATTAATCCAGTAATTAAAAACATCCTGATAATCTTCTCCTCCGCCCTCTTGCTTGAACGTTACTTCAATCTTATAATATTCCTTTCCATCCATTTTCGATTCGCCCAAAAATTTCTTTTTAACAGAAGAGTCGTTCAACCCGTAAGGCAACAAAGCAAAGTAAATAACTGAATTAACCGATGACGTATATTTTACAGCCATCGAGTCAGCCACCTGCACTGTTGTATCATTTATTTTTCGATTGAAGCCATCATTACTTAAAAAATCATGAATTGTTTGACTGGAATCCTTATTATTTTTAAAAATTCGTTCATACAAATATTTTCCGCCATCTCTGGTAGACACATAGTGTTTGCCACGAAAATCAAACTCAATGGTCGAATGTAAATATTTTTCACCTCCAGCAACTTCAATTGCTTTATCAATAATTGGCTGAGGATCATTTTTGCTACACGCTGAAATAATGATCACTACTAAAATAAAAAGTTTGAATTGCATAACATTAAATAATTTTTGCCAAAGCACTGATGTATCGCTCGGGTAATTCTCCTTTGGTGGCCATTTGATAATCTGCATAGCTACACGGAACCATCGTGCTTCTCATATAACGTGCACCGGGCCGATGATAAGTAATTTCCATCCACCACTTTTCAGTTACTTTACTTTTAAAAAAAGTAATTGTTTCTGGTTCGGTAGGCATTGATACCACATATTTTAAAAAATCGTTACTCTTAAAACTCGATTCACCTTTGCGGTGATAGAAGCCTTCAATAAAATACCAGATCATGGTGGCTACTACCGAAGCTGTTTTTTTATGAGCATCGTCAAAGGCCGGATTATATTCATAAAATCCTGCCGAGCTTAGTTTCTCATTCATACCCGCATACCAACAAAGTTGGCAAGCCTCCTCTCCTGTCAAACCAAATGGTTGAGCATTTGCATTACCTGGCGCATCTGTTGACTTTATTGCGGTGATATCAAACGAAAGCAAGTCAGCATTTCTAATGGCTGGTTCCATCTCTGCCAAGTTGGTTCGTATCTGCCCAATTCTAAAAGCTTCGAAATATAATTTTTCTAAAATGGCTGTCGACATTGGGTCGATCAAATAAGTCTGATGTGCCAAATGTGTGTAGCTCAACAAATAGTTAGGCTCATGCAATAATATTTTATGGATATGCTGCTTGGACGCAGGGTGCTCTTTGCCTGCCTGTTCGGCAGATAAGCCATCTTCCAAATCTAAAAAAGCATCTACATTTAAAAGGCTAATTAATTTTTCCATCTCCTCGTATCCACGATACTGTCCGTAATCCAAATCGTGCGAGCCACCTAAAAGAATAGGCATGATATTGTTTTCTAACAAAATGCGACACACTTCGCTGATGCGTACATTCGTTTCGTCTAAATCAATACCTACATTCAAATTTCCTAAATCAAGAATGCGATAATTGCCTGTGCCCTTTTTTAAGGGATATAATTTTTTTCTGATTTCATCAGGGCCTTTCGCACAACCTTTATTAGAATTAGTGCCTCTCTCTTCCTTTATTCCAAAAATTGCAATTTGTGCACCCGCCAGTTCAGGCATTTTTTCAGCATATACTTTTATACTTTTAAAAAAGGAATTGGCTGGGTAACTCTCACTATAAATAGATTCAGGAACAGGAGAAAAGAGAATGGTTAAGTCCATGGTTGGTTTTCTATAAAACGAAATTAAACAAAAAGCCCCTGATAAATGTAGGGGCTTTTTTGATTGAGAAAATCATCTTAGAATTTATCCTCCAAAATCATCAAACCTCACGTTCTCTTTAGGGATGCCCATGTCATCCAACATTTTAAGAACAGCGGCATTCATTAGTGGAGGTCCGCATAAATAATATTCAACATCTTCTGGGGCTGGGTGATTAGCCAAGTAATTATCAAAAAGAGATTTGTGAATGAAGCCAATATAGCCATCTGCATCTTTATCTTCCAAGCTCTTCTTCACTTTCCAATTGTCTTCGGGCAATGGCTCTGATAATGCAATATTGAAATTAAAATTAGGGAAGCTGTTTTCAATATTTCTAAAATGCTCAGTATAAAATAACTCCTTTTTTGAACGGCCACCATACCAGTACGATACTTTACGATTTGTTTTTTCTGTGTGGAACAAATGAAAAATTTGCGCACGAAGCGGAGCCATGCCGGCACCTCCACCGATGTAAACCATTTCGCGTTGCGTTTTATTGATATGAAATTCTCCGTAAGGGCCAGAGATCGTTACCTTATCGCCCGGCTTACGAGAGAAAACATACGATGAACAAATTCCAGGATTCACATCCATCCATTTATTATTGGCACGATCCCATGGCGGGGTAGCAATACGAATGTTCAACATCACAATATTTCCTTCTGCTGGGTGGTTGGCCATTGAGTATGCTCTAAAGATCGGCTCCTCATTCTTCATCTTCAAATCCCACAACTTAAATTTATCCCAATCAGATTTAAATACATCCGGATTGCTGTGTCCTAATTCCGGATGCGGCCTAATATCCATTGTACTGAAATCCACTTTAAGAGTTGGCACATCAATTTGAATATAACCACCCGCCTCAAACTTCAAGGTTTCTCCCGCAGGAAGTTTTACTACAAACTCTTTGATGAATGTAGAAACGTTGTAATTAGAAATCACTTCACACTCCCACTTCTTAATTCCAAAAATCTCTTCGGGTATACGAATATTTAAATCCTGTTTCACCTTCACCTGGCAACCCAAGCGCACATGATCTTTTTGTTCGGCACGCGTTAAATGGCCTACCTCAGTTGGCAATACATCGCCACCACCCGATTCAACCACGCACTTGCACATAGCGCACGTTCCACCGCCTCCGCAGGCAGATGGCAAAAATATTTTTTCGTTGGCAAGCGTACTCAACAAAGAACTGCCGGCAGAAACAGTAATAGTCTTTTCGCCATTAATTAAAATTTTAACCGGCCCCGACTGCACCAATTGCTTTTGTGCAAATATTAAAAGAGCCACCAGCATCAAAATGATGGCTGTAAAAGCAACAATGGAAGTGATCGCTAACATAGAAATATTTTAAAGTTTACAAATATAGGAATCAGGGCTAAAAACCCTCAAAAGAAATGTGGCTAATTCAATAAAAAAAGCGAGCAGTCATTGCGATCCGGCTCCGTTTAGGGCGAGATCGCAATCCCCCAAGTTGAAAGTTTATCCCAATATTAGCCGCCTGCTGCCTCCTGGGGCGAGACGTCAGCATAAAATAACAGGGCATTTCGAAGATATCCTCGAAATGGTGATTATCGGTTCTAGTGCAAAATGAGATATTGAAGATGTAAAGCTCTCTCGCTATGTCTGCTACTTGATTGTACAAAATGCTGACCCCTCCAAATAAGTTGTAGCGCTGGGACAAACATATTTTGCTGTGCAAACCCGTTTGCGTGAGGTACAGCAAATGGAGAGTACGAATCGCTGGTGTTCTTCACTAGAGAAAATTAATCGTACGAAAAGATCATACGCTTGAGCCTTAAGCACGCTCCACACGCACTGCTTGTTTTTGCAAAACGGTGATCTCTGCATTTGGTGAAAGTATTACACTCACCTCTTCGCGCTTGCTGAGTTCTTTTAGTTTTTGCAGCGTGATAGAGCCCGTCATGTATTGCAAGCCATTGCCTTGATAGCCACCTTTAAAATTTTCAAAGTCGGCAGGGGTAATAGCATTTTTTTCTGTGAAGCTGACGACTACATCTGCCACTGCTTTATTCGAAAAAGTAAAGCCTTCACCTTGCGTAAATTTTTTGTATTCGTATCGATAATCAAAAGTAAGAGCAGAAATATCTGACAACACAGCCGAGCCTGTTGGATAGCCCCCCGCACCTTTTCCAATATATACTTGCTTTTCCGCGAAAGCACCTTCTACCAACACAGCATTGTACTCGTTACGCACGTTGGCCAACATGTGGTCGGCAGGAATAAATTGTGGCGCCACAAAACCAATAATAGTTTTATCGTCTCTAAATGCTCTGGCAACTAATTTTATCGTCAGGTTATTTTCTTTTGCATACTTAAGATCTACTGCAGAAATTTTATCGATGCCTACATTGAGAATATTCTCTGGCTTTACAAATACACCAAAGGTGTGGGCGATGGCAATCGTTAACTTAAACTTTGGATCAAAGCCTTTTACATCCAGTGAAGGATCGCTTTCGGCAAAGCCTAATTCTTGCGCTATCTTCAATGCATCAGCATAACTTTTCTTCTCTTCAAATACCTTGGTTAAAATAAAATTGGTAGAACCATTGAAAATACCTTCTATGCTTGTGATCAAATCATTGTCGTAATATTCTTCAAGGTTGCGCAAGATGGGAATGCTTCCGCAAACAGCACCTTCATACAAAACAGATCTGTCGTATTTTATTTGCAGATTATAAATTTCTTCTAAATTCTCAGCCAGCATTTTTTTATTGGCAGTCACCACATGCTTCCCATTTTGCAAAGCTGCTTTTACAATTTCAAATGCGGCTGTCGCATCATCAATTAATTCAACCACAATATCAATTTCTTCGTCCGTGAAAATATCAGCCTTATCAAACGTAAATATTTCGTTGGGCAGATTGCGTTGCTTGTTTTGGTTCTTCACGCATATCCGTTTGATCTCCGCCTTCACACCATGCGTTTCGTTGAGCACATGATAAAGACCTTGCCCTACCACTCCGAAACCGAACAATCCTATTTTTAGCTTTTTCTTCATTTTCTATATGGTAAAATCTTCTAACGATTTAATTATTCGAAGAATCGTTTGACACTTCTTCTTTTTTCTCTGATTGCAAAAATTCTCTAACTATTTTCTTAAACTGTTCGAACTCTACAAGAAACCCATCGTGTCCATACACAGATGTAATCACACTTAGTTTAGCACTTGGAATAGTTGCCGCTAAAAATTCTTGCTCCGCCAATGGAAAAAGAAAATCACTACTAATGCCAACAATTAACGTTTTTGCTCTTATTTGCCTCAGTGCATTTTCAACACTCCCTCGTTTTCTGCCTACTTGATGATTATCCATTGCCTTTGTTAAAGCCCAATAGGTAAACGCATTAAATCGACTCACCAATTTTTGACCTTGGTATTGCTGGTAAGAAGATGCCCTGAAATGATCTAACTGATCTAGATTTTTTTCTGCTTGGGTAGCGGCATATGTTTCATATGTGCGAAAAGAAATCATTCCCATAGCGCGTGCTGCTTTCATCCCTTCGCTGCCAGCTCTCACATCATCTTCTTTCCAGGTTGCATCAGCAGCTATGGCCATGCGTTGCGCTTCGTTAAAGGCAATACCCCATGGCGAATGAAAAGCGTTGCAGGCGATGGCTACTAAATTTCCAAAAACTGTTGGCTGTTCTATTGCCCACTCCAATGCTTGTTGCCCACCTAGCGAACCGCCCATCAAGGCGTGTATTTTTTCTAATTCTAAACTTTGACGCAGCAAATCAAATCCACGAATAATATCACGGTTGGTAATCAATGGGAAATCATGAAAATAATTTTTGCCCGTTGTGGGATTCACTGAAAGTGGGCCTGTTGAGCCATAGCAACCTCCAATTAAATTTGCACAAATAATAAAATAATCGCGTGGATCGTAAGGACTTCCTTCTGTAAAAAAATCTTTCCACCAATCAGTAAAATCTGAGCTTCCCGTAAGGGCATGACAAATCCATACCACATTACTTCTGTCTTTATTCAATTGACCAAGCGTGGTGTATTTAAGCTTGAAGCCAGAAAGTTTTTCTCCGGCTTCTAGCTCAAATTCTTGATCGTAATGAAAAATATGATCTGACTTTACCATGACCTCATCCCCTGCCTTTCTCCAGAGGAGAAGGGAGGAGTTATATTTTAGTTTTACATATTTAATAACATCCTTCCAATCTTAATTCTTCCCCTCTCACTTTGGAGAGTGGGCGGAGTGAGGCTAGGCTGTTGCTAATTCTTTCTTATACACTTTATCAAAAGCTTGTTGAAAATCTGCTTTGACATCATCAATGTGCTCAATTCCTACAGATACTCTAAGCAAGGTCGGCAATACACCTGATGAAATTTGTTCTTCGTCTGACAATTGTTGATGTGTAGTTGCCGAAGGCTGGATGATCAATGTTTTAGCATCGCCCACATTGGCCAAGTGACTTACCAGTTTCAAGCTATCAACTAGTCGCTGTGTGTTTTCCTTCGTTCCTTTTACCGTAAAAGATAATACGGCACCAAATCCATTTCTTAAATATCTTTTGGCAAGCTTATGATACGTGCTATTCGGAAGGCCTGGGTAGTTCACGGTTTCAACGTTTGGATGTTGTTCTAACCATTGGGCAAGTACTAGTGCATTATCTACGGATCGCTGTACTCTTAATGAAAGTGTTTCTAATCCTTGAATCAATAAGAAAGAGTTAAACGGACTGATCGCAGGCCCAAAGTCGCGGAGCCCTTCTACACGTGCGCGAATAATAAATGCGATGTTGGGTAACCCTAGCGGATTGCCTTCGCCAAATACTTCCCAGAATTTCAAACCATGATAGCCTTCGCTTGGCTCAGTAAACTGAGTGAATTTTCCATTTCCCCAATTGTAGTTTCCGGCATCTACAATTACTCCACCAATAGAAGTGCCGTGTCCGCCAATCCATTTGGTAGCAGACTCAACTACTACGTTGGCACCATGTTCAATCGGGCGAAACAAATATCCGCCAGCACCAAAAGTATTATCTACAATCAACGGCAGGTCATGTTTTTTTGCCAGCGCAGCAATGGCTTCAAAATCAGGAATATTGAAACCTGGATTACCAATCGTTTCCAAATAAAGAGCCTTTGTGTTTTTATCGATGTGCTTTTCAAAAGCCTCTGTTGTATCGCCTTCTGCAAATCGAACCTCTACACCTAATCTTTTAAAGGCTACTTTAAATTGATTGTAAGTGCCTCCGTATAAAAAAGAAGTAGAAACAAAGTTATCGCCCGTCTGTAAAATATTGTTGAGCGCAATAAATTGTGCAGCTTGCCCAGAGCTAACTGCCAATGCGGCAACGCCACCTTCTAAAGCAGCAATCCTCTTCTCAAAAACATCCGTAGTGGGATTCATGAGGCGTGTATAAATATTTCCAAATTCTTTTAATGCAAATAGATTAGCACCGTGTTCAGAATTTTTGAATACGTAAGAAGTAGTTTGATAAATGGGAACAGCGCGTGAACCAGTTGTGGGGTCTACCTCTTGGCCAGCGTGTAATTGAAGTGTTTCGAAACGTAATGACATATAATTTAATTTAAGATTTGAGATATTAGTATTGAGATTGGAAAGAAGCCATAGCCATAACCATACCCGTCACTCGGTAGGTCGTACGCTAGTTTGTTGCTGCAATCGCTACAAAGGATTAACAACAACTAATGGGACAACAACGCATATTGTCCTCAATTACAATACTAGAATAGAAGAATTTTGATAGGGTGTACAGGCCAGCGCTGAGCGATTGAGTTGCTAAAATTTTCATTTTCATACCGGTTTATATTTCCTCAAAGACCTTCTCTGAGGCAGGAATTAGCACCCTTCTCGGGTTGCTAGCGCTTCATAGAGCCTATTCTCTCCACGCTTCTTTATAAATCGGATGGCTTTTTGGCTTCACCGATTATGATGGCACAAACGTATACTACTTTGGTAGAGTTTCCAAACGAGAATTAAAAAAATCTCAAAAAAAATACTCACAAGTGTTTGGTAAGCTTAAGGGCTTAAGCTGGAATTCGAATTTCAAACGATGTACCCTCGTTCAAAACGCTAGTGAAGGAAATGGAGCCTTGCATTCTTTCTACTGCTCTTTTTAAAATATATAAACCCAAACCCGAACCTTGATTTTTTTCGGTGGCTCGGTAGAACATATTAAAGATGTTGCTCTGATGCTCAGGCGGAATGCCCTGTCCGTTATCTTCCACCTTCAAAATTACCTCTTCATCTTGTTTGAAGATTATAATCTTGATAAACGCGTCAATATCATGACGAGAATATTTAATCGCATTCTCAATTAGGTTTTGCAAAATTGTATTAATGATAGCCCACTCTGCAAAAAAATCAAATTGATCTATTTGCCTTACGAAGGTGACAAAAGAAAAACGAGGGAGATATTGGCACGAGTTAATGCACTCATGTACCAACCTATCAAAATCAATTTTAGATTTTAGTTCTTCTGTGTTTTTTATTTCGGTAAGATTGATCAGCCCTACTACAATGTCATTCATTCGCACTGCTTGTGAATGATACATATCAAAAAGCTTTAGCGCTTTCTCTTCTTGCACATCTAACTTTACAATATTATAAAGACCCAATAAAGAAGAGATTGGCCCCTTTAAGTCATGCGATACGCGATAAAAAAAAGAATCTAGTTCAGCGTTTTTGTTTTCTACTATTTCATTTTTTTCTTTCTGCGCTTTCGTTTCTCTTTCTAATGACTCGATCTTAGAAAGTGCTTCGTAGCTCTTTATGATGTTATAGTTTTCACTATTGATCACCTGCTCTTTTTGTAAAAAATATTTTTCTAAAAATTCTAATGCAGAAATAGGATCATCTTGTTTCTTGGCAAGTAAGTATAAGTTGAAGTTGGCCTTGAAGGAGACAAACTGCACTTTGTACTTATTGCCCAATTCAATCGCTTTATAAAAAAATTCTTTAGCTAGCACTAAGTCGCCTACTTCTTGGTGGCAAATCCCAATCTTATTGTAGGCCATGCCCAAACCCAGCATATCCTCTGCTTCAAAAAGAATTTGGACTACCCGATTAAGATCTGCGAGTGCTTCCTGCAATTTTTTTTGTTTAATAAATATCTTGGCTCGCCCATACAGTGCAAAAGCAAGCCCTCGTGTATCATTCGTTTGCGTCTTTAATTGAATACTGCGCTCAATCGTTTCTATGGCTAATTTTTCTAAGCCTTGCTTGTGATAAATCCCAGATAATGGATTGAGCGCATTGGATTCTAAGCTGAGGTCTTTTGCCTTTCTGCTTGCTTCAATAGACTTTTCATACGATTCAATAGCCTTGGCCTGATCAGTGAAATATTCATAGATAGTGCCCATGCTCTTGAGGGTGCGGGCTTGATTGGGGTAATCCTCTAATTGACGGTAGGCGATCAGGCACTTGGTCAACTCGATCAGCCCTTGGTGATATTTATTAGTTCGGTAATAGATTCCACCAATATTGTACCAGGCATCTGCCATCCCCTTAATATCATTGGTGGTTTCAAAATATTGGAGCCCTTTTCGAGAGAATACTTCGGCCTTCTCAAACTCCCCTTGTATGAGGTAGAAAAGACCCAACTGGTTCTTTGCCCTCGCAATACCTTCTTCATATTCAAAATCTTGGTATTTTTCTAACGCTTGCTCTGTAAGTTGGAGACTGCGAACCAAATCATGCCCACGACTTGCGTAGGCTTCTTTCAGCAGGGAATGAATTTCTGCTAACTGGATGGGGTCTCTTAAAGTAGAATTTGGCATTTACTAAACATACAAATTTACCCAAACTATTGATGATTACGTAGAAAGCGAATTAAGAAAAATTATTTTTAGAATAGCTCTGTTTAAAGCCTAACAACGGCATGTTGAATATGGCCATTTCTGATAATCTGTATTCATTAAGGCCGAGGAGGCTCGTCCGTTTTTTTTCATCCCCATGTTCATAAGCTACTATGCCAGAGTGAAGAGTGTCGCTAATCGAGCGTGTGATTTGATCTAGCTCAATGGAGGCCTTCTTGAGATGTGCCAGAAGCAAAGGCTCGTCTTCTTTCAAGTTATCCATTTCCATCAGATTGATGATCCCAAGCACCCTGGCCACGGGGCCTTTCAAGTCATTGGCGTTCATGAATGCATACTCCTCTAAGCGCCTGTTTTGTTCTTTAAGAGCAGACGTTCTCTGAGCCACTGTTTTCTCAAGGTTATCATTTGTTTTTTGCAACTGATTATGAAGGCTCTCAATACGTTGATTTTTTTCCACTAGCGCATCACGCTGCCTCACCACCTCTTCTTGTTGGGCATTAATCTCTTCATTTAAAGCTAACCCTTCTGGTTTTGGTTGGTGAGCAATACGTTTACCGATTTTTGATATCGAAAGTTCCGAACAAATACAACGAGGTAAAGAATTAGCATTGTAAATGCCACCCTAGCAGAGATTATCAAAATATTTTTTCTCAACAGTTCTTCCTCGCTCAACTGGGCATCTTTTTGAAGGCCTTCTATTTCAATCTGTTTTTTGTATTTCGTAATCCATTTGAAGGGCGGCTATCTTAGAAGTTTCAGTTAGATTCTGAATACTATCCTTGTAAATGATATATGATTTATAATAGTCAAATGATTCTCTCAGTTTGCCTTCATAGGAGGCATTATCTGAGAGCAATAAATAAACATCTCGAATGATACTTCGGTAATTGGCCTCTTTGGCAATCCGCAATAGATTGTTGTGCTAGGTCGTTGGCCGTTCTGCTATCACCTTGCTTGAAATAAAGGGAGGCCATAGACTTACGCACTAAGATCATCTCTCGTTTTTCTTGCAACTGATCGTCTATCTTCATAGATATTTTAAAATGGCTCATTGCACTATCCAATTTGCCCATGGTATCAAATACTACACCAATCAAACCAAAGCCTCTCATCGTTTTCAAGATAAAAGAATTCGTCACAAAAAAAGTGAAAATCAATCGATAGGAAAGCTATTGACCCCTTCGTGGCTGACTAAGTTATGTCAACATGCCCCCGTCTACTTGCAACACTTGGCCCGTGATATAAGTGGACATATCAGAAGCTAAAAAAACGCAGGCGTCAGCTACATCTTCTGGCTTGCCACCTCGCTTTAGCGGAATGGCATCACGCCAGCTTTGCACAGTCTTCTCATCTAATTTGCCTGTCATTTCTGTTTCAATAAAACCAGGC
>JANYHI010000071.1 GCA_025359125.1 Cytophagales bacterium
ATTACATAATATCACTCACCGATATTGCACTCACTTGTTTTTGTTTAACCAGTTCATTGAACTTAGGTACTTTATCGTTCATTACTTTATTTAACTGATTGAGTTGATCATCAATTTTATCTGTTACTTCTTTGTAAACAGCTTTCACTTGCTCAGTAGGTTTGTAATCGCTACCATCTACTTCTGAGCCAAGCGCACCCAGTTTATTATTTAATCGAATCGGGTAGTTTAATGGGTCTTGGCCGCTTCTGTTTTTGGTTTGATATAAAGCCTCCTCTATTTTCTTCATATCATCTAAAATAGATTTAGCCATATCGTTTATCTCCTTCATCTCTTCTTTGCCCTTCATCGGTTCTGTTACTCGATTGATTTGCTCGCGTGCCGTTCTGATTTTTTTAATTGCCTTGTGCGTGTCACTTAATTTATCGCGTACAGCAAGAGAGAAATCAAATTGCGACTTGATGTCGGCTGTGGTTCCACTAGTGCGCGGATCTTTTAAAATTTCAAATTCAGTTTCCTGAGATTTTCCATTTACAGTCAACTTAGCTTTATAAATTCCCGGAACAGCCCTCGGGCCTGTAAGAGATGCCGCCCACATGATTATTCCATCGAAACCTTCTGCATCGGCATAGCGCATGTTCCAGTTAAATTTATTCATACCTGGTTTCAGAGTTAGCTGTTCTTCTTTCGCTTTTTTGTCGGGCTTGGTGGCGAATTTTTTAATCAACTTTCCATCGCTTTCTAAAATCTCTAAAGTTGCAACCGCTTTGGTTGTGTCTTTAATAAAATAATGAATCATCACGCCACCGGGGTGGTTTATGCCTTCTGTTTTAGGTTGCCCTCTTCTTCCTGCTTGCCCGCCATTCATTCTATAGCTTGGCATTGGTTTATACAAATGCACATCACTTGTGGTAACTGCATCGTTCAACTGATGCAATGGAGTTAAGTCATCGATCAACCAAAAACTTCTTCCTTGTGTAGCGGCAATAAGGTTATCATTCTTGATGGCTAAATCATTGATGGGTACAATGGGCAAGTTCAGTTGAAAGGGTTTCCAGCTTGCGCCATCATCAAAAGAAATGTACATGCCAAACTCAGTGCCTGCATATAAAAGTCCCGGGCGTTTTAAATCAGCTCTTACAACTCTTGTAAAATGGGTTGGGTCGATTCCGTCAGTAATCTTTGTCCAGTTTTTTCCGTAATCTTTTGTTTTGAAAAGATACGGTCTGTAGTCGCCCAACTTATAGCTGGTGGCTGCCACATACGCACCGCCTTTTGTAAACGGATCGAATTCTATACTGTTGAACATGCTCCAATCGGGTAATCCTGCAACGGAAAGTTTTTCCCAATTCTTTCCGCCATCTTTTGTGATATGGAGCAATCCATCGTCTGAACCTGAGATGATCAAGTCTTTTTCATACGGAGATTCAGCTGCTGCGAAGATGGTGCAATAATATTCTACAGATGTATTGTCTTTTGTAATGGGTCCACCCGATGATCCCAACTTAGAAGGATCATTTCTGGTAAGATCAGGGCTGGCTAGCTCCCAACTCTCGCCTGCATTATAACTCACATGTAAATTTTGAGAGGCTGCGTATAATTTTTTAGGATTATGTGGAGAAAAGAAAATAGGGAAGTTCCATTGAAAGCGATACTTCGCTCCTTCGGCACCATGCCCCATGGGGTTATCTGGCCACGCATTGATGCCGCGCTCTTCTCCTGTGCGGTGATTTTTTCTGGTTAGTAATCCATCATAACTTCCACCAAATACTACATCATTATCAGTAGGGTCAACAGCAATGTGTCCACTTTCGCCACCAGCAGTGGGCTCCCAATCACGCTCACCAATAGAAAATCCATCGGTGCGATGTGCAATGCGCTGAGTAGAATTATCTTGTTGTGCTCCATAAATCCGATAAGGAAAATGATTGTCGGTAGTAACTCTATAATATTGTGCAGTGGGTTGGTTCATATACGTGGTCCAGTTTTCGCCAGCATCAAAAGAAATTTGAGCACCGCCATCATCGGCAATAATCATCCGCTGATTATCTTCGGGTGCAATCCATAGATCATGATGATCGCCATGAGGGGCGTTGTAACTCTGAAAAGTTTTACCTCCATCTTTTGAGCGGTGGTAGGAAACATTCATCACATACACCATGTCTTCATCTTTGGTATCGGCATAAATTTTTGTATAGTACCATGCCCGCTGACGAAGATTTCTATCGTCATTCATTTTTTTCCAAGTTAGTCCTGCATCATCTGAACGATAAACACCTCCATTATCATTTTCAATAATAGCGTAAACGCGATTAGAGTTTACAGGTGAAACAGTAACGCCCGAAATTCCCCAAGCACCTTTTGGTAATCCTTCATTTGTAGAAATATTTTTCCATGTTTCACCGCCATCTGTGCTTTTATAAATAGCAGAGCCTGCACCACCACTTTCTAAACTATAAGGAGTTCTTTTGATTTTCCAGGTGGATGCATATAAAATGCGAGCATTGTTAGGATCCATGCAAAGATCAACAACTCCCGCTTCGGCATTTACAAACAATATGCGCTTCCAATTTTTGCCTCCGTCTTCGCTTTTGTAAACACCGCGCTCTTCAGAAGGCTTAAATAGATCGCCCATTACAGCCGCATAAACCAAATCTGGATTTTTAGGATGAGTGCGAATGCGCGGAATATGTTTAGAATCTTTTAGTCCTATGAACGTCCAGGTTTTGCCGGCATCAGTAGATTTCCACATGCCGTGGCCATACGAAACATTTCCCCTTACCGTGCTTTCGCCTTGGCCAACATAAATCACATTATTATCCCACTCACTTACCGCTACCGAGCCAATCGAACTACCAAAGAAACCATCTGAAATATTTGTCCAGGTATTTCCGGCATCACTCGTTTTCCAAACGCCACCACCGGTAGCGCCCATGTAAAATAAATTTGGTTTGCCCGGTACACCCGTTACAGTAGCCGATCGGCCACCTCTATACGGGCCAATGCTTCGCCACTCTAAGCCATTGTATAATTTTTCATCGAAAGATAAATTAGCTTTAGTTGCTTTTGAATCTTTCTTTTGCGCAATCGCTACCGTTACTAACACAAGTAAAAATAAAAGCGAGTAAATCTTTTGCATAACTATGAGTTTAGAATTTCTAAGTTCGATATTAAATTAAAACGAGGAAACGTTACGATCTTTTTTATAAATGGCAAATACTAGTTGGATTTGGAATGAATATGCCCTAAACTCACAACTTTGAGGAAATTTTCTATGGAAGATAAAAGCTTAAAACCTTTATGGAGTGTGCCCGTGATTGTGGCCGCGCTCGGTTACTTTGTAGATATCTACGACTTACTGCTTTTTAGCATTGTTAGGCGCACAAGTTTAAGTTCTATTGGTGTGCCCGATGATCAATTGCTAACGCAGGGCGAATTTGTTCTTCAAAGCCAAATGATTGGGTTGTTGATTGGTGGTATCATTTGGGGTGTTATGGGTGATAAGAAAGGCAGGCTATCCGTTTTATTCGGATCGATTTTGCTTTATTCAGTAGCAAATATTGCAAATGGATTAGTTACTACAGTTAATCAATACGCATTACTCAGATTTATTGGAGGCATTGGTTTAGCCGGAGAGTTAGGTGCCGGAATCACGTTGGTATCAGAAGTATTGCCAACACGCTTGCGCGGATATGGAACTACTTTAGTGGCTACTGTTGGATTGATGGGCGCGGTGCTGGCCAACTTTGTTGCTAAGAAATTTGATTGGCAGATTGCCTACTTTATTGGCGGAGGTTTAGGCATTGCGTTGTTGATTGCCCGAGTTAGCATTTTTGAATCTGGCATGTTTTTAAAACTAAAAGAACAAACCGTGCAGCGAGGAAATTTCTTTCAGCTTTTTTCGAATGCAGAAAGATTTAAAAAATTTGTGGGTAGCATTTTTATCGGATTGCCGATTTGGTTTGTGATTGGGATCTTGATTACTTTTTCTCCTGAATTTGCGAAAGCGTTACACATTGATGGCACCATTGCTGCAGGCGATGCAGTTATGTACAGTTATATCGGGTTAGCAGTTGGTGATTTGGTGAGCGGGTTCATTAGTCAGGCACTTCAATCTAGAAAAAAGGTGGTGTTGCTGTATGTAATCATTACAAGTGGAATGATTTTGCTGTACTTATTCACCCCGGGGAGGTCAGCAGATTATTTTTATATCACGTGTTTTTTGTTGGGTGTTAGCATTGGCTATTGGGCTTTGTTTGTTACGATGGCTGCAGAGCAGTTTGGAACAAACCTTCGATCGACAGTAGCCACTTCGGCTCCTAATTTTATTCGCGGAATGGTGGTGCCTTTGACACTTGGGTTTCGATTTATTAGGGGCCAATTGGGAGGCGATGAATCTGCTATTATTTACGGAGCGCTTATTGTAGGTGCCATTACAATAGTGATTGCGCTGCTGTCTTTAAGGTTGGTAGCTGAAACATTTTCGCGAGATATGAACTTTGTTGAAAGAGATTAGTTTTCTTAATTTCTCAGTGTATTTTTTATTTTCCCACCTTATAAACTTACAAGCAGGGTTTTGGCAAACTTATTATATGTATTTTTATTAAGCTAAAAATTACCTGCCGTAAATCTACATGAGAGTTTATGTACTCTTTTTAATATTATTCGTTCCAATGGTCGCATTAAGTCAGAATAAGCGACTGATTGATAGTTTGCGCCAGCGGCTAATAATTACTCCAGAAAAAGAACATTTTGAATTACTTAATACAATTGGGTGGGAGTATCGATCTTCTTTACCCGATAGCACAATATATTATTCGCAAAAAGCAATTGACCTAGCAAAAAAATTTAACCTGAAGGTAAGCATGGCCCACGCACTCAATTTTATTGGAGTAGGGTATAATTATCAAGGCGATTTTAAAAAATCTTATGATTACTGCCAACAAGCCAAAAAATTGGCAGAGGCAGAAGGAGACTCGATTGAAATAGGTTACTCAAATAATAATATTGGTAGACTTCTATTTGAGCAAGGGATTATCGCCCAATCTTTCCCTTACTTTCTTAATGGCTTAAAAATATTTGAGAAACTTCACAATGAAACCGGTGTTGCCTATGCCAAGCAAAGTCTGGCAAATCTTTATCAGTTACAGAAAAACTATAAAAAAGCCGAGCAGTTTCACAAAGAGGCATTGAACTTGCGCATCAGCCTAAAAAAGCCAAGAGATATTGCAGTGGCGTATTCTCAGTTAGCCATTTTATATCAGGAAATAGATAATTTATCCGAGTCCAATAAATATCTATTGAGATCAGATTCTGTGTGCCGCGTAATTCAGGATGATATTAACATGGCCAGAATAAAAATTTTGTTGGCCAAGAATTATTTGAAAGAAGGCAAACTGGACGAGGCACAAAAAATTGGCGAGGCAGGTTTTAAAGTGATTGAACGAATTAATAATGTTCGATTATTGCCCGAAGGTTTTCTGATTAAGGGTAAAATTTATTTTGCAAGAAAAAAATATGACCAAGCCAAGGCAGAGTTTTCATCGGCATTAAAAGCGGCTACCACCAGCAAACAATCTGTTTTACAAATGGAATCCTACTATCAGTTGGCACAGATTTCAAAATTTATGAATTTGAAACAAGAAGAAATGAGTCACCTCAATCACTACTTGATTTTAAAGGACTCTGTTGAAGATATTGAATTAACCAGACAGGTTGAGCGTCTTCAATTTGAGCTGGAAATTCAAACGAAAGAGAGAGAAAATGAATTTCTAAAATTGCAGCAAGCTGGCACCGAATCGTTGATAGCCCGGCAGCGGCTCGGAAATATTCTGCTTTTAGTGATCGTTACTTTTCTAGTAATACTCGCTCTTATTATTTGGCAGGTTAGCAGCAGAAGACGATTAGTGAATCATAAACTTGCCAACCAAAATCAGCAAATTATTCAACAAGGCGAGGAGATAATAAAGCAAAATGAAACTCTTCAAAAACGAAACATACTACTCTCCGATTTGAATCATGAAAAAAATACATTGATGAGTATTGTAGCCCACGATTTAAAATCACCGCTCAATCGCATTTCCGGATTGGCATCATTAATTAAGATGGAGGGCACTTTAACAGTGAAGCAGCAGGAATATGTTCAAATGGTTAAGGATGCTGTAAAATCAGGCTCGAGCTTAATTACCGATTTATTGGATGTGAACGAAATAGAAGAGGGCGATAACAGTGCTGCAAATACAAGTTTTGATTTGGTCTTCTTGTTAAAAGAGCGTGTCAATCACTTCCTGTCTTATGCAGTTTTAAAAGGAATTAAGTTAGATTTTCGAAGCCCCGATAGCATTCCATTTGTTTCAGATTCATCTTACATAGATCGAATTTTAGAGAACTTGATTTCGAACGCCATTAAATTTTCGAAAGGCGGAACGAGCATATTAGTAAGTGCCAAAAATGAAAATATGCGTGTGATTATTTCTGTAAAAGACCATGGCCCCGGATTTACAGAAATGGATCAAAAGATGATGTACAAAAAGTTTAAAAGACTCAGTGCAAGACCTACGAGCTCGGAAAGTTCTAATGGATTGGGATTAGCCATAGTAAAAACATTAGTAGATCGCTTGGGCGGATCCATTCAACTAATCACCCAGGTGGGAGTGGGTAGCGAATTTATTGTTACACTTCCGATGGGAGCAGGCAATACAAATGCAACACCGACAAAGTAGCAACTACAAAATAAAGAAAAGATCAATATAAGTTAGCTCCTACAACTTCAAGTAAACGCCAAATATAAAATTGGGTGAAGCCAAAATATTTCTGGCTGCAAGGGCTGTTCCCATAGAAGCAGAAACGCCAAACTTTTCTGTTGCTTGATAATTTAATTCCAGCGTAGGAGAAATATATTCTGTGTTGTTACTGAAAATTCCGTTTTGTGTGGTAGTTACATCTCCATTGAATAAAGAGTTTACGGTATTCACTTTAAGAATTGGAATGAATTTATTTAATGTAAATCCAATCTCTGCACCAAATCGCACTTCGCTTGAAAACCCCTTTGTACGATTATTGAACGCTCCGTAAACTGATACATAAAACTTTTTAGGGTAGAAGGAATGGCTGGCATCGATCCGCAACATCTGATTAAATTCTCCATCTCCGGTTTGCAAGGCACTTGTGTTATTGCTTCCATTGTTGCCTAATGGTAAACCCAATAAAATGGTAGCACTTAACACGATAGGTTTATTTGTTATTAATCCGTACTTGAGAGCAATGTCGGTGTCTCCAAAAGAATTAAGTGCATCTCCTGATTGGCGAATTCCGGATTGATTGTATTGCAATTCATTTTTCACAGCTCGCGCAAAAAACGGCATGTAAATAATTCCAGTCAACCGATCGGTAAATCCATATTCCGCATAAAGGCTTGTTGAGAAATATCCGTAAGAAGGCGTGAGGTCAATAATATTTCCATTGCCATCAAAATACTTGGGAGATAGCAAATAAGATTGTGATAATTTGAAATAGCCTCTTCCTTTTGGTTGTGGCCATCCACCTCCGGCAAAAGAAGAAATAGAAACTAAAAGAACAATTGCGAATATGCTATACTTTTTCATTTCTACGTTTTATGGTTTAAGTTCTGCAAATCCAAAAATTACTCCTGCCGGCTTGCACAAAATAACAACATATTTGTATTGGTTTAATGTAACTCCCGCGGCACTATAAGATTTGGTTCCTGTTGGCGTCCATTGACCCAACTCAAGACCAGCCGATTTAACCGTGCTGCCCGAAGTAGAATTGGCCAAATAGATGTAAGTACCCAATGCTACGCTAGCGGAAAAATCTGGGCTTAATTGTATCGCAAGATTATTACCCGATTCAGTTGCAGTTACAGATCCTGAAGCGGAGTAACCACCTGCCGATTGAAAGATTCCCACGCGCTGCCCTGCTACTGTGCCAATATTAAATTTTATTGAATTACTTTTTACACCTTCCGATTTAGAATGAATTTCTACAGTGCCATTGGTAAGCGCTGTTACTAAACCGGTTGAAGAGACGGTTGCAAAATTTGGATTTTCTGTAAACCACTCGATCGCCTTTCCACTCAATTCGGTGCCTCCAATATTTTTTACACTGGCTGTCAGTTGAACAGTTTCGTTAATAGCTAAACTTGTTTTTGGCGGTGTGGCAATAATTACACTGGCCACTGCATTGGGATTAGAAACAACTGTTAGATTAATAGAAATATTTACTTCGCCTATGCTGCCTCCTATAAAAGTTGTTCCGGCAGCCAAAGCTGTTATTTCGTTGCTAGAAATAGATGCAACCAAGGGTACTGCAATAGTCCAATTAATGTTAGCAGTTGTTTTTACACCAAACTGATTAAAATATTCTGTTGTAATCAAAAATTTCTCTCCTACCAATAAGCTTAAGAAGCCCATTTTACCCTTTGGCAAAAGGTTTCCATTCGAATCCATGATGTTAAGCTTGCCCGACTGAAGTAGATTAATCACGGCCGGCCTTACTGCATCGTCTCTTTTATCCACCTCAATACAAGAAATGCAGATGAATAATAAAATTGTTATGAATGCTTTCATGATTATTAAAGGTGCTCAAAACAAAGTCAAGATGAAGTCGCGCCCACGACATTCAAATCAGTAGGTAAATCCTGACAATTAAAATTACCCAGTGAGGACACTATTTTGTACATAAGTATTTGATTTTCATTCGTCAAATTATGCCATGGGATTGCAGAATGTGCATTTAAATTCCTTCCTTAAGACCAGATTTTTAACTTAAATTGCAAATGCAATCAATAGTAACATGAACCAACAATCCCAAAAGATTAAAGAAAGCTATTTCAATTTGTTAGCTATTTTTTTTGAACAGGAGAATGTGAATGGTTCGCACATGCGCTGCATTCTAAAATGGGGCATTCAATTAGAAATTAGTCCTGAAGATGTGGATACCATTGGAAGAGGATTGAACTCTAAGTTTATATCTCCCACTTCTGAATTAGATAAGCTTGAATCGGTATACCATCTGGTTCAAATGATATACCTAGATCAATTAGTTGAAGATGCGGAACTGGAAGTGGCTTCCATTTTTGCGACTCGCTTGGGCTTTAAGAAAAGTTTGGTGGGTGATCTTTTTAAATCTATTGCCACAGTTGAATTTGATCGCTCTTCGCCCGAAGATGTAAGAAAAGAGGTAATAGACTTCTTAAAAATTCATAATAGCCAAAGCGCTAACTAATTTTTTTGTAGCTCGTCATTTGGATAGGTGCTGTTTACCTTGAAGAAAGGCACAATACCCAATTTAAGTTTATACTTTACCGATGTAGGTTTTGGTTCCTTTTTTAGAGAATTGGAAAACGGCAATGCTCCATTTTTGTATCAGACAAACGAGGAAAATTATGGAAGCAGCGAGAGGACCTAGCAATATCGATTTTAGTGGAAGAGTTAAACAGATTGTAGTATTAATTGTTGTAATTCTAGTAGGCATTTTAATTTCCCAGTCCTTGCAAGCGCAGGATTTCCACAAATCAAAAGCAAAGCATTTTAAATCTAAGTATAGAACTCAGATAAAAGATAACAGCAAGGCTTGCCATATTTTGACTAAACGCAGAACTGAAGAGCCAAAAAAAAACTTTTTCGCTTTCTTAAAAGTAAAGCCCAAGTATACGCCTCAAGCCGAGGTGGACGCACCAACTTTCGCTAAAACTTACAATAAAACTATATTCATTGCTCAGGTAGCTAAAACAAATACAGGCATCAGAAAAGAGTAAAAATATTTTGTCAAGGGTGTTTAGTGTGAGGCCTCGATGGATTTTTCATCGGGGCTTTCTTTTTTTTACGGCACTTAGTTTTCTGTTTTTTGCTTGGTAGATTTACCAAATGGATTTTAGTAAGGAAACTTTTTTACAAAAGCTTGCACCTACCTCGCCCTTCCCTTTCTTGATAACTGTAGAAAGAGCCGAGGGTGTTTATCTATACAGCCCTGATGGAAAGAAATATATCGATATGATTTCCGGCATAGCAGTGACCAATGTAGGCCATCGCCATCCCAAAGTGGTAGAGGCAATCAAAAATCAGGTAGACAAACATTTACATGTGATGGTGTATGGAGAATATATCCAATCACCCGCTAATTTATTGGCTCATAAGCTCAGCACATTATTACCACCCTCACTCAATTGCACTTACTTTGTTAATTCTGGTACCGAGGCAAATGAGGCTGCATTAAAATTAGCCAAGCGCATAACAGGCAGAACACAAATGATTTCTTGCAGAAAAAGTTATCATGGAAGTACGCATGGTTCATTAAGTGTATCTGGTAATGAAGCAAAGAAAAGAGCGTTTAGGCCTTTATTGCCGGATGTGAAATTTATTGATTTCAATAACCTACCAGATTTGGATGAGATTACCGTGCGCACTGCTTGTGTTATTATAGAAACCATTCAGGGAGATGCGGGTGTTCGAGTGCCTTCTAAAAATTATTTACAAGCACTTAGAAAGAAGTGTACGGAGATGGGAGCACAATTAATCTTTGATGAAATTCAATGCGGCATGGGGCGAACCGGTAAACTTTTTGCCTTCGAACATTTTGAAGTGGTACCCGATATTTTAACAACAGCTAAAGCATTTGGTGGAGGGTTGCCAATTGGCGCATTTATTTCAAGTTATAGTAACATGCAGTTGCTTACTTCAAACCCAATGTTAGGCCACATTACAACCTTTGGCGGAAATCCCGTTTGCTGTGCCTCTGCATTAGCCGTCTTGCAAGTAATTGAAGAAGAGAATTTATTATCACAAGTAGAGGAGAAGGGTAGACTGATTGAAGAACTGTTGAAACATCCCAGGATAAAAGAAGTACGCAGGTTTGGGTTGATGTTCGCGTTTGATTTTGATTCAGAAGAACGTGTCAATCAAATTGTAGCATATGCCAAAGAACATGGAGTAATCTGTTATTGGTTTCTTTCGCATCCTTATAGTTTTAGAATTGCCCCTCCGCTAACCATTACAGAAAGCGAAATACGAGAGGCCTGTTCTGTAATTTTGAAAGCGATTGAAAATTCCTGACCTTAACTTGTAGAATTAAATTAAAAAAATGGAAAATAATTCAACACGTCTCGATTCAATTTATAAGTTCTTGATGATTTTAGCACTGATTATTGCGGGGCTAATCCTTACCAAAGACATTATACTTCCGATTGCATTCGCGGCTTTGTTTTCTGTAGTGCTACTTCCGTTAGCAAAACGATTTGAAAAGAGAACTGGTCGGATATTTTCTATATCGTTGGTTTTGTTACTTGCATTTTTAATAATGGGATTACTATTCTGGTTTATTGTTGCACAAATAACCAGTTTAGCAGATAGCCTTCCAGATCTGGAAGATAAATTTCTTTTATTGATCAATAACTTTAGCGATGGCATCGATAGACTTTCTGGAATTGATACGCATGAGCAATCTCAATTAATAAAAGATGGATTGAAGGAGTTCTCTTCTACATTTGGCAATGTACTGTTGTCAACTTCCTACTTTGCTTATTTCTTCATTCAAGTTCCTATTTATATTTTTCTTTTTCTATTATACAGAGAGCGATTCAAAGATTTTCTGCTAGTGGCTTTGCCTCATTCAGAGTTAAAATGGAAAGATGAGATTCAATCTGTAGTTCGAGCTTATATTTCCGGGCTTACCATTGTAACAATAATTGCCGGAGTGCTAAATAGCATTGGATTACTTTTATTAGGGATAGAACATGCTATCTTCTTTGGTTTTCTTTCAGGGCTCTTAACCATGATTCCTTATGTCGGCATTTCAATAGGTGCGGCCTTGCCAACGCTATTAGCTTTAGTAACAAAAGATAGTGCTTGGTATGCGGTGGGTGTTGTGGCTGTACATGGGTTTGTGCAATTTTTAGAGGGCAATGTGATTACGCCAAAAATTACAGGATCAAAAATTAGTATTAATGCGCTTGCTGCGATAGTAGCCTTATTGGTAGGAGGGAAGATTTGGGGAATTGCCGGGATGATTTTAGCAGTGCCTGCTGTGGGTATTTTAAAAATATTATTGAGTTACTCATCTGCTCTAAAACCCATTGTAATTTTATTGGAAGATAAGCATAATGAACTTACGCCTGAAGAAATTGAAAAGATTGATTAACCTATCTTTTCGATTACCAAATTATGGTTTGTGTAGATGCAAATATCCGCAGCAATGTTCAGGCTTTCGCGAACCATTTCTTCGGCTGTTAAATGTGGTGCATGTTTTTTCAGAGCAAGTGCTGCAGACTGTGCATACATAGATCCAGAGCCAATAGCCGCTACATGATTATCGGGTTCTAACACATCACCCGTGCCAGAGAGCACTAAAATTTCATCTTTATTTACAACAATCAGCATGGCTTCTAATTTGCGAAGAAACCGATCGGTGCGCCAGTCTTTTGCTAGTTCAATAGCAGCACGTTTCATGTTGCCGCCATAGGCATTTAATTTTTCGTCAAAGCGATCGAGTAAAGTAAATGCATCGGCTGTAGATCCTGCGAAGCCCGTGAGTACTTTTCCATCTTGCAGCTTGCGAATTTTTTTTACGTTGCTTTTCGCGATGGTATTACCCATAGTCGCTTGCCCATCTCCGCCAATAGCCACCTGACCGTTGTGTTGCACTGCTAGAATCGTGGTGGCGTGGATAGGTGTCATTTAACGAAAGTTTTTTGTTTTCCTTTAGGTCTTAAATCAAAATCCTTACGGGGTCTTCCAATAAACCTTTCAGGGTTTTGAGGAACGCTGCACCTACCGCACCATCTACCGCCCGGTGATCGCACGAAAGTGTAACTTTCATAACATTGCCCGGAACCAACTGACCATTTTTTACAATGGCTGTTTCTTTGATCCCGCCTACGGCCAGAATGCAAGCATCAGGAGGATTAATAATGGCTGTGAAATCTTCGATGCCAAACATGCCTAAGTTAGAGATCGTAAATGTGCTGCCTTCCCAATCGCTAGGCTGTAATTTTTTGTCGTGTGCTTTTTGTGCGAGATCTTTTACTTCTACGGCAATATGCGAGAGAGATTTGTTATCGGCAAAGCGAATCACCGGAACTAATAATCCGTCTTTCACCGCTACCGCCACACCAATGTGGATATGGTGATTCTTGCGCATCGTATCTCCCAGCCAACTCACATTTACATCTGGGTTTTGGCGAAGTGCCGCAGCCACCGCTTTAATCACCATATCATTGAATGAAATTTTTATAGGCGCAATTTCATTCATGCTCTTGCGTGCCTCTATCGCTTTGTCCATGTTAATCTCCATGGTTAGGTAGAAATGAGGCGCAGTAAATTTACTTTCAGCCAAACGCTTGGCAATGGTTTTGCGCATTTGCGAAACCGGAACTTCTTCAAAGCTTTCTTGGCCTACTACCTGAGGCAATACAACAGCACTGGATGCTGAGTTTGTTTTTGCAGGCGCAGTTGTCGAGGGGGTAGGTTTAAAATTTTCTACATCTTGTTTGGTAATTCTACCATGCTCACCACTTCCCGCAATTTTCCCAATATCATAACCTAAATCTTTTGCGATTTTTTTTGCGAGTGGTGATGCTTTTATTCTTCCATTGGCAACAGCATTTGCTTCTCCGTTGGTTGAACTTGTAGCAGGCGCTGCGGCAACTTTAGGGGTGGCAGCGGCAACAGCGGAAGTAGCGCCAGAAACTTTTTGTTCATGTGCTTTTAGCAGCGTTTGCCAGTCGGCACCTTTTTCTCCGATGATGGCCAATACGCCATTTATTTTTACGGCTTCTTTTGCATTTGCGCCAATGTATAACAAAGTTCCGGTGCTATACGATTCGTAATCCATCGTGGCTTTGTCTGTCTCAATCTCTGCCAGCAGCTCACCTGACTTTACCTGATCGCCAACTTTTTTATGCCACACCGCAATTACGCCTTCTGTCATGGTATCGCTCATCTTGGGCATCAATGCAATTTCAGCTTTGATTCCGGTGGTATCGATAGTGGCAGTAGCTGTTTCGGTTTTTACTTCTTGCTTGGGTTGCTCGGCTTTCGCACCACCTGCTGCGCCAGCAGTATTTGCACCGGCTAACAGGGCAGAATAATCTTCACCTTTGTTTCCTACAATGGCCAGCACGCCATTTATCTGTACAGGCTCACCTTCCTTCGCGCCAAGAAAGAGAACTGTTCCGGAGTTAAAAGATTCGTAATCCATAGTGGCTTTATCTGTTTCAATCTCAGCCATTAGCTCTCCCGACTTCACGGTATCGCCCACTTTTTTGTGCCATTTGGCAATCACCCCTTCCGTCATGGTGTCGCTCATCTTGGGCATGCGTACAATCTCTGCCATTTTGTAGTTACGATTACGATTTTAGAATTACGATTTATACAACTTCAAAAATAGCCGTATTTAGTCGATTTTCAAGTAGCTTTTTCAAGAGTTCTTTGGGTTATTGTCAAGAACCTACCACCATCTTAGAATACCTACCAAATATTCTTTTGAAAAGTAATGCAAACAGCATGCTTAGTGCCATTGAAATAATCAGGATGATAACAGCTCCAAGGATAATGTTGAATGGAGAGATTTTAGTGTAGGTCAAAAAAGGAATTAGCGAGCCCATTGCTATTGCTACAAAGAAACTGTGAATAAAGTAAATGGTAAACGCATCTGTTGCTATTCGATGTAACCAGCTGGGTTGTTGGTTGCCAAGATTTTTAAACACCAAAAGTACAAGTACAGACAAGCACATTTTTTGAATGTAAAATAACGAGGACCAAAGAGAAATAAATCCTAATTTATTAAAATCAATTTGGTGAATGTAGATCAATGCACAAGATGATATCAAGGCGATAGCAAGAATCGCTATGTAGTTCTTCCGTATCCAGGAAAGTTTCATTTCCAGATTTTCGCCTAGGTACATTCCGCCTGCATAAGCACCCATAAAGTAAATCATAGTCGGTAAGCTTAATGAATTACCCATTTCCATTACTTCAACCCTAGAAATTACCAACGGTGCGAGGATAATGATAAGAAATATAATTCCGCCATACTTCAAGTTTAGCAGAAAATTTAAAAGTGGAGTAACCAAGTACAAAAAAATCAAAACAGGTAAATACCAATAAGTAAAATCTGCTTTTCCTAACCAATAGTTACTTAAGACAGCTTTAAAATAAGTTGGCACATCGGGCTGAAGCGCAAACCAATCGTTGGTATTGCGAGGAAAAAGAGAGAAGATCAAGGTAAAAAAAAGGTACGGCATCAACACATACTTAACTTTACTGAGATAGAAGTTTTTATACCCCTTGCTTTTTAATACTACCGTAAACAAAACTCCCGAAATAAGCGCAAAATAAATGGTGCTGTTGTGGAAGAGTAACTCATTTATGAAAGCCATCGGACTCTTTGGATCAAAATTAAAATTGCTTGATCCCAACAACGCAAAAACGATGGAATGGATGGCCACAATGTTAATAATTGCAAATCCTCTAAAACTATGGAGGTAGCCTAAAAAAGTAGATTCGGAGATCGGTACCATATTTTTTTGTTCAATGTAGCGAAAGAAATGATTTTATATTACAAATCGGAATTTGGAATTAATTAAATAACACTAGCGTTATTACACAAACAAAAATCAATGGAAATAGGAATAGATAGCTTTGCATCTGCAATGGCAAGCAATGGAAAAGAGCCGGCAAATAGTTCAGTCGTAATTGCCGAGTTGCTGGAACGCATAGAACTCGCAGACAAATCTAGCCTAGACGTTTTCGGAATAGGCGAACATCACCGTAAAGAATTTTTAGACTCTGCTCCTTCTGTAATTTTAGCCGCGGCTGCTGCCCGCACAAAAAAAATAAGACTAACAAGTGCAGTAACGGTATTAAGTGCGGCTGACCCGGTGCGAGTATTTCAAAATTTTGCTACGCTCGATTTGGTTTCCAACGGAAGAGCGGAGATGGTAGTCGGTCGGGGTTCATTCATCGAATCATTTCCATTGTTTGGATTAAGTCTTCATGATTATGATGAACTCTTTTCAGAAAAATTAGATCTCTTGCTCAACATCCGAAAAAATGAAGTAGTGAATTGGTCGGGCAAATTTAGGCCGGCCTTAAAAAATCAGTCGATATATCCCAGACCAGTACAGAATCCAATTCCTATTTGGATAGGGGTAGGAGGAACGCCCGAATCTTTTATCAGAGCAGGAACATTAGGATTACCGTTGATGGTGGCCATCATCGGTGGCGATACGCATCGCTTCAAGCCACTCGTTGATCTTTATAGAGAAGCGGGAAGGCAAGCTGGTCATGCTTCCGAAAAATTAATAGTTGGATTGCACTCGTTAGGGTATGTTGGAAAAACTACAGAAGAAGCCGTGCGCGATTACTATCCGGGCTATGCCGAAACCTTTACGCGCATAGGTAAAGAAAGAGGATGGCCGCCAGTTACTCGTGCGGGTTTTGATGCTCAGCGTGGGCCACTGGGAGCATTTTTAGTAGGTGGACCAGATGAGGTTGCAGAAAAAATCATTCGTCATAGTAAAGCGTTGGGTGGCGTATCCAGGGTTAGTTTTCAGATGGATAATGCGGGATTATCGCATGAAAAATTATGTGAGGCTATTGAGCTAATTGGAACGAAGGTGAAGCCGTTGGTGAATGTAGCTAATTGAAATCAACACTTCAAAAAAAGTAGTAGATGGCTTGATTCCATAAGAGTAGCGAAAGCCAATATCCAATTGTGGTAATAATTGCATCGGGTAGCACAAGTAAACTTGTTTGCATCGCAAATGAATGCTAAAAAAAATGTACTTTACGATATTCTTCTATTATTTTATTTAAAAACCTAAACCTTAAAAAGATGGAAATACTTGCAACACTTATCATTGGCGGATTAGCTGGCTGGCTCGGTAGTATGATTTACAAAGGCACTAGCCTTGGTCTATTGGGCAACATTGTAGTAGGGATCATTGGCAGTTTTGCCGGATACTGGGTATTGGGGCAACTGGGTATTTATATCGGCTCAGGTTGGGTGGGTGCAATACTCACAGGCGCTATCGGAGCTATAATCATTTTGTTTCTTATTAATCTGATACAGAAAAAATGATACGCTAAGAATAACACGAGATTAACCTGTAAGCTCCCCCTTAAGATTGAGCCTCTTTAGGCGGCATTTCCAGGGTTAGTTTTCAGATGGACAATGCAGGATTATCTCATGAAAAATTATGTGAGGCTATTGAGCTAATTGGAACGAAGGTGAAGCCGTTGGTGAATGCTAATTGAAGTGACAACTAAAAGTTCAACGTTCCAATCAACACTTCAAAAAGAGTAGTAGATGGCTTGATTCCATAAGAGTAGCGAAAGCCAATATCCAATTGTGGTAATAATCGCATTACGTTAATGTCGAACTTTACCTCGGCACCAACTGATACATACTGTTGCGAGGATGCGCTTCCAAAGTATCCACTTCCGTAGCCATAATCAAAAAACCCATTTAAGCGCACTCGCTGAAAATTGACGATTGGCCCGATGTTAATGTCGGGATACAAAACAGGCATTGTATAATTAGCAGAGGCGGAATAAAAGTTTTGGTACGTAGCAAATACAGAGATACCGCGAGGCAGCGGAATTCGATTTCTGAATTGGTAATTCTGCCCTTCCTTATCGGTCAAATCCATGTATCGGTTTTGATAGGATCCATATCCCCAAAATGAATGATGCTTAAGTAGGCCGGGAAAATAGAGAAGCCCATAGATTGAAAATTGATTTCCAACGTAATTCCCTCCATATGGAGTGCCGTACCAATTCAAGAATAAAGCTTGACCCCATTTACTATTAATATCTCTTCTGCTTTGCTTTAGCAAGCGATACGTTGAAAGTGAAAAATGATTGTATACAAGATTGCCATTTCCTTGATAAATAAATAGAGATGGATAGTAACCAATTATGGTGTCGTTACGCACGAAGGATGGAATTATACGAGAGGGTCCTGTAATGGTATTATTAAAGTTTGAAATCTTTGTTACGCCAACAGAATTACCAACAGTGAAGCTTCCAATAAATTTGGAGGTAGTAGTAACCAAAGGAATTCGTAGTCCGGCTTCAATATTTTGTTCATCCCATTTGTAAGATAAATTACGGACTTCTTTAGTTTCTGTGGCTCCTTTTTTAATTGTAATAGGAATACCCCCTTCATTTATCTTTCTATTACCTTGGCTCACCGAAAAATCAATAATCGGGTACCAGCCCTGATAGCTTACCGATGCTTTCCAGGCGCCAGTCTTTTCATTGATGTCGTACAAGTAACCTGCGTTAATCGTGGCGGTGCTCAATAAATCCCGTGAGGTAATTCCAATATTTACATTCGTTAAATCATAGGTTGTGTACGCTCCCCAACTATACGGATTAATAATTCCATTTAATCTAGAATACTTTTTTATTTTGAATGTGCTGTCAGGCACTCGGTTCAATAGATTTGGCATGCCCTCTTGTTCTGCTAAGTGTGCAAAGAAAGTAGAGGGTTGCACCGTGCTAGTCCACTCTTTCCATGTAGTTGGGTCGAAATTGATTTTAGCAATATCAAACCCGTCTTTGCCTTGCTCGTTGTAGTAAATGGTTTTTCCATTGCGGCTGATGGCCGGATTGTACGAGCCGTATTTGCTCGAGGTAATTTGAAAACGTTTTTCGCTTTCAATATCAAGTGCGTAAATATTATCGATGCCGCTAATAGGAGAATTATATAAAATGTATTTTCCACAAGGCACCGGGTGGCCGATGTTTTCATTAGAATACTCCGTTATATTTTTTTCTTCCCCCGTGGCAACGGTAAACAATATAATGGCCTTTCCTTTCTGGTTTACTTTCAAGGCTACAATCTCTTTTCCATTTTCTGCCCAGCGTGGCATAGAAATAAAATCGTTGGTTGGATTTTCAAACTCACGAATTATTTTTCCACTTAGGTAATCGAGCACCACTAATTTTGTTTGGTAATCGGTTTTGGTTTCTACCGTTGCTACTTGATAGCCATCGGGCGAGATAGCCGCAGAAGAATACCTGCCATGTTTAGAAATAACTTTTTTTGTTTGGCTGCCCAAATCATATCCCACAATAGTGGAAAATGTTTTTACCCGCCAACGCGGATCAAAGCGAAACTCATTCCACACCACACGGCTATTGGTGGCGCTGAGCATGGCTGCATCATTCACAATCCCTTGTGTATAAATTTTTTTCTCTTGCCCGTTTTTTATTACCACCAACTGCTCAATATCGCCAATGCCCGATTTTTGAGCGAGTATACTTCCATCTTCTAGTTCTTGCGGAAAGCGATAATCGGTATAGGCTGTTGTTGTCCGCGGATTTATTTTTTCAAATGGGGTGATGCGAGTAGTATCTAGCTGCGCTTGCCAATCTTTTTTTAAACTGACGGCCATTTCGTTGTATAAATCTTTTACATACAAGCCGGTTTCTTTTTTTAATGCTACTGAAAATGTGAATGGGATAAAAGAGTAATTCCAAGATCTGCGTGTTACGTTCTCCCACACCTTGGCATTGTTGGTTTTTTTTCTTAGATACGAAACCATGTGATAGCCTAGTTTGTAATGATCGGGAATATTATTTTTATATGATCGTAAATATTGCTTGTGATAGTTAAAGGTTCTTCCTTCCATTAGATTGGTGCGGAACACCAAATCAAAATTAGGAATGCGACCTCTTCCATTTTGTGTGAAGGCTGTTTCGGTGGCCACGGCATCGCCCTCCCAAAACCACTGCGGTGCGCCTAAGTAAGCCATGGCAGAAAGTGCATTGTTTCCGAAGGCATAATAAACCAATCGGTTGAAACCGCGTGTGGCATGTTGAAATTGCACCATGTGCCGATACTCGTGTGTGGCGAGTAGATTGAGCCAATCACTGTTGCCAACAAAATTATAATTCTGCGAAGGCATGCCATAAAACTCTGATCTGCGTGGCGTGATGGAAACAAACGCATTTGAAATGGAAGATTGATTTTGCAAGATCACCGATATTTTTCTTGGGCTGGCGCCCATTGTTTTAGCTTCTGGGTCATGAATATATTGAAGCGTGTTGGCCATTCGCTGCGCTTGCACTTCAAAGCCTTTTGGGTATAACACCCGAAAGTGTTTAGTATTTAGTTGATACCATTTGAGGGAAGGTGCATTGTTGTCGTTTACCACATCTTGGGCAAATAGAAAGGTGAAAGTAAGAACGAAAACTAGCAATAAACCAAAACGCATAAGCTGTGGATCAATCAGTAAATATCACTACGCAATAGTCAGTATGCAATACTTATATTTGTTTAACTAGTTGAAATAGTTTTCGATGTACAAAAACCTAAAAGACCTCTACCAAAAATACAAACCCTATGTGCGGGTAGATTTGGTGATGTATGCGGTAATGATTTTGTTGATTGTTTTATATTTTATTTACGGAGTTTTAACGCAGTAGTTATTTAAAAATAGTGCTGCCAGTGTAGCTTTACTAATAGTTTACAATAGAATTTCTCTCACATTATCTCTAATTTTTACAGAGAGTTCGTCAGTTGGCAAGTCGTTAATATCTTTCCCAAAAGGGTCTTCTATTTCTTCCGCAATCAATTCTACGCTTAACAAAACAAAAGTGATTAAAACCACAATGGGCACCGTGATGTAGCCAGATGTGGTAACAAATGCGAATGGAAGAGTTATTACATAAATGAAAATAAATTGCTTGATGTACATGGTATACGAATATGGAATGGGAGTATTCTTGATGCGCTCACAAGCTCCAATAATATCAGAAAATTCTTTCAGCTCTTTATCAACCATAAAAAGCTGATCTCCTGAAATGATGTTCTTTTTATAAAGATTATTTACGCGTGTGTAAATAAGAGATGAGATTTTGTTGGGGATATGCTTAGCTTTTTCAATAGAAGAAGAAAATTCATCGTCTGGTATTTCTAAATCTATCAACTTTACTCCCTTACGCAAATGTTCTCTTAGTGCTACCACCAGATTGGGAATCATAAGAGCAAACCATATCCGCTCTTCGTTATCTTGTTTATCTAAAAACGAATTCAGCTTAAAAGACAAATTTCTGGTGTTGTTTACAAAGCTTCCCCATAGTTTGCGGCCTTCCCACCACCTATCGTAGGCCGAGTTGGTTCTAAAAACAAGAAAGAGACCTAGCACAATTCCCAATAATGAGTGCATGCTAATAGTGGTATGAAAATCACTTTCGTGGAAGCGGAGAATATCCAACAAGACATAACAAAGCCCTGCAGAAAAAACGGCCATAAATAATAGGGCAGGTGTTAGCGTTCGCATCACCGCCCGGCTATAGGCATGGAACACATGAGAGAACCAGACTTTTGAATTGTAGTTGACCATGAATTAGATTTTATTCTTGCAAGATAGAAATCTAATAATTTCGACAAAAAGAAAGAGGCTGCCCATTTGAGGCAGCCTCTTTTTAATAAGTAAAAAGATGTTTAAAATTTGAAAGTCAGTTGTCCCATAAACGTAGTTCCCAATTGACTGAATTGAGATCCATTATAACCAAGAATTTTATAGCGGCCGCTGAAAGCTAAGAAGCCTTCAAGCAATCTCTTGTTAGTTGCATCATTCAATACTACTTGCCCGTCAGCATTTTGCGCCTCTAGCTTCCACGTAGGTAAAACATTTAATAGATTGTTGACTGTGAAAGAAGCCGAAAAGTGATTAGAGAAATTATACCCAACATTCAAATCTGTAACAACGGCAGAGGAGAATACTTGCTTGATGTCATTCATCACATTTGAATTAGCTTTTGATGCGGTAATTGGAGTAATCCCGAAATCACTGTAAGCAAATCCATTATCTAAATCTTGAAACTTAGTAGGGCCAAACAAAGTATTGCTGATTACAATATTCCAATTGCCAACTGCGTAATCTAAGCCACCAATTACTTTGTATTGAGGCCGGCCTTCTACAAGTAATGATCTTATCTGGGCATTCAAAATAGAAGAGCCACCATCAGTAATTGCTTTGGGGGTATTAGGTGATCCAATAATTTCATTGCTTAAAGTAAAATTGCCAGCTAGGTTAATGCCTAACTTGCCAGCACCTATTCCTAAGTTTTTATATCCTGCAACAACATCTAAACCTTGTGTTCTTGTTTTAATTCCATTGATAAAAAATTGAACACTAGCAAGATTTCCATTTTTTTGAATGGCCTCTAGCTGACTTCCCGCAACAGAACTAGAGATAGAAGAACTATACACTACCCTATCACTGATAGTAATGTTGTAGTAGTCAACCGAAAAGTTAAAATTGTTTATTGGGTTAAAGCCCAAGCCAAGTGTGATGTTATCCGATTTTTCTGCTGTTAATTTAGGTATCCCCAAGGCAAATGCTTCGCGGCTATTGTTATTAAATAATCCCGAAAGATTGATGGTTCCTCCAGAGAAAGAAGCTTGTGTAGATTGCGCGTAGATTTGGTGTAGGGTAGGTGCACGGAAACCAGTTGAGATGGATCCACGAAGCACTACTTTGTCTTCTGCTAATTTTAATCTTGATGAAAGTTTCCAAACAAAGGCACTACCGAAGTCACTATACTTTTCTGCACGTACAGCACCTTCAATCAAAAAGTTTTCAGTGATGTCGTAAGTTATGTCAGCGTAGGCTCCTAAATTAAAACGGCTATTGGTGCGTGCATTTTCTGCACGAATCCCAGGGAATGAGTTAGAGCCCTCTTTCACATAAGATGCAGTATCTCCTGCCATTAACTGGTAAGTTTCGCTACGAGCCTCTGCTCCAAAAGCTAAACTTAGATTGGGTTTAACCGCCTTACTAATGTCAAAATTTCCAACAATATGACTAAAGCTATAGCCACCTGGTTTGAAAGTGGTAGGGCTATTTTTACCCAAACCGCGATTGATGGTATTATTTACAGAATACAACTGCTGATTTCCACCAATGGTAAGACTCACATCATGTTGCCAGCCATTAGTATCATTTTTAAAACCGAGCGTTGCATTGTAATCAGTTAAGTCACCCTCAAATGTTGGCATATACCCAAGGTATCCCTTGTATAGTTGCACCCCAGACGAATTTAGAGTATTGTCTCCTGTATAGTTGATTCCATTAGGATCTGTTATGTGAAGCAGGCCAAAATCTTTTCTCCAATATGGGGTCCTGTAATTGGCATTACTTACTACTCTTTTAGCTACGAAAGCTCCATTGGCATAAAACAATCCTTTTTCTCCGATTGGTAAACCCAAATTGAAATTAAATTTTGAAGCCGTAGTAGCTCCAGTACCATTCAAATTTCCTCCTGTTGGATTTATTTTTAAGAAATTAACAATATTGGCATTAGATGGGTCTGATTCAGAATTCTTATCAGTATAATTTCCGAAAGTTGCAATCTCAACAAGTGGATCGATTGTGCCTGATCTAATGGCATTATCTTGTTGACTTACGGCAAGGGTGTAATTAATAAATCCGCGACTTCCAATGTTAGAACCGCTGTTAAAAGACAATCCATAAGTGCCTCCATCTCCTTTGCTAGTAACACCCGAGGTAACGTTCAACTCGCTGTATTCATATTTATCTTTTAAGATCACGTTCATAACTCCAGCAATGGCATCAGATCCGTATTGTGCCGATGCACCATCTCGCAAAATTTCTACACGCTTAATGGCCTGTGTTGGTATGCCAGATAAATCGGCACCAGTTTCACCGCGGCCAGGAGCAAACTGCACGTATAATAATGAGCTAAGATTTTTTCTTTTTCCATTAATCAATATCAGCGTACGGCTAGGCCCAAGATTTCTGATTTCGTATGGATCCAATAAAGTAGAGGCGTCATTAACTGGAGTATTTACCGTGCTGAAAGAGGGAACTCTGTATTGCAATGCTTTATCAAATGTAAATTGACCAGTAGTTGCTAGCTCTTTGTTGGTAAAATTATCAACGGGCACTGGTGTATCAATAAGAGTGCGTTGTGAGCCACGGCCTACCGTTACTACTACTTCCTCCAATTCGCTTGCGCTAGCTACCAAGTTAATTGAAATAGTGTTGGATAATGGGATGGCCACTTCTTGGCTAAGGTAGCCAATGAAAGAAATGGTCAATGACGATGCTCCTGCCGGAACCGCTAGGCTGAACTTTCCATCACCGTTTGTAGCAGTGCCCAGTGACGAGCCTTTAATTGTAATGTTTGCCCCCGGTACTGGTGCGCCACTTTCAGAGTCTGTTACAACTCCTGTTACTACTCTTTCTTGCGCGTAGGTAAATGTTACGCTAAGCAAAAGAGCTGCTAAAATTGGTAGAACTTTTGACATATGTTTTTGATTTTAGTTTTAGGATTAAGACAATATTAAGAATATTATACCATCAATACCATTTTTTATAGTATTAAAATCTGTTTTTTACCTTTTAAACGATTGTCTTTTCGGTCATCATTCTTCTTCTATATTTGCCGCCAAATAATTTGTATGCGAAAAGTATTTTTAATTGTATTTACCTCTTTTGTTTCTGTTGCCATCTATGCTCAACCCGATTATGTCGTAACGATTAAAGGAGATACCCTTAATGGCTCAGCTAAAATTTTAACTTATGATCTATTAGATCGGGTGCAGATGGTGGTAGATAAAAAGAAGAAAAATTATACAGCACTAGAAATAAGGGCGCTCTCTATCAAAGGTGAGATCTTTCATACTGTAAAATATGAAAGGGGCTACCGCTATATGAAATTGCTTAAATCAGGTTTTTTAAGTCTTTATGGGTTTCGTTTGACTAATCAATCATCTTATGATGGGCAATATCTATTAAAAAAAGATGGGATCGGTATGGAAGTACCCAATCTTACCTTTAAGAAAAGCATGACTTCATATCTTTCTGATTGCCCTGAAATTATAGAACGAATTAAAAGTGGTGATTTGGGCAGACGAGATGTGGAGCAAATTGTGGAGCGATTTAATAGTTGTTTACAATTTAAAACCGAGAGAAGAGTAGAAGAAACACCGCCAGTAATTACGGTTGAGGAGGATGAAAAAATGATGGCCGTAAATGCATTGATTACAAAAGTAGAAGCATCTAATTCTCTAGACAACAAAACAGATATGGTCGACTTGCTAAAAGACCTTCGATCTAAAATTGCCAGAAAAGAAATTCTCCCTAATTACATCACTAAGGATATTAAAAATACATTGAGTGAAAAGCCTGAGTTTAAAGAGGAGGTAGAAAAATTAATGTTGCTATTGAAGAAATGACGGTAAGAATTTCTTGATAAAAGAAGGTAGATTTCTGCGGTCGAGCCATAGTGCAATAGCTGAACATACCAATGTTATTACCGCATAAATAAATAGCTGACCGCCATCTCCCTGCACTTCTATTCCGAGTATGGTTAGATGAGACATAACGGCTCCGCCTATTACTCCAATCGAAAGTATTGCACCTAGCCAAACGGTAGATGGGATTAAAATCAGTACGGAGGCAATTAATTCAAATACCCCAGATCCGTATCTTCCCCACGGTTCCATTCCTACTTTTGTAAAAATATAAATTGATTCTTCTGCTCCAGAGAATTTAAAATAAAGTGTTTGCAGCATAATTAAGGCTGCAATTATGCGGACTGACCAAAACAATAGAGAAGTACTTTTATTCATAAGTTGAAGTACGATTAAATATGTTTTTGAGTTTGTCGTGCAAATGACGTATACGAAGATAAGAGATTTTATATTACTTTTAATTTGCGTGCTTGGTTGTGGTGACGTGAAACCCCTCAACCGGAAACCTTTTAACGTTAAGCCTGATGACTTTGAACTTTGATATCGACCCTGATATTTCCCAAGCTAAAACTATCTCCACTAATTTTTATTTAGATCCTTATTATTTTAAAGAATCGAAAGAGAAGATTTTTGCCCGTACCTGGCATTTAGTTGGAGATGCCGACCAGGTGAAAGATAGTGGTTGGGTTACACCTGTAAATTTATTGGAGGATTTTTTAAACGAGCCGCTACTATTATCAAACGATAAAGAAGGTCACCTTCATTGTTTATCAAATGTATGTACACATCGAGGCAATCTAGTGGTAGATAAACCGTGCAAGTTGGGCGACTTACGTTGTAAATATCATGGACGAAGATTTGGGTTGAACGGTAAGTTTTCTTCTATGCCGGAGTTTAAAGAAGTAAAAAATTTTCCAATGGCAGCCGATGATCTTATCAACCTTCCGCTTTATAAATGGGGGAAATTATTATTTACTTCGTTAGGTACTGAATTACCTTCAGAACTTTTTTTTAGGGAGATGGCCGAGCGAATAAGCTGGATGCCAATTAATGAATTTGTTTTTCACCCCGAGCTATCAAAAGATTATTTGATTGATGCACATTGGGCACTTTATTGCGAAAACTTTTTAGAAGGCTTCCATATTCCATTCGTACACGCAGGCCTTAATGCAGCCATTGATTATTCCAATTATTCTGTTGAGTTATTCAGGTATTCTAGTTTGCAATTGGGTATCGGAAAGAAGGATGGACTTAATTTTGATTTGCCAACGTCTTCGCCTGACTATGGAAAAAATGTGGCGGGATATTACTTCTGGGTTTTCCCGAACATGATGTTTAATTTTTATCCTTGGGGCTTGTCTATAAATATTATAAAGCCGATCTCATTAAAGAAAACGAAAGTATCTTTTCTCTCTTTTGTGTGGGATGAAAGCAAGCTGCGATTGGGTGCGGGTGCAGATTTGCATAAGGTAGAATTAGAAGACGAAGAGATTGTTCAAAACGTGCAGCGAGGCATTCGCTCAAGATTTTATAAGCACGGTAGGTATTCAGTATCGAGGGAAATGGGCACGCATCATTTTCATCGGTTGATTGCGGAGTTTATGAAGTAACTACTTATTGTTGCCGGGTTTAAGCAACTCGTAAATTTCCGGATTAGATGTAATTAAGATGATTACAACAGCTATTCCAATAAGGATAAAGAAGAATTGAGATAATATATAAACACCAACTCCTTTAATAAAAGCTTTGATTTTTGATTGATAATTAAAAAAATCAGCGTTGGCGTAACCAATTAAAATAATTGAAACGAAAAGTATTATAGAGCTAGGTATGAACGCTCCGGTAATTTTATACATAACAAGGCTAAGCACGCTAAGCCAATAAATATGACCTTGAACATAGAACGGAAGAATTGTATTTTCTAAATAATTATAATTACTTTTTCTAAAAAATATAAATCGAGAACAGAAAGCCTGTATTGGGATGTATAGAAAGGAAACTAATTTTAAATTATTTGAAATAAATTGAAGTACTACTTCTGAAAATTTCTGAACCCCGCTTCCTTCTTTAGGTGCCGGCATGAAGTTAGTATTTTTATTAGCTGATCGCATTAATTCTGCAAGTGGAATTTCTAGTAGGGATGATACCAGATATAAAAGGGTTATCATCAAAAAGAAATACCCAACTGGCCCATAGTATTTAGCCCGATTGCCCGCGATAAAAGTGCGAGCTGCCGCACCTGGCCTAACTGTTAAATCTCTTAGCGTTCGCGGAAACATTCCATCAAAACCATACACCCTCGCCCAGAAATCGTTCCAGCCTTCACGGAACGTAATGCGTTTTACGCCCACGCGCTGGCAACAATGGCTACAAAATTTTTCGATGACTTCCTTCTCGCAGTTAATGCATGTGGCCATGGGTTAGCAATTGATCAGAAAATTGCAATTAGAATTTATCGGGGATTTGTACAATGCGAACCACAATTTCATGCGGGTCGCCATCTTTATCTAACAAATTAAATTTTACCATGGGATTGTCTCTATTGATATTACTTTCCACATGAACGATTTCGTTGTTCTGTAAATGCTTTTCGATTTCTTTTTGCAATAGGAAAAGCGCATTGGCCATGTCTACTTCTAACGGACTGGGGTTATATGAATCGGTTTTCATTTTTTAATACGGGTAGTAGTCGCTTACAAACTATTTTTTTACCACCGTATTAAAGCAGAAGCCCATGTAAAGCCACTGCCAAAGGCGGCCAAACAAATTACGTCATTTTCTTTCATTTTACCTTCTACCCAGGCTTCGCTCATGGCAATAGGTATAGACGCGGCTGTTGTATTTCCGTAGCGCATAATGTTGTTATACACTTTGGAATCAGGTAGCTCTAGTTTTTGTTGGATAAACTGACTGATCCGCAAGTTTGCCTGATGGGGCACCAATAAACTGATATCTTCTTTCTTCATATCGTTGGCATGTAGCGCTTCATTAATCACTTCTATGAATCTAACCACGGCATGTTTAAATACCTGGCTTCCATTCATCACCACCTTAAATCCAGTTGTATCTAAAAATTGCTCGGGCTGTCTTTCCGCGTGTGGCCGACTGCTGCCTGGATCTTTCACATAAAGCTCTTCTGCAAAACGACCATCGGCATGCAAATGCGTAGATAATATTCCGGGCTTGTCAGCTCGTTGTAGAACTACTGCGCCTGCGCCATCGCCAAAAATCACCGCTGTATTTCTTCCGCGAGTCGTAATATCAAGTGCGGTAGATTGAATTTCTGCACCTACTACCAAAATAGTTTTGTACATGCCCGTTTTTATGAATTGATCGGCCACAGACAATGCATAAATAAATCCAGAGCAAGCATTTTTAACTTCCAGTGCACCAATTCCTTCTAACCCCAATTCGCGCTGCATAATTACACCGGAGCCAGGGAAATAATAATCGCTAGTGATGCTGGCAAAAACAATAAACTCAACATCTTTCTCGACTAAGTTTGCACGTTGCAATGCCATGCGTGCAGCTTTAGCAGCCATGTTGCCAACGGTGTCTTTAGCAGGATCTATCCATCTGCGCTCTTTAATTCCGGTTCGTTCTATTATCCATTCATCATTGGTATCCATTAGATTGGATAAGTATTCATTGGTGATTACTGTTTCAGGAACATGGTGGCCGAGGCCAACAATTTTAGATGAATGCATGGCTTAATTTTAAAAGTGATGGCGAAGTTAAGGAATTGTTTCCTAATGAGTGTTAGTAAAAATTATGCCTCCAACATCACACTTAAATTTAATAGGCCAGTTTAAAATAAATTGGCATTATCATTTTTATGCGCACGGGTTTCCCTCTTTGTTTACCTGGTTCCCACTTGGTAAGAGCCAATACTCGCATTGCTTCTTCATCACAGCCAGCACCGATTCCTCGGATGACTTTTAAATCGATGGGTTCACCAATCTTATTGATTACAAATTCTACAAAAACCTTACCCTCTGTACCAATTTGTCTCGCTTGCCTTGGATATTTTAAATTTTTTGAAATGGATTTATAGAATAAAACATACCCACCGATAGGCAGAGGATTTTTTTCCGCAAAAATAATTGGCTCATCAGATTCTTCGGGAAGCTCATCAAAAACAGATTGAGTAAAATGTTGATAACTGCTTGAATCTAATTGTGGATCCTCTGCCGGAGTATTGTCATCTACAGGAATTAAATCAGTAGGCTCTATTGAATTGATGTTCGAAATTACTTTTTTTAAAATCGGCTGTGGTACTTTGGGCGTATTGGTAATCGGTATTGAGATGGCAACTTCTGATTCTGATTTTTCATATTCTCTTGGTTTTGGATTTACTTTTACTGTCCTCCACTCAAAAGCAGTAATCATGAGTGCGATACTGGTTGCAAGGCCAAATAAAAAGAATTTGTTGCGTTGCAGACTTAAATCTTTGCTGGGGTTTTTCTTGGCTTCCATAATTTTAAGATTTACGATTTTAGATTTTGATTTGCGATTTAAAAGTTTTCAAATCGTTTCATCTCTATTCAGTAAACTCTACTATTTCACTAAAGTCACTTTATGGAAAAAATTTACCTCTAACTTTTAATTTCAGCTTTCAACTTTTAATTTCTGTCTTCTCACTTTTTAATTTCTTATCTCCCTGTCTTTTCTCCCAACGTTGCGCAAATGTTATTAGAATAACTACAACTATAATTAATAAAAAGAAAACAAACACACGCACAATCTTTTTCATCTTCTGCTCTTGTTCGTGTTGTTTAAGCACAGCATCGTAATTACGAAACCGCTCGGTGCCGCGTGCTGTAAGGCGTTGCCTGCGCATGCGTATTTCGTGCTTACCCATCGTACTTTATTTTAATATTGAATTGTGTACGTAGTTTATCAAGTGCTCGGTAGGTTCGCATTTTCGCTCCGCTTTCAGTTATGTCTAAGATAAATGCAATTTCCTTAAAGTCCTTGTCTTCAAAAAATCGAAGCTCTAAAACCTGCACCATTTCGGTAGGCAGTTCATTCATGTAGCTAATTACTCTGCTCACCATCTCTTCATCCCACCCATCATTGGCTTGCTCTACCAACTCTTTTACTTTTAATTCTTCAATGCTAAATATTTTCTTGCCTTTATTTTTTCGGTAGTGCTTATTAACTTCATTCGAAGCTATCTTATATAACCAAGCAGAAAATGGAAATCCGCGGAATTCATATCTCTTTAAATTATTCAGTACGTTGATAAATGTTTGAGAACAGAGATCGCCAGCTAATTCTTCGTCATCGGTTTGTCGGTAGAGAAAATTGAATATCCGATCAAAGTATAATTCATAGAGTTCGCCAAATGCCTTCGGGTCCTTCTTCGATCGCTCAATTACTTCCTGCTCTTTTCGGATTTGATCGTCCGTCATGCTGAGGCGGTTTACCATCTAATAATGCAAAAGTTTTGTGGAAGTCACAACATTATCTGTAGATTGAATTATATAATATTCAAAAAATGAAAATAATTATTCTTACTTGTTCGCTAATACTTGCAGGATATTTTGCTTACGCACAAGCCAATCCGTATCCATGTAAGAGCAGTCCGCAACACCGGCAATTTGACTTTTGGATTGGCGAGTGGAATGTTTATTTACCTGATCTCAAATCTCAAGTAGGAGAAAGCAAAATCGAAATTGGTTCAGATGGCTGCTTGATATTGGAGAATTGGACATCGAAAGCAACGCCACCCACTACAGGTAAAAGTATGAACTATATTAATCCGCAAACAAGTAAATGGGAACAGCTTTGGGTAGGTTCCGGAATTAATCTTAATAACCCACAGAAATTTATTAATGGTGAGTACAAGGATGAAGCAATGCGGTTTGACTTTACGCAAGTAGATGTAAACGGCAATCAACAAATTGGCCGCTTTATTTTCTTTAATCTTAAAGATAAAAAAGTTCGTCAGTTTTGTGAAGTGAGCAGCAATGCCGGTAAAACATGGATCACGCAATATGATTATTACTATATCAAGAAGTAATCATTGCCACTCATCAAAAAATTAATTTAATAGGAAATTAATTTAATAGATTTCAAATCTGTATAAAATATTACTCTATGAATAGGTTCTTAATTCTATTTACCGCTTTTATAATTCCAGTAAGTCTTTTTTCACAAAAGAAGGGCACGGCAACCACTTCCACACCAGAGCTTTCACCCATCGAAGTAAAGGTGGCAGGAATGAAAAAAATGGAAGGCTTCATCAATTATTATTATGACGAGAAGCAGGATAAGATTTATTTCATAATCGATAAATGGGATACAGAATTAATTTATGTAGAATCTATTACTGCTGGAGTTGGCTCGAATGATATCGGCCTCGATAGAAACCAACTGGGAAAAGAACGCATTGTAAAATTTGAAAAACGAGGTCCCAAAGTTTTAATGGTAGAGCCTAACTATTTCTATCGCGCCATTAGTACGAATGCGGCAGAACGCAAGGCGGTTCAAGAATCTTTTGCTCAATCAGTTTTGTGGGGCTTTACAATTGTTGCAGAAGATGGCGCCAAAGTATTAGTAGATGCTTCTGACTTTCTGCTTCAAGATGTTCATGATGTTGTAGGTACTTTAAAGACTACCCAACAAGGAACATATTCATTGGATAAATCGCGCTCCGCTTTTTATTTGCCTCGCACAAAAAATTTTCCTCAAAATTCTGAAATAGAAGTAACACTTACATTTACTGGTCAGGCTACTGGTAGGTTTATTAGAAGTGTAACCCCCACTGCATCAATTGTAACGGTTCGAGAGCATCACTCATTTGTCCAACTTCCTGATTCTAATTTTAAGATGCGCAAGTTCGATCCGCGATCGGGCTATTACCCAACCTCTTTTTATGATTACGCAACACCTATCAGCGAGCCGTTGGAAAAAAGATTTATTACTCGTCATCGATTAATAAAAAAAGATCCAACCGCTGCGCTTAGTGAGCCTGTTAAGCCAATTATTTATTATATGGATCGGGGTGCGCCAGAGCCAATCCTAACCGCCTTAATGGACGGTGCGCGCTGGTGGAATCAGGCGTTTGAAGCGGCAGGGTATAAAGATGCTTTTAAAGTAGAACTTTTACCTGAAGATGCTGACCCCATGGACGTGCGTTACAATATGATCAATTGGGTTCATCGCTCTACACGAGGCTGGTCGTACGGTGGTGGTGTTACCGATCCTCGCACGGGCGAAATTATTAAAGGACATGTGGTTCTTGGCTCCCTGCGTGTGCGACAAGATTTTTTAATTGCAGAGGGACTGTTGGCACCTTATGAAGAAGGTAAGCCAGTCTCTACAGAAATGGAACAAATGGCGTTGGCCAGATTAAGACAATTGGCTGCACACGAGGTTGGCCACACATTAGGATTGGCGCATGCCTACTCTAGCAGTGCTGAAAATTTATCTTCTGTGATGGACTACCCGCACCCGGTTGCTAAAATATTGAATGGCAAGATTGATCTAAGCCAAGCTTACGATACCAAGATTGGCGAGTTTGATAAAGTTTCTATCGCATTTGGATATCAAGATTTTGTACCGGGAACAAACGAAGAGGTAGCGTTGGATGGGATTATTCAACAGTCATTAAAAGCCGGGCTTACTTTTTTATCCGATCAGGATGCGCGCCCGACCGGAGGTGCCCACCCCTTCACCCACCTGTGGGATAATGGAAAAGATCCGGTTGATGAATTAAATCGGGTAATGGAAGTTCGGTCTCTTGCCTTGAAGAATTTTGGTGAGAAGAATATTCGACCAGGCATGCCCATGGCTACATTAGAAGAAGTGTTGGTGCCAATGTATTTTTTTCATCGGTATCAGGTAGAGGCGGCCGTAAAAATGATTGGAGGATTAAATTACCGTTATGCTTTGCGCGGAGATGGCCAACTCGTTACAGAATTACTTTCTGCGCAGCAAGAAACGAAAGCATTAGAGGCATTGCTAAAATCCGTAGAACCTGCTCAACTTGTTTTAACTGAAAGTCTTTTAAAGATTATTCCGCCACGCGCGTTAGGATATGAGCGCCATCGCGAATTGATAAAAATAAAAACAGAACTAACGTTTGATCCCATCTCAATAGCAGAAAGCGCAGCTGACCTTACATTTAGTTTAATACTACATCCAGCGAGAGCGAACCGACTCATCGAACATCACGCTCGTGATCCAAAACTTGCCGGTTTACATACGGTAATAGATAAATTGATTGCTGCAACATTTAAGTCTGCAACACAAACAGGTTTGGAGGGCACCATTCAGATGGCAACCAACTATGTTTTATTCAACAATCTAGCAAAGTTGGCTATTTCTAAAAATGCTTCGCCCGAAGCAAAGGCGATAGCTTTATTAAAATTAGATCAGCTGAAATCATGGTTGGCGGCTAGGGTTACCACAGTTGAGGAGTGGCGTGCGCATTATCTTTTCGTTGTAAAACAAGTTAACTTATTGCAACAAAATCCTGAAGAATTTAAAGGCGAAGAACTTTTGCCAGCCCCTCCCGGAATGCCAATAGGAGATGCTGATTACTATTTTTGTCCGTCTCAGCAGTAGTAATGGACTAAAGCCTTTGCGTGTATGTTTTAATGAGTTTATTAAAAATTACAGGTAAGCTGTTTCTTACTTTTACCAGGTCTAAATTTGCCTATGAACTTTTTGGTGCGGTATTTTATATTTACTCTTCTGCTGAATGCCTTTTTGATTGACGCGTATAGTCAAAGGGCAGATAGCCTTGTCGCGTTACTGAGCACGTCTTCTAAAGATACAGCAAGAGTTCTTCTATTAAATCAATTATCGTCTGCTTATCGCGAAGTGGATAGTAACATTGCGCTGACGTATGCTGAACAAGCAGAAGCGCTTGCCGATAGTCTTGGGTATAAAAAAGGAATGGGGGATGTTCTTGAAAATATTGGGTGGATCTATTACCGAGAAGGAATTCTTTCTAAAGCGTATCGTAAATCCATAGATGCATTAAAAATAAATCAGGATCTCGGAAATAAAAAAGGGCTTGCGCAGTGTTTAAATAACATAGGCGCCATTAATATTGAGCAAAGGCTATACGAAAATGCAATTATCAATTTCAAAGAAGCATATCAAAACGCTAATCAAATTGGATTTATTTCTGCAAAAGGGCGCAGCCTAAACAACATCGCATTTTGCTTTCTAAAGCTTAAAAAATTAGACTCGTCACGGCATTACGCAAATCGTTCAATAGTAGAGCGTGTGAACGATAAATTCAGGGCTGCTTTTTCGCAACGCATTTTGGGCGAGATTTCTTTTGCAGAAGGCAACTATCCTCAAGCTTTGAAATATTATCAGATTACATTAGATGCTGCTGATGAAAGTAATAATAATTTTCTTCGGGCGTCAACCTTATTTCGCGTGGGCGATGCCTACATAGAAATGGGGAAGCCTGACCTAGCGCTACCCCATTTACAACGAAACACTGTTTTGGCCAAACGTTTTGGTTACAATGGCGAGTTAGAATCTACCTACAAGATACTGATTAAAGCATATAGTGCTAAGAATAATTTTACAGAAGCTTTTAAAGTGCAAGAAAAATATATTCAATTACATGATTCATTGGCTGCGTTTAAAAATGATGAACAGTTGGCAATGATGCAAGCGGAGTATAATGATAATCTTAAAAATGCAAAAATTGAATTACTGACGAAAGACAGTTTGCTGAAAGAGAGTTCTATTAAAACGCAGCGTAATTTAATTTATGTGGTTAGCGGTAGTTTAATTATTCTTATTGCGCTGATGATTGCATTGGTAAAAGCCAATCGAAATGGCCAGGAATTAAATTCAATACTAACAAATCAAAATCATTTGATCATTGAGCAAAAGAGACAACTCGAATCATTAAATGAAACAAAAGATAAACTGTTTTCTATTATTGGCCATGATTTAAGAAGTCCGTTAAACAGCTTACGAGGATTGATGGATATGGTTGATAACGCAGCACTTACCAGAGAGGAATTTATTATTCACTCAAAGAAGCTAAAAGCCAACATCGATGTAGTGTCATTCGATTTGTCAAATTTATTAAGTTGGGCGCAAACGCAGCAAAAAGGATTTGCTGCGAATATGGGTGAAGTGAATGTTAAAAAGTTAGTAAATGATAAAATTGAGTTATATGCCGAGCAAACAAAAGCAAAAGGGCTACAAATATTTAATGAAGTAGATCCCACCATTATTGTTTGGGCAGATAACAATCATGTTTCACTGATTTTACGAAATTTAATCGGCAATGCAATTAAGTTCTCCAAAGAGAATACCGACATTAAAGTTTCTAGCATGGTCGTCAATGATCGGGCTGAAGTATCTGTTTCTGATAAGGGAATTGGAATGACGAGGGAGGAGCTCAGCAATCTTTTCAAAATGGGTTTGAACATTTCAAAATTAGGAACGAAAAGCGAGGAAGGAATAGGATTAGGCTTGCACTTAGTAAAAGAATTCGTTGAATTGAATGAAGGGAATCTTCGTGTTACAAGCGAACCCGGAGTTGGCTCTTCATTTACATTTTCGTTAAAACTTAAATCTGTAAAGGGTTTATCAATAGCGGTATGATTTTATATCCCATTAGCAGTTATTTTTAGCCACTCCTGTAACCATCTTTTATGGTTACCCAAATAGTCTTACCTTTTCAAGTAAGATTATTTACTCAACTATGAAATTAAAATTTAATCATCGAGCACTCATTGTTTTAGTAGCAGTGTCCTTGAGTTGCTTCAATTCCTTTTCGCAAGACGATAGAGAATTGAGGCCGGTAACCAGTGCGTACGCAATTACCAACGTTAATATTATTCAAGCGCCCGGCAAGAAAATTGAAATGGGTACCATCCTTATCAAAAATGGTTTGATTTCATCTGTAGGTAAAGGCCTTTCAATTCCAGCTGATGCAATTGTAATAAAGGCAGATTCTATGTTTTTATATGCAGGCTTTATTGATGGATTGTCTCGCGCAGGCGTAAGTAAACCTAAAGAGGAAGCCAGCAGAGAAAAAGTTAAAGATCCTGGAAATCCTGCGCCAGAACGGGCGGGTATTACTCCACAAAATGACGTACGCAATTTTCTCAATGCTGCCGATAAGTCGATAGAAGACTTGCGCAATCTGGGTTTTACAGTTTCGCAAGTAGTTCCTTTTGGAAACCTGCTTCCGGGACAAGGAAGTATTATTCTTTTAGGAGGGAAGTCAGCAGACCAAATGGTATTGGTTAATAATTCTGCTATATATTCAGAATTATCGGGAGCAAGTGGCGTATACCCAGCTACAACCATGGCGGTAATGGCCAAATGGAGAGAACTCTATCGGCAATCATCTCAAGCTAAAGCATATCAAAATTCATACTCATCTAACCGTACAGGATTGGAAAGATCGGCAAGCGATAGAGTACTTGAAGCATTTTATCCTGTGATAGACCAACGGATGCCTGTTCTATTTAAGTCAGAGAAAATGTTGGATACGCATAGAATCTTTTCATTAAAAAATGATTTAGGATTTTCTTTGATGATTGGAGGTGTTAAAGAAGGCTGGCCTATCGTTAATAAAATTAAAGCATCAGGTGCAAAAGTTTTTCTATCCTTAGATCTGCCAGAGGAATTAAAGAAAGATGATAAAAAGGATGAAAAGAAAGACGAGAAAAAAACAGACGCCAAGGAGGAGGTAAAGAAAACGGAAGCTGCCAAACCGAAGACGATTGCCGATTTAGAAAAAGAAGCGTTGCAAAAAAGAAAAACTGAATCCATTGCCAGCTACACCTCTCAAGCTAGTGTATTTGCAAAAGCAGGAGTGCCGTTTGGGTTTTCAACGCTAGATGTTAAAGCAAAAGATATTGTTCCTAATTTACGAAGAATGATTGCTGCTGGATTGTCTGAAGATGCTGCGCTTGCATCGCTTACTACAGTGCCCGCACAATTACTTGGATTGTCTGATAGGATGGGAACTGTTGAAATTGGAAAGATGGCAAACCTTGTTATTTCTGATAAATCTTATTTTAATGAGAAAGCAAAAATCAGATTTGTTTTTGTAGATGGTCTACTATATAAAATGGATATTAAAAACGAGAATCTGCCTGCGGGACAGGCCGGAAAATTTGACTCCAATGCAAAAGTTGAAATTGAAGGCACATGGTCTACCGTAACACAAAGTCCGCAGGGAAACACAGAAGGTAAAATTACTTTCAAGAAAGACGGAAGTAGTTATTCAGGTTCTGTTTCAGGCGGAAGATTGCCTGAGCCAGTAAATGCTAATGATGTTTCGTTAGATGGAAATAAGCTGACCTATAATTATACTATCAATTTTGGAGGCAACTCCATTAAAGTAGAAGTAGACGTAACGGTAGATGGTGACTCGTTTAAAGGAAATGCTAGCGTAGGGCAGTTTGGTAGCTTTCCGATAGAAGGAACTAAAAATCCTAAAAAGTAAGACTCAAAAGATTATGGATATGAAGAAATTAATATTGTCGATTGCATCAGGGTTTCTTTTTCTTTTCGCGCAAGCACAGATAGAGAAAGGCAACCTGCTTATTAAGAATGGAACGGTGCTTACCATAACGAAAGGCAACCTAGACCAAACAGATGTGTTGGTGAAGGATGGAAAAATTATTCAGATAGGAAAAAATATTCAGGCACCAGTCGGATCAAAAGTAATTGACGCAACTGGCCAATTTGTAATGCCGGGAATAATTGACGCGCATTCTCATATTGCATTGGATGCCATCAATGAAGGCACCAATCCTATCACTCCTGAAGTAAATGAAGCTGATGTGATTAACCCATTGCAAATAGGAATCTATAGAGCATTGGGGGGAGGTATTACAACCGTTCATGCGATGCACGGATCGGCCAATGCAATTGGTGGGCAATGCGAAACACTAAAACTCCGCTATGGAACATTTGATCCGGACGTTCTTAAGATGGATGGTGCGCCACGTACAATCAAATTTGCATTAGGTGAAAATCCAACGCGCAGCCATGGAGAAGGTGCAGGAATTGTACCACGCACTAGAATGGGTGTAGAGTTTGTAATTCGTCAGGCGTTTACGGAAGCAAAAGAATATTCAGACGCGTGGGCCAAGTACAATAAAAATAAATTGGTAAAAGGTTTTAGAGGGGCACCTCCTGCCTATAGCTACAGGCACGAAGTTCTTTCAGATATTTTGAATGATAAAATTATTGTTCATTGTCATAGCTATCGTGCCGATGAAATTTATATGATGTTGAAAGTGGCTAAAGATTTTGGCATCAAGCGACTTGTGTTTCAGCATGTGAACGAAGGATTTAAAGTAGCACCTGAGTTGGCTGCGCAAGGTGCGATGGCTTCTGTTTTTTCTGATTGGTGGGCGTACAAGTTTGAAGTGTACTACTCTACCGCATACAATGCTGCTATCCTCTCAAAGAATGGTGTTGTTACTTCCATCAATTCAGATGATGCCGAGATGATGCGACACTTATATCATGAAGCGGCTAAAACACAAAAGTATGGTGGCTTAAGCGATCAGGAAGCATTGGAATTAATCACGATTAACCCTGCTAAACAATTGGGTATTGAAACCCGAGTGGGATCCATAGAAGTAGGTAAAGAAGCAGACATTACTATTTTTAAAAACCATCCATTATCAATTTATGGTGTGCCCATGCTGACTATCGTAGACGGCATTGTCAGGTTTGATAGAGAGAAAGATGCAGACGATATGCGCTTGTGGGTAGATCCCAAGCAGGCCATTGAAACTTCCGTATTTCGCGATAAGTTGAATGATGCCGATCATTGCATGGAAGGGGCAGAGTTTATTTTAGATTCAGAGATTTTCAAAGCAAATAATAAATAATATGAAGAAAGGTTTTCAAACAATCATGGGATTGGCAACCGCCATTATTTGCATCATCGTATTGCATGTAGAGGCACAAAGCCCGAAAGGAAAATATAGAAACGTGGTTCTTACCAACGCAACTATTGAGACCGTAACCAAAGGCACAATAAGCAATGGAACCGTTTTAATTATCGATGGAAAAATTGCAGGAGTAGGAGCTACAGTTTCTATTCCGGCAGGCACCGAAGTAATTGATTGCAAAGGATTGAATATTTATCCAGGTATGATCGATGCGGGCACAAATTTAGGATTAAATGAAATCAGTGCCGTAGCTCGCACCACCGACTTCAATGAAATTGGAGAGGTCATTCCTCAAATGAGAGCTCTTACTGCTGTTAACCCCAATGCAAGCGCAATTCCTGTTACAAGAGTAAGCGGTGTTACAACTGTTTTATCTATTCCAACGGGTGGCATGTTATCCGGAACGGCTGCTCTTATCAATTTGCATGGCTACACGCCCGATCAAATGTATGCTGGCTTTGAAGGAATCGTTTTAACTTTTCCAAACACAGGAAGAAGAGGATTTTTTGATAGAAGAACGGATGATGAAATTAAAAAGTCATCTGATAAGGCGTTGAATAGTTTGAACGATGTATGGGAGAAAGCAACTCAATATCATAAACTCGATTCGGCCACCAAAGGCAAAGCAGGTTATTATCCTGAAATGCAAGCCTTGGTTCCGGTGATTAGAGGAGAACAAACTTTATTGGTGGAGGTAAATGCCTCTAAAGATATTCAAGCCGCATTAAAGTGGTTGAAAGAGAAGAAAGTCAAGAAAACTATTTTGACTGGCGTTTCCGAAGGCTGGAGAGTAGCAGATGAAATTGCTAAGTCAGCAATTCCAGTTATTACTGGAGGCGTATTAGAGTTACCTTCTCGCGACTATGATCGGTATGATAAAGCGTATGCTAATCCTGGCTTGTTAAAAAAGGCTGGTATTAAAGTGGCTATTAAATCTGAAAGCGGAAATAATAACTACAGAAATTTACCTTACCATGCAGGTTTTGCCGTAGCATATGGTATGAACAAAGAAGATGCTTTGAAAGCAATTACCATTATTCCTGCGGAGTTATTTGGAGTATCTGATAAATTAGGCTCTATTGAAGTTGGTAAGAGTGCAACATTATTTATTTGCAATGGCGATCCATTTGAAACCAAAACGCAAGTATCGCATGTATTTATTGAAGGCTGGGAGGTGCCGATGGTAAGCAGGCAGACTGAGTTGTACGATGAATTTTTGAAACGCGAGCCTGGGGTTTCGAAAACTAAAAAGTAATACACGTTTTTAATTGAAATTGAGAATGACCATCTATAATCGGATGGTCATTTTTTTTGTGGCTGTTGATTGGTTATTTTCTATTTAAAATCTCGCTGCCTCATGGCTTCATAAACGACTACTGCGGTAGCGTTAGAAACATTCATGCTATCAATTTTGCCCAGCATAGGGATGATGATGTTGGCAAAGGAATTTTTCACCCAAATGTCCGATAAACCAGTGGCCTCTGTTCCCATTACAATGGCCGATGCTTTGGTAAAATCTGTTTGATGATAAGATTTTGATGCTTTGAGGTATGTACAGAAAATGGAAATGTTATTTTTCTTGAGCCAGTCAATTGTTTCTTCGGAGGAAGCGGCTGCAATCTGTTTTGTAAAAACACAACCAACACTTGAACGAATAACATTCGGATTATAAAAATCTGTTTGCGGATCGCAGATAATAATTGCGTCTACATTTGCGGCATCGGCCGTGCGCAAAACGGCACCCAAGTTGCCGGGTTTTTCTACACCTTCTAAAATTAAGATTAATGGATTTGATTTTAGTTTAATGTCTTCCAACCGATGTGTTTTTTGTTCTGCCACTGCTAGTAGTCCGCCTGTACTTTCGCGGATAGCGATTTTATCAAACACGTCTTTCGAAACGGGAATCAATAGCTTGTCTTCCAACTGAAGTTCTTGAAGTTCGGCTTGAGTAACAATCTCATCACAAAAAAACAGATTGCCTATTCTATATCCAGCCTCCAGTGCCAGCCCAATTTCTTTTTTACCTTCAATTATAAACAGTTGTTGTTTTCTTCGCTCGCGTGGCTTTTCTAAGGCAAGCAGACTTTTTACTTTTGGATTTTGAGTACTAGTGATTTTAAAGTGCATATCAACTCAAAATTAACTTTAAACTCTGAACTTTGAACTTGGAACTCTAAACTTACAAGATGTTATTTATCTTTGGCCATGCAATTGTTAAGCCCCACTTCCTGGAAAGAATATGAGTTACTGGATTCAGGTAATTTTGAAAAGCTGGAACGGTTTGGGAAATACATACTCATCAGACCCGAGCCACAAGCCATCTGGGATCGCTCTTTATCGCACGAGGAATGGCATAAACAAGCACACGCACATTTTAGCAGAGAACAAAAAGATAATTTTAGGTTTGGCGATGATATTAAAGGCGGCTGGAAGAAATATAAATCGATGCCCGATAGCTGGGATATTCAATATCAGTACAACACGCTTTCGCTTTCTTTGCGACTAGCGCTTACCAACTTTGGGCACGTAGGTATTTTTCCGGAGCAAGGCGCGAATTGGAATTTCATTTATGATGCAATCTCAGGTTGGGGCTTATCTCAACCTAGAGTATTAAACTTATTTGCTTACACAGGAGCGGCTTCTGTTGTGGCAAAATCTGCCGGAGCTGATGTTACACACGTAGATGCCAGCAGGCCAGGATTGAACTGGGCCAATCAAAATATGCAACAAAATAAATTGGATGGAATCCGCTGGGTGTATGAAGATGCTTTGAAGTTTGTGAAGCGTGAAGCTAAGCGCGGCAAAAAATACAATGG
>JANYHI010000079.1 GCA_025359125.1 Cytophagales bacterium
AAAAAAGGATTGGCGTATGTAGATGATAGCACAAGCGAGGAAATTGCTGCACAAAAGGGAACACCTACTAAACCAGGAACTAATAATAAATTTCGCGGTAGATCAATAGAAGAAAATATTTCGCTTTTCGCGGATATGAAAGCGGGAAAGTATCAGGACGGAGAAAAAGTATTACGTGCTAAAATTGATATGGCTCATGTGAACATGCTCATGCGTGATCCGGTTATTTACAGAATTAAACATGCTCATCACCACCGCACGGGCGATGCTTGGTGCATTTACCCAATGTATGATTTTGCTCATGGACAAAGTGATTCAATAGAAAAAATCACCCACAGTATTTGTACGCTTGAGTTTGTTCCGCATCGCGAGTTATATGATTGGTGTATTCAAAATTTAGAAATTTATCCATCGCATCAGTACGAATTTGCCCGCTTGAACATGACCTATACCGTGATGAGCAAGCGTAAGCTGCTACAATTGGTAAATGAGAATCATGTGAACGGCTGGGACGATCCGCGGATGCCAACATTGAGTGGTGTTCGGAGAAGAGGCTACACCGCTGAAAGCATTCGTGAATTTTGTGATAAGATTGGAGTGGCGAAACGCGAAAATTTAATTGACATTGGCTTACTTGAATTTTGTGTGCGCGAGCATTTGAATAAAATTTCTTTGCGCAGGATGGTGGTGCTCGATCCTATTAAAGTAATTATTACCAATTACCCCGTGGGAAAAGAGGAGTTATTGAATAGCGAGAATAATCCTGAAGATGAAACTTCGGGTTCTCGTGAGATTCCGTTTAGCAGAGAGCTTTATATTGAAGCCGAAGATTTTATGGAGGTGCCAGCGAAAAAATATTTTCGATTAGCACCTGGCCAGATGGTTCGCTTAAAGAGTGCCTACATTATTAAGTGCGAAGAGGCGGTGAAAGATGCGAGTGGCAAAGTAACGGAGTTGCATTGCACCTATGTGCCCGAAAGTAGAAGTGGCTCTGATACATCGGGCATCCAAGTGAAGGGCGTGATCCATTGGGTGAGTGTGCAGCATGCCGTGCAAATTGAAGTACACCAGTACGACCGACTTTTTGTAACAGAAGATATGAACCGCATTGAAGACGATTTTAAAAATCACTTGAATGCAGAGTCATTAAAAATTTTGCCGAATGTTTATGCGGAGCCTTCATTGGCAGAAGCTATTCTTACGGATCGGTTTCAGTTTATGCGCACAGGTTATTTTTGCTTGGATCCTGATTCTACAAAGGGCAAATTAATTTTTAACAGAGCAGTAACGCTAAGAGATATGTGGGCGAAGGAGGTAAAAAGGGGGTAGGAATGAGAGTTTAGAAAATATTTTTAAGGCAAATTTCTTATTTATTAAAAAATGCCTCAAGGCAATTCAATTGCGTCACCGAATAAAGTTAATTACAATAATAGTCTCCTGCTTTTTTCTGCTGGGATTAGTGATGTCATTTAATTTATGGTTACCCGAACGTTTTTTTCCACTACTACCAATTTTCGCTGTCTCATATTATTTTAATCTCCTAATTGGTTGGTCAGCTTTATTGGTTTTAATCGTAAGCTTATTTTTTACTGCGTTGAATAGATCAAGAGTATGGTTAATACTTTCTGTCGTCTCCATTATCACTTTAATCTTTTTAGATCAAACTAGGTTGCAGCCTTGGGTTTACATTTATATTGCAATGCTTGTTTGTCTAGCTATTGGATACGGGAATCGTCAATCAGAAGATATTCTTCTTAGCTGCGTTCAAGTAATTTGTATTGGCGTTTATCTCTGGAGTGGCATTCATAAAATAAACGCTGGATTTTTAGATAATACTTTTAAATTAATATTAGAAACTCTATTTTTTATTAAGAATAGAGACCTCTCTGTCATTAAAAAATTTGGGTATTTAATCCCCACTTTAGAAATAATCTGTGGGCTTTCTCTTTTCTTTTCAAGAACAAGAACTGTCGGTATTTGTATTTCAATCGCGCTTCATTTAGCCATTTTAGTTTTTGTTGGTCCTTTAGGAATAAACAGAAATCAAATTGTTATTCCTTGGAATGTTGCCATGATTCCAATTGTTTTTATTTCATTCTATAAAACAGAGAATGACATATTTAGGTGGGATAATACTAGTAAATTAAAAATAGTGAAACTTATTATTTTTATATTGTTCTGGGTGATGCCCTTTTTTAATTTTCTTTCTTTATGGGATAGCTATTTATCATTCTCCTTATATTCCGATAAGGTAAATAAATACTTTATAGCGATTGAACAAACCGAAATTAATAAAATTGATAAAAGACTCAATTCATATTTTGTTGAATTACCAAACCTAAGAGGAGGTAATTTAATTGAGGTAGATAAATGGGCAATGAGTGATCTTAACGTCCCCTTTTATCCAGAGGATCGTGTTTTTAAACAGCTCTCAGAATCGTTTTGCAAATTAGGAATAGATAATGAAAAGTTAATCTTTTTGAAAGTAAGTAACTATCCAAGAAGAGACGAGTATATTCCATTTAAGTGTAAATGAATGATGAACTAATTTATCATTGGCAGTTATGTTTTGAAAAGCCTTCTAGCAAAGACAAGCTCAACGCGACAAAGTTTTTGGAGCGGTTCTTACTTAATTCTCTTACCGATACTTCCCAATCTTCTCTTTCATGCTTTTAAAAGTATCATAAGGAGCTTTGTGCGAGAGTGAGTTGATTAGCCAAACAGGAAGTGTTCCACCCAAATCAATTTCGAGCGTGTATTGTATTGATAGTGTTCCTGGCTTTTCTTCTTTCACTTGCCACACCGCCTTTGACATAGGCACGCGAACAATATTTTTTTTCTTAGGTATGTAATCGGGTATGCTAGTGAGTATGATCTTCATTTCGCGAGGAGTGATTTGCTGTGTCACTAGTTTGATTGCAAAATCTCGATTGTCTACCACAGGCGCGCGAACTTCTGTATGATAAATTATTTCGTTAACATTTATTTTTTTTAGCAGCTGCGCACTCACGGTTTGGTCTTGCCAATCGGCCAAATGGTTAACATCGAAGAGCATGGTTTTTAATTGGAGCTGGGTAGCCTTCAATTGAAATTTTGCTTTGATGGTTTTGTATTTCGAGTTTTCTGGGTCGCAGGCGTAAACCTGAATACTGTCTTTGTCTAGCTTTAGCTCGCAATTTTTTTGCGCTTTAGCAGAAATACTTCCTAGAAGAAAAATAAAAATCAACCACTTCATTAACCTACAAACGATTTTGGCCTGCAAATAAGTTTATTGTTGACCCAATTTATTTTCGACAGGCTTATAAAATTTAATCGCAAACAGGAAAATCATAAAATAACAGATGATAGGCAAGAGATAGGCGGTGGCCACGCTATATTTATCTGCAACATAACCCATAAGTGGAGGGAACACCGCACCGCCCACAACACCCATCACAATAAAAGAAGAAGCCTTCTCGCGCAAGTCGTTTAGGTTCTTCATGCCCAAACCAAAAATGGTGGGGAACATAATAGAGAATGTAAACTGCAACCCAATTAAGCAAGCAAAAGATAACCAGCCTAAATGTTGCGAAATGATGATGCACATAGTAATGCTGCCTAAACAAAACAACGCAAGTAATTTATTGGGTGCGATAAAGTTCATTAAGTAAGTACCAATGATTCTGCCCATCAACATCATAAACATACTGAGCGAAAAATAATAAGAAGCTTGTTGATCGCTCATACCCGGCATGTAGGTGACAGCGTAGTTGATAAAAAATGCCCACGTGCCTCCTTGTGTAGCTACATTAAAAAACTGCGCCACTATAGCCCACTTAAAATGTTTGTACTGAAAAAGTTCTTTATACGTACGCTGAGCACCAGTAGAATTTCTTGACTCTTGCAACGGAGGTACTTTAATTGCCCAGAATGAAGCGGCAATAATAAACACAGTTGCCCCTATGGCGGAGTACAATATTTTTACAGAGAATAAATCGGTTTGCGTATTTCCGGTAAGTACATCTCCTAGTATGAAAAAGCCCCCAAGCAATGGGCCAATGATTGTGCCCAACGCGTTAAACGTTTGAGAGAAATTTAGTCTTTGTTCCGATTTACTCTCATCGCCTAGTGCTGCGGTAAATGGATGTGCTACGGCCTCAAGCGTTGCAAGCCCACAAGCTAAAATAAAAAGAGCAATCCGAAAAAACCCAAACGATTCTGCCCCTGCCGCAGGCACAAATAAGAATGCTCCCACAGCATATAAAATCAAACCGGCCAGTACTCCTTTTTTATAGCCGTATTTTTTCATGAATAAACCCGCTGGAATGCCCATGACGAAGTAGGCACCGAAAATTGAAAACTGTACTAACCCCGATTGTGCCAATGAGACATTCAATACTTTTTGAAAATGCCGATTGAGTACATCGCCCATCGAGATGGCGATACCCCACATCATGAAAAGGCTCGTTACAAAAATAAAAGTAGGAACATACTTGCGATCGGTGAGCGGAATTTTTTCCATTTTGATTTACGTAGGTTATAACAAAAATGCCTCAGGTTTCTGAGGCATCCAAATATTTAGCGTTATTTCCTTTTCAGGAAGATGAAGATAAGTGTGGACAGCCCCAGCAAAAAAGGATAGTACATGTAACCAATAATTTTAAAGGCAGACACTTTTTGTTGCGAGATGGCTACCGCGGCCAGCAACTGCGCGCCATAAGGTAATAATCCCTGAACAAAACAGGAGATCGTATCTAAAATGCTTGCACTTCTTCTTCCGTCAATTTGATTTTTGTCGGCAATGGTTTTGGCAAGCGGCCCCACAATTAAAATGGTAATGGTATTGTTGGCGATGGCAGCATTTACTAAAGCAGTTAATCCTGCAATGCCCAGCTCGCCTCCGCGCTTGGTTTTAATTAATCGAGAGACATGATATAAGATGTAATCAATTCCTCCTTGATAGCGAATGAGACCAACAATTCCTCCAATCAAAATGCAAGTGATACTTAACTCAAACATCGATGCAAGGCCTTCGTTAGCAGAGCTTATTGCTTTCCATCCGTTCATACTTCCCGTACTTATGCCAACAATAGATGTTAACGCTATGCCACTGAGCAGCACCCAAATTACATTCATGCCTGTTAGCGCGGCAACGAGTACAAATAAGTAAGGAATAATTTTTATTACTGAGTAATCGTGTACGCTAGTAATTGGCAGCGAGTTGCCGACCGATCCTGAAAAAGCATAAATTAAAAAAGTAATGATAGAAGGAGGAAGTGCAATCCAAAAATTGACTTTAAACTTATCTCTCATTTCCACTCCTTGCGTTCGGGTAGCTGCTATGGTGGTATCAGAAATCATAGAGAGGTTATCGCCAAACATGGCGCCACCTACCACGGCACCAAGGGCAATGGCTAATATGCCTGGGATGGATTCATTAAAACCTACGGCAATGGGCGACAGAGCAACTACTGTTCCTACGGAAGTTCCCAATGAAAGTGAAATAAAACAAGCGATTAAAAACAGACCTGCAATAATTAAGCTGGGCGATAAATAGGTAAGCGCAAAGTTGACGGTAGATTCTACTGCGCCCATGCTCTTGCTCATCGCGGCAAACGCACCAGCCAACAAAAAAATAAAACACATCAGCATGATATTAGCATCGCCCATGTGGTGGCTAAACTCATCTACCTTTTTGGCAAACGGAATTTTTGGGTATTGAATAAATCCCACCACAGCGGCAATTAAAAATGCTACTAGCACAGGCATCTTGTAAAAATCGTGTAACCATATAGAGGTGAACAAATAAACACCTAAGAAGATGAAGAAGGGGAGCAGCGCACCAAAGCGCCCTTTAGTAGTATTCATGTATAAAGTTAAAATTCATGATAAAGTAAAAATAATTGAATGATCGAAACTATATTAAAACTTGAACTCTTTTAAGATTATTTTGATAGCTTCAACCCAATAAGAACAATTTTCGTTAGCAATTTTAAATGAAATCGACAAACCGAATCGCATTACTGCTAGGCCTGGCGTTTTTATTACCGGCTTTATTCTTTTCTATTTACGAAATCTCTTCGCTAAACAAAGACGAGAAAATGATTCAGCAGATTTACGAAAAGCAATTGGATGCAATTTTGTTTTCTGTCAACCAATATTCAGACGATATTCTTACCCGATGGATCTCAGATATTGAATCAAATCAAGAAGAACTTTCATCGGGCGGAAAGCGATCTGATAAGATCAATAATTTACTTTCCTACAACCCTTCTTTAACACAGTTTTTTATTTGTGATACAATAGATCAAAAAGTAAAACTGAATTTCTTTTCGTTAGATACCTCAAATGTAAATTTACAGTCTCAGATCCAAAAGGCGTTGACTCAAAACAAAAACCAGATTCAGCAATTGATTGAATATAAAAATAGTGGATTTCAAAAAGTTCAGGCGTTGGCTTATCAGTGGCCAGATCAATTGCAATGTCTCGTATTTATTACCGGAAATGAAAATCAATCTAAGATGGTAGGGCTACTCATTAATTCAGAAAATTTTATTCAAGATCTGGTTGGCCCGCGATTGCAAGTGATTGCCCGCGATCAGTTTGTACTATCTGCCTTTAAGAAGGGCATCACAACTCCTGTTTACTCTACGCTTCAAGCAGATACTGTTTCATTAATCAATCAGGCATTAACAAAAGACCTTTGGGTATTGCCCGATTATCTTCTAGGCATTAGAACTTCTGGCTTGTCGTTGCAAAAAATTATTGATGAACGAACCTACACCAACTTAACCCTTCTAATTTTATTAGACTTAATTTTAATTATTGCAGTAGTACTCGTTTTTCGAAACGTAAAAAAAGAAGTGCAGCTTGCGCAGAATAAAGCAGATTTTGTTTCCAATGTTTCGCACGAGATCAGAACACCCTTGGCGCTAATCAGCATGTTTGCTGAAACCTTAGAAATGGGTAGGGTGAAAACAGAAGAGAAGAAATCAGAATACTATAGTATAATCAGCAAAGAGGCGCATCGACTATCCGGCATAGTAAATAAGATATTGAATTTTAGTCAGACCGAAGCAAACAAGAAGGTTCTAAATATTAGATCAGTGCAGGTAAGCAAAGAGATTAAGGAAGTGTTACTTACGTACGATTTTCACTTAAAGAATAAAGGCTATGAGTATTCTTTTACAGAAGATCTAACACTTTTTGTGGAAGCTGATAAAGATGCATTTGTAGAGGTTTTTATAAATCTGCTCGACAATGCGATCAAGTATTCTTCTAACAATAAAAGAATTGAGATTAACACAGGAAGAGAAAACGATTGGGGCTTTATCTCCGTAAAAGATCAGGGTATTGGAATTAGCAAGATTAATCAAAAGCATATTTTCGATAAATTTTATCGGGTTCCTTCCGGTGATTTGGCCAAAACCAGTGGAACGGGCATCGGCCTTTCGTTGGTAAAGCAATTGATGGAATCACAGAAGGGAAAAATTTCTGTAGAAAGTGAACTGGGAAAAGGATCGCGATTTATTATCTATTTTAAATTATCAACTAACTTTTAACAATGGCTAAGATTTTAATTGTAGAAGATGAGCCGGCCATGCAATTGGGGTTGAAAGATAACCTTGAACTAGAAAATTATTTAGTGGAAACTGCTAACGATGGTGAAGAAGGATTGAATAAACTTAAAAACACTTCGTATGATTTGGTTTTACTCGATGTGATGCTTCCGAAGATTTCAGGCTTTGATGTTTGTAAAATGAGCAGAGCTGCCGGCATTAAAACACCTATTATATTGCTAACAGCAAGAGGAGAAGAAATTGACAAAGTAATTGGCCTTGAACTGGGTGCTGATGATTATATAACAAAACCTTTTAGCATTCGCGAACTACTGGCCCGAGTAAAAGCTATTTTGAGACGGAGCCAATCTTTATCTACTAATTCAGAGATTACAACTATTGGCAGATTGAAAGTGGACTTTAACGCCTTTCAGGCTGCGCACGATAGTGTAGAAATAAAAGTATCTCACAAGGAATTAGAAGTTTTGCATTACTTGGTTAAGAACAAGAACCAAGTAGTGAGTCGTTACGATTTGCTTGAGAACGTATGGGGCTATGAAGAACAAATTACTACCCGTACGGTCGATAATTTTATCGTGCGCTTACGCCAAAAAATAGAAACCAATCCTAATCAGCCTAAAATTATTCTCACCGTTCATGGCTCGGGCTACAGACTGATTTTGTAGATCTTGTTTTTGGTTGTGACAACTTGTTACAAACCTTTACTCTGCGGTTACATCTTCCTTATCTGGCTTGCCGTTATTTGACTTGTAATTTAACAAACAAGTTTAAACAACATAGCCATGAAAAATCAAACCATTCTCTCCGCAGCATTAATCATTCTCTTTAGTGCAGCCTTTACAGTAGTAAACGCACAAGTTGGATCTGGGCCAGCGGTAAAAATTCTGCCATCAGCAGATAAAAATATTTTTAAAATACTTTTTGCTTATGCTTCCGAAAAGCCGGTAGACATTAGCTTTTTTGACGGAAGCGAATTATTAGGGTCAGATAGAATTAAAGCGAAGCATTTTGGCCAGGGCTTTCTTAAAAAATACGATCTCAGCAATATAAAATCTAAAAGTTTCACGGTTGAGATCTCATCAGAAAATGTAGATGTGGTTTACAAAATGGTGGAGTCAAAAGATCATAAAACGTATGTTCCTGAATTAGAAAAGACGACATACAAAAATTCTTTGGTCGCTTCTAATAATTAGGGTTATTTGAAGCAAGGTGAATGGCTTTCGGGTCATTCACCTTTTAAATTATTAGTACTTTTACAAAAAATATAAACCTTGAAGCTTTCGATAACATTTTGTTTACTGCTGATGGATTTGGTGATGGCCTTTGCACAGGTTGTTTCATTAAGTGGCCAATGGAAATTTCGAATAGGAGATGATCCGCATTATTCGGCAGTTGAATGGGATGATTCTAAATGGAAAAATATGTATGCCCCAACAGCTTGGGAAGAGGAAGGATACAATGGATACGATGGCTTTGCCTGGTACCGAAAAAAATTTGACGGGCATGAACTCGATAGATCTGAGAGCTATATTTTAAATCTTGGATTTATTGATGACTGTGATGAGATATACTTGAATGGCCGCCTGATAGGTTTTTCCGGTTCTATGCCTCCTAATTTTAAGACCGCCTATAATTCAGAAAGAAAATATGCTATTCCCCAAGAGGCTATTAATTTTCAGGGAGTCAACACAATTGCTATTAGGGTGTTTGATGTTACCCAAGGAGGCGGAATTATTGATGGAAGAATAGGGATATATGAAGCAGAACGAAACCACCTGTTACTAAATCTTCAAGGCGTTTGGTCTTTCACTAAAGAAGATCAACATGCAGCTACTGGAGATTGGAAAAAAATTAATGTGCCGGGTCCTTGGGAACATCAGGGGTATTATAAGTACGATGGCTTCGCCAGGTATAAACGAACTTTTACATTGCCTAAAGATTTTACAAATGAACCTTTGATACTACTACTAGGTAAGATTGATGACTTTGATAAAACCTATTTGAATGGGCAGGTCATTGGAAGCACGAACGACCATCGAGAGTATGGTGATAGCGAATCGTTTTCAAAATTACGTGCCTATCCAATTCCTGAAAAAATTTTAAAAAGAAATGCTGTTAACACTATTGAAGTAATTGTAGAAGACATGGGCAATATAGGGGGCATCTACGAGGGTCCCATTGGAATAACTACATCAAATTTTTACAGAAAATATTTTAAAGAATAAAAGATTGAACAAAAAAGTACTCGAACGGCACTTTTTGTTTCTTTAATTGTCTTACACCTGCTCTGCTTTGAAGCCCGCCTTCTGCACCGCAATTTGCACTTTCAATCCATCTGTAGGAGAAGTGAATTTTCCGGTCAATCTTAAATTTTAATATTTTAGTACTTTTGAAATCTTTATTGAATTGATCCTGTTATACTTTTATATTCGATAATTTCTTCATGAAAATACTTTACAGCTACCTAAAAAATTACAAGGCACTCATCGCCACTGCATTATTGCTCGCGGCTACCAGCCAGGTCTTTTCACTTCTCGATCCGTACATCACCGGAAAGATTGTAGATAATTTTATTGAAAAGAAAAGCGTTCTGTCCAGAGCTGAATTTATAAAAGGTATTCTCTATTTGGTAGGCCTTGGCATTGGGGCAGCCATGGTATCGCGTATTGCAAAAAATCTTCAAGATTACTTTACCAGCATAGTCGTGCAAAAATTAGGAGCTAAAATGTATGCAGATGGCCTCAAGCATTCGCTAGAACTGCCTTACCAAACTTTTGAAGATCAGCGCAGTGGAGAAACATTAGGTATACTTCAAAAAGTAAGAACCGATTCAGAAAAATTTATTACCTCTTTTATCAGTATTCTATTTGCCTCTTTGGTAGGAATGATTTTCGTGATTGTATATTCTTTGACAGTCAGTTACAAAGTGACATTGGTTTATTTTGCGGCTATTCCCATCATTGCTTTTACCAGTTGGTTGCTCAGTCGAAAAATTAAAGTAGTTCAGAAAAGTATTGTGAAAGAGACAACTGCATTGGCCGGGTCTACCACAGAATCGTTGAGAAATATTGAGTTAGTAAAAAGTTTAGGACTAGCCAGTCAGGAGATAGCGCGACTGAACAATACTACTTATAAAATTTTAGGTCTTGAGTTGAAGAAAGTAAAGTTTGTAAGAGGCATGAGTTTCTTACAAGGAACTACTGTTAACTTTATACGAAGTGCAATGGTAGTTATCTTGTTGGTTCTAATTTTTGATAATGAACTTTCGGCAGGTCAATATTTTACATTTCTATTTTACTCTTTCTTTTTATTTAATCCACTTCAAGAATTAGGCAATGTAATTATTGCTTATCGCGAAGCTGAGGTTTCATTATTAAATTTCGATCGAATATTAAAATTGCCCAAGGAAGCAAAACCAAAAAATCCTGTAAAGGTTGAAACAGTTACAAATTTAGAATTTAATAACGTTAGCTTTAAACATCAATCGGCCAGCACCAATGCTTTGAACGAAATATCGTTTGCCACTACTAGTGGAGAAACAGTTGCTTTCGTGGGTCCTTCAGGTTCTGGAAAAACTACTTTAGTTAAATTGTTAGTGGGATTATACCAGCCGAAGCAAGGTGAAATCTTATACAATAATATATCAGGCACAAAAATTGATTTAGACCAATTGCGAGAGAAAATTGGATTTGTAACACAGGATACGCAGTTGTTTTCTGGAACTATTCGCGAGAATCTTTTATTTGTGAGACCAAATGCTACTGATGAGGAATGTTTTTCAGTTTTAGAAAAAGCAGCTTGTCAAAATTTATTGGCGCGTGCTGCTAATGGATTAGATACGATGATAGGCGAGGGTGGTGTAAAAGTTTCTGGAGGAGAAAAGCAACGTCTTTCCATAGCGCGTGCCTTGCTTCGCCAGCCCGATATTTTAGTATTTGATGAAGCAACTTCTTCACTCGACTCACTGACAGAAGAAGAAATTACCGAAACGATACGCGAAGTTTCTATAATCAAAGATCACATCACTATCTTAATTGCTCATCGTCTTTCTACCATTATGCATGCCGATAAAATATTTGTTTTAGAACGCGGCCGAATTATCGAATGTGGAAAGCACGAAGAGCTACTGCAAGAAAAAGGATTGTATTATGCAATGTGGCGCCAGCAGATTGGTGAGAAGAGTAGTGTTGAAGTGTAATTTTTTTACTGATTTGTTAATGATTTATTTTCAAGCTTATTCTTTATATAATATGCAACTACACCTAAACTAATTACTAGCAATCCGCCCAATACCATTTTATAGCCTGTAGAAACTAAAATGGCAATCCACATAGCAATGCCGATGTAAACCGGAATGGGGAAAAATGGCATTTTGTATGGGAATGTATTTTGCTTTTGCCTTCGTAGTAATAATAGTCCAACGGCTTGGCCAATAAATTGAACCAGAATGCGCATAGCAAGGATGGCACTGATTACATCGCTCAGTTTAAACAGTAAACTAAATACGAAGGCAATGCCACCCAATGCAAGTAACGACACATACGGAAAATGTTCAGTAGGGTGCATCTTTGCGAAGGCTTTAAAGAATGCACCATCTTTTGCGGCAGCATACGGAATTCGGCTATAGCCTAACGTGGCAGAGAACACCGAAGCAAATGCTACTAATAAAATAAGGCAAGTAATAATGTGAGCGGCAGTAGGCCCTGCTAGTTGATGCATGAATAAGCTTATCACAAACTCGCTCTCTTTGGCCTGTTGCCAAGGTATCACACTTACAATACTAATGTTCATGCACAGGTAGAGAAAAAATATACCTGCTACCGATAAGAACATACTGCGCGGAATATTTTTTGAAGGGTTAATAATTTCACCACCTAAGTGACATACATTATAATAGCCGAGATAACTGTAAACACTTTTTACGGATGCAAAACCCAACGCAGCAACAAAAGCATGATTCATCTCAAACCCATCATTGATGTGAACGATTGGGTTTATAAAATTTCCGTTAATTAATCCGCCACCAATTATCCAGGCAATGGTTCCGATAACTGCCACCCATAGGATGACACTAATTTTTCCAATGTCTTCAATTTTTCGAAACAATAACAAGATAACAGCTATCACAACTCCTCCGCTCATCAACTTTGTTCCAATAGCAGAGAGTGGTGTCATGTAAGAAAAGTAAGCGGCAAATCCAATGGCGGCAGAAGCAATAACAAGCGGTGCCTGAATCATCGTTTGCCATACAAAAAGAAAACTCATCAGCTTACCCATCTTACTTTCCTTATAGGTTTCTTTTAAAAAATTATATGATCCTCCCGCTAAAGGAAAAGCGGCACCTAACTCGCTCCAAATCATCGCATCAATCATAGACAGTACAGCACCTGCAATCCAAGCATATAAAAAATAAGGCCCGTTGAGAATGCCAATCACCATGGGTAAGGTGATGAAAGGTCCAATGCCAACCATATCCGTCATATTAATGGCAGTGGCCTGCAGGAGTCCAAGTTTTCTTTCCTGACTTGGTTCAGACATGTAAAAATGTTTTCACATGAATTGTGTGCGTTTGAAACTTCAAAAGTTAGCGAATTGTTCCCGCTGTTCAAGGTATTTAAGCAATTCGAAATTTTTAAAATATTGTCGAACCACAGTCATTCCATTTTTTATTAACTTATGAGATTAAAACAACTTCCTATGAATAAATGTTTGATCATCATGCCTTCGGGCGAACCAAGTGGTTATCCGCAAGGCCACGTGAATAGAGTATATGATTTTGTGATTGCTCCTGCTTGCCGCATGGCTGGCTATTGGCCTGCTCGCGCAGATGTTACTACCTATGCAGATCCTCTTGAGGCTGTGAAAGAATTAGTTGATAGTGATATCGTGCTGTGCGATGTAAGTGCTAAGAATTTAAATGCTCTTTATGCCATATCTGTGCGCCACGCCTTGAATCTTCCGGTTACGATTATAAAAGACACGCAATCATCTATTCCTTTTGGGTTAACTGATTTGGGTGTGATTGGGTATGATGAATCCCTGAGAATTGATACTGTTCAAAAAGCGATTGAAGTAATAGGCGAAGCTTTGAAAAATGCAGTGGAGTTAAAAAAAGAAAGATATGAGTTACTGAACCGATTAGAAATAGGATTGCCGGAAGTACAAGTACCAGCACCAGTAGTCTTTGAAACAAATACTTATTCAAGTCAAGGATCACAAGAAATTGACGAAGAAAAATCTAAACCTAAAGAACCACGCCTCCCTATTATTTCACCGCTGCCTGATTATGTAGGTGATGCCTTTAACGAAGAGCAAATTGATCAACTAAAAGCGGGCGACACTTTCTTTCATCTCAATCATGGCAAAGGCAAAATAAACTTTGTAAAAAAATCAGGAAAAGAAAAACTCGCTAATATTGCCTTTGATTCAGGAACAAAGTTGTTAGTGCTGGTAGCTTCTGATTTTTTTAGAAGGATAAAAGATTAACTACTCTAAAATTTTTTTAATGAACGGAAGCCAAGAGTATTCAATTTTTTAAATCTAACCTCACCACATTTTCGACATGCACGGTGTGCGGAAACATATCTACTGGCTGCACTGCTGTAATGGTATATTTTTCTGAAAGTATTTGGAGATCTCGCGCCTGTGTGGCTGGATTACAACTTACATAGATAATTTTTTGTGCCGCTGCTTTTAATAACATCTGACAAACATCTTCATGCATTCCGGCACGGGGTGGGTCGGTAATAATTACATCTGGGCGGCCATGCTGATCAAGAAAGGAATCGTTTAACAAATCTTTCATATCGCCCGCAAAAAATTCGGTGTTGGTGATGTGGTTGATCTGAGAATTTATTTTGGCATCGTCAATCGCGGCAGCCACATATTCTAATCCGATAATTTTTTTAGCATTGCCTGCGACAAAGTTAGCAATGGTGCCCGTGCCAGTATATAAATCATAAACTAATTCATCTCCTTGTAAATCGGCCAGCTGCCAAGCAATTTTATATAATTCAAAAGCCTGATCGGAGTTGGTTTGGTAAAATGATTTTGGCCCCACTCTAAACTGCAATGTACCTGTGCCATCAGGTTTAAGCATTTGTTCGGTTATGTACGAATTTCCCTTCCAACAAATCACATTTAAATCAGCAAAAGTATCATTGCGCTTTTCGTTGATGATGTAGTTGATAGACGTGGCCTGCGAAAAATTATTGGCAATGGCCGTTAGAATTTTCTCTGTCCATTCTAAATTATTTTGTGCCACCTGCAAGATGATCATCACCTCACCAATATTACTGGTGCGAATAGTAAGTGTGCGCACAAAACCAGTTTGCTTGCGCAGATCGAAAAACGGAATTTTTTCTTTGTCTGCAACTTCTTTCACTAATAAGCGAATGGCGTTAGATGGATCGGGTTGCAAGTAACAAGTAGCTACATCAAACACACGGTCATACATTTTAGGAATGTGGTAGCCTAAGCCTGTTTCAAAACGAGATTCTTCAAGCGCTTTTTGCAATTCATCTTTTGTAAGCCATCGGTTGGCTGTAAAAGTAAAGTCAAGTTTATTGCGATAGTATTTTGTTTTGGCAGAACCAAGAATAGGTTTTACTTCAGGTAATTGAAGCCCACCAATGCGTTCTAAGTTATCGATCACTTGTTGGTGTTTGTAATTCAATTGCTCTTGGTATTTGATATGTTGCCACGAACATCCTCCACAAGTACCAAAGTGAGAGCAGAATGGCTCTGCACGGTGAGAAGATAATTTCTCGATCGCGGTAACGCGACCCTCTAAAAAGCTACTTTTTATTTTTGTAAGCTCGGCCGTAACTACATCGCCTGGCGCGCAGCCTTGCAAAAAAATAACTAAACCATTTACGCGCGCTACGCATTTGCCTTCTGCAGCCATCGCCTCTACTACAATATTTTCAATTTTATCTCCCTTTTTCATGCGTGGCGAAAATACAGAATATTGATGGTTTTAAGCTTGAGCTAAATTTGGTATATTTCAATTCTGGTTTGCTCATGAAAAAAATAATTCTCACTCTTTTGCTATTGGTCAGTTTTCCCCTATTGGCATCTCATATTGTAGGGGGAGAGTTTGAGCTAGTGCATATCAGTGGCACACGCTACCGTCTTAGCTTAATCTATTATTTTGATGTGATTAATAACACTTTTAACGGTGTGAAGCCAGAGGTAAGTGAGCCTACTCTAACAGCACATATTTATCAAAAGTCTACAAATACATTAATCAGATCTGTTGCTCTATCGTTTGCCTCTAAAACAAGGGTTTCGTACACACAACCAACCTGTTCTAAAGGAGAGATTGTTACTGATAAACTAATTTATTCAAGCGAAATTGATCTATCAGAAAGTATTTTTAATAGCCCTCAAGGTTATTATATATCGTGGGAGCGTTGCTGCCGAAATTATACGATCACCAATATTTTCAGTGCTCAACCTCCTTCTAGCCAATTTGCAGGGCAAACATTTTATTTAGAATTTCCTGCTGTGGTTAAGAATGGTGAAAGTTTTGTCAATAATTCACCTCATTTATTTCCTCCGCTAAATGATTACGGATGCGTGAATAAGCCTTACTACACCAATTTTGCGGGAACAGATGATGACGGAGATTCGCTCATTTATTCTTTAGTTACGCCCTTAAATACTTTCTCTAATGCGGCTGTGCCAAATCCTCCTAGTGCGGGGCCTTATAATATCGTACAATGGAAGTCGGGATTTAGCCTCACAAATATTTTAAAAGGTAAACCCGATTTAAAAATAAGTGATGAAGGTTTTCTTACGGTAACGCCCACTATGCAAGGATTATTTGTTTTTGCTGTTCGGTGCGAAGAGTTTAGAAAGGGAAAAAAGATTGGCGAGGTAAGGCGAGATTTTCAAATGTTGGTAATTGATTGCCCAAAGGCAGAGCCGCCTGTGATCGTAGGAAAAAAATCTTCGGATGCAATCTTCCCTTTGCCGAGTGCCAATTCACTTTCTGTTTCGTTTAATAATACGGTTACCGATGCCGATCGCTTCATTGAAGTGAAAGTTTCTGATAAAGATTCTTTTAAACCTACTGATCCTGACTTCTTTAAAGAAAATATAAAAATAAAAGTGGTGCCGCTCAACTTTAAGAAGAAGTCAACCGATACTTGGTTTGCAGAAGAAAGCACTGTGCTAACCAATGGAGCAGACAGTATTAAAGTTTTTAAAATTTCCTTTCCTCAATGCCCGTATATCAATGGATCCTATCAGGTTGGCATTGTTGCCTACGATGATGCTTGTAGTTTACCACTTACTGACACCTTGCGTGTTACCGTAAATATAGAACCTCCCCCTAATCATCGCGCAAAATTTACGACACCTAAACTGACCACCGTTCAAATTATAGAAGGAGACCAACCAGCGCCTTGGAGTTTTCAAGCAACCGATGCAGACTTAGATGACTTAGTAGTCTCTGTAGTTACCGATGGTTTTGCACTCAATAGTTTTGGCATGGCTGTCAATTTTACTCAGCAAAAAGGATTAGTAAACGGCACACTGTCGTGGGATCCGCGCTGTAATATTTATGATTTTACTAAGCGAACGGCATTCACCATAAAAATTTTAGTAGACGATAAAGACCTGTGTAATTTTGGTGACCCTGATACGGCCGTTTACAAGTTGAGCATTAGGTTACCAGGTAATTCTGATCCAATTATTGATAGTGATCTTACACTAAACCCAGCCGAAAGGAAAGTGCATGTGGAGCGAAAAGTTTATGAGTCACTATCTTTTAAAGTTATCGGAAAAGATTTAGTGGATAATGATTTTTTAATTTTAAGCGATAAAGCGGTTGGCTTCCCCGCTTCTGATTTTCCTGCATCTTTTCCTCAAGTTTCCGGAAACGGATTAGTTTCTTCCAATTTTTTATGGAATATCGGATGTGAAAAACTTGATCTGAAAAAGAAGGACACGTATACCTTTCAATTTATTGTGGTTGACAATGCGAATAAGTGCCGCTTCTTTAAAGCCGACACACTGGATGTGGAGGTTAAAGTATTACCTCCTGATAATTTTAAGCCCGAGCTTTTTGCATTAAGTACTTCGCAAAAAAATATTAGTAATTCATCGGTCAATTATACTCTTGGTCAATCGATTGAGTTTACATTGCTAGGAACAGATAGTGATCTACTTCCGCAAAAAGATAATCTTAGTCTTAGTCTTATTGGTGCCAGCGGCAATGTAGAACCTGTTGGTTTTACTTTTCAATCTGTAAGTGGAAAACCGCCCGTGCAATCTGTCTTCAGTTGGAATCCGGACTGTTCAATTTTCAAAAATCAAGTGTACGAAAATAATTATGAATTTAAATTTCGATTGGTTGATGACCGATGCCTGAATACGAAAGGCGATACTATAAAGGTTAGTCTTAAAATTAAGGATATAGATGGAACCGATCGTAAATTTTTAATGCCCAATGTATTTACACCTAATGGCGATAATCATAATGATTTTTTTGCACTTGAAGGTATTGAGGGAAATAGCGGAGGAGTATCTTATGATGACATTGTATCATTACCCAAAGACAATTGTACTGATCACTTTGAGTCCGTTAAGATTTTTAATCGCTGGGGAGATCTTGTTTTTGAAAGCACCGATCGGAAATTCAGATGGTATGCGCCCAACAGCGCGGCAGGTGTTTATTTCTATCGGGTAAAATTTGCTAACAGAGAATTTAGAAGTCCGCTATCTGTTAGATACTAGCGCCACGTTAATCGTACGCTGACGGATTGCGTGAGGGATAGAAAGCGAAAAGCCCACAGTGGCGCGCCTCGCGCCACGAGGACTCGTAGCGAAAAGCCCGACCCGAAGGGGCACGCTCAATTGAGTTTAATATAATTCTAGAGTAGAACTGGAATTACGCAGCTTTCTTTCACAAAAGCGTCTTTATCTTTCCATTGGATCTTTAGCCAAACATCTTTCTTTCCTTCTACTTCTACTCTGTGTCCTTCGTTAATAATAGCGATAACGGAAGAACCCGAAGATGGCCCACTCATTAAATAAGTAGAAGATTGAGTGATAATTGCCAAGCTGGGCTTGCTACTCCAATTTGTAACGGCCATTAACAGGCAACAAAAAAGGAATAACAATATACCAGAAAGAAGCAGGCTAAATTTTTTACGCTTTTGATAGATCATTACAGCGAACAAAAGTAAAACGAGGGTACTTAATACCAACATAATCTGGTCTGCGTTCTTTTGAATTAAAAGAAGAGCTTGAGAGGTATTAGAAGATTGATATCCTTCCAATCTATTTTTTGTAGCAATGTCTTCCATTTTAGTAACTGCCTGATAATCATCTGTTGCCTTATGGTAAAGATTGAGATAATACAAACACAAGGCCGGGTGGTTTAGTCCATCTTGTATGTACGCCATCTTTAGTAGCATTGCTGGCGAGTAGTTTCCTTCCTTTAAAGTAGAATGGTATAATGCGTATGATTGTGTAAACTGCTTTGCCTTGAAAAGCGAGTCGGCTCGATTGACCTGATTATTAGCAGTCTGCGACCAGCTAGTAAAAGGAATTAAAATAACTATGAGAATTTTTAAAATCTTGGTTTGCATTATTTTCTTATTCGATTACCTTTGCGTCCTCAATTACGGAAATGCCTTTTAAATCGGCAAATTCGTGGATCGATCTCGTAGCTCAGCTGGTAGAGCATTACACTTTTAATGTAAGGGTCCTGGGTTCGAATCCCAGCGGGGTCACAGAAGTTTAAGTAAACAATAGCAAAACCTCCCAAACGAAATTTTTAGGGGGTTTTTTGTTTTTAAGACCTACCAAATTATTCATCTAAAGCCAACGGTGAGGTGCGTAGTTAGGTGCGTCAAAAATGAGCAAAAAAATGACGCACCGAATTAGATACAAAACCTGACTATCAATAGGTTCAATTATTGAACATCTTGATTTGAATTAGTGGCAAACCTGATTTTTACAACTTAAACAGGTGAGTCAAAATGAAAAAAACCTTCAACCAGATTTTCTTCCTTAAGAAGTCTAACGGCCAGTCGGATCAATCAACAGTTTATCTTCGTCTCACCATTGATGGAGTGCGCACAGAAATTTCGACACAACGGGCTTGCGATCCTCAACTGTGGGTACCTACGCTCGGAAGGCTTCGAGGCAAAACAGAGGAAGTAAAATCCTTTAATAGTTACCTCGAAGCCGTTCAATTTAGGATTTATGAAATCCACAAAGACATAATTGTAAGTGGTCTCGAAGTATTAGGCGAATTGATCAAGCTCCGTTTCCTGGGCGCAACTGATCGTCCAAGAATGTTGGTTGAAATTTACGGGCAACACAACTTACAGTTTGCAGAACTGGTTGGCAAAGAATTTTCAAAGGGAACACTCAAAAGATTTGAAGTTTGCAAAACTTCCATAAAGAATTTCCTTCAGTGGAAATTTAAAGCAAGTGATGTCGATATAAAGAAACTGGGATTCGAGTTTATAAATGATTATGAATTCTATCTTAAATCAGTGCAAGGCTGTTCTCATAACACGACAATGGGCTACATAAAGAAGCTCAAGAAAATTGTAAGACAATGCGTTGCGAAAAACTGGTTGGACAAAGACCCGTTCTTGTCTTACAAGATTACCCTAAAAGATACCCATCGCACTTACCTCTTAGAAGAAGAGCTTCTCATACTGTCAGAAAAAAATATCTCTATTGAAAGGCTTAGGGTTGTCCGCGATATTTTCTTATTCAGTTGTTACACTGGCTTAGCGTACAGCGATGTTGAAAAGCTCACCTCTTCAGATATTTCCACAGGCATAGATGGCAAGAAATGGATATTCACAACCCGCACAAAAACAGATACCCTTACAAGAGTTCCTTTGCTGCCCCCTGCACTCACCATTCTTGATACGTATTCAAAGTCGCCAGCAACCGTAAATTCTGGTAAGCTTTTGCCAATACTCACAAACCAACGGATGAACAGCTACCTAAAAGAGTTGGCCGATATTTGTGGGTTCACAAAAGAGCTTACCTTCCATTGCGCCCGTCACACATTTGCAACCACGGTAACCCTGACCAACGGTGTACCTATTGAAACAGTGAGCAGCATGCTTGGCCACCGCAGTTTGAGGACCACACAGCACTATGCAAAGATCATTGATAAAAAGGTAAGCAAAGACATGGATTTCCTCCACGCAAAATTTACCAGTCCTATCCAAAAATCAGATACAGGCACATAAATAATTCACTCAAAGTAAACGCCTTGTTATCAAGAATATAGCCAAATGGTTTGCAACTATTAATCCTATAATTTGGATAGGATTAGTCGTTTTTAGTAACTTTCAAACGATTGCATTGAAAAGTATTGAGAACGAGAGCCGTTTCGAACTTTTTATTCAACACCATCAAGCCCATATTATCCGTTTGGCCAATAAAGTGGCGATGGCCATTGACAAGGATGAATCACTCAACTTAAAAAATATCACTACAACGCACTCACGGCTCAACCTATGCAAAGTAGTGTTGCAAGCATTCGAAGATTTGCTGAACTATATCGAAGCCCACTTCACTAAATACTTTGATCAAGACCAGAAGATACCGGATACTTATGCACACATTTCCATCAAAGAATTTCGTGAGAAGCTCGAAGACATCCGCAAGGTTTTTATTGAGAAAGGGGTTGAGAAAAAATTTATGGATATAGTGCTTTTCCCTATGAATCAGTTTGGGAACGTCCCAGAAAAACAAAGTATTACCTTTCGCAGGCTCATTTACATGAAGTATCTTTTAAAAGAGCTTTCTACACTCAATAGCAAACCTGATTTTTCGGAGGCACTCTTTGAGCATCTGTTTTATCTGAACTTCAACAGCTATCACTTTTTGTTGTTTGCCACCGCCAAAATCCGAAGCGAAGTTGAAACACTACCATCCATGACAGCTCAGCTTGAGCACCTTTCGCTCACGCTCAAGAAATTGAACCAAGCACAGGTGAAGCCTTCTTTCGGATTAAAGCCATTACGTGAGTCACTGAAAAACCTCTTATCAAATTGGCTGGAGGAGGAAATACACTTCATCGAAAAGAAAAGGCAGCTTACATTAATGATCCCCCCTTGGAGGGGTCAAGGTAGAAAACGTAAATGATTTCAAAGTAAAGACTATCCTGTCAGTCCCGCAGCTTGCTTATTCTGTCCGTTTGTTAAAAGACACAGGCATCATTACCAACGAGAACAGATCAGAGCTTATCCGTTTCTTTTCTAAAAACTTTTCCTCTCATCAAGTTGAAAATATTTCAACCGAGAGTTTCAAAGGCGACTACTTTAAGTTTGGGAGAGCGGCCGTAACGCACGTGCAAGGAATACTGAACAAATTGCTTTTGCAAAGCAAAAAAGATGAGTGATCAATCTTTGAAATACTCTCCCAACCCGTAGGAGTTGAGAAGGCTTATAAGTTCGGTTATAGTATGGTAAGTGAATTTCTTTTCCTTTATCAACCAGTCAGCTTCATGCGCAAGGGCTTCAGCCAAGGTGCTAAAACCTGCCCGTAAAAAATCCAGTTGAAAGTTTTCACTCACCTTAAAATCATCAATGGGCTGATGCAGAATAGGATGGGCAAACTCGGTGTCCATGGTTTTCTATTGTATCGAAATATAATGGAAAACCAGCCAAAAGGTTTAGCGATTCTTGACAAGCGGAAAGTGCCCTTCAAGGAATGGGTCTTTTGCTATAAAAAAATTGAAATTTTTTCTTGTTGATTAACAATTACTTAGGAAGGAAACAGGGGGTCCCAGGGACCCCTTGGGACTGTTTTCATTAAGTCTATTCAAATTCCTTTGAGCCATAACAAAACCAGATAAAAGTTATGGGAATAGACATTGTCACAAAAGAAGACCTGCAACACTTCCGATCAGAGTTGCTCAACGATCTCAAGCAAACACTTTCAAAGCACCTTCCAGAGAAACCCAAGCAATGGCTCAAGAGCCCAGAGGTAAGAAGGATGTTGAAGATTTCTCCCGGCACACTTCAAAACCTCCGCGTCAACGGCACGCTTCGCTTCACAAAAATTGGGGGCATCATTTACTACAGCTACGAAGACATCGAGTTGCTTTTAGAAGGAACAAATCAATCTAGTTTGAAGTCTAACCAAACTCCTTCTCCTTTGGTGAAGGGTCGGGGATGAGGCCATGAACTACATCCGCCACCTCTCAGGTTTCTTCGCCCGCGTGGCGGGCGAAGACCGTCTCAACCCTACTCATATCAGTTTGTACATGGGGCTTTTTCAATATTGGAACCTCAATCGCTTCGTAAATCCAATATCAATTTCAAGAAGTGATATGATGGGTGTTAGCAAAATCTGTTCCAAAGCCACCTATCACAAAGTGATGAAAGATTTGCATGAATTGGGATTTATAAAATACGAACCATCGTACAATCCTTTCCGTGGAAGTGCAGTCACTTTGATCAATTTGGAAGAAGAGGAAGTTCAAAAAAAGAACAGGAAGCATACCAAAAATCAAACAAGCAGTGAACCAGCAGTGGGCAGCTACCATACCAAAAAACAGGAAAGCACTGTACTCCTGAACGAGCCTTATATAAACAATACAAACATTATAAACAGTAAACATTGTAAACAGCACAAGCAAAATGAAACTGATGATACAAGTTCAAATTTTGATCGATCAAATGCAGAAGAGAAAAAGAAAAGCTCCGCTAAAAGAAAAAGAGAAGGTGCTGTGCCAGTGCCAAAATCATTCAAAGAAGTCAAAGCCTTCTTTGAAGATCAAAAGTCAACGGCCATTGAAGCAGAAAAATTCTACAACTACTTCCAAAGCAACGGATGGAAAATAGGCGGCCGTGCTCCAATGAAAGATTGGCAAGCTGCCGCTCGCAATTGGATGTTTAATGTCAGCAAATTCAATCCTGAGAAAACGAGGCGCAACACCTTGCAAGTATCAACTACCAAAGACTATAGTGAGCCACTCTAGCACTCACCCAACACTCGAAGGTGGCATCAAGGGCGAAGGCTTTCGATGGTGCTTATCATTTCTGGAGAAGAGAGGTAAAGAACTTTATGGTGATAAGTTCAGAATTCATGCGGAGGATTATGAGATCATTTTTAAACTGATTGTTTATTTCTTGAACGATAAAGAGAATGCAGAGAAACTAGATTTGGATTTACAAAAAGGAATTCTACTCTTAGGCCCAATAGGCAGTGGCAAAACTTCTTTGATGAACCTAATGCGCTTCGTTCCTCCACCGGAGCGAAACCACATCATCAAATCTAGTAGGGATGTAAGCTTTGAATTTATCCAAGAGGGTTTTGAAGTTATCTGGCGTTACAGTAAGTTTTCTTTCAACAACAGCCATCCGAAAATCTATTGCTTCGATGATTTGGGTGCAGAGCAAAGCTTGAAGTATTATGGCAATGAATGCAATGTGATGGCGGAAATTCTTTTGAGTCGATACGATCTTTTCATATCGCAACACATGATAACACACATTACAACAAATCTATCTGCTACGGAGTTAGAAAATGCTTACGGTAATAGAGTGAGGTCCCGCTTGCGAGAAATGTTCAACTTGATTTTCTTTAATAGCGCTACTACCTTTGATAAGCGAACATAGGAACCGAATGACTCTCTATATCAAAAATATGGTATGCGATCGTTGCAAAACGGCAGTTTCTCAAGAATTGAGAAAACTGCAAATTGTCTTTCAAAAAATAGAGTTGGGCGAAGTGCTGATGAATGAGATTCCACCGGATGATCAATTGAATGCGTTTAAAAAAGCAATAAAAGAGTTAGGTTTTGAATTGATAGACGACAAAAATTCGAGGGTAATTGAGAAAATCAAAAGCGAAATTATCAAGAAAATTCATGACAAAGGCCATAAAAGCAAAACCAACATTTCAACATTTTTAGTGGAGAAAATAGGAAAGGACTATTCATCATTAAGCTCACTTTTCTCAGAGGTGGAGGGCACCACAATTGAACAATATGTTATTCGGCAAAAGATCGAAAGGGTGAAAGAACTATTGGTCTATGATGAACTTTCGCTTAGTCAAATTGCCATTCAATTGCATTACAGTAGCGTTCAACACCTTTCTAAGCAATTCAAAAAAGTTACAGGATTAACACCTAGCCACTTTAAAAATTTACGCCCTCACATCCGTAAACCGTTGGATAAGGTATAAATCATTCCAATGATAATATAACTACTTTTTCTTGTAACCATCGTTAATTTGCTCGCTGTTAGATCGCATTCATTAAACTAAAATCTAAAATCAAATGACTCGTGTATTTACTGTAGAAGGTATCACTTGTAATGGTTGTGTAGCCAAAGTAAAAAGTAAATTACTCATGCACCCTGATGTGCTGGCTGCCGATGTAAAACTCGAAGGACAGAAAGCTGTTGTTACAATGCAAAAGCATGTAAGCGTGGCCGAACTTCAGGAAGCAATAGGTATCAATACAAAATACAAAATCAGTGCTGACGTTTCAGATCACAGCCATCATACCATGAAGGTGGATGAAACTAAATCTTGGCTTGCTACTTACAAGCCATTGCTACTCATCGCAACCTTTATCGGAGGGATTTCATTCCTTACATCTAAAGGAAGCCTTCATATAGGCATGAATACTTTTATGGCCGGCTTCTTTCTGGTCTTTTCGTTTTTCAAATTACTAAACCTCAAGGGCTTTGCAGAAAGCTATGCTATGTATGATGTATTGGCGGTTAAAGTGCCAAGTTATAGCTACGTCTATCCGTTTATAGAATTGGCCTTGGGCATTGCGTTTCTTACAGGTTTCAACCCAATGTTAACCAATTGGGCAACTATAGTTGTCATGGGCTTTAGCAGTATTGGAGTAATCCGGAGTGTGTTGAATAAGAAAAAGATTCAATGCGCTTGCTTAGGGGCGGTTTTTAACCTGCCAATGAGTACGGTGACCATCATAGAAGATCTGCTGATGGTGGCAATGGCAGCAACTATGCTGGCTATCTATTAAACTAAATTTATTATCTTTGATTCGCAATGCTAAAAAAGCTTTTCATAGTTTTCACATTTCTGATATCCTATTCAGGAGCGATTGCTCATAGCATTGTACCTCATCATCATCATAATTCTGAGAAGGAAGCAAAGCAGAAACACCACCACCATGATCAAACTAGTCACTCTCACGGTGAAGACGACAGTTCGAAAAAAGGGCAAAGCCATGAAGGGGCAGCTTATTTTTTGACCCACGCAAGCAACACAGATGTTGTGGTCAGTCACTTTTCCTTTGACAATCCGGTAAAAGGTAAGAAAATTCAATTCAGTGTTCCCTTTTCTGAACCTTTGGTTTCTTTCCGTTTGTCGGATCACAATATTTTTCATCCACCCTCAGATGAACGATTTTTATCCATTGCCGTTCTTTATTCTCATTCCCTTAGGGCGCCCCCACCTTTTGTAGTATAAAGAAACCTATTATCGGTTTCAAACTATGCCATTTTATTTGGCATAGCCAACAATTGCTTTTTTTTCAATCCTTACAAAAACCTCTCAGACTATGAGGTCATTACAGGTCATCAACTACAGGTGGAAATTAATCTCGTTTTTGTGCGGAGGGATTCTATTCACTATCACATCAACTGCTCAGCGAATACTATTAGAAACCGAAGCCATTGATGCTGCATTAAAGAACAGTGCATTGATGCAAGTTTCCGATCTCCAGATTATGGAGAACAAATACTTGCAGAAATCGGCATTCAATATTCCCAATCTCGATATTGTGGCTGAAAGCCCAACAGGTACTTTCTATCCCGTGGGAGTACTTCAAACCCTTGATTTCCCCACGGTTTATTTCAAGCAAAACCAACTTCAAAAGCAGAGGACTATCCTTTCAGAAAAAGGAAAGGCCATTACACAGCAAGATATAAAGCGATTGGTACGGCAACTTTATTTAACATTACAATTCGCTCAGGCCTTAAGAGACCAGTTGCAAGTTCAAGACAGCCTTTACAGACAGGTAAGCGAAAGCGCGAAGAGACAGTTTGATGCTGGGCAAATAGATTACCTCGCCAAAACATTTGCTGAAAGCCAATACGGAGAAGTGCACAATCAATTCATTCAAGTTCAAACGGATTATAATGTTACACTCCACCAGTTGCAAACGTACACAGGGCTAAAGGAATCTTTCACTGCCCTTCCTATCGAACGAACAGTATTATCCTCAACCGATATAAATGCTTACGGATTACCTAGCGACTTATACTTGGAAAATCCTTCCTACAAATATTTCCTTCAATTAAAAGAAGTAAATCTTAAAACGCTTTCCGTTCAGCGCAACAAAGCATTGCCTGGTCTAGTGTTGGGTTATCTAAATCAAGGGCCACCTGAAACTGAAACGTTCTATAAATTCCGTGTTGGCATTAGAGCACCAATTTGGTTTTGGCAATATAGTGGTAACATTAATGCAGCAAGAACGAGTGTGGCGATTGCCGAGAAACAAGCCAACGCACAACAACAATTCTTAACAACTGAAATGGAACTTGCGGTTGGCAATATTCAAAAGTATAATGAGTCTCTCAGGTATTATGAAGCGAGTGGCCTAAAGCGAACCGATGATATCATCAACACGGCCAAGCGTTTTTTTGAAAGCGGCCAAACCGATTACATCAACTATTTGCGTAACACGAACGAGGCATACCTCATTAAATCTCGCTACTTAGAAACACTAAGAAATTATAACCTATCAATTATAACCATCAATTATTTAACTGGAAAGTTATGAGAAATTTGAATCCGTTGCTTACAGCCCTACTACTAGCATTCGCTTGCTTTATGCCTACTTCTTCAAATGCTAGCGGGGGTGAAGACCATAAACATGATGGAGAAAAAACGGCAGCCGTTCCGAATAGTAAAAAATATTTTTCTTCGGAAGCCATTTCAGATAAGTACGAACTCTTCCTGAAATACCAGCCCATTGAGCCAAATGAGGAAGTCACACTTTGGCTATTCATAAGTGAATACAAAACTAACAAACCGTTGGACAGTGCTTCGCTGAAGATCAGCTCGAAGGAAGATAAAGTTTTAAAGTTTACGATAGTTCGCAAGGATCGAGGGTATTACGAAATCAAAACTACTTTTCCTTCAACAAAGCAATATTCGCTTATTGTAACGATCAATTCCCCTTTTGGATCAGATCTTCTTTTGTTGCAGAACATTGAACCGGGCAAACAATTGCTTCAAGCAACAGATGAACATAACAATTCATTTTTTAGCAGCACTCCATTCCTTTTCGGGATCGGTCTCCTTGCAGGGTTATTTATCATGTTCCTGTTTATGAAAACTCATTATCGTAAAGTAGCGGCTGGTTTTGTAATTCTTCTATGCCTGTTGCCAATGGCACAGTTACAACCAACATTTGCACATGAAGGCCACGATGATGCTAGCAAAAAAGGAAACAATTTTTCAAACGCATTTGAAGTGCCTAAAGAAACGCAATTCCTTTTCGATGTGCTCACTCAACCAGTTCAACAAGGCGGGTTTACAGAAAGCATAAAATTGTTCGGCACCATTATTCCCGCATCAAACGGGCAAGCTGTTGTGCAATCGCCTCAAACGGGTAAGATAAGTTCACTTAACGTCAGGGTAGGTCAAAAAGTAACGCAAGGCCAATTGCTCGCAGTGATAGAGCCAATTATTGATGCAGGTAACATTGTAACCTTCTTATCTGAAATGAATAATGCGGAGGCAGAATTTGAAGCTTCCCGCAAAGATTACGAGCGCCTCAAAACAATAGCGGACATTGTGGCTAAGAAAGATATTGCAGAGGCAGAATCGCGCTACAACAAAGCCAAGGAAAATAAAAAACTGTTTGAAAATCTTGGCAATGGAACAGTAAATAATTCAAGAGCAATACTTTTAAAATCACCCATCAGTGGTGTAATCAGCAATTTTACCTTTGCCATTGGGGCAATAATCAACGCCAATGAAATTTTATTAACAGTCACCAATCTTTCCAGAGTATATGTTGAAGCGCAGGTGTTCGATAAAGATGCGGAAAAAGTAAATGCTGGAAAAATCTTTGAGGTGGATTGTGCCACGAACGACATTCATAAAACGGCACAAGTAAAATTGTTAGCACCAGCCCAATCCATCAATCCAACAAACCAAACACAACGGGTGATTTTTGAAATGGAAAACCCAAACAACGAATTCAAGATAGGTGAATTTGTCAACGTCCGTGTCGTTGCTTCAAAATCAATAAAAGAAATTGCCTTGCCAAACAGTGCCATCAGCGAAATCAATGGCCGCCCTGTAATTTTTATTAAAAACAATGCAGAGCAGTACAGCGTGTCCTATGTTTCCATCGGTCAAAACAATGGATCACAAACGGTTATCCAAAAAGGTGTAGAGGAGGGTGAACGTGTAGTAGTGAATGCAACCTATCAAATAAAAATGATCTATCTAAATCAGTAATCCAACAAATCGTAAAACAATTAACAAATGAAAAAAACAATCAAGAACATCGCTTTTGCTCTATTTGCAGTGGCTGCATCTGTAGCCATTACTTCTTGCGGTAACAAATCAAAATCAACTGAACATGCCGAAGCAGACCATGATCATGCAGACGGAGATCACGAACACACTTATGCATGCCCAATGCACCCTGAAGTGACAGGAAAAGAAGGCGCCACTTGCCCCAAGTGTGGAATGAAATTAGAGTTGGTTAGCGATGAAAAAGCTGCCAATACCAATACTTATTTTATGGCATTCAAAGCTACGCCTGCGGTGGAAGCTGGAAAGGCCGCATTACTATCGTTCACTCCATCCATTAAAGGGAATGAAAGTGAGATGGTGCCGCTCGATATTCAACACGATAAAAAATTGCACTTGATTGTAGTGAGCAAAGACTTGTCTTACTTCGACCATATCCATCCAGAGTTTCAGGCCAGTGGTTCGTATGATATTAGCGTATTGGCAAAGGGCGCAAATTATGCCAACGGAAAATTTCACAACGAAACTAAGTTTGAGCAAGGCGGTAACTATGTTCTCTTCGCTGATTATGTGCCTAGTGGTGCAAGCCACCAATTAGAAAGAATTGAGTTAAATGTAGCGGGTACTCCTTACAAAGCTCAAACGTACACAGTTTCAAAAGCCACCAGCACGGTTGACGGCTATGAAGTAATGCTGATGCCAGAGGGTGGAAAATTCTTTAGCGAAGGCACTTCTCATATTGCAGGTATAATAAAAAAAGATGGCAAAGAAGTTTCTGCCGATTCATTTGAAAACTACTTAGCGGCTAAAGCGCACGTAGTGGTAATCAGCGAAGACACTCAAAATTATTTGCATGTGCATCCAGAAGTAGTCGATGGAAGACTTGATCTCCATACCACATTCGGCAAGGTCGGGATTTTCAGAGGCTGGATGCAATTTCAAACAAATGGCCAAGTACATACTGCCGATTTTGTTATCAAAGTAGAAGAAGGCAAAGCACCAGAAAGTGCGCACGGTGCAGAGGCAGATCATAAGCATTGATAAAACATGAAGGAATGTTGCAGGGTGGAAGAGCAAAAGCCTAACAAGGTTGGGCGTATTATAAAATGGATCGTCTATTCGATCGTTGGGCTTTGCCTTCTTATTATAACCCTGCAATCAATTTGATCGAACAGTCAACCGATAAATCATGCTGAACCGTTTTATAAATTTCTCTCTCCACAACCGCTTGTTTGTAGTTGCGCTTGCAGCGTTGCTATTGGTGTATGGAACATTCACGGTCATCAATTTGCCCGTGGATGTATTGCCCGATCTCAATCGGCCACGGGTAACTATTTTCCTAGAAGCTAACGGAATGGCTCCAGAGGAAATTGAAACACAAATAGCACTCCCTGTTGAAACAGCTTTGAATGGTGCGCCTGGTGTGGAGGTAGTTCGCAGCAGTTCAGCCATTGGTATAGGTATGGTGTTCGTGGAGTTTGATTGGAATACAGATGTGTATCGAGCAAGGCAGTTGGTAGCCGAAAAATTACAGACTGTAAAATTGCCCAATAGCATAGTTCCCGTGATGGGTCCTATCAGTTCAGTGATGGGCCAGATTATGTTAGTTGGAGTTAGTGCAGATTCAACACCAGCTTCTGAGCTGCGCACTTTATCAGATTTCACCATCCGCAGAAGGCTAATGAGCATCAAAGGTGTATCGCAAGTAATACCCATCGGTGGCGAGCGCCTTCAATACCAAGTGCTGATCTCAAGTGCTAAACTAAAGCAATACAATCTAACAATTGATGCCATTGATAATGCCCTTCAATTATCAAATCAAAACACCACTGGCAATTTCTTTGATCAATACGGTTCAGAAGTATTGATACGAAATGTAGGCAGAGCTTATACCCTTCAGGATTTGGCAGGTACAGTTGTTTCCAACAACGAGGGAGTACCAGTACTACTATCGCAAATTGCGGAAGTTAAATACGGAGCAGCATTAAAAAGAGGTGATGCGAGTATAAACGCAAAACCTTCCGTTATTCTAACCGTAGAGAAACAACCAGGAGCCAGCACCGTAAAGTTAACAGATGAAATAGAAAAAGCATTAATAGAATTGGAATCTACACTTCCGCCAGATGTAAAACTCAATCCACATATTTTCCAGCAGAAGAATTTTATTGTCAACTCACTGCAAAATGTAGAGGAAGCTTTACGCGATGGGTTTATTCTTGTTATCATCATTCTCTTTTTATTCTTATTGAATTTCAGAACAACCATTATCACACTCACGGCCATTCCATTGTCGTTGATTATTTCGGGTATTGTTTTCAAATGGTTTGACATTTCAATTAATACTCTTACGCTTGGGGGGCTTGCCATTGCCATTGGCGAATTAGTAGATGATGCGATTGTAGACGTTGAGAATGTTTTTAGGCGATTGAAAGAAAACCAACTAACGGCTAATCCAAAACCGGTATTGAAAGTTATTTATGATGCAAGCAGCGAAGTAAGGAACTCCATTGTGTATGCTACCATCATTGTGGTGTTGGTTTTCATTCCCTTGTTTTATATGCAAGGTATTGAGGGGAAAATCTTTGCCCCACTTGGCATTGCCTACATCACTTCCATTGTCGCTTCGTTGTTTGTGTCACTTACGGTAACGCCATCATTATGCAGTTACTTGCTTAATTCAGTCGGCTCAAAAAAGAAATCAGTAAAGCAAAACTGGTGGAACAAATTCTTTAACTCCGAACATGCGCAGGATTCGCGATTAGTAAAGTGGCTGAAAGTTCAAGATACCAAGGTCTTGCATTGGGGTCTTACACATTCAAGGCCAGTCATTACAATAGCAGTGATAATTATCGTAGCATCTATATCTATCGTTCCGTTCTTTGGCACAGAATTTTTACCTCCCTTCAATGAAGGCTCTTTTACAATCAATCTCTCCGCCCCCGCTGGCACTTCGTTGGAAGAAAGTAACAAGATTGGCACAATGGCTGAGAAGCTAATGCTCAAAGTACCCGAAGTAGAATATGTAAGTCGCAGAACAGGCCGCGCAGAATTGGACGAGCATGTAGAGCCTGTTAGTAATTCTGAAATTGAAGTTGAGTTAAAGGCTAGCGTTACCCGCTCGCGTGATGAAATCCTTGCTGACATTAGAAGCCAACTGAATATTTTAAAAGGTGTGAATGTGAATGTTGGTCAGCCTATATCGCACCGTCTCGATCATTTGCTTTCAGGTGTACGGGCGCAAGTGGCTATCAAGCTTTTCGGGCAAGACCTTACTGACCTTCGCACTAATGCAGGGCTAATAAAGGAAATTATAAGCACTGTGCCAGGCGTGGTTGATGCACAAGTGGAAAGGCAAGTGATGGTGCCGCAATTGCTCATTAAAGTAAACCGTGAAGCGTTGCAACGCTACGGGATTCAAGCAGGGAAAGTAGCACAAGACTTGGAGATATTTTATAATGGAAAAGCAGTAGGGCAAATAATTGATGGGCAAAAAACATTTGATATTCTATTGCGCACTACCAATGCTGAGCGAAGCAACATTGAGAACATACGCAACACCATGATCAACACTCCAGAAGGAAATTTAATCCCCTTGCAGCAGATTGCAAGTATAGAAAATACTACTGCCATCAACTCTGTATGGCATGAAAACACACAACGCAGAATTGTGATCTCGTGCAATGTACAAGGCAGAGATTTAGGAAACACGGTGAAGGAGATTCAGAAAAGAATAGCCAGTGATATCACATTGCCTGAAGGCTATTTTTTAAAATACGGTGGCCAGTTTGAAAGCCAACAGTCTGCTTCCAAACTAATTATAATCCTAAGTATCTTTTCCATAGCGGGAATTTTTCTTGTGTTATACAGTCATTTCAAATCATCACGTATGGTATTACAAATTATGCTCAATATTCCATTGGCATTGATCGGTAGCGTGGTAGCAGTCATGCTCACAGGCGGTACATTCTCAATAGCAACGTTAGTAGGCTTCATTACCCTTACAGGGATTGCATCGCGCAACGGCATCATGATGATCTCTCACTATATTCACTTAGTGGAACATGAAGGCGATAAATTCGGTAAAGAAATGATTATCCGAGGTTCACTCGAAAGGTTAGTTCCTGTTCTGATGACAGCCTTAACAGCTGCATTGGCATTAGTTCCACTTACGCTAGACCCGCAAGCTTCAGGAAAAGAAATTTTATACCCTGTTGCAACGGTAATCTTAGGCGGATTGGTGAGCAGCACACTGTTAGATATGATCGTCACGCCAGTAGTATTTTATCACTTTGGGGAAAGAGCGTTGGCGACTTACTTCAACAACGCGAAGACACAAAAATTAAATTGACAAATGAATATAGTTGCTAACAAAAAAAAGAACTCTTACATAAAATTCAAAAAAAAGCAAATAAATGAAAACGCTAAAGAACATCTCATTCGCAGTACTAACAGTATTGGCATTTCAACTTGCGCAAGCGCAAAATTACAAAGCACCTAAGATTGATGCATCTGGAAAAATTACTGACAAGGAAGGGAATTTTATTGGGTCTGTAACTAAAGAGGGGGTCATCAGCGATATTAAGGGGGTGAAGTTAGGTCATGTAGAGAATGGAATATTAATAGAGGATAAAACTGGTGAAAAACTTGGCAAGGCTGAAAAGAATGGAAACTTCTTACCTCATTTTGCAAAGACACCAGATGAGGGTTGGACAGTAAGCTCACCAATGAATGGCACGTGCCAGGTAAAAGATAAAGACGGAAACGTTAAAGCCGAGGTGCATGAAAACTATAAAGCTTTTGGCGCATGTGCCATTCATTGCCTTTCTCACCACATGGATCATAACAAAGTAATGGATGAAAATAAAATGGAATCGGGAGGCTACCTATGCCCCATGCACCCTGACGTGACTTCTGATAAAGCGGGTAAATGTAGCAAGTGTGGCATGGCACTGGTGAAGAAAACAAAGTAATCCTAATCAAAACCCAATGAGTAATTCAATCCTATGATTCTGTCACCCCGATTTAAAACGAGAGTAAAGCATCATGCAATTCTTATCGCAGCTACAGGCTTGTTGCTATTTGCATTCTTAAAATTAATTCCAGGTAACGATATAACATACTTATGGAGCATGTCCACAGGATATGTAAGTATTATTTTATTGGCACTCACATTACTCATTGGGCCTCTTACTGTTTACTGGAAAAGAAATAATCCTGTTTCCAGTGATCTCAGACGAGATGTGGGTATTTGGTGCGCTGTTATCGGGTTAGCTCATATCGTCTTCGGAATACAAGTTCACATGGGCAATATCTTCCTATACTTTTTTAGAGCAGTCGATGGTAAATATGCGTATAAATTTCGGGATGATATTTTTGGAGTGGCCAATTACACGGGGCTTGCAGCAGGATTGATCTTATTAGTCTTGTTACTGCTATCAAATGATTTATCCCTTCAATGGCTAAAGACAAAGCTCTGGAAAAATATACAACGTTGGAATTATCTTTTGTTCGCATTGATACTGATTCACGCGGTTCTTTTTCAAATCATAGAAAAGCGGATAATGATTATCGTTATTCTATTTTCAGTCATTATGATTATTCCTCTCTTCGTGCAGCTAATAGGATTTAACATTATCAAAAGCCAAAATAACTTTAGATAATATGAATCAATTCAAAAACCACTGGGAAAAAATCTACGAAACCAAAGAGGAATCAGACTTTAGTTGGTTTCAGCCATACCCTAAAACATCGATTGAATTTATCAACCTATTCGACCTTCCTAAAGATGCAAAGATTATTGACATCGGTGGAGGCGATAGTCATTTAGTAGACGCTCTACTTGAAATGGGTTACTCTAATATTTATGTATTGGATATTTCATCAAAGGCAATTGAACGCGCGAAAGCTAGATTGGGCTCTAAAACAGAAACTGTTCAATGGATCGTGTCGGATATTACTGAGTTTGAACCAACCATCGAATTTGATTTTTGGCACGACCGCGCTGCGTTTCATTTCTTAACATCCGAAGTACAGATAATTCAATATCTATACATCGTTAGTAAGGCTGTTAAGCAAAATGGCCATCTTGTGCTTGGAACATTTTCGGAGGGCGGCCCAGCAAAATGTAGTGGGCTAGAGGTCAGACAATACACTGAAACTTCTATGTCAACGCTCTTTAAAAAAGACTTTAAACGTGTAAAATGCATTCAAGAAAATCATTCCACGCCTTTCAATACGCTGCAGAATTTTGTTTTTTGTAGTTTCCAAAAACTAACTCCAACTATACTTTAATCAATGAATAAAAATCGAAATTACTATATCCGCAAAACCCATCGGTATTTAGGTATAAGCATTGGTATTCAGTTTTTGATGTGGACAGTCGGTGGCCTTTACTTCAGTTGGAATAATATTGATATGGTACATGGCGATCACTTACGGAAACCCATTTCATTTCTTAAAGCAGATTTGCAAGTAGTCTCTCCAAGTGTTGCATTACAAGCACTGCAAAAAGATCGATCAGTAGATTCTGTTCATTCCATTCATCTTATCCGAGTGCTGGATAAACCAATTTATCAAATTCAATATTTTAAAGGCCATACTGGTGCGGGCATTCACCAACACGTTCATTTCGCTTTAGCAGATGCAACCACTGGTGTATTACATCCGCCCCTCACTAAAGATGAAGCAGTGACTATAGCACAAGAACAAATCATTAGCGGAGCTAAAATCAAATCAGTCGAATATATAGAACAGGTAAGCAAACATAGTGAGTATCGCGAACGGCCACTGCCCGCGTATGCCATTTCATTTGAAAATCCAGCGTGTACGATTTATGTAGCAGCGGAGACAGGCACGTACCAAACTATCCGTCACAACCAATGGAGGATATTCGATTTTCTCTATATGTTGCACACGATGGATTATGAAGGTAGAGATAACTTTGGAAACTTAGCATTACGGATATTTTCGGTCTTTGGCTTGATTACCGTTTGCTCAGGCTTTCTGCTCTTCTTTGTTTCTTCCCCTACATTCGACAAGAAAAGAAAAATTCAATCCACCACTTCAAATTCATTCTAATGAAAAATATTTATCTCATTGCCACCTTTCTTTCAATAACAGTTGTTACAAGTTGCAGTCAGAAGAAAGAAAAAAAAACAGAAACTGTTCAATCTGCTTCCGAAACTAAACCAGTTGAATCAGTAGTAATCAAACCTCAAACAGAACGAGACACACTCAAGGGCAGCGTGCGAGCTGTAGCCACAGGTAAAATTGGAAATTCAATGATAACCATTAACTATCACTCGCCTGCAGTGCGTGGCCGCGTTATTTGGGGAGGGCTTGTACCGTTCGATCAAGTGTGGGTAACAGGTGCACACAAAGCGACATCAATAGAGTTTGAAGGTACAGTAAAAATCGGAGGAGTAGAATTGCTTGCTGGTAAATATGCCTTGTTTACAATCCCTTCTAAAACGGAATGGACAATAATTCTCAATAAAAATTGGGATCAACACCTTACTGACAACTATAGTCTGAACGAGGATGTAGTAAGGATAAAAGTAAAGCCCGAAACTGAAGAGAACAATCAAGAAAGGCTTCGCTATTTGATCGAGCCTGCTGAAGATAGCAAAGGCGAAATCGTAATTTATTGGGAGATGTTGGAGATCTCGATTCCGGTAACAATCTTGAATTAATGTGTACCCAAATCTTCATTAAAAGTAATCAGAACTCGCCTTAGTGTACACATTGACGGTGAAAAATTTTTGGCCCATGCCGCGCAGAATCTATCTTAAACTCGATAGCTGATATCCCGAATTACTTCACTCATCCGAGGCTTTACTTGTTCAACTCTACGCTCCAAGTCTGATTTGCTAAATGTTTAAATTTTTGAGGTGCTTTCAAAAGTTGCCTTAATAACGCTTTTACAAACATTTAAAATCAACAAACACGAAGTTTTTCTACACCGTATTTTTGCTGGCCGAGGAGATGCAAAGCATACCTATTTTGAGAGTAATAATTCAGTTTAAATTGGAAACGAAGTCTGAGAATGGAGCAATCTTAATTGCAAAAAATAGCGTGGGCTATTTTTCAAGAGACATCGGGCTTTCGGATCATAATTTCTCAGGAAACCAACTCTCAATTTATTCAGCGGTAAGCTATTTAAAGACAAATAAAATAAGCGAGTGAGTAATAGGTGTCAACTTTTGGACTGAGCAATTCACTCAAGTAAATCCATTGACCTATAAACTAGATTGCAGCTTGGTAACTACGGGCATATTTGCTCAAAATAATTTTAAGCCTTCAGAGAAAACGGTAATTGACACAGGGCTTCGCGTTGATTATAACTCATAGCATGATGTATTCGTACTGCCCCGTATTTCTTTCATGTATAGGCTCAACAATAAATTTACCATACGACTTGATAGAGGGTTAGGTTATATGGTGTTCCTCATGCCTTGCCGCAAAAGGTCACGCCAACACTCACAGTCCGTGCTGCTGCTTCCACACATCCAAGCGCAAAAGCACCACCAACTGTTCGCCTAAAGGTTTCGCTTCGCTCCATGCTGTCATGCCCCTTTGCTTTGGCAGCTCCTGTGTCCTGCATCCCGCTTCGTTCATTCGTCATTCACTGCACTCATTACTTTACATTCGCTATCCACCGCGCATACTCGTTATGTTTGGGTTATAAGCCACCTCACCATTCAATTCAAATAACCACAAACATCACTCGCTCCCAACGCAAGGCTCATTCCACTCCATTACGTTTCGTTACTTCCTCTTTCACTCAGCAAGCTGCAGTCCACCCGCTGCCCCAGTTGTGCTCGCCTACGCTTGTCGTCCGGGCTTCGGGCTGTCATGCTTTTTGCACCCTCCCATTGTTGGCCGACACACTTCCAACTCCTTTCAACAACCAACCGCACAAAGCAAAAAATCTCGCCAGCCCTTGTTCGTTTCGTTCGTGCCTCACTTCACTCATAGCTCGCTCCCGCGCTCTTTCGTGCCTCAATCGTGCTCCTTGCTCACACCCTACCTCCTTCTCGCAGACTCACTCCGTGGAGGCCACTTCGTTCGCCTGAGAGGCTCGCAAATTATTGGAACTAACCGCACAGTTGACGCACCGAAAGGGCAAATCATCATGTATAGTTTCTTTACACGAGAACATTATCATGTATAAATATTATCATTATCTTTACATGATAACGACATCACATATACAAATTATACATGACGATATCAGCCGAAAAACCATACAATCAACTACCAGCGTTGCCTCCTCCCCAAGAAAAAATTGAAACCGTAAAAGTATTGCGCCAATTGGTAAAGTCTTCCGTTGCCCTGGCCGAACTGAAAGGTCTAACTATGACCTTGCCCAATCCATCCATTCTCTTAAACGCAGTTATCTTAAGGGAGGCAAGGGCGAGTTCTGAGATTGAAAATGTAATCACCACTCAGGATAAATTGTATCAGGCACTTTCAGCAAAAGGCATAGAACCAGATCCCGCCACAAAAGAAGTATTGCGCTATCGCGAAGCTGCCCTGTTCGGTTTTGATTTCATTAAACAGAAAGGTTTTCTCAGCACCAATGCCATTATTTCAATTCAAAAAGTATTGGAAGAAAATAATGCAGGCATCCGTAGGCTACCGGGTACAGCCTTGCGCAATGCAGCAACTGGCAAGGTGATTTACACACCACCCGATGACCATGACATTATAGTAAAACTGATGGGAAACCTGGAGAACTACCTAAATGAACAAGACAATATTTCTCCGCTTATCAAAATGGCAGTGCAGCACTATCAGTTCGAAAGCATCCATCCTTTTTACGATGGCAACGGAAGGACGGGGAGGATCATCAATATACTCCACATTATTTTAAATGGATTGCTGGAAACTCCTACTCTTTATTTGAGTGATTACATTATCAACAATAAATCCGACTACTATCGCCTGTTGCAAGAGGTGAGAACAAAAAATAAATGGGAAGATTGGATTCTCTATATGTTGAACGGAATTGAAGAAACATCGCATAAAACGATAGCACAAATAAAATCCATTCAAAAATTATTCATCACTACGCAGGAGAAGATTAGGAAAGAGGCACCTAAAGCGTACAACAAGGAATTAATTGAAATTCTATTTGAACATCCATATTGCAAAACCGAAATACTAACAACACGTTTGAAAATATCCCGCATCACAGCATCAAAGTATTTAAAGCAGCTTGAAGACATCGGTGTTCTGAAATCCAAGCAGGTATGGAAAGAGACACTCTATATCAATACCAAACTTTTTGAACTGCTCAAGAAGTGGCAATAGTTAAACACACCGCAAAGTTACGGGCATGCGCTCACAAGCTGACAAGGGCGCGTGGAGTTTATCCCGCCTTCAAGCGGGGCCTGCTTCAAAAAAATCTCCACCTTCTCTCAGTCGCTTGTACCGCGCTCCTTCGTTCAGGTAGTATTTTTTCTTTGCAGCCCTTGCACCTTGCTCACCGGTCCCGTGGTGAGGGCTTTATGTTTAAATATATTTTCCGTTGGTCTATTGGCAACTGGTGGTTGTTGGTAGGCAATGCGCCCATCCATTGGGCAAAATTTTCGTTCCACGTTGGCTGGTCCCGCAGGTTCAGGGGTGAGCTTTTCCTCGTACGCATTTTCAGGTATGAGGTTTCCATTTCAGAGCTCCCTTTTTAGGGGGCTTTTTTTGTAGACTGGGTGGTGAAGTGAACACCGTTTCGTTGGATGGAAATTTTATGTCAGTCTCTTTCGGATACTGATCCTCAAATCAACCACAACAAAAAGATTCAAGCAAAGATAGGCTGGCCCCGCGTGCCACCGCTCTCGGTCTGTCAAGGTCAAGGCCTACGGGTTTTTAAAAAAATCTCCACCTTCCGTCAGTCGCTTGTCCCGCGCTCCTTCCTTCAGGTAGTATTTTTTCAAAAAACCTTGCCATTCCTTCCATTGCCAGCCTGATGGATTGCTTTCTCTTTTTTTGTTTTTTTTCTCTTTTAAAATGTCTCTCTGGGCGGTGCTTAAATTTTTAAGCATGAAAACCCTAACGATCAAAACACACAAAATGAAAAATGTTTACACAGGAAATCATTTCTTCATCCTCTCCAAAGGCCTCAATGCGGGGAAGCCACTTGACAAGCCTTGTCCGAATTGCTTTGTGTTTTTCGCAAAAAGCGAAGAAGAAAAAAACCAGCTCTACTGGCTTTGCTTCGGCCTGTGGCAAGCTGACCTCTTCCGTCCGTTTTTAACGGGTTCAGTCATTCCGTTCATCCGGTTGGATTATCTTAAAACTGTCATCAGCGAAGCACTTTCAAAAGTTGATGTGAAAGAATTTGATAAATCGATAACAGTAATGCAGGATTTAGAAAAGTATCAATTGAACATCGCAAAACAGTTGGAACTTTTAAGGCAAGCAAAGAAATCACTGATGTATAAAATGCTCAGGTAGCTAAAATAAAGAAGGCCTCCTCACGGAAGCCTTCTACTTTTAATTGCCTGTTGACTTACTTCTGAACTTTCTTGCGATCCATTTTAAAGTGAGGAAAATTGTAAAACTCACTAACGCCCCAACACATGCCAACAAAATTGTTTTTACAATATCCTCGGAATGGATGTTCGCGAAGATCGTCAACAAAGTACCCGTGGCCGTCTCGGCAACAGTACCCCCATGGTTGCTATGTCCCGTCATTGGCAGTTGTGTTATCACTTTCACAAATGCTTATTGTTGTTCCGTCTTCCCAACTTGCACAAAACCCAATGTTGGTAGCCGTTTTTTTTACGCTACGGTATTTCTTGTTTTGTATTGTCCAACTTTAACAATCATCCAAGAAGGCAATAAGAATATTATTAGCCCAACAGGAAACCTTAGAAGTAAATCGTTTCGTCTTAATTCCTCAATCAGTTTTGGTGAATACATTTTGTCTAATGGTGTTTGCAAGTCAGGAACAAAATATGTAGCCGTTATTCCAAACATCCATAAAAAAGAAATCACATAAAGTGCCACTAAAAATTTAGGTATTCCTTTTGGTCTGAACCAAAATAATAACGGCATTAATAGCATTGGCGAAAAAGCTGGAATTAAAAATATTGCAAAGAAAACTATAGCTTTAACCCCGCCTCGAAATGTCAACCAATCTGATTGGCTTACTTCTGCCCACATTGGATAGGCAACAAAACTTTCTGTCCAACCCGTTGCTTGGGTATAAAAATTGAGAAGGCAAATGATAATAAAAAGCCAACGTGTAAATGGTTTTGTGTCTTTTAAATAAATCGAAAATAGCCAAACTGCAATCAAAACTTGAAATAAGATTGGTAATATTTGAAAAGTCAAACTAATGAAAAGTAAATGCTCATAAGTTGTAGAGCTAAACCCTGACATCTGTAAATCTTTGTGTAATGGAATAATAACTAAAAAAGTTGTAGCAACCGAGACAAATCCAAGAATAATCGAAGCCGAAATTGTCCAACGAGGAAATTCTTTCGGACTATTAAACCACAATAAAATTGAAGAAGCTATCATTAAAATGGCAGGAAAATAACAAAAGAAAATCATTTTGTAATTGAAAACTCCCATATAGGTTTGGAAATTGTCGTGTACTTTGTCAAAGTGCGAATAGATAACAAAATGTGTCATCATAATTGAACCAAAGAAATACATACACAACAAGAAGTAGAGAGGAACCGTCCAAAGTTTTTTGTTTGATTTTTCTGTCACAAGGTTAGTTGTCATATTTTTGATATTTTAATTGTCGGTTTGAGGTTTCTCTAAAATGGCAGCCAACTCCTAAATATAAGCATGTTTTAGTACGGTCAAAAAGTATATTTTCCCGCAAACAGTTCACAACCAACGACAATTAAAAAAGCGCAATCGCCTGAGTGATTGCGCCAATACAACTCTCTCTTTCGGGCCGCGCAACTCACGTTGCGCCTATTTTGCCTTCCCCAGTGAATTACTTCAAAACTTCCACATCCCCAGCAAGACTTTTTTTATGTGTATCCATAAAATGAAAAGAGGAAATTGAAACCATTTTAATTTCCTCCTATTTTTTACCTCTGACTATTTCTATATCAGAGAGTTAGATCAATGCTCACCAACCATTTTTGTCTATTAAATCCTAATTAATTACTCCTGATCCAATCAATTCATCATTCTTATACCATGCAGCAAACTGACCAGACGTTACTCCGCGTTGTGGTCGATCAAAAATAATATACAGACCTTCTTCTTTTTGATGAAGTGTACATTTCTCTAGTGGTTGGCGATAGCGAATTCTTGCCATGTAGTCTCGCGATTCATCGACCGCTAATTTTAAATCAGTGCGAATCCAATGTTCATCAATTGTAGGAATGAAGAGTCCCTTGCGATAAAGTCCGGGATGGTCATCTCCACTACCTGTGTAGATTACATTCTTATCTGTATCTGTGCCAATAACGAATAGAGGTTTTTCATAACCACCAATATTTAATCCTCTTCTTTGGCCAATAGTATAAAAGTGAGCACCATTATGGTCGCCAACTACTTCTCCTAATTCTGGAATCAGATTGTATGGCTTGGTGATGTTTTGCAAATCACCGTCAGTAAATCCGTTTTTAAAAATGGTTGAATCAAAAGGCACTTCAATCACTTTCCCTTTCTTTGGTTCTAATCTTTGCTGTAAGAAATCGGGCAGGTGAACTTTGCCGATGAAACATAATCCTTGCGAATCTTTTTTCTGTGCCGTGCTAAGTCCTGCTTCTTTGGCTATAGCCCTTACTTCTGGTTTTAATAATTCGCCAATTGGAAAAAGTGCTTTTGATAATTGCGACTGATTTAATTGACACAAGAAATAGCTTTGATCTTTGTTAGGGTCTTTGCCTGCTAACAATTGAAAGATTTCCGTTTTATCTTTTTCAATTATTCCTTTTCTACAATAGTGCCCAGTAGCAACATAATCAGCACCTAATTTTACGGCAGCATCTAAGAAAACATCAAACTTAATTTCACGATTACACAACACATCTGGGTTTGGTGTGCGCCCGGCCTTATATTCAGCAAACATGTAATCTACAATGCGGGTTTTGTATTCTGTACTTAAATCAATTGCTTGAAATGGAATGCCCAGATGCTGCGCTACAATCATCGCGTCATTGCTGTCGTCTAGCCACGGACATTCGTTGCTGATAGTAACAGAGTCATCGTGCCAGTTCTTCATGAACATGCCAATTACCTCGTAGCCTTGTTCTTTAAGCAGATATGCGGCAACACTTGAGTCTACTCCGCCTGACAAACCGACAACTACGCGTTTCATTTTTTTTTAATTACTTCTTAAAGTTAAATCTTCTGCTAAAAGTTCCTGCCTTCACTTCGTTTCGGCCAAGCAAGCATTTACGATTTGATTAAATCGTTCTTTAAATTGTTCGTAATAGATGCCCGTACCGGGTCCTTCAAACCCAGTATGAATGTATTTTACTTTTCCATCTTTCCCAATGAAAATAGTAGTAGGAAAAGCGATTACTTTATTAAGCATAGGAAGGGTTTCTGATGCTTTGTCTTTATTATTTGTTCCGGCAATTACAAAATCATACGGCACCGATAGTTTTTCTATCATCTTCTTTACTCGGCCGCTCGCATATTCAAAATCATCTTTTCGTTCGTAAGCCAATCCTAAAATTTCTACTCCACGTTCGTGATTTTCATGGTACCATTGTGTAAGAAATTTTGTTTCGTCCATGCAGTTAGGGCACCATGTTCCAAAAATTTGTAGAATGAGAACTTTGTTGGCGAATTTTTCATCTGTTGGTTTTATGATTTTTTTATTTAGACCAGGAAAGCTGAAATCAATTTTTTCAAAGCCTTCTTTTAGATAAGTCAACGATTCGGGATCGGGCATTTTTGCGTTTTCATTTTTAATGCCACTAAACTTTTCATGAGAAGTTTTACCAGAATAGTAATCGCCCATTAAAGAATCGCCAACTATTTGTGCTGAAAACAAGAATGCATGGTTGCCATCAAATGTGCTTAGCAACAACGTGTCGTTTACTACATTTCCTTCCAGGTATCGATAGTCGCCCGTTGGGGTAAGAAATGTGCCCATTACTTTATTTTCTTTTTGCTCAAAAATGGCAACTGATGGATAGGTCTCTTTCGGTGTAACGAATTTCACTTCATATTTGCCCGAAAAATTTACAGTGCCTGATCCGGTTTTATCAAATCTATAATTTTGATTAAAGCTTGCCGAGAAGGGCAATTTAAAAGTGGGGTCATAATTTTTAAAATAATATCCGTTGAGTTTATCGCCATTTATTTTGGCGCGCAGTTCAATATCAAAAATTAACATAGTAATTTTTACTGAATCACCTTCGATGGAAATTTCATCTTGCAAAAGTTTCTCCTCCGCATTCTTCAAAAATACTGTGTATCGGTTGCTGTCTTTTGTTACCTCAAAATTAAACGGTAATTGATGGTTTTGGAGTGTGATTACACCGCGCCAATTACCGGTTTTCAATTCTACAGGTTTACTTTTACATCCAATCAATCCGATGGCAATAAGTATTGCAAATATTCTCATTTTTAGAAGTTTGATTCGAAACGCAAAAATGCATTAAATGATTCTATTTTTAATTAAATGTTATTTAAAGTGACAGAAGGAAATAACTAACTTGAAGCGGTTAGATTACTTTGATAGATTACTTTTTTATTGATGTTTAGCAACTTAAAAATTCTTGAATTGGCTTCTGTACTGGCGGGCCCTTCGGCTGGTCAATTTTTTGCCGAACTAGGAGCTGAGGTTATTAAAGTTGAAAACTTAAAAACAGGTGGAGATGTAACGCGCACCTGGAAAAGCGCAGGAGAAGAAACGGATGATCGTTCTGCTTATTTTTGCTCGTGTAATTGGGGAAAGAAATCCATAGCGGTTGATCTTACTACAGAAGAAGGAAGATCAATCGTAAAAAAATTAGCCGCACGTGCAGATATTATTATTGCAAGCTATAAACCGGGCGATGCAGAGAAGCTCGGTGTCTCTTACGGACAACTATCAATTAATAATCATCAACTAATCTACGGACAAATTACAGGTTATGGATCAGATAATGATCGGGTAGGCTATGATGCAGTGATTCAGGCAGAATCTGGTTTGATGGATTTGAATGGAGAGAAAAACGGATTGCCTACCAAGATGCCCGTTGCCTTAATTGATGTATTGGCGGCTCATCAATTAAAAGAAGGAATATTGATAGCGTTAATCAATCGGCAGCAAACCGGCAAAGGAAGTTTAGTAGAAGTATCATTATTACAAAGTGCATTATCATCACTTGCCAACCAAGCTACCAATTGGCTTGTCGCGAATAAATTGCCAAGCAGACAAGGATCGGCTCATCCTAATATTGCACCATATGGCGATTCTTTTATAACGAAAGACGACAAACGAATTTTACTGGCGGTAGGAAGCGACCGGCAGTTTGGAGATTTGATCCAATTGCTCCAAATAAAAGATAAAGCCTCACCTGCTTTATTTTCTACTAATGTTCTCAGAGTAGAGAACCGTTACGCCCTCAATCAAATTTTAGCAGAGGCAATTATGAAACAAAATTCAATACCCTTAATGCATGAAATAAATAGATTAAAAATTCCGGCAGGCATTATTCAAAATATACAGGAAGCACTATCATCTAAAGAGGCAATTGACATTAGGGTGGAAGGAGGAAATTTAAAAGGCTTGCAAAATTTTGTTGGTCATGTTTCTAATTTAGAAAAACCTAATCAATTATTGCCACCACCTCATTTTGGAGAACATACCGAAGAAATTCTAAACATGATTGCCAGTTGATAATTCCTCATCTTTATTGAATGAAACTAGAAAATCGAAAACAAAAAGTCGTTCCCCTTCCTCATTTCTTCATTCGAATGGGGCGGTATTCTATCATTTGCTTTTTGCTTATTACATTTTCTGTAGGTATTGGAACGACCGGATATCATTCATTTAGTGTGTTAAGTTGGCTGGATAGTTTTTATATGGCGTCCATGATTTTGACCGGCATGGGTCCTGTAGCAGAAATGGTAACGATAAGTGGTAAGGTGTTCTCTTCATTTTATGCATTGTATAGTGGCGTTGCATTTTTAAGTATCACAGCCGTTTTTTTCGCGCCCATCATACACCGTGTCTTACATATTTTGCAAGTAGAGGTTGATGATGTAAATAATTAATCCTGAGTAAATGGATGCGTATTTAAAAATCATTAACGAAGCTTACACTGGGTATTGGAATTACTTTATCGGAGAAATAATAAATCCGGGCTGGCATAATTATTTTTATTGGTTGCTAGGTTCATCCACTATTATTTGGATTTTAGAAATCTTGTTTCCTTGGAGAAAAAATCAGCCTGCTATTCGCGAACACTTTTGGTTGGATATTTTTTACCTCTTCTGGAATTATTTTTTGTTTGCTCTTATTGCATACAATGCCTTATCGATGGTGGCGGTGCAATTCTTCAATGATTTTTTAGGAGCATTTGGCATCCAAAATTTGGTAGCTATTCAAGTAGGTAATTTGCCAGGTTGGCTTCAGTTAGTTATTATTTTTGTGCTCCGCGATTTGATGCAATGGGCAATCCATCGGATGTATCATCATGTAAATTGGATGTGGGAGTTTCACAAGGTACATCATAGCACGCAACAAATGGGCTTTGCAGCTTTACTGCGTTACCATTGGATGGAGAATATTCTTTATCGCACCCTCGAATATATTCCTTTAGCAATGATGGGCTTTGGCATATCAGATTTTTTTATTGTGCATATTTTCACTTTGGTTACAGGGCAGTTGGGTCATGCTAATCTTAAAATTAATTTGGGCTACTTCAAGTATATTTTCAACGGGCCACAAATGCACTTATGGCATCATGCTAAAAATCTCCCGCCTACTCACAAGCATGGCTTTAACTATGGAATCACATTAAGTATTTGGGATTATATTTTTAGAACTAACTATTGGCCGAGCGATGACGAGAATCTATTGGTTGGCTTACCGAATGAAGAATTATTCCCTGACGATTTTATTGGCCAAACCGTGCGGCCATTTCAAAATATTTTTTGGAAGCAAAAACCAGAACGTTAGTAAGATAAACATCTTTGATTACCTTTAATCTAAATCCTAAA
>JANYHI010000025.1 GCA_025359125.1 Cytophagales bacterium
GGAGCTATTGTTACAAAAAATGCGGCACCACCCAGACAATTTCAGTTTGGAGTACGCTATTTATTTTAGGATTATAGTCGTTCTACCCTGCAAGGTAGGACGACTTATTTTTTTACTTTATCTTTCAAAACGATGTTTAAAGACTTTAATCATTGCGAGAGTTTGTATTGGGTATTTACACAATTGTGCAACGACCAGTGCGATCATTGCTATAATCTATCGGGGCCACAAGGCGAGCGCATTTCAGAAGAAGAATGTTTGGCCATCATTGATAATTTGCCAAACGAGATTGATCGACTTATTCTCTCAGGCGGAGAGCCACTGGCAGACAAGAAAAAACTGTATTTGATTTTAGATAGGTTGCAAGAACGCTATCGTGGCAAAACGCAAATTATGCTACAGACTAATGGCGACTTGCTTACTGAAGAAATACTAGACATACTTATTGAAAAGGGAGTGACCCGTTTTGATATCGCCAGTATTGATCGCTACCATAAAAATGCCGGTTCTCGGTTGATATTGCTGGCCGAATTATTTGAATCGCGCGGAGTAAATGGCGATGATAAAGATCCGCTGATAGACAAGGAAAACTATCTTGCTAAGAATAAATTAAGTTGGGGCTATTGGGGTTCTACAGATGACATGTGGTTGGGTGGTAACTGGGCACGCGGACGCGCGCTTCAAAAAAATATTTGGAAAGAAGACCCGAATCATAATTTTTGTTCTATTCTTTCTGGAGGAAAAGGATTTTTGGGTGGCACGGAATTACCGCAAGAAATAAGCATTCAACTTTGGAGAATCAATCCGTGCTGTCCGGGAACAAAATTTCCGATGGGCGATGCGCGAAAAGAGAAAGTGGTGGAGGTGATGAATAGAGTTTCTAAATCAAAAATCTTTCAAAAAATAAATGAAGGCGACCCGCTTTCTATGGGTGAGAGTATTGGGATTACGGCTGCCCAAGCGAAGACGCGCACCAACGAGCTACAAAATATTTGTTTGTGGTGCGATGAGTTTTTTGAAAAGCATTATAACATGGAAACGTTACAAACTAAATAATTTTAAAAATGCATTGGACAGAAATAGTAGGACACACGGGTGCTGCACTAAGCAGCATTACATTTATTCCACAAGTCTATAAAGCCTGGCAGACAAAAAGTGTGGGCGATTTAAGTTTATCCATGATGTTAATTGTTTTTACAAGTACACTCATTTGGCTTGTGTATGGTATTGCATTAGCACTTTGGCCTGTGATATTGGCTAATGGTTTTATTTGCTTACTAAGTGCCTTGTTAATTTATTTTAAATTTACTTTTCCAAAAAAATAAGTATGCTAAACGAAATTAAAGAGGCAACAGAGTATTTAAGAAAACACGGAGTCGATCATCCAGAAGTAGGGGTGATATTAGGAACAGGACTGGGAAATCTTTTTGTAAAGGAAATTAAAAACCCGATTGAAATAAATTACAATTCAATTCCCCACTTTCCTGTTTCTACTGTTGAGTTTCATAGAGGAAAATTAATTTATGGAGAGGTAAAAGGAAAAAAAGTGTTGGCCATGCAAGGTCGCTTTCACTACTATGAAGGCTACAACATGCAAAAAATTACCTTACCTGTAAGAGTAATGAAAATGTTGGGCGTCAAAAATCTCTTAATTTCAAATGCCGCAGGTAATATGAATTTGAAATGGAAGAAAGGACAGTTGATGTTAATTGACGATCATATTAATTTACAACCCGATAATCCATTGCGTGGCGAAAACTTTGAAGTACTGGGCACACGTTTCCCCGATATGAGCGAACCCTATTCAAAAAAAATGAACAAGCTATTGCTCAAAATAGCCAAGGAGAAAAAAATTAAATTGAATGAAGGTGTTTATGTGGCGGTGATGGGGCCGAATTTAGAAACACGGGCGGAATATAGATTTCTTCATCAAATTGGTGCCGATGCCGTTGGGATGAGCACCGTACCCGAGGTGTTAGTAGCGAATCACATGGGCTTGCCTTGCTGTGCGATTTCGGTATTAACAGATGATTGCGATCCTGATAATCTTAAACCAGCTGTAATTTCAGAAATTATTGAGATCGCTGGTAAGGCAGAGGCAAAGCTTACCGAATTATATGTAGCCTTGATCGGGAAATTGTAATAAGAAGAGCAACCTTTAGAGGTAAATCTAGAAGCAGATGATGCTGGATTAAAATACTAGGTTGCAACTAATCTTAGTTAGACATCACAAATTTTAATTGCCTTCTTCAACGATTTCAATTTGTTTACTTTGGCAGGAATAAATTCTTGGGCTACAAAACCTGTAAAGCCAGTTTCAATAATTGCTTTCATAATAGCTGGATAATATAATTCCTGACTGTTGTCAATCTCGTGCCGCCCTGGCACACCACCGGTATGGAAATGAGAAATGTATTTTATGTTTTTACGGATAGTTGCAATCACGTCTCCCTCCATTATTTGCATGTGATAAATATCGTACAGCAATTTAAAATTAGGCGAGCCCAATTTTTCGCAAAGGCGCACGCCCCAGTCAGTGTGGTCACACTGATAATCTTTATGGTCTACTTTGCTGTTAAGTAATTCCATGCTCACCAGCATATTATTTTTTTCGGCAATTTTCATCACAGGCTCTAAGCCCCTCGCACAATTTTCTAAACCTTGCTCAGAAGTTAATCCATTTGCATTTCCGCTAAAGCAGATTACATTTTTTAATCCAGCCTCAGCTGCTTTTGGAATATTCACAGAATAATCTTTCAACAACTGTTCGTGGAAAGACGGATTGTTAAACCCTTTTTGCAAGCCCCAATCATTCGCATAAGCCATCGCGCATGTCAGTCCGTACTTTGCAGCAATTGCCCACTGCGTTGCGTTCAGCAAGTCAATCGACTTAATGCCCATGCGCTTGGCAGCAGCACACAGTTCGTCTAATGGAATATCATTGTAACACCACTGGCACACCGAGTGATTTATTTTTCCGTTCACCCCATCTGGCAAGGCCGCCATTGACTTCGCTAGTTGCGGCAGCGCCACCACACCCAATGCAGTTGCAGCTATTTTTTTTATTGCTTGTGTCCGATTCATTTTCTTAATTATTTTTTTGTGGCGAATAAACAATATTAAAAATAATTTTCGCGAGCTAATTTTATGGCGGCCTGCTGATGCCCGAGGCGGGCCGTCAGCACTGGGCTGTCACTACTCGCCAACCACCGCACCATTCCACTTCGGGCTCAAACATGTCGTTCCATCCCTGGCCGATTCTTCACCAATCAGTACCACATCATATTCTATAACTTGAGCAATTTGGCAGGCCTAAACATATCATGCTATTGATGAAGTTTGCAATGGGAGAGAAGATTATTTTTTTCATTTAGGTTTAAAGTTGATGAGTTAACTGCGTTTAATCAGCGATGAATGAAGAACCTTAACCCTCCATCTTTTTTTGTCTTTTACTAAAACCACCGTTTCCAGCCATTGAATAAAGCTCTGTTTACCATCTTTCACAAATTCTGACAGGATATAGTAAGAAGCCCACGCTGTGTTTCCTTCTGCCGCGGTGTCAATGAAATTAAAATTATTAATTCGCTTAAAATCTGTTGTCGTATTTTTTGTGATAGCTTTTCTGATCAGCGTATCCAAATTCCAAATCTGACCGTATTCAAAAAATAAAATATCAGCAGTACAATTATTTTTTAAACTGATTGAATCTCGGTTGGATAATGACTCAAATAGATTTCTTATGGTTTGATGTATCGCTTGCCGGCTACCTGTTGGATTCTGTTGAGCTTGCAACAATCCGACAGAGAAGATAGTCAGGAGCAGAATTTTGATCATTGCCCTACTTCTCACTCCTCACTACCACGCCATCCTTCATCACCCATTTAACCTTTTTCAAATCACCAATCGTTTTAGAAGGATCTCCAGTAACTACTAAAAGATCGGCCTTCATGCCTTCTTTGATTCCACCAAATTGATTTTGGATATGAAAGGCTTTTGCGTTTACGCTTGTGGCCGCCTTCAATACATCTATTGGCTTCATCCCGTATTCTACCATCAGTTCCATCTCTAATGCATTTTCTCCGTGAGGAAACACGCCAACATCTCCACCCATGCCAATGGCTACGCCTGATTCCATCGCAGCCTTAAAACTTTTTTTCTTGTTCACCACGTTGGCTGGATCAGGCTGCACACCTTTTTTCCAACCACGGTATTGCGTAATCATATCTACTGCTGCCAGTGTAGGGATAAACGTTACGTTATGCTCCCTCATCAGTTTGCCGGTTTCCACATCAATAAAATCTCCATGTTCAATTGTTTCGGCTCCGGCCAATACCGCGCGGGTGATCGCTTCTTTCGATTTCGCGTGGCATACCATCACACGTCCGCTACTACGTGTTACCTCATTAATTAATTTTAATTCATCTAAAGTAAAAGAAGGTTGATCTTCTCCTTGCAATCCCCATCTGTAATCGGCATAAATTTTTATAAAGTCGGCACCCTTGCCAATCTGATCTCTCACCACTTTAACTAAATTATTTCCGTCAGCGGCCTCTGCTCCTAACATTATTTCCTGATCGGAATCATAGCCTTTAGGCCCGTAAGAACCGGTAGAGACAATTGCCCTTCCTGCTACCATTAATCGTGGCCCTAAAATTATACCTTCATTGATCGCTCGTTTGAGGGCAACATCAGAATACCCCGCACCTTCTGTACCTAAATCGCGCGCGGTTGTAAAGCCAGCCATCAAGGTATTTTTAGCATGAACGGTTGCTCTTGCCGTCCGGTAAGAATCTGTTTCTTTTAATACCTGCGTGTCCCAGTCGGTAATATTGTAAGGGTACAAAAGCAGGTGAGAGTGCCCTTCAATTAGCCCCGGTAATAAAGTGGAGTTGGGGTAATTAATTTTTGTGGCGCCACCGGGTTCTTTTACTTTTTCTTTTGAACCGATAGCGATGATTTTATCATTCTCAACTATTACCGCCCAGCCTTCGTGCATTTGATCGCCATCAAAAATGCGATCGGCCGTTAGATAATAGCGGGTTGTATTTTGAGCCAACGACTGAAAAGAAATAATAGTAAAAAGAAAAAGCCACCTCATCATAATTTTTTAATTTATGATTAAAAGGTAGCTTAATTTCTGTTCTTGGAAAAGCGAATTTATGTGGCGGAGTATATCCCTACTGCGCCTTAATAAATTTCTTTGTAATGATGATTCCGTTTACTTCGGCTTTTACGATATAAATACCATTTGCCCAACTCGTAACATCATACTCTTGATGAGTGAATTTAGCGGCAGGGGTTACCGTATTCTCTTGAATTAATTGTCCAAATGAGTTCAGCATTTGAAATTTAATAGGTTGAGTTTCTTCAGTTGCAAACTCAACATGCACAGTGGCACCAGTTGAAGGATTGGGGTAAATGCTTAAGGCATCTGCTACTAAATTTCTCTCTACGCCTGTAATAGGCCCTTGAATACTCAGGTTATCAATTGCCCATCCCCACGCATTGTTAGTAGCATTAGAACTAAACTTAAATCGAATGAGAATATTATCGCCCGCTTTGAATTTGCCGTTTTGCGTAAGATCGATGATACGCAATTTATACAGTGATGGAATCCCGTTTTGCTTAGAATTGAACGTGTTAAGCCATTCTGTAACAGCGCTTGAAGAATATTTATCGACAAGTGGTTCCCAAGTGATTCCGTTGTCTTTAGATCCTTCAACAACTGCATACTCATTGCTAATGGTTGATTCTGCAATAACCATTTCATTAAATACCATTATATGATTTGTGTTACTTACTGTAACAGGTTTTTTGAGAGTGTAGGTCAATAGCGATATGTTATTGGTACCAAAGCCGTTTGGATAGGGATGGGTTGAATGAATGGCGCCATCTGTAAAGCCCGCTGGCGTAGCAATGGAAAAGAAGTTACCGACAAAATCGGTATTAGTTGAATTAAAATCGGATGTATACAAACTGACAGCAGATCCAAAAGCGATAACTGGAACTTTGAAGAAATCGGTTGTCGGCAACACAAGCGCATTATCTAAGTTATCAACGCTTATGATTCTATATTCTAATAAGTCGTTGACCGCAAGACTTGAAATAGTCAAATCTAAATTATATTGTGTGGAACTGTTGCTTACCGGAAAACTGAAACTCTGTACCGCACCATTATTTACCTTATACTCTATAGTGAGAGATTTTAATCCACTTGGGTCCGTTGCAGAGATGGCAATAGGGAGTGGAGTGGCAACGTTTGTCACATAATCAAAGTGATTGTGAAGTGTTGTAGGTGGTGTTTCGTCAATTTGAATTTTTAGATTGTCGATGGCCCAACCCCATCCGGCAGCTCCCGGGTCGCTAAATAATCTGAATCGAATAACAACTTCATCTCCAGCTTTAAATTTATTGAGCATGTTGATTGTTCGAGGTCTGAAAAGAGATGGGTCTCCAATACCTTGAGAGATATTACTTATAATGCTGCCGTTATATTTTGTGAGCCAGGGTGTATAGTCACGCGAGTCGTAGCCATCGATAAAAGGTTTCCAATTTGCGCCTCCATCCGTTGAGCCTTCTACGATTACATAATCATAGAATTTGGCATCTCCGAAACGGGTTCCTGGATCACCTGGCTCTACCAAAACAATTTCATCAAATTTTATGGAGGCATCTGCAGTCTTAACTTTTATAGGCACTCTTAATTCATAAATGAAATTTAAATTGGGACCGCTTCCAGCTTCGGGGTAGGGGTGAATGGAATGAATAGCTCCGTCAACAAATCCTGTTTCTTTCTTTATGCTAAACTGTGTGTCACCAAAAAAATCAGCAGATAATAAGTCATTAAAATTATTTTGATAAGAATCTTTTGTGGCGGTTAGACCTACTACGTTGACAGAATATTTGGTAGAAATAGTTGGAGATATAGTACTATTTTGAGCCAGAGAATTGTCTTTGGCAGTAATCTGATACGTTATTATGTCTCCATCCTTTATCACTCCATTGGCAAATGAAATGGGGGCAGTGTATTTAGAAGAAGAGGTAGCTACCAAATTTGAACTAGAGGTTGAAATATTACCAACCTGCGCCATTGCAACCGTAGTTAGCGCAGCATTATTTATCGAGTAATCCAGAGATACACTTTGAACGCCAATGTTATCAGAAACGATGGCATCGATTTGAAGAGATGTTGCGGAAGCCAGAATGAAAGCCTTAGCTGTATGATTGATTACTGGCCCTTTAGTATCTGTTCCAAATCCAATTGTATATTTTCCTTGTAACTCAGTATTTTTTGCTCGAACAAATTTACCTGGATTTGTAAAGGCTCTATTGAGATTATCTGTTGCTGTAATGTAATAGAATATTGTATCAGGGTTGGTGAATGCGGGGAGGGGGAATGAAAATTCATTTGCATTTGCAGTGGGGGTCCCCACTAATTCTACTTCTGCTCCGCCACTCATTTTGATGTATTTTAATTTTACAGAAGAAGCACTATAAACATTATCGGTTGTTACTTTGGCGATGAGACTGTTTGCAGCGAGTGATTCTTTATTAGATGGTGTGTGATCTATCCGTGTACCCATCCACCCCATATCGCTAAACATACCTAGCATAATTGGTCCCGGATCGTGCATTACTTCTTTAAAACCAATTTGTGGAGTCATGAGCGAGTTAGGATCTCCTGCCGGATAAGTATTTTCGTCTAAGTGAGAAATGCTACTGCCGCCACTCCAAGTTGCGGGCGCATATAATTTTACATGTTGTCCACCATTTGCTTGATTAGCAAGCAGTGAGTTATAAAATATTTTATTACTAATTAATTCTGTGCCTAGTGCAGCAGAAGGGTTTGTAAAATTTTGATATAAATTTTGAGGTATAGTATTATTATTCTCAACCCCTAAATCATAGACAAACGGAGCTACCGACCCTGTTCCATTATCTACGCTATATGAATCAACAAAACCTAACCCATGCCCAATTTCATGAAGAACTACAGAAACTAAATCCGTAGTATTTGCCGGTGGAATGCCCGATGTACCATAATACCAAGCGGTGCTACTACTAAAGTTTGCATAGATGTCTGCAGAGTCGGGGTGGTTCAAATCTTTTTGAGCAATTTTTTCTGCAAGAGCCACAGGATAATAGGTATTCAGTTTTTGTGCATTTGGAAAGTTAGCGTATGCATTTGCCCAGATGGCTGACCCTAGAACATTTGCTCCTAATGGTTGCCATACAGCATTTATTTTTATTTTAACTGGAGATTGAAGGATAGATGCCCAAATATCAACAGCAAATTGAAAGGCGGTTTTCGCTTGAGGAGTAAATCCAGCGCTATAAGTAACTTCAAAAATGGCGGTTTGCGTTCGTGCCGTAGAATAATTTCTTGCCTTTAAAAATGCTTCTGGTGGACCGAAAGAAGTATTTCTATTAACAGGATCGGAATAGCAAACAATTGGTCTTTCGGGTGTGATGCTCGTGATTTTCTGAGCTTGTGAATAGAACGAAAATAAGATCAGAGCAGTGAGCGAGAATATTTTTTGCAACTTCATAATTTTAATTCACTTGAAATGATGTTTTGTAACCCGCTTTGGCTTAGTTATTCTTAGCCGTCACCTCTTCTACTTTATTCCAAACACGCCATACATTTTTGTAGCAAATTTTTTCGATGTCGGCTTCACTGTAGCCACGCTTTAACAAAACATAAATCAAGTTTGGATATTGAGATACATCCTTCAGCCCTGTGGGTAGGCTATCGCCTACGCCATCAAAGTCAGACCCGATGCCAACATGATTGATGCCAACCAGCTTTACAACATGGTCAATATGATTAGCTACCATTTCTACATCGGCAAAAAGAGAAGGGTTTGATTTTTTAAATTCATCTACAATGGGTTTAGCAAGAGAATCAGTTTGCTTCAATTTCTTTTCATCTAAAATCGCTTGAAGCTTCTTTCTATTTGCTTCGTTTTGAGCTCTTACGGTTGAATCTAAAAAAGTGGAGCCAAAGTTGATTTGAATTACACCATTATTTTCTGCTAACTTCTTAATCATGTCATCGCTCATATTGCGAATAAAACCCGGAGTAAAAAAACGACAAGAAGAATGTGAAGCAATACAAGGTGCCTTTGTAATTTTCATTACTTGATAAAATGTGCTATCCGATACGTGTGAAATGTCAATCATAATTCCGGTTTTGTTCATTTCTTCAACTACTTGTTTGCCAAATGGGCTCAAGCCATTCCAGGTGCGGGTGGTGTCATAAGACGAATCACAGATTTGATTATCTTTTCCATGCGTGAGTGTGATATATCTTATTCCCCGATCGTAGAAATATTTAACGTTCTTTAAATCATCACCCACAGGAGCTCCATTTTCCATGCCCATTGGCAACGAAATTTTACCTGCTGCAAAATTAGTCTCTACATCTTTTGTTGTTTTTGCCAGTGCAAACTTATCAGGAATTTGTTCTGTAATTCCGGCAATCATGTTAATAAGCGAATCGGCCAAAGCTTTGCCCTTATCGGGTTGCAGTTGGTAGGAAGAGGGAATGTATATAGACATAAAGGGTGCGTCTAACCCACCTTTTTTTGCTCTCTCAAAATCAAAATCACCTTCTCCTTCTGGGGTCGATACTGGAATTCCCATGTATTCTTTTTCTAATCTAAAGTTTTTAACCTTCAATCGAAATGGTAAATCCACATGTCCATCGGTAATAATATACTTATGGGCAAGCTCATCTGCGTAAGCGCGTAATTGCGCATCATCCATTCTATCTACCGGGCGTTTTTCAGAACAAGCAAAAAGAAAATATAAGGATGCAATAAGACCAGCGTATTTCAATTTATTCATGCAATAGGTTTTATATTTGAACTGGAAAGATAATTGATATGCCGATCGTTTACTATACAAAAAATGGAAATTGTGAGGTATAGGAAAGCTGAAAGCTTAAAATGTATTTAAAATAATGATTGTTATTGCCGATAGTGGTGGGTCTAAAATAGACTGGCGTTTATTAAAACAAGATGGTACGATTGGGCAAGCCAATAGTGAAGGATTTAATCCTTACTATCAGCCGATAGATCATTTCAAAAAAATATTAATTGAGTCGCTAGTACCGCAGGTTTCCGAACCTGTAACCAAAATATTTTTTTACGGAACGGGAGTTTCTTCAGAGAGAAACCAACAATTGATTAAAGATTCATTTCAGATTCATTTTCCGAATGCCAGAATTGAAGTAGGTTGGGACTTGCTGGCTGCGGCCAGAGCACTTTGCGGAACAGAACAGGGCATTTCGTGTATATTAGGAACGGGATCAAATTCTTGCCTCTACAATGGAGAAAAAATAATTGACAATGTTTCTAACCTGGGATGGATTTTGGCTGACGAAGGCTCGGGAACATCGCTAGGAAAGCAGTTGATTTTTGATCGTTTTAGAAACAAAATGCCTGGAGAATTACAGAAGCAGTTTAATGCTAGATTTCCGTGGACAAGAGAAGAAGTTTTGGAAAAAGTATACCAACAAGAGAAGCCGGGTGCCTTTCTGGCTAGCTTCGCTAAATTTATTTTTCAGCATTTGAAAGAACCTTATTGTTATCAACTGGTTTACAATAATTTTTCTGAGTTCTATGAAAACAATGTAATGAAATATGAAAATTATCAGAATCTGAAAGTGCATTTTACAGGCTCTATTGCTTTCTATTTTAGCAATGTACTCAGGCAGGTGGCCAACGATAAGGGCATTACGGTTAAAAATATTCTGGAAGGCCCCATTGCAGGCTTAACTTTGTATCACAAAAAAGATTTGAACTAACATGACCACAACAGAATCTTCTTCACGGCATCATCATTTAGAAAAAATGAGCGTGATTGATTTGCTCAACCGAATTAATGAGGAAGATAAAAGTGTGCCGCTGGCCGTAGAAAAAGTACTTCCTAAAATTGAATCTTTAATAATAGTAGTGGTTGAAAAAATGAAGTTGGGTGGAAGATTATTTTATATCGGTGCTGGTACGAGTGGTCGTTTAGGAATATTAGATGCCTCTGAAATTCCGCCTACTTACGGAATGCCGCAAGAAAAAGTAATTGGACTTATAGCAGGAGGTGATAAAGCAATTAGGAAGGCTGTTGAAAACGCAGAAGATGATGCGCAACAAGCGTGGAAAGATTTATTGGCATTTGATATTAATACTAACGATGTGTTGATAGGAATTGCAGCTTCGGGCATTACACCCTATGTAATTGGAGGCGTAAAAGAGGCGCGAAAAAATGGAATTGTAACAGGCTGTATTGCATGCAATGAAGCCACCCCACTCGCAGCGGCTGTTGAGTTTCCAATAGAAGTAGTAGTGGGGCCTGAGTTTGTTACAGGCAGCACCCGCATGAAGGCTGGCACCGCTCAGAAATTAATCTTGAATATGATCTCCACTTCCACCATGATACAGCTAGGAAGAGTAAAAGGCAATAAGATGGTAGATATGCAACTCACCAATCATAAGCTGGTGAACAGAGGGATAAAAATGATAATGGAAGAATTGAAAATTTCTCAGCAAGAGGCTGAGGCGCTTCTCAGCGAATTTGGAAATGTTCGTAAAGCGATTGATGGCAAGCGATAGAAATTAAAGCAACGGTAATTGTGCACCGCTCACTTCTAAATCTAATGGCACTAAATATTTTCTTTTAGATTTTAATTCAACACAAACCGCTCGGGTTCGGTTTATCTTTCCTTTCTTATACCATTTTCCCTGAAGTCCGAAGATGCTTCCCTCAGGCAAAGTTGATAAGAAAATAGCTCGACTTGTTTTTTCGTCATATTTCCTAAAAGCAGCAGTAAGGGTTGAGTCTGAAAAGCTGGATGCTTTTGGGTTAACCATATGTTTTAGTAAAACCTTTAAAAGAGGAAGCGGGTAAATTTCTTCTTTCAATACGGGTTCCATCAAATCCTGAAAGGCCTGCTTCCATTCTTTGCCATGACCCAGTACACGTGATCCGTGAAACTGATGAACTCTAAAGTGAGCTACTTCATGGATATAAGTGGTTAAAAAAAGATAAGGATGCAGTTCCTTATTGATAGTTATCTGTTGGATTTTGCCTGGGCGATAGGTAAAATCTCCTACTTTCGATTGCCTGGTTTTGGTAGTCTTAAAGGCAAAGGGTTGAATTTCCCACAAAGTGAAACAATAATCTACCGATAATAAGGGTACGTGCTGATGTAATAAGTCTCTAACAGTTTGGGAATTCATAAGAAATAAAAAAAGGCTTTATCTCTAAAGCCTTTCCCGGGAAAACAATCTTTTAGAGATTGATTACTTAACTACTGCTTTTGCAGAGTCAGCCATTGTGTTGACAGCAGAGTCAACCATAGCAACGGCAGAATCTACAGACACTGAATCAACAGAGGCAGTAGCAGCAGCTTCTTCTACTTTTTTGCCACCACATGCAACCATTGCCACAGCAAAGCCACATACGATAACGGACGCGATGAATTTTTTCATAGTATTCAGGTTATTAAATTTTGCGCAAAGGTAGCAGAAACCATCAAATTTGATACCTAAAGTAAGAAAATATTATATTTTTAATTTAATGATGGGTTAAAAAAACACCTTTCCTACCAGTCATTAGGCAAATCAATCGTTTGTTTTTTTATTTTTTCCTAAAAAACAATCTGATAGGCACTCCCTCAAAATCAAATTTTTCGCGAAGACGATTCTCCAAAAACCGCTGATAAGATTCTTGAATATACTGAGGCAAATTGCAGAAAAAGGCAAAGGCTGGGGAGTGTGCTTTCACCTGTGTTATGTATTTTATTTGAATATGTTTGCCTTTCATGCCTGGAGGTGGGTAATGAACAATCTCTGGAAGCATGGCATCATTCAGTTCTGAAGTTGGTATCCTCTTGGTCTTATTCTCAAACACCGCAACGGCCTTTTCCATCACCTGAAAAATTCTTTGTTTGGTGGTGGCCGAGGCAAAAATGATAGGCAGGTAGGTAATTGGAGCCAGTTTTTCCATCATATCTTTTTTAAAGGTGTCTGCGGTTTTGGTATCTTTTTCAATTAAGTCCCATTTGTTCACCATAATCACAATTCCCTTGCTCTGCTTTTGCGCTAACACAATAATGTTAATGTCTTGTGATTCAAGGCCGCGCTCGGCATCTACCACCACAATGCAAACATCACTTTCTTCTAAAGCACGGAGAGAGCGCAACACGGAATAAAACTCTATGTCTTCTGTTACTTTACTTTTCTTTCTGATGCCGGCCGTGTCAATAAGTATAAAATCTTTGCCAAACATTTTGTAGCGCGAGTGGATAGCATCTCGAGTAGTTCCGGCCTCTTCAGTTACAATGCTTCGCTCGTTTCCTAGCAATACATTGAGTAGCGAAGATTTGCCCGCATTGGGTCTACCGACAATTGCAATTTTAGGGATGCCCGCATCGGGGTCTTCTACATCTTCAGAGGGAAATATTTTAACGAGGTCATCCAATAATTCGCCTGTACCCGAACCATTCTCTGCCGACATGGTGTACACTTCACCCATATTTAATTCATAAAACTCAACAGCTTCATGCGCCTTGGTGGTAGTATCTGCTTTATTGGCAACTAAGAAAACAGGCTTTTTTGACTTTCGAACTATTTGTGCAAACTCTTTATCGTATCCTGTAAGGCCATCTTTACAATCGACCATGAAGATGACGGCAGTAGCCTCCTCTAATGCAATTTCAACTTGCCTTCTTATTCCTGATTCAAATTTATCAGATGAACCAACTACATACCCACCGGTATCGATAACAGTAAAAAATTTATTTGTCCATTGGGCGTATCCGTAGTGACGATCGCGCGTAACGCCTGGCATGTCATCCATTATGGCTTGCCGCTGTTCTACCAATCTGTTGAAGAATGTAGATTTGCCCACGTTGGGTCTTCCTACTATTGCAATTATGTTTGCCATATTTTTTTAATCTAGTCCGCTGGTCATTCCAGATATCCGAAATGCTTCAGTTTCAATCTATGTTTACGCCAATTATCAGCCACCTTCACATGCGTTTCTAAAAAAACATGTTTTCCGAAAAAATCTTCCAAACTCTTTCTCGCCTCAATGCCTAATTTTTTAAGTGAGCTACCTCCTTTGCCAATTAATATTCCTTTTTGCGAGTCGCGCTCCACATAAATCGTGGCTCTGATTTTAAGAATTTTTTCTTCGTCTTTAAACGATTCAATTCCTACTTCCGAGCTGTAAGGAATTTCCTGATCGTAGTTGGTGAATATTTTCTCGCGAATCATTTCGGCAGCAAAAAAACGTTCTGAGCGATCTGTTAAATCTTCTTTAGGATAATATGCTGGATGCTCTGGCAAATATTTTTTAATAACCGGAAGCAGTGTGTCTAAATTTTCGCCCGATAGTGCAGATACAGGAACGATCTCAGCAGCAGGAATCAACCCTTTCCAATATTCTATTTTGTCTTTTACCTGAGATCCCTTTGCCAAATCAATTTTATTAATGATCAGCACAATTGGGGAGGTTAGATTTTTTAACGAAGCATGAAGTTGCTCATCGTATTTCTCACCCAACTCAACAATGAAAAGAACTAGGTCGGCATCTTCTAAGGAGATTTTAACAAAAGTCATCATCGCCTCATGCAAGTCGTACTTGGGCTCAAGCATGCCGGGTGTGTCCGAATAAACAATCTGAAAATCTTCGCCATTTAAGATTCCCATTATCCGATGCCGTGTAGTTTGAGCTTTTGAAGTGATGATAGACAAATTCTCACCCACCAGTTTGTTCATAAGGCTAGACTTGCCTACGTTGGGCTTGCCTACAATGCTAACGAAACCAGATTTGTGAGGGGATGACATGGAATATTTTTAAAACTAAAACCCCATATGCGGAGTTTTTGTGCCTTGTAGGCAGACCGACATTAGATTTTGCCAATCATGACTACTAAAACAACCTATTAACCCGCAAAAGTAGTCAAAAGAAGGGTGAACAAAAATTAAATGATAATCAGAAATGATCATTCATTCATCACAACAGAAATTTGGAACCCCTCATCAGTGGCCTCATAAGAAATGGTTTGTTTTAAAAATATTGGGATAACTCATTTGATGACTTTATTACAAAAATGATCGAACTTGAGCAGTTTTAACATATGATCACAATCGGAGGTAAAAGGTTAACATCGGGAGACTTTGAAAAAGTGCTCTATAAAAAGGAGAATATTAGATTAGACTCAGATGCTCTCGGAAAAGTCAACCTGAATTATAATTTTCTTAAAGCCTATTCAAAGAATAAAGTCATCTATGGTATTAACACTGGCTTTGGACCAATGGCACAATACAAGATCAGTGATGAAAATCAGCAGCAACTGCAATACAATTTAATTCGAAGTCATAGTTCAGGATCTGGCGACATCTTTACTGAAGATCTTTCCAGGGCAACGATGCTCGCTCGACTGAATGGACTGATGCAAGGATCA
>JANYHI010000033.1 GCA_025359125.1 Cytophagales bacterium
ATTTAAGAAATTAAACCCCAACTATCCATTTCAATTCCGTTTTGCAGACACTGACTTTGAAAGAAAGTTCTCCACCATCAATCTTATCAGCAGGTTGGCAGGCATCTTTGCCTTTCTAGCTATAATGATTACCTGCTTGGGATTGTTGGGATTGGCCGCGTTTACTGCAGAGCAGCGCACCAAAGAAATTGGAATTCGTAAAGTAATGGGCGCAACTGTGTCTAGTTTAATTTTATTGATCTCAAAGGATTTTTCAAAGCTTGTGATTATTGCCTTCGGAATTTTCGCACCACTCGGATGGTGGTTTCTTACTAACTTCTTGCAGCGATATCCTTATCGAGTGCAAATTTCAGTTTGGATTTTATTAGCGGTTGGCGCATTTGCTTTACTACTAGCGCTAATCATTGTAAGCAGCCAAGCCCTGCGAGCCGCTGCCGCAAGCCCTACTAAGAGTTTAAGAAGTGAGTAACTTTAAAAATAGGCAGCTGTTAAACGAGCAAACGACAAAACGGATTTAACGAATCAACCAGTATAAACATGCTTTTCAATTACATCAAAATCGCTTTTAGAAACATTCAACACAATGTTATCTACTCGTTTATCAACATTGTGGGGCTGGCCATCGGGCTGGCCTCGAGTGTGTTAATTGCCCTGTGGGTGATTGACGAAGTCTCCTATGATAAATTTCATAGAAATGCCAATGATCTTCACCAAGTGTGGATCAACGGTACCTATGACGGTAGAGTGAATACTTTTCAATCGGTGCCCTATCCTACCTACAAAGAACTGCGGGCGGTTGACAGCCGCATCAAAAATACTTGTATTACCAATTGGGGCGGGCCAAGTTTATTAACCGTTGGCGAAAAGCGAATCAGCAAAGAGACGCTTTATGTAAGCGAAGAATTTTTGGAGATGTTTAAATTTCAGTTGCTACAAGGGCAAGCCGATAAATTATTAGACGATCCTAAAAGCATCGTGCTGACAGAATCAACTGCGAAGGCACTCTTTGGAAACGAAGAGGCAATAGACAAGTTGGTAAAGGTGGATAATGACAAAGAATTTAAAGTAACGGGCGTGTTAAAAGATATTCCGTCAAACTCATCATTTGAGTTTGATTGCCTACTACCCAACTTGGCACAAGGCCAGTGGATAAAAGACAATGAAAATAGTTGGGGCAACTACTCTTTTCCCGTTTACGTGGAGCTGCAACCTGGCGTTGATAAAAATGAAGTAGATGCTACCATCAAAGACCTATTAATCAAAAAAGGACAGACCGATGTGCCGCGCGAGTTCTTTCTACATCCACTAAAACTTTGGCACTTGTATTCTAATTTCGAAAACGGAAAAATAAGCGGAGGCATGGTAGATTATGTGAAGGGGTTTTCGCTTATCGCGATTTTCATTCTCGTTATCGCCTGCATCAATTTTATGAACTTGGCTACTGCCCGCAGCGAGCGCAGGGCTCGCGAGGTGGGCGTTCGCAAAAGCGTGGGCTCGCGCAGAAGCGAATTGATCTTTCAGTTTTTGGGCGAATCAATTTTTATTACCTCACTCGCCTTTTTACTAGCGCTTATTTTGGTGGAACTAGCTTTTCCATTTTATAACGAGCTCACTCAAAAGAAACTAGTGCTTGATTTTGCCTCGCCTCAATTTTGGCTGATAAGTGTAAGCGTAATTCTTTTAACAGGTATTATCAGCGGAAGCTACCCCGCCATCTACCTATCTTCGTTTAACCCGGCACGAGTATTAAAAGGTAAAGCGGAGGTTGGTAAAAATGGAGCAACGCCTCGCAAAGTATTAGTAGTGTTGCAGTTTTTCTTTGCCACTTTTCTGATTGTGGGCACGCTTGTGGTATCTCAACAAATACAATACACTAAAAAACGCAACTTAGGTTACAACCAAGAAAACCTAATCTCGGTGCCTTACAGCGATGGTATTGAAAAGAATTTCAAAGCACTGCGCACCGAATTAGTAGCCACCGGAGCGGTATCGTCCATCACCAAAAGTAACAGCCCTATTACCGAAGTGTACTCCAATAACTTTGTTGATTGGGATGGCAAACCAAAAGATCAAAAGGTAATGTTCATTACCATTGCCACAGAATTTGATTACGCCAAAACAATGGACATAAAAGTGTTGGAGGGTCGCGATTTTGCCACCGAGGCAGACAGTACTTCGGTGTTAATAAACAAAGCAGCGCTTGAGTTGATGGGTTTCAAAAATCCGATTGGCGAAAAAGTTACCTATTGGGGAGATAAAACAGCAACTATTATTGGCGTGATCGATAATGTGGTAATGGGCTCGCCTTTCCGAAAACCATCTCCCTTATTTGTAAACTATAATCCCACGTGGGCGAGTGCTGTCACCATTCGTTTAGAAAAAACAAAAGACTTGCCCGGTGCCTTAAAAAAAATAGAAAAGGTTTTCAACAAACTTAATCCAGCCTATCCTTTCGATTACACTTTCGTGGATGCGCAGTTCGCCAAAAAATACGCTACCATCAATTTGACCAGCACGCTTGCGAATGTTTTTGCAGTGCTCGCCATCTTAATCACGGGCTTAGGCTTATTTGGTCTTGCTGCTTTTACGGCCGAGCAGCGCACCAAGGAAATTGGAATCCGCAAAGTAATGGGTGCGTCCGTCCCCGGGTTGGTAGCTTTAATTTCTAAAGAGTTTTCATGGCTCGTGATTATTGCCTTCGTAATTTCTTCGCCAGTAGCGTGGTACTTTTTAAATAATTTTTTAGATCGCTATCCTTATCGCATCGAATTTCCGTGGTGGGCTTTAGGCGTATCGGGTGCTATTTCGCTCACGTTTGCTTTGCTCATCGTAAGCACGCAAGCATTAAAAGCAGCCATGGCCAATCCAAGTAAAAGTTTGAGAAGCGAATAATTTTAAAAAAGCCAGCAACAAATAACAAACAACAAAATTTATGCTACGCAACTACATCAAAATTGCTTATCGTGGTTTATTAAAAAACCCAGTTTTCTCATTTATTAATGTAACTGGTTTATCGCTGGGCATTGCTGCTTTCATGCTGATACTTCAATACATCAGCTTCGAGGCGAGCGTAAATAAATTTCACAAAAACCTACCTGATATTTATCGTGTGCTATTTGAAGGCAAAAATGGAAGTGCTTGGGACTATACCGCACCTATTATTGGTCCGCTTGCCAAGAGAGAATTTGGCGAGGTAAATAATTATTGTCGCGTGGCAGGTAATGTGGGCAATGGTATTGTATCGTTCAAAGAAAATAACGAGCAGAAATCATTTAAAGAAAATGAAATAGCTTTTGCAGATGGGAGTTTCTTTGAGATGTTTTCTTTTACCATAAAAGAAGGAAATGGCGCAAGCTTAAAAAATTCCAATACCGCAGTCATCTCAGAAAGTATTGCCAAAAAATATTTTCTAAATCAATCTGCCATAGGCAAAGTATTAACTATCAACAATCAATTCGGAGAAAGTCTTTATACAATCGTAGCCGTATTCAACGATTTTAAAAGTAATTCTGACTTACAATATTCTATCATTCTATCATTACAAACTTTAGCGAACCCTATCAACCTACACGGCAATGATTGGGCAAGTTTAGATGGCACGTCTTCTTACCTAACTACCTTTTTACAACTGCAACCGAAAACCGATTTTAAAGTAGTAGAAGTAAAAGCTAACGAGTTTAAAAAGAAAATTGACCCGAATGATGAAGACTTGCTACGCCTACAGCCGTTAAAAAATATTCACTTGGCATCTTCATTAGATGATTACTATCCGCACTCAGGCAACTTAGGTTTCATCTATTTATTAGGTGGTATTGCACTACTTATTTTGGTGATCGCATGGTTTAACTACATTAATCTCTCAACAGCTAGCGCGCTAAAGCGCGCCAAAGAAGTAGGTGTGCGCAAAGTGGTAGGTGCAAACAAACGTCAATTGATTGCTCAGTTTTTAGGCGAATCGCTTATCTTAAATTTGATTGGGTTTCTTTTAGCGCTTGGATTGGTAAATCTATTACAAACACTTTTCAATCAGCTAATAGGAAAGACACTTTCCTTATCCGTTCTATCTTCAAACTCATTTTGGATGTATGGATTATTGTTTATTGTGATTGGTTCAATTCTATCAGGTGCCTACACTTCATTTACGCTTTCTTCTTTCAATCCAGCACAAACCTTGAAAGGAGTTTTTAGTAAATCATCTAAAGGCATTGCTTTACGGAAAGCATTGGTTGTATTTCAATTTAGTATTTCAATCTTGCTAATCGCCTCTACGTTTATTTTGTATCGTCAATTGCAATACATGCAAAATGAAAATTTAGGAATGAACATCGATCAACTGCTAGTTATGCGTGGCCCACAGTTGGGGCAAGATAGCACCTACCGACAACGCAAACAGTCTTTTAAAAATGAGCTCGGCCAAACTGCTTTTATTTCTAAATATTGTGGCTCTGCCAGTGTGCCGACCGAGGGTTATAATTATTCTGCCGCAGGTATCACCAAATTAAATCCATTGCCCGATGATGGCAAAGAGAATTACAACATCGCTTACATCGATAATCAATTTTTTTCTACCTACGAAATTAAATTGGTAGTGGGCGCACCGTTTAGTATTAAAGACTTCGAAACAAAGTGGGAGGAGGTAGATCGGCTAATCTTAAATGAAAAAGCGATCACACAACTAGGCTTTGCCACCGCCTCAGAAGCAGTTTCGCAAAAAATATTGTGGCAAGGAAAACAGTACGAAATTATAGGGGTGGTTTCAAACTATCATCATATGTCGCTACGCGAATCTATTGCACCTGTAATTTTTGTACCTCAAATGGTAAGTGGAAATTATACAGTGAAACTTGCAGGTCAAAATATGAAAGATCAATTAGCTTACTTAGAAAAAATTTATAAGCAATATTTTCCTGGCAATCCTTTTGACTATTTCTTTGTAGATGATAACTATAATCGCCAATATAAAACCGAACAGCAATACGGGCAGATATTTACGGCTGCTTCTTTTTTAGCAATATTTATTGCGTGCTTAGGCTTATTTGGGCTTGCCACTTTTACGGTAGAGCAGCGCACCAAAGAAATTGGCGTGCGCAAAGTAATGGGTGCAAATGTTTCGCAAATCGCAAGACTGCTCTCAAAAGATTTTGTTGGGCTCATAGTTATCTCTATTCTCATCGCTTCGCCATTGGCTTGGTGGGCTATGGATAAGTGGTTGCAAGAATTTGCCTACCGCACAGAAATTACAATTTGGATTTTTGCGTTAGCAGGATTCATCACCATGCTGATTACTTTTTTAACAGTTGGCTCACAAGGGATAAAAGCAGCCATGAGTAACCCTGTGAAAAGTTTGAGAAGCGAATGAGACAGTTACTAGTTAATAGCTCATTAGTTATTGGCCATTGCAATTCTAGCTACTATCTATAAACAACTTTACTTATTTAAAAAATACTTAAATAAAAATATCATGTTAAAAAACTACATTAAAGTAATCCTCCGCGGTTTAGCCCGAAACAAGATATTTAGTCTAATCAATTTACTTGGTCTTTCCATTGGGCTAACAAGTTTTATTTTAATAGGCTTGTATGTAGTAGATGAATTTTCATTTGAGGGAAATCACGAAAAAGCAAATCGCATTTATCAAGTAACAATTGCCGCACCCTACAATGGAAAAATTGAAAAATGGAATTCCGTTCCTAATGCAACCGCCCCTACTCTCGCTAAAGAAATACCCGAAATAGAAAAATCATTTCGATTACTTCCAAATAATTTCAGCGGCAAAGCCTTTGTCACTTCCGAAAAAATAAAATCGTCTGAAACAAAATTGGTTTGGGCAGATGCAACTATTTTCGATGTGCTCACCGTTCCATTTCTACAAGGCGATCCTTCTACCGCACTCACCCGACCACATACTATTGTAATTAGCGAAGCTTCGGCAACCAAATATTTTGGCTCGCAAGATGTGCTAGGTAAAACTTTGAAGGTCGACAAAGACACTGCCGAGTTTGAAATTACTGGCGTGATGGAGAATCCGAAATTGAATACTCGTTTTAGTTTTCCGATGATTGGCACTTTTGAAGGACAATGGTATAGTAAAGATCAAACATGGGACAATGCTAGTTTTGAAACCTATCTGCTCTTACATGAAAATACTGACCTACTAGCTGTAGAGAAAAAAATTGCAGAATCGCTTGAAAGAAATATTGAAAAAGAAAATCGTTGGTTTTCTCTTGAAATGCATCCCCTAAAAAAAGTACATTTATATTATCCCGAAGTAAATGAATCTTCCCTAAGTGGAACGAATGGAGACATGAGTCAGCTTCAACTATTGATGGCGTTGGGCGCTATCATCTTAACCATTGCGGCTGTTAACTATATGAATTTATCTACCGCACAATCTCAGCGCAGATTTAAAGAAATTGGCGTAAGCAAAACATTAGGAGCAACCAGTTCACAATTAGCAGGAAAGTTTTATTTAGAAACTTCCGTGTTCGTTTTCTTATCCCTGACGATTAGTTTAATGTTAGTTGTTACGCTCTTACCCATCTTTAATTCAATTTCAGGAAAGCAATTCAACGAAAGTTTTTTTAATACTGTTTGGTTTTGGATTTCATTTGTTATAGTGTGGCTTGTACTAACCATGATGGCAGGTTTTTATCCAGCACTCTATCTTTCCTCTTTTTCGCCTAAGCGCGTATTGAAAGGTGCAGTAGGTGGAGTAGGTGGAAATTCTGCGTTGAGAAAAGGATTGGTGGTTGTTCAGTTTTCCGTTTCAATTATTCTAATCATGAGCACGATTATTTTATATCAGCAACTTGGTTTCATAAAAAATAAAAAATTAGGTTACGAACCCGAACAAGTGGTAGCCATTAGTATCACTGGCGCGCAGAACAAAGCACAGATCAGTTCATTGAAAAATGTTTTACAAGGTTTAGGCTCGGTTGCGAGTGTGGCGCAAGCACAATCTTATCCGGGAAGAGGAACAAGTGGAAGATTCTTACCTCCGTTGCAAGGCGATGGCGATGGTTTATTATTCAACACCACAAGGGCAACACCAGAAGTGCTTGATGTATTAGGAATAAAATTAATTGCCGGAAAAACTCTTTCTGAAAAAAAAGAAGGCGATACCACCATTCAAATTGTAATTAATAAAGCATCGGTCGATTTTTTAGGCTTAAAGCCCGAAGAGGCTGTGGACAGAAAAATAGAAGTGCAAGGTTTTGGGCAAGTTGAAATCTCTGGAGTGATGGACGATTTTCATTACAACTCCCTTCGACAATCTATTGGTGGATATTGTTTCCACAATGCAAAATCAGAAGGGTATTCGGTGTTGTTAGTGAAATTGCAAACAAAAGAAATAGTTGGTGCACTGAATCAGATTGAAAGTGAGTTTAAAAAAATAATCCCTAGTGCCTTTGAGTTTACATTTTTAGATCAACAACTTGAAATACTGTACCATACCGAAGAGCAACTGGCCAAAATTATTTTTATTTTTGCTGGGCTAGCAATATTCATTGCATGCCTCGGCCTCTATGCTTTGGCGGCATACACCACAGAGCAACGTACCAAAGAAATTGGCGTGCGCAAAGTAATGGGTGCTTCTGTATGGCAACTCTCTTCAATGCTTTCTAAAGATTTTATTAAGCTAGTAGCGATCTCTTTTATTTTGGCCACACCTATTGCCTATTATGGAATGAGCCAGTGGCTGCAGGGATTTACCTATCGCATAGATATTAGCATTTTAGTTTTTATAATCTCTGGCTTAATATCAGTGCTGATAGCTTGGTTTACCGTTGGATTTGAATCGCTAAAAGCAGCAAGAGCAAACCCGGTAGAGAGTTTGAGGAGCGAGTAAAACAGTAATAAGTTATTTGTTACTAGTTATCAGTTTATCATAAATGATGGTTTAACTAGCCAATAGAGGTGTTTAAATTTTTGCGGTTTCTTTAGCAATTCGTATGAACGGAAAACCTGTAAATAGTTTTCTGTTTATACTCCTCACCACGATGTAAAATTGTAGAAGGAAAAGTAGGTTGGTTGGGTGAATCCGGAAAATGCTGCGCCTCTAGGCAAAACGCAGAACGAAAATTATATCGTTTCCCCTTTTTACCCACATCACTCCCATCTAAAAAATTTCCTGAATAAAATTGTAGACCTGGCTCAGTAGTAAACACTTCCATTTTTCTACCCGATGTAGATTCTTCCACCGCTGCCGCAAGGCTTAGTTTAGTATTTTTTTTATTTAACACCCAGTTATGATCGTAGCCGTTACCTAAAAAAAGTTGCTGATTATTCTCATCTATTCTTTTTCCAATAGCGGTTGATTGACGAAAATCAAATGGGGTATTTTCAACTTCTCGAAGTTCTCCGGTAGGTATCAAGTGTTCGTCTACAACACAAAACCGCGAAGCGTTGATTATTAGTCTATGCTGGCTAATATCATCGTTTCCTGCTCCCGAGAAATTAAAAAATGAATGATGCGTCAAGTTCACAACAGTAGTTGCATCTGTTTTGGCCAAATACGAAATAATTAATTCATTATCATCCGTTAGTTCATATCCCACGTAAGTGAGAAGATTACCCGGAAAACCCTCTTCGCCCGCCACACTCAAGTAAGATAATTTTAAAGAATTTTTCTTCACCTCCTCTGGCTTCCACAGCACATGATGAAATCCATTTGGGCCGCCATGTAAAGTATTATTTCTATTGTTGATAGGTAATTGATAGGTGTTGCCTTCCAACAAAAATTTTCCATTGGCAATTCTATTGGCAAACCTGCCAATCAACGCACCGAAAAAAGGATTGCCATTTATGTAGTGCTCCGCTTTCTCGTAGCCCAACACAATATCTTCTAGCACTCCATTTCTATCGGGCACAAATAGCGACATAATCTTTCCGCCAAAGTTTGTTGCTACCACGCGTAACCCATTCTTATTTACTAACTCGAATATTCTTAATTCTTCCATAGTTTTGGCAGAACACTAAAGTAAGAATTGAAAAGAGATTTCGTAATTGTCACTTGATCTTTTCTTAACATTATACTTACTTTGATAAACTAAATCGCAACTACTATGTCAAAAGGTCAAG
>JANYHI010000046.1 GCA_025359125.1 Cytophagales bacterium
TTGTCTTGAAGAGTAAAGCCACTTTGTGATAACTTCACTTCGTTTTGGTTTTTCGCTACAACATCTTTCTTAGTTGAGGCAACAGTGAAAGACAAAAGTGTAATAGCAGCAATAGCGATGATTATTAATTTTGTTTTCATATTGTTATACTTTTACTTAATTAAATTATTCTTTTATCGGACCAATTGTTCCACCAGCATTTGGTTTTACTTCTTCTTTAGTGCAAGAAGAAATAGCAAGTGATGTCACAATAAGCAGCATGAGGATGTAGAAGATTTTTTTCATAATAATTGAAGGTTTAGTTTTTATGTTTGTTTATTTATATGTTACAAGTTGTATTTTGGTGTTGCAAATATTGATTGGCGCTATTGATTTAAAATTCTAATGTTGAATACTTGCTTACCTGTGTATAGGTTTTTTCGTCAATGTCTAATAGTTGCATCAATCTCCTTATTTATCTTCATACCGATTTTCTCACAAGACGGAAAAAAAACTGATTCCTTAAAAGCTCGCTTAACTAATTCCACTGCTGCCGAAAAGCTTAATATTCTAAATGATCTTTTTAAGGCTTATAACCAAGTAGATTATCAGATTGCCTTCAACTACGCGATGGAGTTTGATAACCTTGCAAAGAAAATGGGCGATAGCGTTAAGATTGTTGAGGGTGGGCGAAAGATGGCCTATTCCTTAATGGATCTCGGAAAAAATGATGAGGCTATCAAAATTTTAATTGAGATACTTAAAATCGCAGAAAGAAATAAGGAGCAATACCCCGAACTCAAAAAGCAAATTAAATTTATTCTTAATAATGCTGGGATAGCGTACAACTATCTAGGGAACTATGACAAAGCTTTAGAATATCATTATAAGTCTTTATTAATTCGTGAAGAAGAAGGTGATAAAAAATCCATTGGAACAGCTTTAAATAATTTAGGGATGGTCTTTTACGACCTTAAGGATCCCAATAAAGCAATTGAATATTATATTCGAGCAATTCAAATAAAAATAGAATTGAGAGATAATAGCGATTTAGATAGGATATTTATTAATCTTGGAATTTGCTACAACCAGTTAGGGGATTTTAAATTAGCAACTAAGCAATTTGATGAAGGGTTTAATGTTTGCAAAGAAAATTGTAGCGACAATGTTAAACGAGAAGGGTTATTAGGTCTTGGTATTGCTCACCTTGGAACCAAGAATTTAGAGAAGGCTGAAAACTGTTTTTTACAATCTTTGGAAATTTCAAAGAAACAACACAACTCCATCTATCAAATCAATAATTATCATCAGCTAAGTCTGCTTGAGTCTTCTAGAGGAAATGATGAGAAAGCGCTCGCGTACTTAGAAGAAGAATTAGTTTTAGCTGAGGGCTCAGATTTTGTCGAACCACTCATTCAATTGTATGACCAGTTCGCCAAAATTTATTCTAAAGAGCACAATTATGAAAAAATGGCTTATTATCTCAATAAGTACACTCAATTGAAAGATAGTATTTACAGTGATGAACTAATAAAAAACCTAGCCAAGGTTCAAACCAACTATGCCGAGCGCGAGAATATTAAAACTATTTACGAGCAAGACCAGGTTCTTCAACTTAAGCAACAACTAATAGAGCGGCAGCGCAACCAATATATTTTTATTGTGGCCATCACGCTTTTGGTTTTGGGCTTAGCTACTGTTTTGTTAGTGGCTAATAGAAAGCAACAACGTGTAAGTGCTGAACTGTCTATGGCTAAAGTTAAAATTCAAGACCAGAATCAATTGCTGGCGGCACAGAACAAACAACTAGATAAACGCGTAAAAGATAAGACAGCCGATTTGAGCAAGACGAACTTGATGCTCACACAGGTGAACTCTGAGTTAGATAATTTTCTTTATAAAACTTCTCATGATATTCGCGGGCCGTTAATGACTCTTCAGGGCTTGTGTAATCTGGGTCTCATCGAATCAAAAGATCAAAAAGTAACAGAGATTTTAGGAAAGTTAGGTGTTCAGTCAGAAAAAATGGCGAACATCTTAAGCAGGCTTACTGCAGTTGGTAAGGTGAATCAATCCGTTTTGTCGCCTGTAAAAATTGATTTTAAAAAACTGTTAACAGAGATATCACTCACAGAAGAAAAAAAGTGCAAAGAGAGTGGTGTTAATTTTTCTTATACTATCGATGCTAACGTAAGTGTCATTTCTGATTCGGAGCTGTTGAGAACTATTTTGGAAAACCTGATTGATAACGGAATAAAATTCTATAATAATTCGGTGAGAGTTTCACCTTTCGTAAGCGTCTCTGTATCACAAACTCCGGCACACCTTTTAATTAAAGTAGAAGATAATGGAATCGGAATTTTGGACACCCCGACAGACGAAGTCTTTCATATGTTTATGCGGGCTTCAGAACGATCTGAAACCGGGGGAGTTGGTTTGTATCTTTCCAAAATTTGCACCGATAAATTGGGCGGAGAGATTAAACTAGAGAAGACTTCAAAAGAAGGCACTCTGTTTTTGGTACAGTTACCATTAGATATTTCTGTTGTTATAGAAAAACGTAGACAACAAACAGAAGACATTAAAATGATTCAAGAGGAAATCTCCTCTTAAAAGCACTGATTTTAACTCAATTTTTTATTCTACATTTTCTCATCTTTGCGCAGTTTTAAATAGCTATGAGTAAAGATTTTAAAAGATATTTGATAACAGCAGCCTTGCCTTACGCAAATGGGCCGAAGCATATTGGGCATTTAGCGGGCGCTTACATCCCCTCTGATGTTTACGTTCGGTATTTGCGGTCGCTAGATAAGGATGTTGTTTTTGTTTGCGGAAGCGATGAGCATGGAACTGCTATTCCTAATCAGGCCTTAAAGGAGAACACTACTTCGCAGGCAATTATTGATAAGTACGATGCGCAAATTAGGGATTGCTTCAAAAAGTTAGGTATGTCGTTCGATATTTATCATCGAACGAGTGAGCAAATTCATCACGAGACATCGCAAGAGATTTTTTTAAATCTTTATAACAAAGGTCTTTTAACTGAAGAAGTTTCTGAACAATATTTTGATGATAAGGCCAATGTATTTTTGGCTGACCGATACATTGTTGGCACTTGCCCAAAATGCGCTAATCCGAATGCTTATGGCGATCAGTGCGAACGATGCGGATCAACGCTGAGCCCGCGTGAATTAATTAATCCGAGATCAACGCTCACTGGCAATTCACCCGTCTTAAAAGAAACAAAGCATTGGTATTTACCATTGCAAAATTATGAAGGTTGGTTGAGTGATTGGATTTTAAAATCGCATAAAGACGATTGGAAAGTAAACGTATATGGCCAATGTAAATCATGGATTGATGCCGGGCTGCAACCCCGAGCGATGACACGCGATTTGGATTGGGGAATTAAAGTGCCATTGCCAAATGCAGAAGGCAAAGTTCTTTATGTTTGGTTCGATGCACCGATCGGCTACATTTCTGCAACACGTGCGTTGTTTAAGGAAATGGCAGAAGGCAAACAAAAATTTTCTACACCCCAGCGTGAGTTTAAAAATATAACTGCCGCTGATTGGAAGCCTTATTGGCAGGACAAAGAAACTAAGTTGATTCATTTTGTTGGTAAGGATAACATTGTTTTTCACTGTATAATTTTCCCGATTATTCTTCACGCAGCGGGTGACTATATTTTACCTGATAATGTGCCGGCAAATGAATTTATGAATTTGGAAGGCGATAAAATGTCGACAAGTCGTGGCTGGTCGATTGAGATGCATGAGTACTTAGAGGACTTTCCGGGCAAGCCCGATGTTTTGAGATACGCCTTGCTAACAAATCTCCCTGAAACAAAAGACAGCGAATTTACTTGGAGAGATTTTCAATCGAAAAACAATAATGAGTTGGTCGCGATTTTTGGAAATTTTATGAATCGTGCTTTGGTACTCACTCAAAAATATTTTGAGAATAAGGTTCCCAATAGAGGAATCCTTCATCAAGTTGATAACGATTTGGTGAATCAATTAGGCGAGACTCAAGCTTTTTTGGGCATGGCTTTGGATGGCTATCGTTTTAGAGAGGCCACTGCTCATATGATGCAAATTGCCCGATTAGGAAATAAATATTTGGCCGAAACAGAACCTTGGAAACTCGCTAAAACGGATATGGAGCGCGTTGGAACGATTCTCAACCTATCACTTCAAATTATTGCAAGACTCTCCGTAATTGTAGAACCCTTTCTTCCATTTACAGCTCAAAAATTAAGGAAGCAGATTAATATAGATTCATTATCATGGAGTAGCGCTGACTCTGTTAACTTACTAAGGCCAAATCATTTGTTGAGCGAGCCTTCTTTGCTATTTGAAAAAATAGAAGATGACGTTATCAATGCCCAAATCAAAAAACTTACTGATTCAAAAAAAGAAATGGAACTAGCCAATCAACCAGTAATTCCAGCCAAAGCAGAAATTAGTTTTGATGACTTTTCTAAAATGGATATCCGTGTGGGCACCATTTTATCTGCCGAGCGAGTAGAAAAATCTAAGAAGTTATTAAAACTCAATGTTGATACTGGCATAGATCATAGAACAGTAATGAGCGGGATAGCGGAGCATTTTTCGCCCGAGCAAATTATAGGCAAGCAGGTTTCGATTTTAATTAATCTTGCGCCCAGAAAAATTATGGGTGTAGAATCTCAAGGGATGATTTTAATGGCAGAAGACAAAGATGGTACGCTTAGACTCCTACAGCCAAATGAAATAGTAAGTGCGGGTTCTACTGTTAGCTGAAAAAAGGTATAAGTTATCAGTTAATAGCTATTGGAATCTTTGCTTATTGCGTTTATACCAATAACGATTAACCGATAACTAATAACGAAGTTTGATAAAGAAATCAAGTCTCTCCTACTTATCAACAGGCTTAGTATTCGCTCTGCTATGGGCTTCGGCTTCAACTGCTGGCAAGTTTGGATTGAAATCTGTTGAGCCACTTACCTTTTTTACACTCCGGTTTTTGATGGCAGGAGTCATCCTGTTGGTTGTTGCACATCTAATTAATAAAGATTTGTTCCCGAAAGGAAAAGAGTGGTGGCATATTACCGTATTCGGATTATTCAACACCGCACTTTACTTAGGCATTTTTATTTTGGCGTTAAAATATGTGGCTGCTGGTATTACCACTATGGCCATCGCATTGAATCCTTTAATGATCAGCATTCTTTCATCCGTGATATTGAAGCGAAAAGTTTTATTTCGCGAATGGATAAGTATTGTGATGGGAATGGTGGGAGTGGGGATTGCAACCTTTCCCTTGATTCGATCAGGTCACTCAACTGTGGGTGGAGTGTTGTTGATTATTCTTTGCATGTTGATGTACTCCATCGGGTCAGTGTATTATGCCTCCGTTAAATGGAAACTTCAGCGCATAACTATAAACGGCTGGCAGGTTTTCATTGGAGGAATGCTGCTGCTGCCTTTTGCGTGGCTACTCCATCAGGATGTAAATAATTTTGATTTAAGATTCTGGCTTTCGCTAACTTGGTTAATTATTCCAGTTTCTATTATAGCAGTGCAACTATGGCTGCGCCTATTGAAAGATGATGCCGTGCGTGCCTCGCTTTGGCTTTTCCTTTGCCCCGTATTTGGGTTTGCCTACGCTACGTTTTTACTTGATGAACCTTTTACAATTCATACTGCAATTGGTGCAATCTTAGTAGTAGCTGCTCTTTATTTGGGGCAGATAAAAAAATAAATGGTTATTAATTAATTATCAGGTAATACATCACAGACAACTAATAACCATTAACTGCTATGCCAACTCTCTCAAGTCAACCGGCACAACTCTCGAAATTCCTTTTTCTACCATGGTAATTCCGTAGATCACATCAGTGGTTGTCATCGTGCGTTTGTTGTGCGTAACAATCACAAACTGACTATCCTTACTAAAGCTGCGAATGATGTTGTTGAACTTGTCAATGTTGGCATCGTCCAAGGGTGCATCTACCTCATCGAAAATACAGAACGGTGCAGGCTTTAATAAATACATGGAGAAAAGTAGAGCTGTTGCTGTAAGCGTCTTCTCTCCACCCGAAAGTTGGTTGATGGTAAGGGGTCTCTTCCCTTTGGGCTTAGCAATAATGTCAATCTCAGAATCTAGTGGTTTACTAGGGTCAACGAGTTTCAAATCGCAATCATCACCTTCGTTGAATAGTGATCGGAATACTTTGACAAAGTGTTCTTTGATTTGTTGAAATGCCTGCATAAACGTTTCGCTGGCAACTCCTTCAATTTCATTGATCGTGCTAAACAAAGATTCTTTTGCTTTCAATAAATCTTCTTTCTGCGCGATGATAAAATCATTACGTTGTTTAATTTCATTGTACGCTTCCATTGCCATGGGATTGATCGGCCCCATGTTATCTAGCTTCTCGCGAATCTTGCTTACATCTGAACGAAGTTTCTCATCATCTGCTTTTTCGAAAATTTCTACTTCTTCAGGCGTTGGTTCGCCAATAACAGAATCTAAATCAATATTAAACTCAACAGATAATCTTTCTTTTACAGAGTTCAATTGAAGTTTACTTTCGTTCAATTGATTTTGCAATTCCATCAAAATGGAATCAATGTTCTGGCGTTGATGTTGAGTTTCGCGTAAGTCTTTGTCGTACTGATCAATTTCTCCTCTTCCCGAATAATATTCTTTCTCCGCTTCGCTCAACCCTTTTTCCATTTCATCTTTCTCGGTGTACATAGCAATCAAATCCACATCATTGCTCTGTGTAGTCTCGATGATGGTTTTTGCCTCTTCGTCATTCTTCTTCAGCTCTTCGGCATTCACATCAATGCGTAGTGTACTTTGCTCCATCGATTCTTGTTTGAATCGAATTTCCTGCTCCACACTTTTTACACGGTTCTCCTGTTGATGAAAGAAAATGTTTTGCTCATTAAAAGCTGCTGACTTCTGGCTTAGTAATTCGTTTTGTGTTGTCAGGTCAAGAACCAGCTTCTTTAATCTTTCGTCATGCTGTTTAGATTCAACAAATGCTAATTCTGATTTTGGCTTAATTTCTTCAATCTCTTTTGTTAGCGTATCTATTTTCTCCAGAATATCTTCTCTTCGTAAATCGGCACTGTTCAGCATGGTAGAGAATTGCTCTTGCTTGGTGCGAACAGAAATAGATTCATCATTCACCAACTTGATAGAATTTTGAGCTTCTTCAATTTGCTGCTTCAGTGTATTATTTCTAAGTCTCTCTAGCTCACGCTGACGATCCATTAAGGAATGGCGGATGTCATCCACTTTCTTAGTCAGGTCTTTGATCTCTTTATCTAACTTCTCTAGATTTTTTGCACGGCCAATTTTCTTCCCTTCAAATAACCCAACCGAGCCGCCTGATAAACTGAATTTACGTTTGGTAATTTTTCCATTCTTGGTGATAAATACAACATCGCCATCAGACGACATGGTTTTCACGTCTCCCTCTGCGATGTACACTTTATCTAAGATAAAAGACATCAGCTTCGTGTACTTCGGATCGAACTCAATGATCTGCGTAGCAGGGAAAGCGTTGCTGTACATTTGAATAGGAGACGAGGAGAATTTCTCGAATGAATCCAAAATAAAAAAATTCGCCTTTCCTTTGCTGGCATCACTTAAAATATTGATGGCTTCATAAGCTTCTGCTTCGTGCTCAACAATATAGTAATTGAGATAAGGCTCCAGATAATTCTCAATCGATACACGATACTCTTCACTGGTAGAAAGAATGTCAGACAGGAGCGGAGCATTTTTAGTCCATCCTACATTTTTCTTTAAGAATTTGATGGCTTCCGGAAACCCCTCTAGGTTTTCAACTAACGATTTGGTAAGCTGATATTCATTTTGACGCGCATCTAACTTTCGGCCATGCTCCGTCATCTCATCGCGAATCATTTCTATTGTCTTCTCCAGCGACCCGATGCGCTGAAAAGTATCTTCTTCTTCGCGTTTTAGTTTATCGAGATATGAATTTTTCTGGCTGATTTCGTCATTCAACAAAACAAGTTTCTTTTCAAACTCAGCAAGACTTGAACTTTGTTGGTTAGTGTCGGTTGTGGTGCGCTCTAGTTCCTGCGTGAAAGAAGAGATTTGAATTTCACGAATCTCCAAATCTTTATTCAATTGAAAAGATTCTTCTTGCTTTGCGCGATGCGCTTGTCTTAATGCATCTGATTCTCCTTGTAACGTATATGTGGCAGCTTTCTGAGCATCAAACTCACTACGCAAAGCTTCTACCTTATCGGATATTTCTTTTAAGATGCTGTGAGCTGATTCTTTTTCTGTTTCTAAGCTTTGAATGCTAAAGCGAGCGCGCTCATTACTTTTCTTGTCCTGATCAATTTGATCTTTTAAATTTAGAATCCGATCATTCAAAAAGCGAAGACGTTCATTTTTAATCTGTTTGTCGCTTTCGTACTTTCTAATGTTTGAAACAAACTCATTAATCGCTTTTTGCCTGGAAGAAAGGGTTTTCTCTTTCAAGATCAATTCCGATTTTGATTTCTCGATTAGTGCTTCTTTCTCCGCTATTTCAGCAGTCAGTTTTGTTTTACGATCGTTCTCTGATTCAGATTGTTTATTCAACACGCTGAATTTATCTTTTTGCTTATTCACCACTACTTTGGCGAGGTGAATGCTTTTCTCTTTATAGTCTTCTTTGATTTTATAATACTGCTCTGTTTGTTTTGCCTGTTTCTCAAGGCTCTTCATGTTTTTTTCAATCTCAAAAAGTAAATCTTCCACACGCTCTAAGTCTGCATCGGTATCTTCTAATTTTTTGAGTGTTTCTTTTTTACGCTTTTTAAATTTAGAAATTCCGGCAGCCTCTTCGAATAACATTCTTCTGGAGTTATCACGATCGTTTAGTAGATCGTCTACCATTCCTAATTCGATGATGGCATAACTGTTGGATGCAACGCCTGTATCTAAAAATAAATTCGTGATGTCTTTCAATCGGCAGGCAACTCCGTTCAAAAGATATTCGCTTTCACCCGATCTGTAAAGTCTTCGTGTAATGGTGATTTGAGAATATTCTGTAGGTAGAATATTTTTTGTGTTATTAATCGTGAGGGAAACCTCGGCCATTTGTTGAGCAGATCGCTGGCTGGTGCCATTGAAAATGACGTTCTCCATCTTCTCTGACCGGAGCGCACTAGTTTTTTGTTCGCCCAATACCCATCTGATTGAATCCACCACATTGGATTTACCACAACCATTTGGCCCAACAATTCCAGTAATCCCTTCGTCAAAATTGATTACGATTTTATCCGCAAAGCTTTTAAATCCTTTAATCTCCAGTTTCGATAATTGCATGAGTCGCTCGTATTAGTGGTTTTAAAAAAAATAAGACGGCAAAGATAACTTTCAACTTGGCATTTGGAAAGGCACCTATTCTCATTTCATACACATTTTATCCATGTCGAAATTTGGGGTGGAAAGTCAATATTTTTGAAAAATTCAATATATTTGAGCTGAATGGATAATATTCAATTTTGGATTTGGCTGATCGTAATCGTGGTTACGTTTCTGGCAAGGGGTAAAAAGAAAAAACCTCAAGACGAGCCTACATCATATAATGAGCGGACGAATACCCCACCAGAATCCTCTAAACCCATTTCTTTTGAAGATTTGCTAAGAGAAATTCAATCTTCAAAGGTTCCAATGCCTGCTCCAATAATAGATAAGAAGCAAGAGTACATTGATTATGACGATGATTTAGAGGAAGAAGAGGCTGTTGTTGAGAAAGTAGATTACAGGCAACGAGATCAGGATAAAACTTTTGAAACGTATGAGAAAGCGAAGCAAGCCGCCTTCAATCGTCCATCTTTAGAAGAAACCATGAAGGTGGAAGATACGGTAGTCAGGTTTGGACAGTTTAAAAGCTATGAGCAAGATAATCAGGTTATTCCGGCATTGGCTTATGTAAAGGATTTACAAAACCCTGAAGGTTTTAAGAAGGCATTTATACTGAGTGAAATACTGACACGAAAATTTTAAAAGTCATTTTTTGATATAAATATTACTTAGATGGGTAAAGCCAGCTTTTCAAAAGGCTGATTTTTTGGGAATAGCTCATCTTTACATGATTTATTGGGTTACTATACTTTTTTGAGCATTATGTATAATGGATTGTTTTTGATTAACCAATAATTACTCGAGTGAATAGCATTTTACTTTTCATTGCCCTAATCTTCTTTCAGCCTGACTGCTCAGAGATAGATTGCACAAATCAAATCAAATTGAAGTCGAAAACAGAAGCGGGTCGCTCAGTTTTATTCTCGATTGAAATTGATTCGAAAGATGATTTTGAGTATGTTCTTTTCAAGAACTGTTCGGGTGTGTTGACTGAATTAAGAAGATCGACAGGAGCTGGTAGGCTTACCTTGTCATTTGACGAGCCAAAATTGGTTGATTGTCAGTATCGGGTGACTGTTGAGTTTAAAAAGGAAGAATCATTTATTTGCCGAAAGAAATCAATAGAGTTAGATGAAAATTAACGAGAGAAAGTCAAATGGTTAAGCTTCGCGGTATTCGGATTTTACTCACTTGTCTAACACTTTTATGCGGTCAGCAGGTTTTCTCGCAACTATCAGTTGTAGAAACGCACACAAACGTTTCGTGTTTTGGTGGTAATGATGGAGTCATTAATGTATCTATTTCAGCTACCGGTCCACTTGCCACTTCACCTTGGAGCGTAGAACTTCAATACCGATTTTTTGGAGGTGGATTTGTTACACTCGCTTTTTATTCAGGTGTTTCAACGACTAATTATCAATTTAAGACGGGTAATTCATCTTTGAATCAACCTGGCGCAGATGCATTTGGTATTCCTGCCAATGCCCCCGGAGATGTCTATCGTGTTATCGTCAGTTCAGCAGGAACAGGAGGCTTTTTGCAGAGAAATAGATCGTTAGATATCACGATAACCGAGCCTCCACAATTGTCCATAACCATAAATTCATTGACGCCTGATTGTAATCCTTTATTTGCACCACCATCTGGGAACGCCAACGGGGCAATTAATCTTACTATCTCAGGTGGCACTGGTTCTTATAATGTAACCTGGCCAACTACGCCACCCTCTACCCCAATTACTGGTTCAACTCAGCCTAATGGGGCAACGGTCGTTTCTTCTAGTTTAGATGGTGGATCTTATACGGTAAATATTGTTGATGCAAATAATTGTAGCATTGGTCAGAATATTTCTTTGCCAATTTCCACATTACCCAATGCCGGTGGTGATTTTGCTGTTTGCACATCGATGGCAGTTTTATCGGGTAATTCTCCCGGCCCATTGGAAACAGGAACTTGGACCGGACCCATTGGCGTTACATTCTCACCCAATGCAAATACACCCAATGCAACTGCATCTAATCTTTCTCTTGGCGTAAATACGCTGACTTGGACTATAACCACGGCTGGCTGTGCGGGGAATTCTGATGCTGTGGATATTACAAGAAATGCATTACCTGTTGTAAGTGCACCAATTGCCAATTTATGTATAGGTTCAACAGAGACTCTTAGCCCAACTACTGGTGGAACATGGATGAGTAGTAATCCGGCTTTTGCAACGGTTACAAATGCAGGACTCGTTACGGCTATTTCTGCGGGTAGTGTTACCTTTACTTTTATGGATGCTGCTACTACATGTAGCAATACTACCTCATCTGTTACCGTTAATCCGAATAACACGATTACGTTGAGTTCAGCAGTAGGCACAGATGTGCAGACAGTATGTGTGAACACAGCTATTACCAATATAACCTATAACACAACAGGAGCTACAGGCGCAACTTTCAGCGGCCTTCCAACCGGAGTAACAGGCAACTGGGTAGCGAACGTAGTTACGATCAGCGGTACTCCAACCACTGCGGTGGGCAGTCCGTTTAATTACACGGTGACGTTAACAGGGGGCTGTGGTAGCATCACAGCCAACGGCACGATCACCGTTAATGCGAACAACACGATTGCGTTGAGTTCAGCGGCAGGTACGAATGCACAGACCGTTTGCGTAGGCACAGCGATCACTAATATTACCTATTCTACTACTGGTGCTACAGGAGCCACGTTCAGCGGTTTACCGACAGGAGTGAATGGAGTTTGGGCAGGGAATGTAGTAACGATCAGCGGTACTCCGACCACTGCGGTGGGCAGTCCGTTTAATTACACGGTGACGTTAACAGGGGGCTGTACAGGTGGCACGAATACAGCACCGGGTACAATTGCAGTTAAACCATCCCCAACGACTTCAGTCATTTCAGGGACTACCCCTGTTTGTGCAGGCTCAGTTGGAGTAAGTTATAGTGTTACCAATACAGCAGGAAGTACGTATGCATGGACGATCACCGGAGGAGTGCAATCAGGAGGTAATACAAATCCTAATATTACTGTCGATTGGGGTGTAACTTCGGGACCAGCTAATATAAAGGTAGTTGAAACCAATTCTGCGGGTTGTGCAGGAGCCCCTGTTAATTTGGCTGTTACCATAAATGCATTGCCAACGGCAACTCTTACGGGAACATCTACCATTTGTGCAGGGTCGGGTACGAGCCTCACAGTAAATTTTACAGGAAATGCCCCATGGTTATTTAAATATTCAGATGGAACAACAACTTCAGCTAATATCAATTCGAACTTTAGCACGTTCACTATTCCAGTTAACCCCGGAACTACTACAACTTATTCTTTGGTGTCAGTTTCTGATGCTAATTGTACAGGGATCATTGCCGGATCTTCTGCGATTGTAACCGTTGATAATCCTCCTAACGCTACACTAGCAGTTAGTGCTGCCGTGAGCCCTCTTTGCAATGGAGGCTCTACTACTATAGATGTTGCCAATTCGGAAGTGGGTGTGAGCTATCAATTAAGGAATGGGATAACGGTAGTTGGTTCAGTAGTTAATGGAACAGGATCTACCATAAATTTGACAACAGGTGTATTGGCTGTAACTACTACTTTCAATGTGTTGGCGACAAGAGGAGTTTGTACACCCGTTCAGTTAAACAATACAGCAACGGTAACTGTGGCTGGAACTATCAATTCAGGATTGACAGTAACTGTGCAAACTAATCCTGTTTGTTCAGGAAGTGCTACAAATATTCAAATAGCCGCGTCTGAAGTTGGAGTAAATTATCAGCTAAGAGATGCGAGCAATTCAACTATAGGTTCAATTGTTTCGGGCACAGGTGTGTCAATAAATTTACCGACAGGGAATCTAATCGCAACTCAAACTTTTAATGTTTTGGCTTCGAATGGAACATGTTCAGTTCAACTAACTACCACTCCAACTGTAAATGTTGATATCAATCCGAATCCGGCATTGACAGTTACGTCTAGTATCAATCCACTTTGTACCGGAGGGTCTACTACAATTACTGTGGCGGCATCTGAAGTAGGTGTATCTTATCAATTAAGAGATGCAACCAATGCTTTAGTTGGTAGCGCGGTAGTTGGTAGTGGTGGTACGATAAACTTGCCCACTGGTAATTTGGCGGCAACCACAACTTTTAACGTGTTGGCTACTGGAGGTGCAGCCTGCTCATCAGTACAGCTTTCAACAACGGTAACGGTAACTGTCTCAGGATCTATTAATGCCACACTAGCAGTTACGCCTCAAAGTTCCCCTATTTGCTCCGGCTCTTCTACTAATATTCAAGTTGCTGCATCCGAAGTTGGAGTAAATTATCAACTCAGGGATAATTCAACTAATGCATTGATTGGAGGTGTTATTAATGGAACCGGGGCGACTATTAATTTACCTACGGGCAGTTTAGTATCAACTACTACCTTTAATATTCTTGCCTCAAATGGAACCTGCTCCGTTCAACTAAACTCGTTAGCCACAGTTACTATTAATGTTAATCCAAATTCAAGCCTGGCAACGGCAGCATCTATTAACCCGGTTTGTTCGGGTGGAAGTAGCTCTATTACAGTATCAAATTCCGAAATAGGTGTATCATATCAATTAAGGGACGCATCTAATGCGAATATTGGCTCTGCTGTAGCAGGAACAAGTGCAACCATTAATTTACCCACCGGGGTGTTAGCATCGAATACTACTTTTAATGTTTTAGCCACAAGTGGTGTTTGTACATCGGTACAATTAACAAGTACTGTTTCCATTACAGTTGGAGGATCTTTAAATACAGCATTAACTATTACTCCGCAGTCTGCGTCTATTTGTTCAGGCACAGCCACAAATATTCAAATAGCAAATTCTGAAGTTGGAGTGACTTACCAGTTGAGAAACAATTCGAATAACTCGTTAATCGGTTCTACTGTAAATGGAACCGGTGCAACCATCAATCTACCCACAGGTAATCTTGCTGCTAACACCACGTTTAATATTTTAGCTTCAAACGGCACATGTTCTATTATGATGTCAACATTGCCGAGCGTAACCGTAAATACACAACCCAACGTGGCGCTTGGAGTATCTGCTCAAAGTTCTGCTGTATGCACAGGAACAGGCACAAACATTCAAGTTGCAAATTCTGAGTTGGGCGTTTCTTACCAACTGAGAAATAATTCTGGCAATGTGTTAGTTGGTTCTTCAGTAAATGGAAATGGTGCTACTATTAATTTGCCGACTGGTAATTTAGTCGCCTCAACTACATTCAATATTTTTGCTACCGGAGGCGGATCATGTTCTGCTCAATTAACAGCAACAGCAACTGTCAATGTTTTATTGGCAACAGATCCACTTTGTACTGGTGGCGGTGGAACGGGTACTTGTGCGACTGTTGTGATTACCCCCGTGCCAACGGCTGCGACTTGTACGCTTTCTAATGGCGCAATCAATTTTAATATCAATCCTGCAACGCCTGCCGTAAATAATACGGGTGTAAAAATAACGATATCAGGTATCTCTACTACCAATTCAACAATAGCGAGAACGAATTTTAATAATCCTTCTTTCCCGGCTTTGCCAATAGGAGTTTATAATTATGTGATTGAATATGGTGACCCGAGTTGCACTAAAAATGGCCAAGTAACAATTGATCAATCTGGAACGGTTGGTACTCCAGTTGCATCTAATATTGTTGCACCTGTTTGTGCTGGCACTTCTACGGGTTCTTTACAGCTCGATGTGGCAGGTGAGACGGGAAATTTACTTCAATGGTCTCTTGATGGAATCACCTTTACCAACTTTACGGCCGGGAATGTAATCACTGGAATTCCTGCTGGAGCTGCGCCATCTTTTCAACGGGTAATTAGTGTTAGAAGAAATTCTTCAGATCCTTGTTTTGCAGCTGTAACAGTTACCATTCAAGATGCTAATCCGGCTATTACAACTATACTAACTCCAACTGCTGCCTCTTGTGCCAATAATGATGGATCAATTTTAGTGGGAACTGTATCTGGTGGAGTAACGCCTTATACGTATCAGTTAAACGGGGTCTCTGTAGTATTGCCGGGCAATAACACATTAAAGGCATTGAGTGGTGGTAATTATATATTGTCTGTGATTGACTCAAAAGGCTGTCAGGCTAATTTCAATACTACGGTTAATTTTCCTGGCTTAGTCAACCACTCAACCTCTATTAGTAATCCAAGCTGTTTTTCAAATGGAACAGATGGTGCCGTGGTATTAACTATATTGTCTTCAGGCACTTTTCAGGTAGGAATAACAACAGATCCTGTAAATCCGCCTACTACTATACAAAATGTGGTGTCATCAGGAAGTGCTACCGTAACTTTTGGCGCACTCTCAAATGGAGGATATTATATTTCGATGACTCCAGTTGGCGCTGCTTGTTTCACTAAGAGTCCTAAAATTGATTTGATCGGTGGCCCAAGTGCTGTTGATTTTACTTTGGCGGCATCTAATATTTTATGTTTTGAAAATAAAGGTGGAGTGTCTCTCACTAACATCAAAGGTTCTAATCTTGTAAATTACAATTATGAGATCATTGATGGTAATGGAAATATAATTCTGGCAGCTACAGTTGCTCCAGTAAATCCAATTAATCAATTACAAGCATTGGGTACAGTAAACTTAATAGGACTAGGTAAAGGAGATTATAAAGTTAGGCTGTATCAAGATCAATCTGTAACAACTGGCTGCGCGGTTCCAATTACTTCAGCCTTCAAGTCATTTACTATAGCTGGCCCTGTTGCTCCTTTGGATACTCTCTTTACAATCAGAAAAATTTCACTGCCGGATCTTGCAACGGGAAGCATGGTGATTGGTATCAAAGAAAGTCAGAAAGAACCTTATGATATTCAGCTTGAGTTAAAGACTCCGTACATCACAGGACAGACTTTTATTTTGAATCCTCATGGGGTGCCGTCAAGAAATCCGCAGAGTCTGAAAATGGAGTACGAAGCAAAGAATTTGTTTGCTGGGCTTTATGATTTAAAGATTACAGATGCGTTGGGTTGCCAAAAGACATTCACCAACATTGAGATAAAAGTGGATACAGACATCTTTATTCCAAACGTTTTCACTCCCAATGGAGATAAGACTAATGACAATTTCTATGTCCGAAATCTACCAGATGGAACACAGGTAATTATTTCGAATCGTTGGGGTGCAGAGGTTTTCACCTCATCTAATTATAAAAATGATTGGACAGGAGGAAACAATCCTGATGGAATCTACTTCTACCGGATAAGCGTAAGCGGAAAAGTATTTACAGGCTGGGTTGAAATTATTCGAGGACAATAATAAATTTATAGGTTTAAGCTCAATTACTAACTCTGAACTTAAAACTTTGAACTTAAAAATTCAACTGTGTCTACTTGGTCTGCGTAATCCCAAAGTTTAGGTAGTTGTGTGGTTCCGAATGGAATACTTTCTTTAAGCCATCCCTTTGCAGAAGCAATGCATTGAATTTTATCTGTATGCATAGCAATTTTAGAACTCAAATCTTCTAATGATTGGTAATACTCAAAATATAAAACTGAAATAGGTGAAACTAAGTTTTCACTTTCGAGGAGTAATAAAAATCCATTATCATAATAGTTGTCGCCATTCACCAAAAAAATTGATTTACGGTAATCATAGTTATTCACGTATTTATTCTGGTGAATGATTTCTTTATACTGTTCAATTGGCTCCATCAGATTTTTGATTTCGTATCCGATTGGAATATATATCTTAGAGATATTTCTACAACCCAGTCCGAAGTAGCTAAAAATATCTGATCCGAGTTTTATGATTTCAGTCGGATCTTCTGCTCCCATGATTACTCCGCAAGACGACCTATTTTTGCGAATGATGTGTGGAATATTTCTAAAGTAATATTCAAAATAGCGCGATGTGTTATCACTTCCCGTTGCAATCATCGCATCTATATTTTTCAGCCTTTCTTCAAACAAAATCTTGGTAGAGAATTCTTTATTGATTTTTTTTAATAACTCAGCAATGTATTGCATCAGTACAGTGTCTTGCGAACTTAGTTTTGCTACGAGTGTGTGCCCAGCAATCAATACACATAACATGTCGTGAAAACCAACCATCGGAATATTGCCGGCCATTGCTACGCCAATTCTCTTTTCTGACAATGATGATAAATCATAATTGCTTACCCATTGTTTGATGGATTCTGGCTGCAACATATAAGCGATCCCTTGAATGGATAAAACAACTGATTCGTGTGTAAACCAAGGATTTTCGGATCTGGCTTTGTAACTAAGATCTTCTAATCCTACGCTTGTTAGATTCTTTAGTTGGCTTCCTAATTTCAAAAACGCTTCAATTCTCTCTTCTAAATTCATTTATTGATATTTTGGGCACTTGTTTTAATTTCCTTAAACTTTTGAATACTAACCTGTGTTTTGAACATTGCCCATTGGGGCGTACTTTTGCAGATAATTCAAATTTAAAGTTGATTGAAAGAAAGCTATTATGGCTATAAAGATAACAGATGAGTGTATTAATTGTGGTGCATGCGAGCCGGAGTGCCCAAATACTGCCATTTATGAAGGTGGACGTGAATGGACTTGGGCTGGCGGAACGGCTTTAATTCAAGTAAAGCAAGAAGATGGGGGCATAAGCGATGCAAAACTTTTGCAAAGCCCTGTCTCTGATGAATTTTATTATATCGTGTCGGGAAAGTGTACTGAATGCACAGGATTTCATGAAGAGCCGCAGTGTGCTGCCGTATGCCCTGTAGATTGCTGTGTGCCAGATCCTGATCACGTAGAATCTAAAGATGTATTAATGGCACGTAAGGCGTATCTTCACAATGAACAACTCCAATCTTAGATTATCTCATTTTCGATCTTTTAATTAAGTAGGCCTGAAGCACATCAAAGTAACTACTCTTAGAATTTACCGGAATGAGATCTAATTTAAGTTGATTGCATTTCATCTTCAATTGGGCGTGCAATTTCGTGAGCTGTTCTTCATATTGAGTTCGAATTTCACTCGGGTGAAGTTTTAGTTTCTCGCCACTTTCCAAATCAATAAATTCATAAGGCCTTTCGGCAAAATTAAAATTTAGTTCTGTGTCATGATCGGTAACATGAAAAAGCAGCACTTCGTGTTTGTTGTGTTTAAGATGTTGGAGGGCTTTAAAAATTTCCTCTAGGTTTTCTCCACTATCAAACATATCGCTGAATAAAATGACAAGCGAACGCTTATGGATTTTTTCAGCAATCTCATGCAATACATTTACTGCATTTGTTTTCTTAGGCTGATTCGAATTATTTAGTATTTGATTTTCTAATAGCGTGAAAAGTTTATTTAAATGTGCCGAAGAAGATTTTATTTGGGTGAGCACTTCAATTTGATTGCTAAACAAAGAAATACCAACCGCATCGCGTTGCTTGTGTAGCAAATATGCCAATGCAGATGCTGCATATACGCTGAATTTTATTTTAGCCAAATCTCCTTTTGGGTAATACATGGATGATGAACAATCCATTACAATAAGGCACCTAAGGTTAGTCTCCTCTTCGTATTGTTTAGTATAAAGCCGATCGGTTCGCGCAAAAACTTTCCAATCGATATGCCTAGTGCTTTGCCCTTCATTATATAGCCTGTGTTCTGCAAATTCAACTGAAAAGCCGTGGTAAGGAGACTTGTGCAAACCTGTAATAAACCCTTCAACGAGTTGCTTGGCCAATAGCTCTAGGCTGCCCGATTGCTTAATATCTTCAAATGTAGATTTCATTTAAACCTAAAGAAACGTAAAGCCCTTAAAAAATGTATGTTCTTTTTGCATTAAATTTTTAAAATACTACCTTCGGTTTACCTAAACCCTAACCTAAACCTAACATTCTGTGGAAGAGCTAAAGAATAACAACCGTGAAGAGATTTATTCTGAGAAAGTAAAGGCCGGAAAACGCACTTATTTTTTTGACGTAAAGTCTACCCGATCAAACGATTATTATTTGACGATTACGGAAAGTAAAAAGCGTTTTAACAAAGATGATGAAGGGTTTACCTACGAAAAGCATAAGATATTCTTATATAAAGAAGATTTTAATAAGTTTTTAGAAGCATTGAACAATACAGTTAATCATGTTAAAAACGAATTGATGCCAGAAGTGGATTTCTCTTCATTTGATCATGTGCGTGAAGAAAGAGAATCTGATGTAAAACCTGCGACAGTTGATTCTGAGCTGAAGTGGGATTAAGACTTTACCTATACCTAAACTGGAGAAGGCCTTGGTGAAAACCGAGGCTTTTTCTTTTTTTATTAATTTCTTGGCGTATACGTATAAGATTATTATTTTTGTCGTATAATTTTAAATGTGTTATGGACGCAAAAATTACGCTAAGTTTTAATGAGGATGTTATCGGCAAAGCGAAAAAATTTGCTGAGGATAACAACATCAGCTTGTCTCGGCTTACTGAATTTTTGTACAGCAAAATTACTAGCGGTCATTACCAACAATTGGAAGATTTGCCCGTAGCGAATTGGGTGAACCAAATAGCCGAGGGCGAGGTAGTCTATCAAACCAAAGTGAGTACGCGCAAAAGTTTAAAAAAAGAGTACTACAAATCTAGAAAGTGAAAATATTTTTGGACGCTAATATTTTAGTTTCAGTGCTAAACAAAGAATATCCACTGTTTACCTATTCGTCTCGTGTACTTAGTTTAGCAGATGTTAATACATTTCAACTTTTCACTTCACCTATTTGCTTGGCCATTGCCTTTTACTTTGCAGAAAAGAAATGCGGGACAGTACTGGCTAAAACTAAAATAGAGCTGCTTTGCAATAAGTTAAAGATAGCCCCTACAGATAAGGTTACTGTGATGAAAGCAATCCAAAATAAAAATATCCACGATTTTGAAGATGGGCTTGAGTACTATTCTGCGGAAGCAGCCAATTGCAAGTGCATTGTTACCGAGGATAGGGATGATTTCTTTTTTTCTAAGATTGAGGTATTGAATTCACAGGGATTTCTGAAAAAATATAGGATGGCTTAAATTCATTTTTCTGAGACATTTCTTAGCCTTTGGCTTTTCTAAGTCACCTTTCCTTAAAAGGAAAAAAGAAAGCTTTTTATAGTTGTCCTTAATCCTAAAATCTAATTTATCTTTGTCGCCTTAAAAACTGAATACATGGGATTAAAATGTGGTATTGTGGGGCTACCCAATGTTGGAAAATCGACCTTATTCAATGCGATTTCAAATAATAAAGCGGAAGCTGCAAATTTCCCTTTTTGTACGATTGAACCTAACGTGGGGGTTATTTCAGTTCCTGACGAACGCCTTAAAATATTAGAAAGCCTGGTGAACCCACAAAAAGTATTACCTACCGCTTTTGAGTTTGTGGACATTGCCGGATTAGTGAAAGGCGCCAGCAAAGGCGAAGGTCTGGGCAATCAGTTTTTGGCCAACATCAGAGAAGTGGATGCCATTGCCCATGTGGTTCGCTGCTTTGATAATGATAACATCATTCATGTAGGAGGAAAAGTAGATCCTATTTCTGACAAAGAAATTATCGACACGGAACTGCAATTGAAAGATCTCGAATCAATCGAGAAAAAAATCAACAAAGTTGAGCGAACCGCTAAGAGTGGAGACGTGAAGGCGAGAAAGGAATTAGCTACACTGGTTGCATACAAAGAAACTTTGTTGGCTGGAAAGAATGCCAGAAGCTTACAGGTAGAACCAGAAGATAAGAAGGCAGTGGAAGATTTATTACTCTTAACAGATAAGCCTGTTATTTATGTTGCCAATGTAGATGAAGGATCTATCCATACCGGTAATGCGCATGTTGAGGCACTAAAAAAATTAGTGAAAGAAGAGGGAGCAGAGGTAGTAATTGTTTGTGCCGCAATAGAAGCGCAGATTGCCGAATTAGAAAGTGAAGAAGATAGAACAGTATTTTTGGACGAATACGGTTTAAAGGAATCTGGATTAAGTAGATTGATTCGTGCTGCCTACACCTTACTCGACTTGATCACTTATTTCACAGCCGGAGAAAAGGAAGTTCGGGCATGGACCATACATAAAGGCTGGAGAGCACCGCAGGCTGCAGGCGTTATTCATACAGATTTCGAAAAAGGATTTATACGGGCTGAGGTTATCAAAATACCTGATTATCAAAAGTATAAGACCGAGGCAGGCTGCAAAGAGGTGGGCAAACTAGCGGTAGAGGGCAAAGAATATGTAGTTCAGGATGGAGATGTTATGCATTTTCGCTTCAATGTTTGATTTTTCCTTACAAGCCCATTTCGATTTATCTGATTTTTAGTACTTTAGCTATCCGCAACCTAATTTTTTTGATGCGGTATCGTTAACTGGCTATTTTTTTTAGCGTAAAGAATCGTGAGAACCAGAATCGTCTTTTCTTTAAAAAACAGAGGAGCCTATGTGCCCTTTCATCACCAGTTTTTGTTGGCTCAAACCATCAAAGGGCTGATTATGCTGGGCAAGAAGCCCGAGTTTTTCAATTATACTCAGTACAATTTTTCGGGCTTAAAAGGCCAAATCAAGATTAGCAGAAAGGGACTTCATTTTTACTCGTCAAGAGTTACACTTGTATTCTCATCATCCGACAAGACTTTTTTGGATTATTTCATTTCAATCTTATTAGAGCAAAAAGAATTATTAATTGGCAGTTTGCAATTAGTGCCAGAAGCGACTGAGTTAGAAGAACCCGTTACAATTAATGATTCTGTAAAATTTCTTTGCATTTCGCCAATTGTTTTGTTGCCATCCTCTTTTAACGATGAAAAAAGTAAGCGATTTATTGTACCCGAAACAGATGAGTTTTCAGATTTGCTCTATGATAATACCATTGAGAGAATGGTCGCCAGTAAAAAATTTACCGATCAGCAGATTGCTGATTTTTATAAATTTCAATTAGTAGCTGATAAAGAATACATCGATCGTATTCAATCTTCTCATAAAAAGTTTGCTCGCATTTATCCTCTCTATGATTCTGATGTGAAGTATGAAGTTCGTGGATATACTTTCCCATTTACACTTTATGCACCTCAACCCGTTCAGCAATTTATTTACGAAAATGGGTTAGGTTATTTTTCGCACAAAGGATTTGGAATGGTAGACATAGCGGGAGCGAACACGCAAAAGCGCGAGGCCGATTTGGAGGCTACTTACGCTTAGCGCGGATTTACCGGCATTAAATAATAGCCAATTAATAAATCTGCATTTGGCCGAAATGGATGATTGTAGATTAACACTTCATACACATTTTCTGTTTGATAATGACTTCCTTCTATAAAAGTTGCGGATTTAGTTTTTGAAATCACTTCATATTGATAATTGTATAATCCCTGCTTGAGAAACTGTCTATTTTCGTAGTAGCCTGTAGAATTATATTTCATTTTATTTTCTTCAAGGTGTTGATAATTATTGAATGCACCGATGATATACACTTCGCCATCTATCGGCTGAGGCGATTTAAGATAAAAGCTTGTATAGATATAATTTCCGGTTAGGGTTGGTTCGCCTACATCTAAATTTTCGATCAGGTAATTTCCATTTAGATCTGGATAGAGTGCATATGCATAGGAATCAAAAGATTTAGGAACATCTAGCGCAACATATAATTCGTAAGGCTTTACATTCTTAACTATTTTTCCCGTGTTTTGGCCAGGATAATTTAACGATCGAAAGTCTACGAATCTAAATTCATTTCCTCCGTCAAATTGTTTTTCGGTATCCAGAAAACGATATTCTAATTTACGTTCGCTGTCGCGAAGAAAACTTGGCTGAAGATTAAATTTTGCGTTGTCCCATCGCTGATTTTGCCGAAGTGTAACGTGTACAGTTTCTAAAGGATTGAGAATTTCTAAATTGGAATAGTCCAAATCAAAATTAAATTGTTGTTTAGCTGAATTTAAATTACCCGCGCCAATAAAGAAATTATCTTTCACCATCCCAATTTGATTGTCATAAATCATCATGCGTTTGCTTAAGACTAAATCAGATTTATCATTTCGGTAAACAATCAATAAATAATTGCCAGGAAGTTTTACGGGCTGAACGGGATATCGATAGTGAATGTAGCGTGAGTGTGTGTTGATTGAGAAAGTGTAATCGGTAATGGGATTTTCATTAAAGTTTTCCAGAAAATCTAAATCCATTAGGACTGATTTAGTCCAATCGTAATTGCAATGAATGAGCTTTACGTAGTAGTTGTTTCTATTGTCTTGCAGATCGTCAAACTCTAAAATCAGATTTTGTTCTTGCATTGGTGCTGCCGGAGATTGTAAATAATCGCGTGTGCCACCAAAGTTGGGGAAGAGTTGTACGGTGCGAATTTGTTGTTCGTATGTTTTATCGGTGTAGCTAAGTGTTTTTTGTGCTTCAGTAGGGAACCAACAAAATACGGTTATCCAAATGACGATCGATTTTAAATAATCGGTTTGAGATATTTGCCTGCGTTGCAGATCAAAGTGCTTGCCAAGCCGTAAGTAAATATCCCGAAAGGCTGCAAAAAGTATATTTGTTGCTCTTTTTGAATTACACATTATTCAAATCTAACGTAAATATTAACTCAATTTGTATTCCAGCATTTAGTTGAGATCAGATGTAAAAAATGTATACAAAGTTCATGCTAAGCGAAAAAGAGATTATTGAAGGCTGAGTTCAGTTATAAATTTACCAATCACGATCAATTTTTTTTACTTCTTGGGTTACGTTATGGCCTTAATTCAGTATTGAAGGATTGTCTGTAGCATTGGCTTTCGTCTAAAAGTATTTTTTTTAAATCGAATTAAAAGGAAGTTCCTTTTAAACCCGAACGATTTTTAATTATCAAAGAATATACCTAGACACCAATAATATGTTCTTCTTAAGATTCCTTTTGTTGCAGCTTGTTTTCGGAGTGGCATGGCTTATTTGTAGCGTTTGCTTTGGAAAGAAAGACCTTTATTCTTGAAGAATTTAGCTTTTTTCAAGCTCTTCAATCTCTAAAGCAATAGCTTCCCACTTCTTGTTCTCTTCTTCTAGTTTAAAGTCAACCTTCTCAAACGATTGCTGGAACTCGTTTAGTTTTTCGAAATTAGAAAATACTTCGGGTTTGCTCATTTCAAGCTCAATTTTTTCTTTCTCTTTTTGAATTTGATGAATGGCATCTTCTACCTTTTTTAATTCTTTATTTAAGTCGGCAATCTTTTTTGTATTGGTAGGCGTAGAAGTTTTTTCTTGTTTTGGTTTTGCTCCCTGTTTCTTGGCTGGAGCGACCTCTACGGGCGCAGCTTCATTTTTCTTGCGCCAGTATTCGTATTCATCATAGGTGCCGGGATACACTTTGATTTGATGATTATCGATATACCAGATTTTATTTGCTACCTGACTTACAAAGTGCCTGTTGTGCGAAACCACTATAAAAGTACCTTGATACTGTTGAAGTGCCTGGATTAAAATATTTTCTGAAATAAAATCCAAATGGTTGGTAGGCTCATCCAATAACAAAAAATTTGCTTCTGATATTAGTGTCTTTGCTAATGCCACGCGAGATTTCTCACCGCCCGAAAGAACTTTTATTTTTTTGAAGACGTCTTCATCGGTAAATAAAAAGCAGCCAAGCACATTTCGGAGCTCTTGTTCTGTCTTGCCGCTGCCTGCTTGTTTTAGTTCATCTAAGATTTCATTATTAACTTTTAACGATTCTAATTGATGTTGCGCATAAAATCCGTAAATCACGTTGTACCCTATCGTTCTGTCGCCTTGAACATCTTCACCATTGGCAATAATGCGCAGAAGAGTTGACTTTCCTTTTCCGTTGGCTCCAATCAAAGCGATTTTATCTCCACGTTCAATAACTGCGCTTGTGTTCTTTAAAATATCAAGCGGCCCATAGGCTTTCGAGATATCCTTCATCGTTATCACATGCCGACCCGATGTTTGCTTGAAGGTGAATCTAAAATTGACTTCGGCTGTATCATTTACAACTTCTTCAATCTTGTCCATTCTATCGAGTGCTTTTACCCGCGATTGAACTTGTTTGGATTTAGTTGCTTTCGCGCGAAAGCGTTCAATAAATCGTTCGGTCTGTCTGATTTTTGCTTGTTGATTTTCGTATGCACCCTGTTGTATCTCTTCGCGCATCTCTTTCTCTTGAAGGTAGAAAGTGTAATTTCCCTCGTAGGTGATGAGTTGCTCTTGCGTAACCTCCACCGTTTTGCTGGCTACGTTATCTAAAAAAGTACGATCGTGAGAAACGATAACAACTGCACCTTCATAATTGCGTAAATAATTTTCTACCCATTCGATGGAAGGAAGATCTAAGTGATTGGTAGGCTCATCTAACATGAGGCAGGAGGGCTTCTCTAATAATAGCTTCGCTAACATCACACGCATTCGCCAACCTCCTGAGAACTCACGCAAAGGCCTGTGCAGGTCTTTGGTAGAAAAACCAATGCCTTCCAAAACTTCTTCGGCCTTGGATTGCATAGTGTAACCGTCTAGTTGTTCAAACTTCTCTTGCAGATTGGTTAGCTTGTTTACCAACTCATCTGAATATTCTGTTTCTAATTGATGAATTACTTTTTCTAATTGGCGTTGCGTATCAACGGCTTCTTTAAACGCACCCATTGCCACGGTTAAAATGGCATCGTCTGTTTGATACGACAATAAATCTTGATTTAGAAAACCAATGGTGCAATCTTTTGCTTTGCTGATAGAGCCGGCATCAATGCGAATATCTCCGTTAATGATTTTTAATAGCGTAGATTTTCCTCGCCCGTTTAATCCAATCAGCCCGATTTTATCATTTGGTTTAATGAACATCGAAGCATTTTGGTAGAGGGCTCGCCCTCCGATAAAGTAGGAAATATTAGAAACTGAGACCATTTTAGAAGAAATTCCTGTAAAGATAATTTGATTTTGGTATTATGAGATTGTTTAATTCTTCCAATGTCAATTTGATTTAGATTGCGTTCATGAATTTTCTATTTTCTAAACAAGAGATCAAGGCTATTTCTTTTAAGCCCGCATTCGTATTGATCATGGTTGCGTTTTGCCTGACAGGCGCATATTTTCTATCGGCTTCATCAATTTTTGAACAGTATCAACAATTATTTTATGTGCTGGGGTTTCAAAATTTGTATGACAAGCTTCAATATATTCTTACCAAAAGCGAGTTGAAGCAATTCTATCAGTTGCTTTATTGGGTATTTCATCTTCTCATTTTTTATGTAGTCATCCCGTTTTTGTCAATCAGATTTATTTTAAAAGAACGGATCAAGGATTACGGATTAAAATTTAAAGGGATGTTTTCATGCTATCAGTACTATTTACTTGCTTTTGTATTGATATTTCCAATTGTACTCATCGCCTCGTATTCATCTGCTTTTCAGATTACGTATCCATTCTTTGTTCCGTTAGATAAGGCAGATATAGTTCCCTACTTCGTTATTTGGGAGTTAGCCTATGTTCTTCAGTTTTTTGCGTTAGAATTTTTCTTTCGGGGTTTTATAGTACAAGGGCTAAAAACACAAATGGGTATCTACTCAGTTTTTGTAATGGTGGTGCCTTATTGTATGATTCATTTTTCTAAGCCGCTGCCCGAATGTATCGGTTCTATTTTTGCAGGAGTATTTTTGGGATTGATGAGTTACCGAACAAATTCTGTTTGGTTAGGAGCTTTTTTGCATGTAGGTGTTGCGGTTAGTATGGATTTGTTAAGCCTTTGGCACAAAGGCTACTTCTAGTTTACCGCTTATCTTCTTCAAAACTTATTTCAAACAAAAATTTCCGTTTTGGCCTTTAATAAGTAGTAATTTTAAATTCACATTTATTCCATTGCCAACATGAAATCAACTAAGTCCATTTTCTCTTTAAGCCTTTTAACATTGGCTTTATGTTGTAATAATACTTCTAAGAAGGCCATGCCTAGCGATGCCATGCCTGCAATTACCGAGGCAAGCGCAAGTTTGCCATTAGATTTAATAAAACTCCCGAAAGGTTTTAGTATTAGCGTTTACGCTGAAGTGGAAGACGCCCGCTCGATGGCTCTATCACCTAGTGGCACTTTGTTTATTGGAAACAGAAGTGAAGATAAGGTGTACGCGGTAAAAGATACAGATGGAGATTTTAAAGCGGATAAGAAATGGGTTATTGCATCGGGTTTAAATATGCCTAATGGAGTTGCCTTTAGAAATGGCGACTTATATGTAGCAGAGGTCAACCAAATTCATAAGTTTGCAGGTATTGAAGCTAAGCTAGATAACCCAGGGAAGTCTCAGATTATTTATGATAAATTTCCTACCGAGAAACATCATGGCTGGAAGTATATCGCATTTGGCCCAGATGGAAAGTTGTATGTTCCTATTGGTGCCCCTTGTAATATTTGTGAATCGAAGGATCAAATTTTTGCTTCTATCCACCGAATGAATGCAGACGGAACGGGTTTGGAATTATTTGCGAGTGGGGTAAGAAATACTGTTGGTTTTACTTGGCATCCACAAACTAAAAATATTTGGTTTACAGATAATGGAAGAGACATGATGGGCGATGATCTGCCTCCTTGCGAATTGAACACAGCACCAAAAGCAGGAATGCATTTTGGGTATCCATATTGCCATGGCGGAACGATTTCAGATCCGGAATTCGGCAACAAGCGTCCATGCACTGATTTTACAAAGCCTGCACAAAACTTAGGCGCGCATGTGGCACCACTTGGTTTGAAATTCTATACAGGAAAGATGTTTCCTGCCGAATATCAGAATCAAATTATTTTAGCCGAACACGGATCGTGGAATCGCTCTAAGAAAAACGGATACAAACTTGGATTAGCAAAAATGGATGCAATGGGAAAAGTAACTAGCTACACTACCTTTGCTACTGGTTGGATGGACGATGCTACTCAAAAAGTTTGGGGTAGGCCTGTTGATGTTTTGGTGATGCCGGATGGTTCTATGCTGGTGTCGGACGATCAGGCAGGTGTTATTTATAGAATCAGTTATAAATAAATACTTATTGGTTAATTGTTATCAGTTGATGGTAACATCTTACTGATAATTATTAACTGATCCCCGACCTAGAAGTCATCAGCAATAGCTTCTATCTTCTTGCCTTTGTCGATGAACATCATTTTGCGAACGGGTACGCTTCGGTAGCTTAATTCTATTTTTTTCGGGTGGCCTTTATATACTAGACTTAGCGTATCGGTGGCGCGCCAATAAAAACGTTCATCGCGAATGCTGTAGATTGCTTTGCCATAAGATTTTTCTAAGGCTTTCATTATCTGCGGATCTTTTTCGGTACTCACCTTGATCTCATAAATCAATCCATTATAAACCTTTAATTCTATTTCCTTTACGCTAACGGTTCCGATCTTATCATAATCGCGATGTTGTACTTCATACAACTTGGCAGGAAACTCCTTCAGTTCAATAAACTCTTTTTTGAAGATCGCTCCCTTAATGCTGTCAACCGGATGGCCAAGTTTAATGTCTTTGAAGCCATTTCTTTTTGCTAATTCACTTTGCGCGTTTGATTGTAGAAATGAGATTGCTAATAGTAAAATGACTAATCGCATAGTATTATTTAAGTTCGGTGCATGAGTGAAAAATGTGTCACTGTTTTTATTTGCAAAAATCATCTCATTATCAATTGATAGCGAATATAAGAATTTGATTGCAATCTGTATTTTTACACATCTTGATAAATCCCTAACCCATGCCTTCAATAAAACCTGCTTTTGATGATATCTATATGGAGCTGGCCGTGAATTTAGCCAAGCGCTCTCATTGCATAAAGCGGCATGTGGGCGCGGTGCTAACAAAAGACACCCGAATTATCTCTATTGGATATAATGGCCCCCCCTCGGGAACTCACAATTGCGATGAAGAATGGGCAGAGGTTGGTTGCCCCAGAGATTCTAAAGGTGGTTGCTCATTAGCCATTCATGCCGAGCAAAATGCAATATTGTATGCCGTAAAAAATAAAACCTCTGTAGATGGAGCAACTCTGTATGTTACACTGTCCCCTTGCTTGGCTTGTTCGCGAATTATTTTTAGTATGGGTATTCGCAAAGTGATTTATTTGAACTCTTATGCTCAATTCAAAAACCTACCGACTGATGAAGGTGTTGACTTCCTAAATAAGTTTGGCGTAGAGTGTACCCGATATCACGGCACCATATCGAGTGTAACACATATGATCTAAAAAAAGAAAGCCAGATCAACTGGCCTTTTTCCTTATTTCAATTTTGAGATTACTTTTTTATTGCCTTTTCAATATCGGCAACAAACTTAGCAGTAATTCCTTTTGTCTTCTTAGCCAACTCAGATTGAAAGAAGATAATCGCTCTTTCTCCTGTTTGAATAAGTCCAACAGGATTTTTATCATGGCTGTAACTACCCAAACACCATTCAATCTCAGATTGAAGTTGTGGCTCTGCATTCAAAGATTTAAGTTTCTCCAATATGCTTATCGAAACTTTTTCTATATCTACAGTTTGGGTAGCAGTGGCACGTTTAGCGGGTGCTTTCTTAGCAACAGGTTTTTCTATTTTAGTTTTGGCGATAGTTTTAGCCATAATTTGTTTTTTGTTTCTACAAAGTTAAACGCATCTTAAGATGGCAAACAAGAATCAAACACACAATATTTACGCAACCGATACCTGAAAAATGATTCTCGCTACTGATTGCAATGCGTTTTAACTATGAAAATAGCTATTTCAATAGAACTGAATTTATAAATTGAGATTGATCGAGTGGATGATGAGGTAAATTTTTCTGAAGAGAGATTTCAGATTTCAGCTAAAAAAGAAAAGGGAAGTGATCTAATCACTTCCCTTGTAAGCATCAAGCTTTGCTTGATTACTTTTTCTTCTTAGCAGCTTTCTTTACTTTCTTAGCTGCTTTCTTAGCGGGTTTTTTTGCCATAGCGTTTTATATTTTAGTTTAAAACTTACGAAATGTATAACAAAAAATTAATCTACAAAAATATTTTGCTAAATATTTTTTTATGATCGAAGAAATTCATGTTCAACATTTTTTCAATTGGGGCCATAACTTCACTTTTTCTCATTCAATAATATTTACTTCTGCTGTAAGTGTGATGTTGAATTTCTCTTTCACGCTCGCTTGAATTTTCATCGCGAGGTCAAAAATTTCTTTTCCATTTCCATTTCCATAATTCACTAACACAAGAGCTTGATGTGCGTGAACACCTACTTCATTTATTTTTTTTCCTTTCCATCCGCATTGTTCAATGAGCCAACCTGCTGGAATTTTAACTTCTTGATTTACAGAAGGGTAAGATGGTATAGTTAGATAACTTTTTTGCAGTGATTGATAGTGATCAAGCGTGATAGAAGGATTTTTAAAGAAGCTTCCTGCATTACCAATAACTTTCGGATCAGGTAGTTTGCTCTCACGAATTTTTATTACTGCTTCACTCACCGATTGAATTGTTGGAGTGACTATGTTTAGTTGTTTCAGTGTGTCTTGAATAGCTCCGTAGGTTGTATTTAGTCGATGACTTTTCTTAGTAAGAGTTAAAGTAACACTTGAAATAAAAATTTTTTCCTTCCACTCATGTTTAAATATACTTTCTCTATATCCGAAGGCACATTCATCATTTGAAAATGAAATTGATCTACCTGATTTTAGTTCAATGCCATCTACTTTTTTGATCACATCTTTTATCTCTACACCATATGCACCTATGTTTTGTATAGGAGCAGCACCACTAGTACCAGGTATAAGAGATAGATTTTCTACTCCGCCCCAATTATTTCTTACACAATAGAGCACAGTACTGTGCCAACTCTCTCCCGAAGCAACCTCAATAGTAATGTACTCGTCACTTTCTTCCACAATCTTAATTCCGTTCAGGTCAACTTTAAGAATCAGCCCGTCAAAATCATTTTTGAATAGCATATTGCTACCTCCGCCCAGTATTAACGACTTATTCTGCTTGTATAAATCGCTTTGAAGAATTTCTTTTAGATCGTTTACAGAAGAAATGGAAACAAAGAGTGAAGCTTTCGCATTAATTCCGAAAGTGTTGAGGTGTTTTAAACTTTTGTTGTGTTCGATCTCTATCATAAACTAAGAGCAAGGAATGAAAAACGAATGAAATAAGAAAGCAAAAACAAAACCTGCTTGACTTACACATTTTACTTTTATGAATAATTGACTGAAATTTGAGTTTACCTTTTGATAAATGAAAATAATTGAATGCCCCCGAGATGCCATGCAAGGGTTAACCGAGTTTATACCTACCGAGCAAAAGGCGAAATACATCAATCAATTGCTTAAAGTTGGGTTTGATACCATTGACTTCGGAAGTTTTGTTTCTCCAAAGGCAATACCTCAGCTGCGCGATACGGCTGAAGTGTTATCTCAACTTGATTTAACCAACACGAAATCTAAACTTTTGGCCATTGTTGCCAATACGCGTGGTGCAGAAGAAGCATCGAAACATGAGACCATCACTTACCTAGGATTTCCGCTTTCTATCTCCGAAATCTTTCAACAGCGCAATACCAACAAGTCTATTTCAAAAGCACTGGATTCTATACAAGAGATTCAATCTATGTGTAATAGCAGTAATAAAATACTTGTTACGTACATCAGCATGGGCTTTGGCAATCCCTATAAAGATCCTTACAACGTAAAAGTGGTGGAGGAATTTATAGATATATTAGCGACACTTGATGTTAAGATTATTTCTTTGGCCGATACGATTGGCGTTTCTATGCCAAATCAAATTCAATTTTTATTTACCTCGCTTACTAAAAAATTTCCTTCTATTGAGTTTGGCATGCATTTGCATTCTAACCCGGCAACAGCCATAGAAAAAATAGAAGCTGCTTATTTATCCGGGTGCCAACGATTTGATGGAGCCCTTAAAGGATTTGGTGGATGCCCAATGGCAGAAGATGAATTGGTAGGAAACTTAGCTACTGAAACTGTTCTTACTTATCTAGATTCGAAAGATGCTTCTCCCAAATTAGATAGAAATGCTTTTCAGGAAGCGATGTTGTTGGCAAATCAAATTTTTCCCAGCCATTGATTTAATTTGTTAAAGCAAATAATTTCCCCGGAAGGGTTTTTACAATATTTTTAAATTCTAACCCGAGTAGGAGTGAGGCCAGCAGACTAGGTGATAGAGAAGATTTAATAGTAAGCTCATCAATCGCCATCGGTGCTTTCTTTTCTAATAATAGTTCTACCACAAGCCGCTCGTTGGGTTCAAATTGATTTAAATCGATACTACTCGATTTTATTTTTCTCTGTAAATTATCTTGAGCCGACCAATTCATGATATATTCTAAATCTTTCACGGAAGTGTATAGATTCGCCTTGTTCGTCTTGATTAGTTTATTACAACCTTCTGAAAACGTTTCTCCAATGCTGCCTGGTATTGCAAAAACATCTTTGTTATACGAGTTGGCAATTTCTGCTGTAATCAATGCACCGCCCTTCTCAGCCGCTTCCACCACAATTAAGGCATCGCACAATCCTGCTATGATACGATTACGTGCCGGAAAATTATGCGCATCTGGTTTTGTGCCAAAACTATTTTCGGTAAGTAATCCTCCTAGCTCCAACATTTTCTTTGCTGTCTCTTTATGTGCAGCAGGGTAAACAACATCCATACCGCTTCCCATAATACCGAGGGTAGGCAAATCACATTTTAAAGAATGCTTATGCGCATGAATATCGATTCCGTAAGCAAGACCACTAATAATTAACGGCTGATGTGGTGCCAATTCGTTAATTATTCGCTCTACAATATCTTTACCGTACGTAGTTGCTTGTCGGGTGCCAACAATGCCTACCGTTTTGGCATGATTTAAATTAGCGGTGCCTTGAAAGTAAAGTAGAACAGGTGCATCTTCTATTTGTTTTAACCGGCTCGGATATTTTGAATCGGTATAAAATAAAATTTCCGTGTTGCTTTTATGCGCTTTCGTTAATTCCTTTTCTGCCTTATCAAAAGATTTCCCCTTTAGAATGGCTTCGGCTGTTACTTCGCCAATGCCGGGAATTTTTAGGAGCTTACCTTTTGGAGTTTTAAAAACCTGATCGGCTGATCCGCAGTAACTGACGAGTTGTTTTAAAAGCAAATCGCCAATTCCATTCAAACTATGTAGTGCAAGAAAAGAAAGCCGTTCTTGATCCATAAATTAATTTGATAAGTCGTTGATTCGGTAATTAAGATTGCACCCGAAAATCATCACATTATCGAATTAGCAAATAAACGAGTTGATCAGGAAAGTTTTTCTCGTACTTCAACCATAAAGGCGCGCACTTTTTTTAACGAATCGAGGAGATCCATTTTATCGCGCACCGATTGAGTGTCATTCTTCAACATTTCTTTGGCACCTTGTAATGTAAATCCTTTTTCCTTTACCAAGTGATAAATGGTACGAACGTGGTCAATATCTTCTTTAGTAAATTGGCGATTACCTTTTCTATTCTTCTTTGGCTGAATCAGATCGAATTCCGTTTCCCAAAAACGGATAAGAGATGGGGCTACATTAAACTGCTCAGCGACTTCACCGATCGAGTAATAAAGCTTCTCAATTTCTTTTTCTTTGTATGCCATGAAGTAGGTTAGGCCTGAATAAGTCAGCTGGTTAACTGAACATCATGCAAAGTAATAATTCTTTAAACTGTAAGCAATGGTGCTGAATTTTTTTATTGACTGATTAAAGGATTCATTTCACAAGGTGTTTTACGTTGCCATTATCATCAATTTCAATTTGACTTTCCGGGAAATCTTGCCTTGTTAGTTGCTGAATGCGCTTTAAAACCTTCTTTTCATCGTCTATTGTAACAGGCCTATAAAAAGTTTGCTTGGTAGAAGTTATTTCTGCACGATAAAACTCTCCGATAGAGCTGGTAAAAACTTTTATGATGGGAGATAAGCCATTGATGCCCGAAACATTTATGCCTCCGTAAGTGCAAAAGTTGCCAAGACTATAGCTGATAAACTTATTTTTGTACACTTCTACTGCGCGTGTAACATGCGGACCATGTCCGAATACAACATCGGCACCTACATCAATTAACTGATGTGCGAATTGATACACATCGCCTCGGTTTTCCCCATAAAAAATCTCGTTTTTGCGCGGCACGTGTTCGTGCTGTGGGCCTTCAGCTCCGCCATGAAAGGAAACAATCACAATATCGACAGTTGAATCAAGCTTAGCGATGGTTCTTCTTGCTTCTTTTAAATCATTAATACTGGCACAGCCTGCATTGGGCGCAAAGGCTGCAACACCAAAGGTGATTCCTTCTTTTTCAAAAATAACGTACGGTTTAGTACTTTGGCCGGCTTGCCGTATTCCAACTTCTTCAAGTGCTTTTATGCTGCTTCTTTTTCCAAGCTCTCCGAAATCGCCAGAATGATTATTTGCGAGACTCATCACATCAAATCCGGCATTTACTAAATTCTGCACATACTTTTCAGGACTTCTGAAAACGTAGCATACTTTCGGATCTCTGCATGTTTTTGCGGTGCCACCATCGTTCAGTAATACGCCTTCTAAATTTCCGAATGTTACATCGGCATTTTTCAAAATGTATTCTACTTCTTTCATTAGATCGAGCCCATCATTGGGCGGAAGATTGCCTCCATTCGGATAATTACTGCCCATCATCATATCGCCCACGCCAATTATGCTAACTGTATCTTTTTTTGTTTGAGCTTTTAGATTTTGAATAGCAAAGATTAAAACGGCAAGTAAAAGAAAGCGCATGGGCGTAGATAATTTAATTCACTGAGGGCTGTAAAAATTAGAAAATGAAAAGGTTAGTCTAAAGAAGTGCTTGACTGGCTGCCAAGTTCTATCAGCTTTTCGTATTCTTTATTACTAAGATCGCGCTGAAAGAAGTTGATGGGATTGATTGCGATATTTTTGTAATGCACTTCGTAATGTAAATGCGGGCCTGACGATAAACCAGTATTACCAACATAGCCAATAATTTGTCCTCTTTTAATTACCTGACCAGGCTCTACAATGTATTTGGTAAGATGCGCGTAACGTGTTTCAAATCCGAAACCATGATCGAGATAAATTACATTTCCATAGGTAGAATATCCGGTGTAGATCACTACTGCATCTCCTGTGGCATAAACAGGCGAACCATGTGGCGCTGTAAAATCTAAACCATTGTGCGGCCGAACATATCCTAAAATTGGATGCATACGCATTCCAAAAATAGTGTGTAGTTGTTTTAAGTCTTTGTTGTTGATAGGTTGAATGGCGGGGCGAGAAGCCCACATGCGTTGCTTCTTGGATAACTCATTTTTTAACTGTTGCAAAGATTGAACTTCAATATCCAAACGGTTTTTAATTTTTTCAATTTTTTCATATGCTCTTTTAATCAAAGGATAAATAATAGAAGCACTTTCTTTTTCCCTACCTCCCACACCCGCTTCGCGCTGCGAAGAAGATAAAGGTTCCAGATCTAAAATGATTCTGTAATTATGATCGTCATTTTTTTCAATAACAGTTAATTGATCGGAGCTTCTGGCCAGTTGCTTATTTAACACCTGCCACTCCGCCTTCAGTTGAGTATTCTCTACTTTTTGCAGAGTCTCATCTAGGTATGGATATTGAAAATGGAAATAAATGCTTCCTGCTAATCCTATCAAAAAAGAAAATGCTAAAAACCGAAGTGCCTTTTTCCCAAAGTCTTTAGGCGTTACGATGATTGGCTCGAACTTGCAGGTTTCTGGATTATATGTGTACCGGATTTTCGCCATTAATCCAATGATTGGTTTTCTTTTTTACTATTGTCGACCAGCCATTGATAATCAGTGCTACTCAATCCGCCAATAATATAATGAACAGGGTTTACATTTTTACCCTTCTTTATAACTTCATAATGAAGATGTGGAGCAATTGATCCGCCACTCGATCCTACCAAAGCAATTGTGTGACCTTTCGAAACTTTTTGACCGTATCGTGTTTTCAAATCTCCTAAGTGGGCATATTTTGTGATGATTCCGTTGCCATGGTCGATCTCAATATAGTTTCCAAAGCCGGCTACTAAAGAACTTTGATTGGCTGCTATCACTGTTCCTGCCGCTGGCGAAACCACTTCGGTGCCAACGGGCATAGAAATATCAATACCATCATGGTGATAAAGGCCTTTGTGAAATGGATTTATTCTTCTGCCGAAACCCGATACCAGTTTATCGACTTCAAAATCTTTAACCGGGGGCAATGTGGGCAAATTCTGAAGAAGCTTTAAATCACTCTTATTAATGTGAGCTGTTTCACTAAACGTATAATTATATAGCTTGGCCTTTTCTATTAGCTTACTAGATTGTTCGCGCGTGGCAAGCTCCCAATTGGCGAATAAATCTGATTCTGCCGCCAAAATTTCTTCCTTATCTACTTTTGAATGAGGAGGAGCAATCTTTTTGGTTTCAAAAAGCTGTTCGTACAAAGCTCTGTCTTGTTCATCTAACACAGTCATGCGCTCATTCGATTCTTGCAGCATTGAGGCTAAAGTAACTTTATATCCACTCAATGCATTGTTTTCGGCTCGCAGCGATTTCTCTAAAGGCGTTTCAATTATAAGATTTTGAAGTACGACTAATCCAACAAAAAATAGAGCTCCGAAAGTGATGTATCCAAATGTATTAAGGGCAATAGTTAATACAGATATGCTTACGCGTTCGTAACGAAGCGTTTTAGTATTATATCTGAATTTAACTTCTGCCATTCTTATTAACCTTTTGCTCGTTTCCTTTTATTATGACTCTAATGCGATTAATTTTGACGGTTTGTGGTGCTTTGAACTGATAAATATATAGAAAAAGTACTGTCTACAAATATTAAAACCCGCTAAAGCGACATGGATTCAGGTTTAATACGCAAAAAGTTCCTCGATTTCTTCGAAAGCAAAGGTCATAAAATAGTGCCTTCAGCGCCTTTGGTGCTGAAAAATGACCCCTCTTTGCTGTTTACCAACTCGGGCATGGTTCAATTCAAAGATTTTTTTCTAGGAAATGCTATTTCCCCCAACAAGCGTATTGCCGATACCCAAAAGTGCCTTCGCGTAAGCGGAAAGCATAACGATTTAGAGGATGTTGGGCTAGATACCTACCACCATACCATGTTTGAGATGCTCGGCAATTGGAGTTTTGGCGATTATTTTAAAAAGGAGGCTATCACCTGGGCTTGGGAACTTCTCACGGAAGTTTATCAGCTACCAAAAGACAGACTTTATGTAACTGTGTTTGGTGGAGATGCAAAAGACAACCTTCCGGTAGATGAAGAGGCGAAAGATCTTTGGAAGAAATTTGTTCCTACTGAGCGCATTCTTCACGGAAGTAAAAAAGACAATTTTTGGGAAATGGGCGAGAGTGGCCCTTGTGGGCCATGTTCAGAAATTCATATCGATTTGCGAACTGCGGAAGAAATCAGTAAAAAGCCAGGCAAGGATTTAGTGAATAGCGATCACCCACAGGTGGTAGAAATTTGGAATCTAGTTTTTATCCAATTCAATAGACTTGCATCAGGAGCATTAGAACCACTGCCCGACAAGCATGTTGACACCGGCATGGGCTTCGAGCGGTTGTGCATGGCCATTCAAGGCAAGACTTCGAATTACGACACGGATGTTTTTATGCCGCTAATCAATCATATTTCAGCAATGACTCACTTTAGATACGGTGCGGCCAAGGAAACGGATATTGCAATAAGGGTCATCGCGGATCATATCAGAGCGGTAAGTTTTGCAATTGCTGATGGACAGTTACCATCAAACAATGGAGCGGGTTATGTTATTAGAAGAATATTAAGACGAGCTATTAGATATGGATATTCTAGCTTGAATCAGAAGAATCCTTTTATATGTAATTTGGTTAATTCTCTTGCGCAGCAGTTTCAAGGTGTCTTCCCAGAATTATTTAATCAGAAGGATTTTGTTTTCAATGTAATTCTTGAGGAGGAGAAAGCATTCCTCTTGACTCTTGAAAAGGGCTTAAAAAAAATTGAGTTCTTTTTTGAATCTGTAAAGGAGATAATTCAATTCCAAAACCCTAATCATCAAAAATTTATTTCAGGTGAACAAGCTTTTGAGCTTTACGATACGTTCGGATTTCCATTTGATTTAACTTCTTTAATTGCTCGTGAACGAGGATTTACAGTTGACGAAAAGGGTTTCAATGAAGAAATGGCTAAGCAAAAGTCTCGCTCCAAAGCTGATGCTAAAAAAGAAACTGGAGACTGGGTAACCATTGAAGATGAGAAAATGGAACTTCTCACGGATGATCCACGCCACTTTGATAAAGAAAATGCCTTTGTTGGTTTTGAAAAAAAGGATCATAAAACTCAAATTATAAAAACTAGATCGGTAGTAAAAAAAGGTGAAGAATTTCTTGAGGTTGTTTTGAAAGAAACTCCTTTTTATGGCGAATCTGGAGGTCAGGTTGGCGATACAGGTTTTATAGAATTGACTAACGGAACAAAACTTGATGTTTTGGATACTAAAAAAGAAAACGGCTTAACTGTTCATTATGTTAAAGCTAAGAGTAGCGGCTTACCGAACATAACGGCTGATTTAACTTCTGATGTATTGGCCTCAGTTAATGTGCAGAGAAGGAAACTGATCATGAGCAATCACTCGGCCACCCATTTATTACATGCCGCCCTCCGCCAAGTGTTGGGCAAACATGTGGAGCAGAAAGGGTCTTTGGTAAACGAAAAAATATTGCGCTTCGATTTTTCGCATTTTGCTGCCATGAGCACAGAAGAGATTTTTAAAGTAGAAACGATCGTAAACGAAAAAATTCGTGAAAATATTCAGATGAACGAGCAGCGTAACGTGCCTATTGAAAAAGCAAAATCGCTTGGTGCGATGGCATTGTTTGGCGAGAAGTATGGAGAGTTTGTTCGCGTGATTACATTCGATCCTAAATTTTCTGTTGAGTTGTGCGGAGGCACGCACGTAAAAGCCACTGGCAATATTGGTTTGTTAAAAATAATTTCTGAAAGTTCGGTAGCGGCAGGTGTAAGAAGAATTGAAGCGGTAACGGCAGAAGGTGCGCAACAATACATGAATCAATCGCTCGCGGTTTTAAATGAGGTGAAAACCTTATTGAAGAATCCGAAAGATGTTGTGGCTTCCGTTCAAACCTTGGCAGAAGAAAAACATGCGCTAGAGAAAAAATTGGAAATCATATATCAGCAACAAGCAAACGCATTGAAAGATATTTTGGCAACAAAAGCAATCAAGTCAAGCGACTATACATTGATCAATGAAAGAGTTGTTGTGCCAAATGCCGATGCATTAAAAAATATTGCCTATGCATTGCGCAATCAATTTGATGACTTGCTAATGATACTTGCTGCTGAAGTAGATGGCAAGCCACAAGTAGCAGTTATGCTGGGCGAGAAATTAGAAGCCACTAAAAAATTTCATGCAGGCAATATGGTAAAGGAGTTAGCGAAAGAAATTGATGGAGGTGGAGGAGGGCAGCCTTTCTTTGCTACTGCCGGTGGAAAAAATTTGAATGGGTTAGATGCTGTTTTAGTGAAGGCCAAAAGTTTAGTGAACTAAAAAGTGAAGACTTTTTTAGAAAAATACAAAGTAGTCATTGGCTTAGAAGTTCACGCACAACTTCTCACTAACAGCAAGATTTTTAATTCAGATGTGGCCAGTTACGGAAGCCCAGCAAATACAAATGTTGGCGTAATTACATTGGCACATCCCGGTACGTTACCTAAGCTAAATAAAAGAGCTATTGAGTTTGCCATTAAAATGGGATTGGCGTGCCGATCTAAGATTTCTCAATTTCAGATTTTCGATCGTAAAAATTATTTTTATCCTGATCTTCCAAAAGGCTATCAGCTTACACAAGACAGAACTCCGATTTGTGTGGGCGGTACAATCACCATCCGAAATAAAGAAGGAATTGAAAAGGATATTGTTCTTAACCGAATACACCTAGAAGAAGATGCCGGAAAATCTATTCACTTAGATGGAGAAATCGATACGTTGGTTGATTATAATAGAGCGGGAGTTCCGCTTATTGAAATTGTTACCGAGCCTGTAATTCAATTGTCAGAAGATGCTGGTGCAGTGATGGGCGAAATTCGAAAATTAGTTCGCTATCTCGAAATCTGTGATGGCAACATGGAAGAGGGTTCACTTCGGTGCGATGCCAATGTTTCACTGATGTTGAAAGATGCTACGCAATTAGGAAAGAAGGTGGAGGTTAAGAACATGAACTCCATCCGCAATATTCAACAGGCGATTGATTATGAAATAGAAAGACAGGCTTCCATTCTCGATAGAGGCTTTGAAGTTGTTTCTGAAACAAGAACGTTCAATGCCGCAGATGGAAAAACCTATGGCATGCGTACCAAAGAAGAGCTAAATGACTATCGCTATTTTCCAGATCCGGATTTAAGTCCATTAAAAATTTCTGATGAGTGGCTGAATAATATTCGTACTAAGATGCCCGCACTCGCTAGTGAGTTGTATCATAAATTTATTACCGTGTACCAGTTGCCAGCTTATGATGCAGAAGTACTAACTGAAACAAAAGAGATTGCTCAATACTTTAAAGAGATAACAATTCACACAAAAAATTATAAGGCTGCCTCTAATTGGGTAATGGGACCGATTAAATCATATTTAAATGATGCCGGAGTGGAGATGAAAGATTTTCCGGTCGCGGCCAATACAATAGCTTTATTAATTCAGTTGCTTGATTCGGGAAAAATTAACTTTGCGACATCCTCGCAAAAATTATTTCCAGAGTTAATTAAGAACCCGACTAAATCGCCTGTGCAATTAGCAGAGGAACTAAATTTGATTCAGGATAGTAGTGTGGAAGGAATTTTGCCAATTATACAAGAGGTAATAAAAGCTTTCCCTGATAAAGTGCTGGAATATAAGAAAGGAAAGAAAGTGATAGTGACCATGTTTATGGGCGAAGTGATGAAACGGAGTAAAGGAAAAGCCGATCCTAAATTGGCAACCGAATTAATAATACAAGAACTTGTTAAATGAATTTTAAAATGAAGCTTATGATGATGTGGATTAATTTATTATTGACAGGTTTTTTATTTGCAGACTGTTCATCGACTAAGAAGGAGGAAATTAAAGATGGTGGTTGGGATATTGTACTGAGCGGAAAAGTGGGCTTTCCACAACCAGGTCAAATTTTTATTCAAGAAATTAAACAAGATGGCTCGGGCAAAAGAGATACTATTCAGTTGCGTAAAGATTATTCATTTGCGAAAAAGATTCATTTGCTTGAACCGGGATTTTACAATGTAAATTTTTACGGAAAGCAGGCAGTTAACATTATGCTTGACAAAAGCAATTTTGAATTAAATGTAGACGGAAACAATCAACAGGGTTTTGTAGAAATAAAAGGCTCTCCCGATCATGATTTGATCAACACCGTTCAGCGTATGATGAGCGAATCGCAAGGTGGCCAGGAGATGATGGCATTACAAGCAGAGTTCGAGAAAGCTGTTAATGCAAAAAACGATGCCAGAGTTTCTGAACTACAGAGTAAAGCGTTAACTCTCATTGAAAATGGTAAATTAAATTTAGTTGCTCTTCTTAAACAGCAGCCTGCTTCTTTAGCCTTGTTTAATTTATTGCAAGACCCCAACCTGATTGATAAAGACAAGAATGCGGATTTATTTATAATAGCCACAGATAAATTTAAAAAGGATTGGCCAACTTCTCATTTTACAAAAGAGCTAAGCGCCATGACAGAGAAAATTAAAATCACCGCAGTTGGCCAGTTAGCGCCAGAGATTGCACTTGCAAATCCGAACGGACAAATTGTAAAACTTTCTTCCTTGCGTGGTAAATATGTACTAATTGATTTTTGGGCAAAATGGTGCGGCCCTTGTCGCAGAGAAAATCCTAATGTGGTAAAAGCCTACAAGCGTTTTAAAGACAAGGGGTTTGAAGTGTATGGAGTTTCGTTAGATAGAAATAAAGAAGATTGGACGAAGGCCATTGCCGAAGACGGGTTGACATGGACGCACGTTTCAGATCTTAAATATTTTGATTCGCAAGCAGCCCACGATTACAATATCAACGCTATTCCGTTTTCTATTTTGTTAGATAAAACCGGAAAGATCATTGCAAAGAATTTGCGCGGGGCGGCATTAGAACAAAAGTTAGAAGAAGTATTAGGTAAGTAATACTTCTTCTGTTTGATTTAGGATTTTATCCGAGTTTAAATTGTATTGGCAATACTATCTTTTGCCTTACTATTTTGCCTTTATGAATGGCGGGTTTCCATTGGTTATTCAACTGGTAGATAGTACGCATGGCTTCTGTATCTAAACTTTCTTCTACTCCTTTTAATACTTTGAGATCTGAAATGCTCCCATCAGTTTCAATAATGAATTCTAGAAACACTTTGCCCTCAAGACCTTTTTTTCTTGCCTCTTCCGGATACTTGAGTGTTTCAGCAATATTTCCATAATAGACTTCCATTCCGGAAATTGGAGTGGCCATTTCATCTACTTGAGTAAAAACTTCAGATTCGTTTTTTGGTAACTGTTCAAAAATCCCGTTTGGTTCAACAAAGAGGTAGCTTTTAGAGTTGCCATCATTTCTTACAACTACCCACGAAGTGATGTAAGCTTTTGGATTTTCTTTAATAAAATTATCTGCTTCGGTTGGGCTAAAAATAAAAACCTGAAAATTACTTTTGGGTGATTCAAGTCTTAGTCGGTTAAGCTTTAAACTTACTTGTGGAGGCAGATCTTTTATCTGCTGATCAGTCAAAGCTTCTGTTTTAATCATCTGATCCTGACAAGCTATTATCATAAAAGCAATAAATGTTGCGATCAGCATTACGCCCATTTTCCAAGTCTTGATTTTCTGCTTCATAGTTTTCATCATAGTGATGCGTTTAAGTGTTAGAGAATGATTGAAATGATTGGCGAGTGGGTAGTTGATTTTTTGCAAAGCTACTTTGGCCAGCAGTCCGCAGTATTGCTCTATATCTTTATTCTCCACCGATTTTGAGTCTGCCTCGAATTCATGCAGTAGGACTAAATTCCTTTTATAAATTTTGATGATGGGATTAAACCAACAAGCAACGCCTACTAAATGGATCAAGGCAATGTCTATAGAATGTCTTTGCTTAACGTGAACAACTTCGTGCAAAAGAATTTCTTCTTTTTCGGATTTGTTTAACAAGTGTGACTGGCCTATGAATATGAAGTTGAAAAATGAAAAGGTCGGTTTCTCTTCGTGCGATTCGGCTACTAGGCAATTTTGCCATTTGTATTTTTCAGATTGTAACATTAAACTCACAATATTAAAAATCCGAATCATAAAAAGAGCGAGTAAACAGAAGGCAATTGACAGATAACAAATTTTGATTACCTCCCAAATTCCAGTTGCAGCTTTTGATTCAGTGCCTGCTGCTTCACCTCCGTTGAGGTAGACTGGCGGAAGCCATGAAGTTGGCACAACTTGATCTACCGATGGGATGAGTATTTGTGAAAACCCATAAGAGAAATGGATTAGTGGAAAAGTAAGTGAAAATAAAATTGCTGAAAGCAAATAAATCCGTTTGAAAACGAATTGATTCTCTCTTCTAAGCAACGCCCAATAAATTAGCATGAATAAAATCATGCTAATGTTAACCTCAAGTAAATAGTTGAAGAAATTGTTCATGGCTTTTGCTTTTTTAGTTCTTCTAATTGTTTTACCAGTAAATCAATATCATTCAAATCCATTTTATTTTCAGCAGCAAAAAATGAAACTAAACTTTGAAAAGATCCACCGAAATATCCTTTCACTAGATTGTTGAGATAGAACTTGGTGTATTTTTCCTTTGCTATAATTGCATAATACTCGTGCGTTTTTCCAAATGCATGGTATCCTACAAATCCTTTTTTTTCAAGAATTCTTACAATGGTTGAAACGGTATTGTAAGCAGGCTTAGGATTGGGCAGCTGATCAACAATATCTTTTACAAATGCTTTTTTAAGCGTCCATAAAACTTGCATGATTTGATCTTCCGCTTTCGTTAATTCCTTCATAACTAATAATTACGTTGTAAAACTAAGTATTTAGTTATAAAAAGCAATATCAGAGTAGATTATTTTATTAGACAACTGTAAATCAATTATTTGTAAAGCAAAAAGAGATGATGTTAGCTCCCATTTTTAGAGCTTGCTGGCGCTTTTCTTCTGGGTCGTTATGAATTCGTGCATCTTCCCAGCCATTACCCAGATCACACTCGTATGAATAATAAACAACCATCCTTCCTTGGTAAAATAATCCAAATCCCTGTGCAGGCTTTCCGTCATGCTCATGAATTTTGGGAAGGCCAGCTGTGAAATTAAATTTTTGATGGTAGACAGCGTGCGTAAAGGGTATTTCAACTAACTCCAATTCTGGAAATACTTTTTTTAATTCTAGCCTGATAAATTTATCAAGCCCATAATTATCATCAATATGTAAAAACCCTCCGCCTATTAAATAATTTCTGAGATTGGTAGCTTCATCTGTCGAGAACAAAACATTACCATGGCCAGTCATATAAATATATGCATAATCAAATAGCGCTGGGCTTCCCACTTCTACTATGCTTTCTTCTTCGTCCAGATTAGTTGCTAACTCCTTGTTGCAGAAGTTTATGAGATTAGGAAGCGCAGTTTTATTGGCATACCAATCACCGCCTCCATTATACTTTAATTTGGCAATTTTAAGCTGAGCTATAAGCCCAGTGGTTACAAAACCAAGTAGACAAGTAATACAGATAAGTCTTTTCAATTGTTTCACTCCCTTAAAAAACGATTAAATTCTTCAGAAAATAAAGATTTAAGATTTTTTTGTTTGCGGGTTAAACCTTGAACAGACATTAACCTCTAAGAAACCAAATAAATTTAAACCCATGAAAACAACGAAAAATGCCTTTACTCTAAAAAGCGTAGCAAGCTTATTGATTGCTTTTGTATTGATCTTAGGATCTTGTAGCAAGACAGATACACCAGTTAGCGACAATCAGCTAAATGTTACAGCTGAATCTTCAGAAGATTCTTACCACAGCGATGCAGATGATTTGTCAAATTCTGCCTCTTCACAGTCTGATGTAACTCTTACTGGCCGAACTGAGGGATGGGTAGATAACCGCATTTGCTCTACTACTAAAATCACTTTAAAGAAGTTAGATAATACAAATACAGACACTCTTACTATTGATTTTGGTGCAGCTGGTTGCACAGATGCCAAAGGAAATATTAGATCTGGTAAAATCATTGTTATTTTCAGTGCTGGTAAACGTTTATATCCTGGGTTTTCAAACACCGTTACATTTGCTGACTTTAAAATTAATGGCGTGAAGGTAGAAGGCACTAGAACAGTAAAGAATGTTTCGCCAAATTTAGATGGTGATATTACCTATGAAATAACACTGGCAGGAGGTAAGCTCACATTCCCCGATGGCACTACGGCCACAAGAGAGACACATCATTTCCGTCAATGGTTTAGAAACGGAACTCCACTTGTTTTATCTGACGATCAACAAAAGATTCTTGCTAGTTTCACTGCACCTAATTCAACTTCATCAACTTCTACAGCTTCAGGTACTAACAGAAAAGGTTATTCTTATCAAATGCAAGTAACCAAGGATATTGTTTACAAGGGTTCTTGTTTAGAAACTAAAATCTTTATTCCGGTTTCAGGTACTAAAACACTAACGGTAACAAAAGGAACTAACTCGGCTCAGATAACTGTAGATTATGGCGATGGCACTTGCGATAAAATTGTAACAATTACTGTAAACGGAAAAACGGAAACAGTAACAGTATCAAGAGACGATAACGGTTAGTTATTAAATTTTTCACCATGATCTAAAGCCCCGCCTCAAAGCGGGGTTTTATTTTTTAAACGAGTTTGAGAATGGCGCATCGTTTTCTTTCTTTGCTTTAAATTTAGGAGATGCGTCAGTATTTAGATTTAATGAAAGAAGTTCTTGAAAAGGGAACCTCTAAAACAGATAGAACAGGAACCGGAACACTTTCAGTTTTTGGAAGGCAACTGCGATTTGATCTCGCAGAAGGATTCCCACTAGTAACTACCAAAAAACTGCACCTGCGATCTATTATACATGAGCTCCTTTGGTTTTTAAAAGGAGACACTAATATCAAATACTTAAAAGATAATGGCGTTAGTATTTGGGACGAGTGGGCAGATGAAAATGGTGACTTAGGTCCGGTGTATGGCTCTCAATGGCGGAGTTGGCCAGCACCAGATGGCAGACATATTGATCAGATTACTAATGTGATCAACCAAATTAAATCGAAGCCAGATTCGCGCAGGCATATTGTAAGCGCATGGAATCCGGCAGAAGTAGATAACATGGCGTTACCTCCCTGCCATGCGTTATTTCAATTTTACGTGGCAGACGGAAAATTATCCTGTCAGTTGTACCAAAGATCTGCTGATTATTTTTTAGGAGTTCCCTTCAACATTGCTAGTTATGCTTTGCTTACTCACCTATTTGCACAACAATGTGATTTAGAGCCAGGAGAATTTGTTTGGACGGGTGGCGATGTGCACTTGTACTCCAATCACATCGATCAGGTAAAGTTGCAATTATCTAGAGATACTTTCCCGCTTCCACAATTAAACATCAAGCGAAAGCCCAATTCTATTTTTGAGTATGAATTTCAGGATGTTGAAATTCTAAATTATCAATCACATCCTTCTATTAAAGCACCGATTGCCGTTTAGTTGCTGTCACTTAAATCCTATTTTACGATTTGTAATAAATACCTAAGGATGGTGATAGAAATACCTCCGAACCACATCCTTTTTCATGTTTCTTGCGTTAGTTAGCCCGTATGTCTGAAAAAAGCAGCGTTTTTGATATGATTGGACCCATTATGATTGGACCTTCCAGCTCACATACCGCAGGCGTGGTGCGCATAGCCAAAGCTGCTATCAAAGTTTTGGGCACTGTACCAGATGAAGCGGAGATCATTTTCTATAATTCATTCGCTAGAACTTATGAAGGCCATGGAAGTGATAGGGCAATTCTTGCCGGGCTCATGGATTTTAATACAGATGACAAAAGAATTAAAGATGCTATTGATATAGCCGGTCATGCCGGATTGAAATATCATTTTAAATCCGTGGGGAATGCCTCTACACTCCACCCCAACTCTATTCGGTTGACTTTAAAGAAAGGCGATAAGTCTGTTGAGGTTTTGGCTGAGAGTAGAGGAGGAGGGATGATTAATATTGCAGAAGTGAATGGATTTAAAGCAGATTTTACGGCTAACCTTCACACTATTATTATTTTTGCTGATGATGTGAAGGGAAGTATTGCTTTTATAGCAGATGTAATTGCACATGACGATTGTAATATTGCAACCATGTCGGTATCCCGCAAAGGAAAAAACGATTTAGCTTGTCAGGTAATTGAAATGGATTCTGGCATTAAGCCTGTAACATTTGATTATCTCAGGAGTCTCAGTTGGATAAAAGAAATTATTTATATTCCAGATATTAATCGCTGATATGATTAGAAGATTACTTTCCGCTTTTTTATTGTTTTTGTTCTTCATTCCTTCATTTGCACAAAACTCAAGTGATAAAAAGGTATATACCTTAAAGGAATGCATAGACATAGCCCTTCAAAATAATTTGACTGTAAAGCGAAGTGCACTTGGTTTAAAGAGCGCTAATATTACGTTAGATCAATCGAGATATACAATGCTGCCAACGCTGAATCTTTCAGGTTCAACAGGCTCTAATTATGGTCGCTCTATTGACCCTACAACGAATAGTTTCATTGATCAAAAAATTGATAATGCAAATATCAATGCTAACGCAAGTTTATTGTTATTCAATGCATTTCGCGTAATGAATGGAATTCGCCAAAGTGTAAATGATAAAGCCGCGTCAGAAAATGATTACACAAAAGCAAAAAATGATGTGATCTTAAATGTCATTACTCTCTACACCTCAGTAATTTTTAATCAAGAACTATTGCAAAATGCAGAATTTCAATTAAAGACTACTCAACAGCAACTAGAGCGTACCAAAAAACTGGAGCAAGCTGGTTCAGTTCCTCTTGGTAATGTACTTGATCTGGAGGCTCAGAATGCGACAAACGAATTAAACCAAATTCAAAGAGAGAATACCTATAAACTCTCGCTTCTTCAATTAAAACAGTCAATGCAACTTCCAGCCTCCACGCAAGTAGAAGTTGAAGTTCCAGCACTCAGTGTTGAGGATGTGGTTTTGGATAAAACAACAGAGCAAATTTATGACATTGCTAGGCAAAATATGCCTGAAATTAGGGCGGCAGTATTTAGAACAGAAAGTGCGGCTTATGGATTAAAATCAGCACGTGGAAATCTTTTTCCACGATTAAGTTTAAACGCTGGTGCCTTCACTAATTATTCTAGTGCAGCAAAAATTGCTTCAAGCTATCTAATAACAGATCCAAATCCGCAAATTGGATATGTTGGCACTGACCCAACGACTACGGATCCTACTTTGCAAGTAAAATCGTTAATTCCAACTGTTAAAGTTTCAACTAAAGAGAAAGCTTTCAGCGATCAATTTTCAGATAACGTTTCTAAAAGCCTTTCACTTTCATTAACAATACCGGTTTTTAATAGTTACTCTGCTCGCGCAAGTGTTTTACGAGCCAAAGTAACCAGAGAGACAGCTCAGATTAATCTTACCGATGCTGAGAATAAACTTCGCCAGGCAATCGAAACAGCACATAACGATGCTACCTCTGCAGGTAAAACGTACAACTCAACTATAAAAGCAGTGAAGGCGCGCGAGGAGGCTTTTAGAATGACAAAGCAACGCTATGATGCAGGGGCAACTAATTATGTAGATTATCAGGTATCTGAAAATAATTTATTCCAAGCTAAATCAGATCAGGTAAGAGCTAAATACGATTTGATTTTTAAAAAGAAAGTTCTCGATTTTTACCAAGGCAAACCAATAGACTATTAATACTTTTCACGAATGGCTAAACAAAAGAAAAAATCCAACAAGCTCCTTTACTGGGGAATCGGTGTCGTAATTTTTTTAATCCTATTTCTAATCGTTGGCAAATCACAGGGCTGGATTGGTAAATCTCGCGACCTTGAAGTCGACTTTGCAAAAGCAAAAAAGACTTCGATTACCGAAAAGGTAAGTGCATCAGGCACAGTTCAACCAGTTATTGAAGTTAAGTTGGCTCCTGAAGTTTCGGGCGAGATCATTTCGTTAAATGTAGAAGATGGAGATTCTGTAAAAGCAGGTCAGGTGCTGGTAAAAATTCGTCCTGATGTCTGGAACAGTCAGTTGGAAAGATCAGAGGCTGCTCTCAGTCAACAAAAAGCAAATTTAGAATCATCTCGTGCTGCCCTATCACGCTCACAAGCAACTTTTACACGTGCCGAGCAGGACTATAAACGCCAAGAAAAACTTTGGAATCAAAAAGTAATTTCAGAATCTGACTGGCAACTAGCGCAACAAAATTTTATAGTCGCTCAAAACGATTTGAAATCGGCTAACCAAACGCTTGAGGCTGCCAGATTTGTAGTGAACAGCACCGATGCAAGCGTGCGTGAATCTCGCGCCAACGTGGCGAAGACTTCGGTGGTAGCACCAATGAAGGGGATTGTTTCTAAGCTTTTAGTTAAGAAGGGAGAACGCGTGGTAGGTGCCGCTACCATGACGGGTACAGAAATGATGCGCATTGCAGATCTTAATAAAATGGAAGTGCGTGTAAATGTAAATGAAAATGATATCGTTCGGGTGCATCTGAATGACAGTGTGATGATAGATGTGGACTCTTATGCCAGCGCAGATAAAAGTTTTAAAGGAATAGTAACCAATATTGCAAACACGGCTAAAGATAAAACCTCGGCCGATGCCATTACTGAATTTGAAGTGCGCATTTTAATTCTTCGTTCTTCTTACGAAGATTTGATTAAGAAGGGGAATAAGTTTCCGTTTCGCCCCGGTATGACAGCCAGTGTGGACATCATCACAACTAAAAAAGATAATGTTTTATCAGTGCCATTAACCGCAGTAACTACACGCAATCCTGAAAAAGAAAAAATGGGAAAGGGTGGTCCTCCGTCAAATAATGATGATGAGAAAAGACAAGTGACTGATAATAAAGTTAAGGTTGAGAAAAAAGAAGATAAGATTGTGGTGTTTGTTAATAACAAAGGCGTTGCTAAAATGACTGAAGTTAAAACAGGCATAAGCGATTACGATAATATCGAAATTATTTCCGGATTATCGGACAGTGTAGAAGTAGTTACTGGCCCATTTCTGGTAGTTTCAAAAAGACTAAAGGACGGTGACAAAATTGTGCAGGCAAAGAAAGAAGAAAAGAAGCCTGAGAAGAATTAATTGAGTTACAGGTTCCCAGTTGCTGGTTGTACTAACAGGTAGCTGGTAACCGATAACTATTTTTTTCTTCCTACCTTTCGTGTCTAATCTTACACTATGATTAAACACCCTTGGCACGAGGCTCCTATTGGAACTAACCCGCCTGAATTCGTAAACGGCATTATCGAAATTTCGACTGGTATGCGCACCAAGTACGAAGTTGATAAAGAGACGGGACTCTTGAAATTAGATCGCATTCTCTATTCAGCCGTATTCTATCCGGCTAATTATGGATTTATTCCTCAAACATTAGGCGATGATCACGACCCATTAGATATTATGATTCTTTGTCGTGAACCGATTCAACCTTTATGCCTGGTGCCTGCCAGAGTAGTGGGTGTGATGCGAATGGTAGATCAGGGTTTGGCAGATGATAAAATTCTGGCGGTTGCCGAAAATGATGCAAACACCAAACACTTGCGCGACATTAGTGAGTTGGCTGCTCATTTTAAATTAGAGTTGAAAGAATTTTTCGAGAGCTACAAAAAGTTAGAAAACAAAGTCGTAACCGTTCCGGATTTTCAAGGAAAAGAAACAGCGTTAGAAATTATTACCAAGGCTGTCGGTTATTACAAATCCGAGTTTAAGAAGTAGTGGAAAAGCAGCAGACGTTTTTAGTTATTCAAACTGCTTTTATTGGCGATGTAATTTTAACGACAGCATTAATAGAGAAACTTCATCAGTTCTATCCCGAAGCCTCAATAGATTTTCTCCTCCGAAAGGGAAATGAAACATTACTTCAAAATCATCCTCATCTAAGAGAAGTAATTGTTTTCGATAAGAAGAAAAAATATCGAAATTTATTTTTGCTCATAAAAAAAATTAGAGCAAGCCAGTACGATTTTGTTATCAATGTTCAGCGGTTTGCTACTACGGGTATTATGGTTATGCTCTCGAAAGGTAAAGTGCGCATAGGTTTTGATAAGAATCCACTTTCAGTATTTAACACAAAAATAATTCGGCATGAAGTAGGCGCCATTCATGAAGTTGACAGGAATCAAAAACTAATTGAATCGCTGACAGATTCTTCTTCGGCAAAGCCACGTTTGTATCCTTCACCATCGGCTTTCGAGAGAATAAAAATATATCAGATTGGGAATTATTATTGCATAGCACCAACTTCTGTTTGGTTTACGAAGCAATGGCCAGTAGAAAAGTGGATTGAATTGATTCAATCCGTAGTAAATAAAGTTGATAAGATTTATCTTTTGGGTGCCCAATCAGATCATTCTACATGTGAAAGGATTCGAGCGGAGAGTAAAATTTCAAAAGTTATAAACTTATCAGGTCAATTAAGTTTTTTAGAATCTGCTGCTATCATGAAAGGAGCAAAGATGAATTTTGTAAATGATTCTGCGCCTATGCATTTGGCTTCGGCCATGAATGCACCCGTTACTGCCATCTATTGTTCTACCGTTCCTTCTTTTGGATTTGGTCCATTATCAGATCAATCTTTTGTAATCGCAACCACACAGAAATTATCTTGTCGCCCTTGTGGGCTACATGGATTCAAAGCGTGCCCTCAACAGCATTTTAATTGTGCTAAGTCAATTTCTATAGCGCAGTTCTATACCATCAATTAGAATTTTTGTAATTCTTGATAAACTCTGTGAATGGGTAATCCCATCACTGTAAAGTAAGAGCCGTTAATTTTTTCTACACCTATCATTCCCAGCCCTGCCTGCGAAGAGGAAATACTCTTGTCAATTAAATCTAATTTGTGAATGCTTTCTAAGAAACTAATTTCTTCTTTTGAGCAGGGGTTCATGCCGGCAGGCAGACAATCTTGTGCGCCATATGCACCAGCTTTATCAAAAGGCTTGAACTTGTCAATGTAAAATTCTATTTCGGATGGAGCAAGTTTCGCAAAGGTTACCTCTGTTCGATCATCAAAGGAAATTATTTTCTTTTTACACAACAGGCACACGCCTGTAATAACTAAATGCGTTTTACCACTAAGGGCAGTTAACATTTTTATTGCGTCATTTCTATCTACAGGTTTATTCAAAATAGCTTCTCCTAAAATTACAACCGTGTCAGAGGCTATAATAATCTCATCTTTTATTTTTGAAAGTAGAGCTTTTGCTTTTTTCTCTGCTAAATACATAGGCACCTCTTCTACTTTCATGCTAGCTGAAAAGGATTCATCAATGTTAGGCGGATCTACTTTAAAAGTAAAGCCAGCTTCCTTTAAAAGAAATTGTCTGCGAGGAGAGCTAGAAGCGAGAATAAGGGAGCGACTGAAATTCACTTTCGTTAATGGAGCTAAATAAAAATCCGCTAATTACTTTTGGATAAAAATATGTTGACTTTTGTGGCATCGTAAACCCGCTAGCGCAAACTTGTTTTATTTCTTCAATACTTACCTCTTGGGTGATAACAGCCATTTGAGCTTCGTCTTGATGTACCTTCTCCAAGCAGGAAGAAAAATTTCTCTCAAATGAAATTTTCTCAGATTCTCTTTGATCTTTGCCGAGTATTCCAAAAATCTTTTCGATGATGAAATAGTGAAGTACAGTCAAATCAAGATTTTTAATTTCTTGCGGAAAGTGCCAGGTTATTTTATTTATGGATGCTGGCTTCAATCTTACTTTTAACGAATGATTTTTTAAGATGATTCCGAAAGCCCACTTTTTGCCCATGATAATTTCATTGAGTGTGTCAGCATTTTCAAATACTTTCACATCAAAGTCGATTTCTAATTTTTTAATTACCTCTTTCTCACTAAAATTCTTAATTCCATGAATGAGCCGATGCGTTGGTAAAATTCGCAAATCGCCTGCTTCAGTGTTTGTCAAATACATTAAATGATAATTGTATCCTTCCTTACCAGTATGATTTGGATTTCGTGTTGCGTATTTTTCTTTCAGCACTAACGAACTTTCATATCGGTGATGACCGTCTGCTAAAATTATTTTAACAGGATCAATTAAATCAATAAAGCATTGAATAATCTTGGCATCCTGAATCACAGCCAACACATCTCGCACTCCTTGGTAATCTTCCGTTTCGTAAAGGGGAGTTTGAATAACCTCGTCCATGTACTTTTCCAATTCGAAGTTTGGATCCGTATAAAGTCCATGTGTTGGGCTTGCATGCAATTCCGTTTGCTCTAATAATTCAATGCGATCATTTACAGATTTCGGAATAGTGTTTTCATGTCGAAGGATAACATTCTCTTTCCAATCGTAAGCTCGGATATGACAAACAAAACCTTTGCGACAATATTCTTTTGGCGAGCCCGCTAATTTAAAATATTGATAGTAGACGTAAATGCCGGGTATTACATCTTGTTCCAAAATCCCATTTCTCTTCCAGCTATCGAGTAATTGTTTTGCTTTTGCCGCGGGGTTTGATCCTTGCGGAACAGAGAGGTGTATTGAGTTGTATGGACTCTCATATAATTTTTGCCGTTGCTTATCAGACACTACATCAAAGAGTGGTGCGGTTAGTTCTTCAATTTTGTTTGCCAATGATGAGTTGTAGCGCCAGGCACGAATGGGTTTTATTTCGGCCATCGTTACAATCTGTTTTTTTTCCAATTGCTTTCATTACCTATAGTTGCAGTTGCCTTAGAAGTATCAATTGTTGATGCTGAGAATGAAACCGCCAGCGCGGCAGCTAATTTTTCTACTTCAAGATCTTGTTCGCCCAATAAATATTCGGGCTTAAAATAATTTTCTATAAAACGCGTGTTGAAATTTCCAGAGCGGAATGCTTCATGCATCATCACAAACTTACCAAAGCCGAGTGTTGTTTCTACACCCGTTATTTCGTAATCATTAATTGCGCGAATCATTTTGTCCATCGCAAGTTCTCTCGTTTCTGCATACACGATCAGCTTAGCAATAAGCGGATCATATTGAACGGGTATCGTCATGCCTTCTTCAAAGCCATCATCTACTCTTACACCATGGCCTTGTGGCCTGCGATAGGTTTTTAGCGTTCCAATGTCTGGTAAAAAGTTATTGCTTGGATCTTCGGCACAAACGCGCACCTCAATGGCGTGGCCGCGTATGGTAAGTTGCTGTTGAGTAAAAGGCAGTTTTTCTCCTTCTGCTACTTTGATCTGAAGTTTTACCAGATCTAGTCCAGTGATTAGTTCAGTAACCGGATGTTCTACCTGAAGGCGAGTATTCATTTCTAAAAAATAGAAACTCATGTCTTCATCTAAAATAAATTCGATAGTGCCTGCGTTATAATAATTCGCAGCCTTTGCAGCATTTACGGCAGCTTCACCCATTTTTTTTCTTAGCTCGGGAGTTAGAACCGGTGAAGGTGCTTCTTCTACAACTTTCTGATGTCTGCGTTGAATAGAACATTCTCTGTCAAATAAATGAACCACATTGCCATGCTGATCTCCAAATACTTGAAACTCGATGTGCCTTGGTTTAGCAATATATTTTTCGATAAAGACAGCGCCATCTCCGAATGAAGCCGTTGCTTCACTAATGGCGCGTTCCATCTGACTCTGAAATTCATTTTCATTTTCTACCACACGCATTCCTTTTCCACCACCACCAGCACTAGCCTTAATTAATATTGGGTAGCCTATTTTTTTGGCGACTGCTTTTGCTTCATCCACATTCGTGATGGGTGTGCTTGTACCCGGAACCAACGGCACGTTAAATTTAGCGACCGCTTCTTTGGCGGCAAGTTTACTTCCCATCACCCGCATCGAATCGCCTGAAGGGCCAACGAAAATAATTTCTTCTTTATTTACGAGGTCAGCAAAGTCCTCATTCTCTGAAAGGAAGCCATAGCCAGGATGGATGGCATTGGCACCGGATTTTTTTGCCACCTCAATGATTTTATCCATTCTAAGATAAGATTCAGAAGAAGGTGCAGGTCCAATGCAATAGGCTTCATCGGCAAACTTTACGTGCATGGCATTTCTATCAATCTCGCTGTAGACGGCTACAGTTTGAATTCCCATCTCTTTTGCGCTACGCATAATGCGTAAGGCAATCTCTCCACGATTGGCGATCAGTAATTTTTTAATTTTTGGCATTTAGTCGCAATTCAATTAGTTTTTAATTCTGTTGATCTAATCTTTTTGAATGCTCTTTAAATTGTTTTGCGTGTTCTATCAAAATAGCATGTGTTGATTTCAATTCGTCACTTGTTTGGTCGGTCTTTTTTAGGTACTCGGCCAATGACTCTATAATCCTATCTTCATTCTTCATATCATGAATCTATTTTACTGCAATTTATTACTTTTTGGACACCGCCCCAGCCTCAAAATTCTTGCTAAATGAATTGCCGACTAATTCTTACTTGATTTTTTCATTATTTTTGCGCCTGATTTATAAAACCGTCTTTTAGCTATTGAAAGCTTAAGATGGAATCATCAAACAACAAAACGAAAAAAATAATGGTCGATTTATTTGAAAAACTGCGAATGGAAGAAGGCCCGCTGGCCAAATACTCTCACTTACCAGATGATTATTTCTTTTTCCCCAAGTTGGAGGGGGAGATAGGCCCACGCATGAAATTTAATGGAAAGACCGTTTTGAACTGGAGTTTGAACAATTATTTAGGACTGGCCAACCATCCTGAAGTACGTAAGGCCGATACAGATGCGACTGAACAATATGGCTTGGCTGCGCCTATGGGAGCCCGCATGATGTCGGGGAATTCAGTCAACCACTTACTTTTTGAAAAGCAATTGGCAGAATTCGTAAAGAAAGAAGATGTCATGTTATTGAATTATGGCTACCAAGGTGTGCTTTCAATTATCGATGCTATCGTTAACAGAAAAGATGTAATCGTTTATGATTCAGAATCACATGCTTGTATTATAGATGGAGTTCGTTTGCACATGGGTAAGCGCTTTGTGTACCCACACAACAACATGGAAAATTTGGAGAAGCAGCTTCAGCGTGCTACCAAGTTAGCAAACGAAACAGGTGGAGGTATTCTAGTAATTACCGAAGGCGTTTTTGGTATGTCAGGCAACATGGGAGATTTGAAAGGCATTGTTGAACTGAAGAAGAAATACAATTTTAGATTATTAGTTGATGATGCACACGGCTTTGGAACAATGGGAGACACAGGCGCAGGAGTAGGCGAGGAGCAAGGCGTGCAAGATCAGATAGATTTATACTTCTCTACTTTTGCAAAGTCGATGGCGAGCATTGGTGCCTTTGTGGCGGGCGATAAAAAAATATTAAAATTCTTACGTTATTCCGTTCGTTCTCAGATTTACGCGAAGAGCCTGCCAATGCCATTGGTTGTTGGTGGCATGAAGCGTTTAGAGCTCGTAAAGAAACATCCAGAATATAGAGAGAACCTTAAAAAGATAATGGCTGCTATTAAAGGTGGATTATCTGACAGAGGCTTTGCCATTAATAAAACTCAAACTCCTCCAACCCCAGTATTATTTAAAGGGGGCGTAGGTGAGGCCGCTAACATGTCAATGGATTTGCGCGAAAATTATGGCATTTTCTGCTCTGTAGTGATCTATCCGGTTGTTCCTAAGGATGTTATCATGTTTAGAATTATACCTACTGCTTCGCATACTATGTCTGATGTGGAGGAGACTTTAACAGCCTTTTCTGCTCTAAAAACTAAGCTAGATAATGGTTTTTATAAGACAGAATCCCTTGTTTCTGTTACTAAATTTTAAATAAAATGGGTTTTTGATGTTTTTTAAAGGTTTTTAGCTAATTTGGCATTAATAAAGAAACACTCAATAAACTAAACATAACATAACAATGAAAAGATTCGAAGAATTAAAGGCTTTGATCGCCTCTCTGGAGGGTGATGCTGACAAGTTTTATAACAAAGCAAATAGCGCAGCAGGAACGCGGGTTAGAAAAGGAATGCAAGACCTAAAGAATATTGCTCAAGCAATACGCGCGGAAGTTCAGGACTTAAAAAATAAAGAGGCTAAATAATTTTAGCGGAAAGAAAAAAAAAGGGACTTAAAAAGTCCCTTTTTTTATGCGCTTTTCTTAAAGCTCTTCTTAATTTCTTCGATATCAACCGCCTTGGCAACTGGTTTAAAGCCCTGAGTCTTCAAAGCTGTTCTTCTACGAGCTGACTTAGCTTTGTCTTTGCGATTCTTTCTTTTTAGTCTGGTTACTGACATGGTGTTGTTTGTTAAAAACGAGGGGCAAAAATAAGGATCATTTTCCATAATCCAAGTCTAAAGTGGTTTCTCATCGCTAGTTTCTTATCACATATTGCTAAAACCCTGTGGCGCCATCTGGTAACTAGCCACTGAAAACCGTAGATTTGGCGGTTTATAACAATGGAAAAACCAAGTTTACCTAAAGGCACTCGCGACTTCGGCCCAGCGCAAATGGCTAAGCGTCAGTTTATTTTCGGCAACATAAAAAAAGTGTTTCAGAAATATGGCTTTCAGCCACTCGAAACTCCTGCCATGGAAAACCTTACCACCCTTACGGGGAAATATGGGGAAGAGGGCGATCAGTTGTTGTTTAAGATTTTGAACTCTGGCGATTATCTTAAGGATGTAGAGGTAAGTAAACTAGAAACTAGAAGCTCGAAACTGGTAACTTTTGATATCTCCGAAAAAGGTCTTCGCTACGACCTCACCGTTCCATTCGCGCGCTATGTAGTGATGAACCGCCACGAAATTACTTTTCCGTTTAAGCGCTATCAAATTCAACCCGTGTGGCGGGCAGATCGTCCACAGAAAGGAAGATATAGAGAATTTTATCAATGCGATGCAGACGTGGTAGGCACGGACTCATTGATTTGTGAAGCCGACATTGTGTTGATGATCAAAGAAGTTTTTCAGTCTTTGGGAATTTTAGATTACACAATCAAAATCAATCACCGTGCAATTCTTTCTGGCTTAGCCGAATTAACGGGCACAGAAAATGAATCTTCTTTGTTTATTGCTATTGATAAGCTAGATAAGATTGGCGAAGAGAAAGTAAAAGAAGAGTTACGCTCGCGCGGATTTGAAGACAATGGCATTGATGCCGTTTTTCACATTTTAAATTTTAAAGGCACAACACAACAAAAAATAAATTTTCTTACCGAACGTTTTTCAAATTCGGAAAAAGGAAAAAAGGGAGTTGCAGATTTTAAAGAAGTTTTGAATTTGCTCCAACACTATGGAGCAAGCCACGACAAAATTGAATTTGATATTTCGCTGGCACGCGGATTAAGTTATTACACGGGCTGCATCTTCGAAGTAAAAATTAATAATGTTGCCATCGGTAGTGTTAGTGGTGGCGGTCGTTATGATAACTTAACTGGGGTATTTGGTTTGCCCGATGTTTCGGGAGTAGGAATTTCCTTTGGTGTAGATCGATTGTATGATGCCATGGAAGAACTGAAATGCTTTCCTGAAGAGACGCAGATTTCCAGCAAAGTTATGATTGCGCATTTAGATGAAAGTAATTTTAACTATTCGCTCGGTGTAGCATATCAATTGCGCAATAACGGAATTGCTACAGAAGTATACCCAGAGGTAACTAAAATTAAAAAGCAATTGGATTATGCAAACAAGAAGATGATTCCATTTGTAATTGTAATTGGTAGCGATGAACAGAAGTCCGGTCTCTTATCTTTTAAAGACATGAAGAAAGGAGAGCAGCAGCAGATTTTAATTATGGATATTATTAAGTTGTTAGTTGCTAGTTGCTAGTTATTGGTACATTAAACTACGAAGCAGCAGACTAACAACCACCAACTAACAACTAATTTGGAGAATACACATTACATATCTAACAAGCCAATTACCTTTAGCGATCTAAATCGTGTGTTGCGTGGTCATACTAGAATTGCGTTATCAGAAGAATCAAAAAATAAAATAGCTAAGTGCCGCGGATACTTAGATGAAAAAATAAAGTCTTCTTCAGCACCCATCTATGGAATCAATACGGGCTTTGGTTCTTTATACAATAAGCATATTCCGTCTGGCCAACTAGAACAACTTCAGGAAAACCTAGTGATGTCTCATGCCTGTGGCACAGGTGCGGAAGTGCCAAATGAGATAGTGCAATTAATGTTGATTCTAAAAGTGCAATCACTTGCCTATGGAAATTCAGGTGTGCAATTGAAAACTGCAGAGCGATTGGTAGAGATGTTTAACCTGCGCGTGCTTCCCAAAATTTATGAGATGGGTTCTTTAGGCGCATCTGGCGATCTCGCTCCGCTCGCACATTTGTCTTTATCCTTAATTGGAAAAGGAGAAGTTTATTATCAAGGAAAATCATATCAAAGTCAAGACATATTAAATCAATTAGGTTGGGATCGCATTCACTTTCGTGCGAAAGAAGGCTTGGCTCTGTTAAACGGAACTCAGTTTATGAGTGCGTATGGTGTGTGGTGTTTACTTCATTCCAACAGGATTTTAAAACTCAGTAGTATTATCAGCGCATTATCGTTAGATGCATTTGATGGAAGAATAGAACCATTTCATGAATTGGTTCATCAAATCAGGCCACACAAAGGACAACTGCACATCGCAAAAGAAATTAAGAATCTGTTACAAGGAAGTGAGATTGTTACACAACCTAAAAAACATGTTCAAGATCCATACTCTTTCCGCTGCATTCCGCAAGTGCATGGTGCCAGTTGGGATGCCATTCAATATGTTTCAAGTATTTTTTTAACAGAAATAAATTCTGTTTCAGATAATCCAAATGTTTTTCCGGAAGCAGATCAAATTATTTCAGCCGGAAACTTTCATGGGCAACCGTTAGCTCTTTCTTTGGATTTCTTAGCCATTGCACTGGCCGAACTAGGCAGTATTTCTGAAAGAAGAACTTATCAATTGATTTCGGGTGCCAGAGATTTACCGAATTACTTAGTGGCGAATCCGGGTATTAACTCTGGATTGATGATTCCACAATACACCGCTGCTTCTTTAGTTAGTCAGAATAAACAACTCTGCACGCCCGCTTCTATTGATTCTATAGTTTCTAGTAACGGACAAGAAGATCATGTGAGTATGGGGGCCAATGCTGCCACCAAAGCATATCGTATAGTAAATAATTTGTATTCTATTTTAGCTATTGAATTGATTACTGCAACGCAGGCGTTGCATTTTAGAAAACCATTGCGCACTTCTCCTGCATTAGAAAAGTTTGTTAATACTTTTAGAACTAAAATTCCGTTTATTGAAAGCGATAAGGTTTTGCATAATGAGATGGTAAATGCAGAAATATTTTTAAAGCAAATTGATCTGGAGTGATCAAATCTGTATGAATAGAATTATTTTTTTACTTCTTCTAATAACTCAGACGGCACAGGCTCAATATGTCAGCAGGCTTGGGCGGTTTAGGGTAGATGAAGTAAGAGGGTGCGCACCTTTCACAATAAATATTACCAGTACAAATCTGACAGCAGCAACTTGTCCCTGTAACATGGATTACCTAGGCAACGGTAATAGCCAGCCTAATCTCTTAACATTTCAATACACTACACCAGGCACCTATTTGCTTAAAGTCACTTACCCTAATGTGGGGATAGATGATATTGTTGTTACGGTAGATCCAAATATTCAACCTCCCTTTGATGTTTATACTTGCTCAGGTTCACAAGTTTCGATAAAAGTGACAGACAAATCGTATGATAGTTATGCGATTGATTTTGGAGATGGCTCGCCACTGGTACAAATTCCATCGGGAAACAATCAGGTAGTTCAATACGGATATGGTTCTGTAGGCACAAGAAATATTAGTGTGAAGGGAAAGAAAATTAATGCAGCCACTAATTGCACTGCCAAGGTGCAGAATTTTACTGCCGTTGCTGTACTTCCACTTCCTCAGCCATCTACCCTAACTGCGGTTGATGCGTCCACTTTAAAATTAGATTTTGGACAACAGCCTAATATTCAATACAAGTTAGAGATGGCTGTAAACAATGGAACCTTTTTGCAACTTCAAACTCTATATGGAGTAAACACGGTTTCTATTTCAAGTTTAAATCTGGATAATAATTTTTATTGCTTTCGATTGAGTTCATATGACCCTTGCACATTTCAGAATAATTATTCAGAAATAATCTGCAGCCATAAAATACAATTGACTAGTCAAAGCAATTTTGACCGAGTGGATTGGCAGACTAATACCGCCAAGATTGCAACAACAGACCTAAACCGAAATGGAACCCTTTACGGAACAAAGGCAGGCTCGCCTCTTACCTTTCCCGATCCAGATGTAGTTTGCAATACTGACTATTGCTACCAACTAGTAAGCAATTACAGTTGGGGAGGCAAAAGTTTTTCTTTACAAAAATGTGGCAAGGCTTTTTCTTCTACAATACCTCCTGCAATCCTAAATACATCAACTGTATTTGATGACACAGGTTTAAAAATATCTTGGCAACAAGATCCATTGTTCAAAGCAAGTGAATATAATTTGTTAAGATCCTTTCAAGGAAAGTTTGATTCATTTGCCAAGTCAACCACCACTAGTTATTTAGATCCTGCCTATATCACGGGCTTGGGTTTATGTTATAAAATAAATTATGTAGACCCTTGCGCAAATACGAGTCCACAAAGTTTGCCCATTTGCCCGGTAGAACTTCAAGGAAATATCAATGACGAAAATAAAGTTTCACTTTCGTGGAATGCTTATACCGGATGGAATATGGGCGTTAAAAATTACGTTTTAGAAAAGTTTGATAAAAATGGGGTGCTCGTTAACACCATCGACTTGGGTATCAGTTTAACGTATGCAGAGACTGTTGCCGATCTGCAAAATCAAATTGTCTCTTATAAAATTACTGCTAAGCCAAATGAGGCAGGAGTTACTACTTCTATCTCAAATAAGATTACGCTTATGAAGAACATCAATTTATTTTACCCCACCGCATTTACCCCTGACGGTAAACCTCCTATAGCCAATGAAACATTTACAGTAAAAGGACAATTTATAACTAAGTTAGAGTTATCCGTTTTTGATCGGTGGGGAACGCTTATTTATTATACAGATAAGAACGAACCTTGGGATGGAAATTTAGCCGGTCAACCAATGCCCATTTCTACCTATGTGTGGACGGCCAACATCATCGACATGTCAGGAAAATCTTATCATAGAAGTGGCACGGTAGTGCTGATGAGAAAGTAATTCTCGATTAACGCTTTACAAATTATTGCCTACGTATGATTAAGAACTGTTAAACAGTAACTTTGTCCTTCTTAAAATCTGACAGTATGTTTGACATGATGAAAATGATGGGCAAAATGAAGGAGGTGCAAACCCGCCTAAAAGAAGCTCAAGACAGTTTAGTGAAAATTACTGCCACTGGAGAATCGGGAGGCGGGATGGTGAAAGCAACTGTGAACGGAAAAAAACAATTAGTGTATTTAGATATTGATGAAACGATATTAAAATCAACTGATAAAGTATTGGTTCAGGATTTGGTGATTGCGGCTGTTAATACCGCTACTGAAAAGGCAGAAGTATTGGCTAAAGAAGAGTTAAAGAAAAGCACCGAAGGATTATTGCCAAACATTCCTGGAATGGATCTTAGTAGCCTAATGGGATGACGGAAGTAGCAGTCGTCATTCTTAATTTTAATGGTCAGAAATTTCTGAAACAATTTTTACCTGCAGTAATGCAACACAGTACGGGCGCAGATATTTTTGTGGCAGATAATGGATCGACTGATGGTTCGGTTGACTTTGTTCTAGAGAATTTTCCTCAAATACGATTAATTCAAATAAAAGAAAACAAAGGTTTTTGTGGAGGATATAATACGGCATTAAAAAAAATTGAGGCTACCTACTATGTGCTTTTGAATTCTGATATTGAAGTTACAGCTAACTGGATTACTCCAGTAATTCAATTATTTAAATCAGATCTTTCCATTGGAGCGATTCAGCCCAAAATTCTTTCTTACAGAAATCAAACAGAGTTTGAATATGCAGGTGCGGGCGGAGGATGGTTGGATAGTTTAGGATATCCATTTTGCCGGGGTAGGATTTTTAATTCACTTGAAAAAGATACAGGGCAATATAATGACGCATCGCCCATATTTTGGGCAACAGGGGCATGCCATTTTGTTCGATCAGAATTATACCATCGATTAAATGGCTTAGATGAAGATTACTTCGCCCACATGGAAGAAATAGATTTTTGCTGGCGCTTGCAGCGGGCAGGGTATAAAATCTATTATCAAGGTGAAAGTACCGTTTATCATGTGGGGGGAGGAACCCTTTCTGCGGTTAGCCCACGGAAGACTTATCTAAATTTCAGAAATGGGCTTAGTTTGATATTCAAGCACCTGCCTATGCAGCAACTGATTTGGAAGTTGCCATTGAGAATGATGTTGGATTGGGCTGCCGCCATTAAATTTCTTTTTCAGCCTTCGCACAGAGATGCACTGGCTGTTCTAAAAGCTCACCTACATTTTTTAGGTAGCCTGCCAAACGAATCGCGAAAGCGTAAAAAACTGGCGCAGACTTTTACTAACTTTTCAGTAGAACAACTATATCCTAGGTTCTTGGTAGTAGACTACTTTCTGTTAGGCAATAAAAGTTTTCAGAAATTAAGATTTTAGAAATCCCAGATGGTACTTCTTTTTCTAAGATGGCCTCTCATGTTAAGTACAAATGCCAAAGACAAGTAAATGATGATTGGAGATCCGAGCGTTAGAAAGGATGTATAAATAAAGAAAAGTCGGATGGAGGAGGTAGCAATCCCCATTTTTTCGCCCAAAGCCGCACACACACCAAATGCATAGCGCTCAAAAAAATCCTTAATTCTATCAACGAATATCATAATGTATAAAAATGCGGCTTTTTATCTTTCAAAACGACTTTTAAACGATAAAATCCAATAACAATGCAAATATAAGTTCTCAGCACGCCCTTTAATACGTCTAATTTCCCATTTTTTTGAGTATCATTGCAAAAAAATGGTTCGGGCTTATAAATACCCTTCCTAACAAAAGACACTAACACCAAATCCATGAGAAAATTAGTTTATTCATTGCTCATCATCGGAACTTTAACTGTTACAAGTTGCACGCTTCCGCAGATGATTAAAGCGGCAAAAAATCAAAAGCTTGAAATCAAGCCAAATCCGTTGGAAGTTCACAAAGACACAGTCAATTTTGATTTGTCTGGTAACCTTCCTGTAAAGTTGCTAAAGAAAGGTACCGTTTACACTATTAATACTTTTTATAAGTATGGAGATAACGAACTAGCACTACCATCATTGCCTTTAAAAGCAGAAGATTATCCTAACAGTGCAAAAGAAGAAACTAAGGTATCTAAAGCTTTTATGTTCCCTTACAAGGATGCTTATAAAACAGGTACTATAGAAATACAAGGCGTTGCTTCAAAAGGCACCAAGTCTAAGCCAACACCAAGAATGGCTTATGCAACGGGTATTATTACTACTTCGAAGTTAGTTCAGAATTCATACTATGCTGCGTTTGCGGGACATAGCTACAATAATCAGGAGGAACTTGTTCCGGTTGTTATCCCTAATTTTATTTTCGAAAGAGGAAAATCTGTATTGCGCACTTCTGAGACAAAGTCTGAAAAAGGAAAGCAGTTAGATGCATTTATTGCTTCTAAAAACGTAACCCGCACGGTAACCATCACTGGTACCCACTCGCCTGAAGGTTTGGAGCGCATTAACAGCAAATTATCTGAAGAGCGTGCTGCTGCGATTGAGAAATTCTATCGTGCAGAAATGAAGAAGTATGACTACAAAGATGTAGCTGATCAAATTAAATTTATTTTGAAACCTATCGTTGACGATTGGTCAGAATTTAAAACTGCTTTAGCTACTTACGAAGGTATTTCTGCTGACGATAAAGCTGCTTACTTAAATGTGGTTAATAACGGTGCTGCTTTTGAAGAGCAAGAAAAACAATTGAAGAAGTTAGCTTCTTACAATAAGGTTTTCAAAGATATTTATCCAGGATTGCGTGCTGCTAAAACCGAAATTTTGACTATTAAGGTTAAGAAGACAGACGCTGAAATCTCTGTGTTATCAAAGCAAATGACAACCGGACAAGCGGGAGCAGATGCACTTACTTTTGATGAATTGATGTATGCGGCTACTTTGACTCCTTCATTAGAAGAGAAAACAGCTATCTATGAGGTCGCTACTAAAAAAGGTACTGACTGGGCAGCTCACAATAACATAGGAGCTGCTTACTTACAAGCTGTGATTGAGAACCCGGCAAAGACAGATATGATAGACAAAGCTGCCGCTCAATTAGAAATTGCTGCCAAGTTGAATCCATCGCCTGAAGTACATGCAAACCTTGCCACCGTAAGCTTAATGAAGGGCAATCCTTACAAAGCTTATAGCCACGCAAAAGCTGCTCTAAATGGAGCTAGTAATGATGTAACACGTGGTGTAAACGGTGTGAAAGGAGCCTGTGAGATTTATATGGCAAACTACGGAGCGGCTGTAACTTCAACTTCTTCATCTGCAGATACACATGTTAATCTTTTCAATAAAGGATTAGCTCAGCTTTTAAATAAAGATTTCAGCAATGCTTCTTCTTCTTTTGCAGAGGCAATTCGCAAAAATTCTAACTACGCAATTGCTTATTATGGAGCTGCTGTTGCAGCTGCTCGCTCTGGTAACGGAGAAAGCGTTGTTAGCAACCTTGTAAGTGCTGTTAAGATTGATGCAGGCCTTAAAGAGAAAGCTTTAACAGATCTTGAGTTTGCTAAGTTTAATACAACCGATGCATTCCGTAATGCTTTAAAATAAGCCGAAAGGATTCTAGAATTATAAAAAGCCCCCGTCAGTTACTGTCGGGGGCTTTTGTTTTAAGTTATCATATAAAAATTAAGGTAAAAGTTTTCATTCTGACAGCGTTGCCATTAATTTTACAAACGTCATTTATAGAAATCTTTAATTAAATCCATATGAGGGAAATTCAGTTCAGGGAAGCACTTCGCGAGGCTATGCAAGAAGAGATGAGGAGAGATCCGTCAGTATTTTTGATGGGCGAGGAGGTAGCTGAATACAATGGAGCTTATAAGGTAAGCCAAGGCATGTTGGATGAGTTTGGCGCTAAAAGAGTAATTGATACACCCATTGCTGAGCTTGGATTTGGTGGAGTAGGTGTAGGAGCAGCTATGAATGGCATTCGCCCGATTATTGAATTTATGACATTCAACTTTTCGTTGGTAGCCATCGACCAGATAATCAATTCGGCAGCTAAAATGCTTTCTATGTCGGGCGGACAATTTAATATTCCCATTGTTTTTAGAGGGCCGACTGGCAATGCAGGAATGTTGAGTTCTCAACATTCGCAAAATTTTGAAAACTGGTTTGCCAACACCCCTGGGTTGAAGGTGGTGGTTCCATTTACACCCTATGATGCAAAGGGTTTGTTGAAGACTGCCATTCGCGATAACGACCCGGTTATTTTTATGGAATCGGAAATGATGTATGGCGATAAGGGAGAAGTGCCTACCGAAGAATATTTAATTCCGATTGGCGTGGCCGATATTAAAAGACCCGGTAGCGATGTAACGATCGTATCCTTTGGTAAAATCATGAAAGTGGTTTTAGCTGCCGCTATTGAGTTAGAGAAAGAAGGGATTTCTGTTGAAGTAATTGACTTGAGGTCAGTTCGCCCGATTGATTATGCAACAGTGGTTGAGTCAGTAAAGAAAACCAACAGGCTTGTTATTGTAGAGGAAGCTTGGCCGTTGGCTGCTATCTCTTCAGAAATTACCTATCATGTGCAGAAGCATGCTTTTGATTATTTAGATGCTCCTATTCATCGCATCAATAGCTTAGATGTGCCGCTGCCCTATGCACCTACATTGATTGATGCCATTTTGCCAAACGTAGCCAGAACGGTGAAAGCAGTAAAGGCTGTGATGTACAGAGACTAAACCTCAACCCCTGCCCCCTTCTCCACAAGAGAAGGGGTTAAATTTTCCTCTTTTACCGAGTTCAATCACTTCCATGTTTTTGATTTCCTTGTGGAGGATTTCAAAACGAATAATGGTTTTCATAGAATGAAACCCATGATTTCCGGCAGCACCCGGATTTAGGTAAAGCATATTTTGGTAGCGCTCATCTTTTTTAATTCTGAGAATATGCGAGTGGCCGCAAATAAAAATATTTGGAATTTTTGATTGTAGTATCTTTTTGATTCTTGGGTTGTAGTTGGGAGGCGCTCCGCCAATGTGTGTCATCCAAATGCTAAGACCTTCGCATTCAAACCATACATCTTCGGCAAACCTAAGTTGCATTTCTTTGTCATCGATGTTGCCATAAACAGCTCGAAGCGGTTTGAATTTTTCAAGTTGATCGGCCACTGATTTTTCTCCAATGTCGCCAGCGTGCCATACTTCATCACAATTTTTAAAGTAGTCGAATACTTTTGGATCGAGATGGCTGTGCGTGTCAGAGAGGAGTCCTATTTTCATGAGAGACTAAAAGTATAAAATGAGTACCATTTTACAACGTGGGATTTGCGGCCGGGATAGAGCGCATGTTTGAGCCCGAAATGGCAAGTGGGTAAGGTGGCGAGTAGCGATAGCCCGCGAGCCGCCAAAATTGCATTCTTAAACCACTTAGTACTGAGTTTGAAATGGGGGTGGCGCTTTGCCCTCTTTGGCTTATTTTTGCAGTTCGAATTTTTTAGAAAAAGTTATTATGGCCGACTACAGCAAAGAAGAGATTAAGAACATTGAGCAGAAGTGGAGGGAAGAGTGGGAGAAGAGAGACGTTTATAAAGTCTCGAATGATTCTGCCAAACCAAAATATTATGTGTTGGATATGTTTCCGTATCCCTCTGGGGCGGGCTTGCATGTGGGCCATCCGCTTGGGTATATCGCGTCTGATATTGTAGCACGCTTTAAACGCATTAAAGGTTTTAATGTACTGCATCCAATGGGCTTTGATGCATTCGGCTTGCCTGCAGAACAATATGCATTGGAACATGGAATACACCCCGCTGTTTCTACAGCCGATAACATCAAGAATTTTAAAAGACAATTAGGCAATATTGGTTTTAGTTATGACTGGAGCCGTGAGGTGCAAACGTGCGACCCAACTTATTATCGCTGGACGCAGTGGATATTCTTACAAATTTTTGACAGCTGGTTTAATCGCAAAAAAGAAAAAGCAGAGCGCATTGCAGAGTTGATAAAAATTTTTGAAGCGGAGGGAAATAAGAATCATCCGATCACAAATGTAAAATTCCACATTTCACATTTTACTTCTGAAAATTGGAAAGCATTTGATGAAAAAACACAGCAAGAGATTTTGATGCAATACCGCTTGGCGTACTTGGCTAATACTGATGTGAATTGGTGCGAAGCATTAGGCACTGTGTTAGCGAATGATGAAGTGATTAATGGCTTAAGCTATCGCGGAGGATTTCCGGTGGTGAAAAAGCAAATGCGCCAATGGAGCTTGCGTATAACAGAATATGCAGAGCGCTTGCTGAAGGGGTTGGAGGAGATCGACTTTAGCGATTCGATGAAGGAAATACAACGCAATTGGATTGGAAAAAGTGTGGGGGCGATAATTGAGTTTGGCATTTCCTCCCCCTCTCTTTTGGAGAGGGGTGAGGTCATTAAGGATCAAATGCATCAGCATAAAAACCTCACCCCTAGCCCCTCTCCACAGGAGAGGGGAACGGCCTCGAACCAAGTACATGCTCAGGATTTTGTTTTTACAACAGATGCCTCCTCATGGCGTGCATTAAAAGATAATGCACGTGCGAATAGAAAAAATCCTACTGTAGCCGAAGAGAAATTGTGGGAGGCCATTAGAAATGAAAAGCTTGGAGTAAAGTTTAGAAGGCAACATGCCATCAGTCGTTTTATTGCCGATTTTGTTTGTATTGAAAAAAAATTTGTAGTTGAAGTAGATGGAGCTATTCATGAAACGCAAAGAAAGGAAGATCATGATCGAACTCAGATAATAAACGGAGAGGGCTTTAAAGTTATCCGATTTACGAATGAGGAAGTGATTAACTCACTCTCTATAGTATTGGATAAAATTAATAGCGAGCTCACTTCCCCCTCTCTTTTGGAGAGGGGGGTAGGGGGTGAGGTCATTACCGTGTTCACCACCCGCCCTGATACCATTTTCGGAGTCGACTTTATAGTATTGGCACCTGAGCATGAATTGGTAAAGAAGATTACAACTACTGCGCAACAGCCAGACATAGATAACTATTTAAAGTATGTAGAGAGCCGTTCGGAAGTAGACCGCATGGCAGAGGTGAAAAAAATTACCGGAGCATTTACTGGAGCTTATGCTGTAAATCCTTTTAGCGGAAAACAAATGCCGATTTGGATTAGCGAATATGTTTTGGTAGGATATGGAACCGGAGCGATCATGGGGGTGCCATGTGGCGATGAGCGCGATCATAAATTTGCAAAGCATTTTAATTTGCCGATTACAAATATCATTGGCTCGCATTACAATGGCGAAGAGGCGAATGCAACGAAAGATGCCGTGTTAGAAAATTCAGATTTTTTGAATGGCGTTCTTATGCGCGAAGCAGGAAACATTGTAATAAAAAAATTAGAAGAAAAGGGTATTGGACAGCGGCAAGTAAATTACAAAATGCGCGATGCGGGTTGGAGCCGCCAACGTTATTGGGGAGAACCCTTTCCGGTTGTATTTAAAAACGATATGCCCTATGCTATGAAAGAGAGTGAGCTTCCTTTGGAGTTGCCACCTTCTAATAATTTTAAACCATCGGGAAATGGCGAAGGGCCGCTCGCTAACTTAACCGAGTGGATTAATTTTGCTCCCAACGTAAGGCGCGATAGCAACACCATGCCTACGCATGCCGGGGCAGCCTGGTATTTTTTGCGCTACATGGATCCAAAAAATACAAACGCTTTCGCGGATAAGAAGGCGTTGGACTATTGGGGACAAGTAGATGTGTATGTGGGTGGATCGGAACATGCCGTGGCGCACTTGCTGTACTCACGCCTGTGGACGAAAATTTTACATGACTTAGGTTATTTAAATTTTGATGAACCATTTAAGAAGTTGATTAATCAGGGGAAGATTACGGGAGAATCTAAATTCATTCACAGGTTGCCCTTAGCATACACTGGTGGCATAGCATCAACAAATCAAAAAATACCTGAAGTTTTTATTTCAAAATCTATTCTTGATAAATTTCAAAAGAATGAATTGACTAGTTCAGACTTCATGAACATTAAAGTGGACTTAATAAATCAATTCAATTATTTTTATTACAGTAAAGATAGTTCGGGCTTTCATTTACCTTCATTCGAATTAGCCGATCTTCATAATGCTCATGCTCTGCATACCGATATCTCATTAGTAGAAAATGACGAGCTTGACATAGATAAATTCAGATTGCGGAAGCCAGATTATGAAAAAGCAATTTTACTTAGGGATAAGGACAATAAATTTACCTGCAGTTCGGCCATTGAAAAAATGAGTAAGTCTTATTTTAATGTGGTTAACCCTGATTCTGTAATTGATAATTATGGTGCTGATACACTGCGCATGTACGAAATGTTTTTAGGTCCGTTGGAGGCATCTAAACCCTGGAGCACCCAAGGCATTGATGGGGTGTTCAAATTTTTAAGACGTGTTTGGAATTTAATTCACGACCAAGCAGGTAATCTTAAAATAGGCGATGCCGAGCCAACACGCGAAGAATTAAAAGTGCTTCATAAGACACTAAAAAAAGTAGAGCAAGACATGGAGAGTTTCTCATTCAACACTTCAGTCAGTGAGTTTATGATTTGCGTGAATGAACTAGGTTCACTAAAGTGCAACAAGCGCGCGATTGTAGAGCCTTTGATAATTGCATTGTCGCCTTTTGCACCACACATTGCCGAAGAGTTGTGGGAGAAACTTGGTCACAAAGAAAGTATTTTGAATGCTACCTATCCGCAATACGATGATCAGTATCTAACGGAAAGCTCTTTCAAGTATCCTATTTCTATAAATGGCAAAGTGCGCGCGCAAATGAACTTTGCGTTAGATATGCCGAAAGAAGATATTGAGAAAGTAGTTCTTGCATCTGAGCTGGTACAAAAATGGAGCGAGGGCAAGCCACCTAAAAAAATTATTGTGGTGCCCGGAAGAATTGTGAATGTAGTGCTCTAAAGTTCAGAGTTAGTTTTAAGTTAAAGTTTAAGGTTTTAAGTTTTAAAAGTTTGATAAAAGAATTAAAATCTGTGCTGGCTGCTTACGGAATTGATTCTGATAATTCAATAATTGAAACGATTTCCAGCGGCCTCATTAATCCAACTTGGAAAATAACATCTGGTAAAGATCAGTTTATTCTTCAACAAATTAACACTGCTATTTTTCACAAGCCCGAAAAGCTTGCCATAAACATTCGGTTATTGGCTGATTATTCTGCGCAACATCATCCAGAATATTTATTTGTTTCGCCACTTCAATCAACAGATGGAAGTGAAACAGTTACTTATCAGAATTTTGTTTACCGCCTTTTTCCATTTGTCAAAAATTCCCATACAATCATATCAGTAGCAACCAGTTCGCAGGCGTATGAAGCGGCTTTTCAGTTTGGTAAATTCACGAGCGTGTTTTCAGAATTTAATGCGACTACCCTTCACTCAACCATTCCCGATTTTCATAATCTCTCGTTTCGTTTCCAACAATTTAAATATGCATTTCGAACTGGAAATCCTGCTAGGATAAAAGAATGTGCAACAGAAATAAAACAGATTAATGATTACCTCTACTTGGTTGATTGGTATGAGCAAATAAAAACTGATTCGAAATTTAAACTACGAGTTACTCATCATGACACCAAAATTAGCAACGTGCTTTTTGATTCTACTGATAAGGGCATTTGTGTAATTGATTTAGATACGGTAATGCCCGGCTACTTTGTTAGCGATGTAGGAGATATGCTGAGAACTTATCTATCGCCAACAACAGAAGAAGAAAAAGATTTCTCTAAAATTTATATTAGAAAAGAATTCTTTGAGGCAATAGTAGATGGTTACCTCACGGGAATGGACGGAAGATTGACAGAAGTAGAACGTGAAAGCATTTTTTTTGCTGGACTCTTTTTAATTTATATGCAGGCCATGCGATTTTTAACTGATTATTTATTGAATGATGTTTATTATGGCACTAGTTACGAGGGTCAGAATTTGATCAGAACACGCAATCAACTTTATCTCTTGAAAACGCTCTTAAAACAGGAGTCAGATTTGAAGCCATCCGTTTCCTAATGGGCTTTCTTCCCCACTTTTTTGTGGCAACAATAAGGTTAAATGCTAGTTTGAAATTAATGTCAGAAATAATTTTGAATTGCTCTAAAATCAAATTAGTTTCAAGAGACCAAACCTTCTACTATGAATTTCTCAGACTTACTCGGCATCATGCGCACAGGTAAATCGACAGCTAAAAGTCATATGAAAAACCTGATTGAAATGGCGGCTGTGGATGGCAATTTTGATTCGATGGAATATGATTTATTAAAAGCCATTGCCAAGCGAAATAGCATTTCCGAAGGGCAGCTGAAAGAAATCCGCAATAATCCCGGTTCCGTTACTTTTGAAGTCCCTAAAGATCCTAAAGAAAAGTTTAACCAACTCTATGACTTAGTGCATATGATGAGTATAGACAAATCTATTCATGTAGAAGAAATGAAGCTCTCTCACATCTTCGCCATCAAATTTGGATATAACCGCGATCGGGTAAAAGAATTGATTGATACTATTCAAGGTAACATCTCAAATGGCCAAACACCAGATGAAGCCATGCGCAGATCAGCACTTTTGCTGAGCTAGACTACCCAACAACTAACCTTTTGGCTTTTTATTTTTCGCTTTAGCGCGATCTGAATTTCCACCTCTGTTTTTAATGGAAGTTCGTTTTGTTTTAAATTTATTTTTGCTTTGAATAATATAAGAGAGCCCGAAATCAACTGTTAAATAAATTTCTCTTCGTTGTCCTGGTAAATCAGGTGCTCCTGGGTTGCCATTAATATCGGCAGAGCCAGTCGGTTTTTTAAGTTCATTTAAATAGGATGTTTGTCGCGGATCGAAGATTCCAAAATTAACGCGTCCGTCAAAATTTATACTCCAGTTGTCATTCAAATCAAAATCAGATCGAAGACCTAGCCCTGCAAAAACCTGAAACGCATTAAATTTATCAGTAGAAACGTATTCTAAATTGTGCACTTCAGGAATGAAGACTCCATCATAGGCAACTACATACCCTGGAGTGGTGGGAATTGAAACACCAGTAGGATACTTTACTTTCGATGCGGAATGCGAAATGATTTCTTTTCCGCTCAGTAGGTAATTAAAATTAAGTGCTGCTATACCGCTTAATCTAAAAAAAGCGAGGTCGTTGATGTGAATTTTTAAAGCAACGGGTAAACTGATATAGCTCATTTGAATTTCGCGCGTTCCAATTTCACCATTAATCGTATTCTTGATGGTGTACTTTTGGCCTATCTGTAAATATTGGGGAGTAATCACAAATCCATGGCCAACCCTATCATATCCATATGCGAATCCAATTGGTGTACCTCTAATGGTGAATTCGCCAAAGTAACGGGGATCTTTTTGCAACCCTTCGTCAATAGTAATAGGAGCGTTGAGACCCGCAAAGAAGCCAAACGACTCAATATTCTGGCCAAGTGAATTTGCCCACACTACAGTCAAAAAAGTAGCAATAACGATTCGCATCGTAAAAATCAGTTTAGGCTTTTTGGATAGATAATTATTAAGAGACATTCATCTATCTCAACCAACAAAACTAAGACAATTACTGAAAAGGGCATGGTCTTTTTATGCCTGATTACCTTATTTTTGATCTTAGATAGTAATGCCTGCAACATTACCCACATACTAACCGATATGAAGTTTAAAGGAAATATCTATAGCTCACTTTTTTTTAGCCTATTGCTAGTGATGGTGTTGTACACCATTAGCAGGATTGGGTTCTATTTCTTTAATGCTTCTTTTTTTTCGGACATGAACCTGAATCGGTTTTTAGTAATCCTGGCCGGAGGGCTGAGGTTTGATTTGGCAGCTACGCTTTACTCTAATTCACTATTTATTCTGTTGATGATCGTGCCTTTTACTTTTAGGTTTAAAGATTGGTATAAGAAAATAGCTGAATGGATATTTATTCTATTAAATACAATCGCCTTCGCCATCAATTCTGTAGATATTATTTACTACCGATTTACACTCAGACGAACAACGCTTAGTGTGCTCCATCAATTTGAGAACGAAACAAATTTAGGTAAACTGCTCTTTAGTTTTGTATTTGACTATTGGTATGCTACTTTATTTTTCATCCTTCTCGTTTTTTTACTGGTATACGGTTTCAGAAAAATAAAATATGATGGACCACAAATTCAAAAGCCACTACCTTTTTACGGATTCGGTTTGCTTGCATTTTTGATTGGTATTGGATTATTTATTGGTGGAGCCAGAGGAGGCTTTAGACAAAGTACACGGCCTATTACATTGAGCAATGCAGCCGCGTATGCTAAACAACCTGAAGATGTAAATCTGGTACTCAATACTCCATTTGCGTTGATGCGTACAGCCAAAGCAAACGTAATTCAAAAGGTAAATTATTTTCAATCAGAGGCAGAGCTAAAAAAATATTTTGATCCACTTCATCTGCCAGATACAACGACCGTTTTTCAATCGAAGAATGTGGTGGTAATTATTCTGGAAAGTTTTTCAAGGGAATTTATTGGCGCTTACAATAAAGACACAGCACCTGATTATAAAGGCTACACACCATTTTTAGATTCCCTTATTTCTGTTAGTAGTGCATTTCAATATTCCATGGCCAACGGAAGAAAATCTATTGATGCCATGCCTTCGGTAATTTGCAGTATTCCTTCTATTGAAGTGCCTTTTGTGCTCTCGCATTTTTCTGGGAATAAAGTTAATAGTCTTCCTAATCTATTAAGAGAGAAAGGATATTACAGTGCATTCTTTCATGGTGCACCAAATGGCTCCATGGGCTTTGATGCGTTTGCCAACCAAAGCGGATTCACCGATTATTTTGGAAAAGACGAATACAATAATAACAATGATTTTGACGGCATTTGGGGAATTTGGGATGAAAAGTTTTTGCAATTCTTTGCGCAAAAGATGAACGAATTTAAGCAACCGTTTTACACCACGTTGTTTACAGTTTCATCTCACCATCCTTATCAATTGCCGGAAGAATATGAAGGCAAATTTGCTGGAGGCCCTAAGGACGTTCACAAGACTATTGAATATACAGACATGGCGGTGCGTAAATTTTTCAATAAGATTTCTCACATGCCGTGGTTTAAGAATACATTGTTTATTCTTACGGCCGATCATGCTTCTGCAGAAATCCAGTATCCTGTTTATAATACTGCATGGGGTTATTTTGCCATACCGATAATCTTCTTCGAGCCGGGCAAAGGCAAAACGGAAATGAAGAAAGACATTATTCAGCAGGTAGATATTATGCCCACAATTCTCGGCCGTTTAGGTTATGATAAATCGTATATAGCTTTTGGCCGTAATGTATTTGATAAAGAAGAACCTTTTGCGTTTAATTTTTTAAATAATACGTACCAAGCTTTTCGCGGAGATTACCTCTTGCAATTTGATGGTTCAAAATCTATTGGACTTTATGATTTTAGGCAGGATCAGTTTTTGAAAAATAGCTTACTAGCTACCTTGCCCGACACCGTTGCCAGAATGGAATTGCGGTTAAAAGCATTTATACAGCAGTACAATAACCGAATGGTAGATAATGACCTTACCCGAGCGGGAAGTCAAATTAAAATTCTTAAAAAATAGTTTACTTCACCCGCCTACGCCAAATTATGATATACGTTTTGCACATCATCATCGGCTTCTAAGGCTTCAATACATTTTAGCACTTCATCCTGTTCTGCTTCTGCCAATTCTTTGGTTGTATTAGGGATATATTGAAGTTCTGAACTTTTGGCCTCTAATTTTTTTGATTCCAAAAATTTTACCATGTGACCAAACTCTGCAAACTTGGTGTAGACGATGGTCTCTTCTTCATCGCGCTGAATGTCTTCTGCACCCGCATCAATTAATTCTAATTCTAGTTCATCTAAATTAAGTTTAGCCGGCTCGAATTTAAAAACTCCTTTGCGTTCGAACATAAAAGCAACCGAGCCAGAGTTGCCCATTGTTCCATTATTTTTAGAAAACTGCAAGCGAATATTTGCCACCGTGCGAGTGGGGTTATCGGTTGCGCACTCAACTAATACAGGAATGCCGTGTGGTGCATAACCTTCGTAAATAATTTCTTGAAAATCTTTTTCTTCTTTTGATGAAGCTCGTTTAATAGCGGCATCTACCCTGTCTTTAGGCATGTTAACTCCTTTGGCATTTCGCATTGCCATGCGGAGTTTCGGATTATTATCGGGGTTGGGGCCGCTATTTTTCACTGCCATAGCAATGTCTTTACCAATTCGCGTAAAGGCTTTGGCCATTCTATCAAAGCGGGCGAACATGGTGTGTTTTCTTTTTTCAAATACGCGACCCATAGTTCTTTCTGGTTAGTAATTAGTTGTGCAAAAATAAGAGTAGAAACCGATTATTAAAACGATTCATTAGTCGACTATAAATTGGTTGCATTAAATGTATCACCCTCATTTATATCTCCTGTTTGAAAACCTTTGGTAAACCATTTTACACGTTGTTTAGAAGTTCCGTGCGTAAAAGAATCGGGCGTTACCGTGCCTTGAAATTGTTTTTGCAAATGGTCGTCACCAATGGCGGTAGCTGCATTGATCGCTTCTTCAATATCACCCTCTTCAATAAATTCTTTTCCATCTTTGGCATAGTGCGCCCACACACCAGCCAGAAAATCGGCCTGCAGTTCTAGCTTAACAGAAAGCTTGTTGTATTCTTCTTCGCTTAGCTTACTTTGCATAGAATGCATTTTATCGGTAATGCCCAAAAGGTGTTGCACATGATGACCTACCTCGTGAGCGATTACATATGCCTGCGCGAAATCTCCTGGTGAATTTAGTTGAGTAGCCAACTCACGAAAGAAGCTCATATCTAAATAAACTTTTTCATCTTCACTGCAGTAAAATGGGCCTGATGAAGCAGAGGCCGATCCGCAGCCCGACTGTACCTGATCGGTGAATAATAGCAATTGCGGATTGCGATAATTTGGTTCTAGCTGATGCCACACATCTTCAGTAGAGGCCAGAATTACGGATACAAACTTTTTGGTTAGTTCATCCTCCGGTGAAGATTGAACAGGTCGTCCTTGTTCTGTTGCAGGATCAGTTGAAAGATTGGTCTGCTGAAGGAGAGACAAAGGATTTGTACCCGTTATCCAGCTAATCAACAACACAACTACAATTGTACCTATTCCTCCTTTCGAAAGTAGTCCACCCGGAAATCCGCCACCACCACCGCCTCGTTGGTCGTTTACGTTATCGCTTTCTCTTCTGCCTAGCCATTTCATAAGTTTAGAATTTAGAAGTTCGAATGTAGAGTTTAGAATACAGAATTTAGAATGTGGATGTTTGAATATAGGAGTTAGTAGATCAAGTAAAGGAAATTCGTAAAGTGAATAACGAAAGCATAATTCTATCTCCTGCCTCTCACTACTAACTTCTAATTTCTCTAAAACGTCACACTCAATTCAATAAGTTCTTTTTTTCGCATCACCTTTACAGGTGCACTCTGTCCTTTTTCAAATTTGCCGAGTGCATTCATATAATCTTGAATGTCTTTGATGGTATGTTCTCCAATCTGCGTAATAATATCTCCGGTTAATACTCCTGCTTTTTGTGCCGGTTTCCCTTCGTTTACGCCATCTACTTTTAGCCCTACCACATCGCTTGTGTAGCTGGGCATGATACCGAGCGTAACTTTAAATGAACGGGCTGAACTCATTGATTTATTTTTGGTAGTAAGAAATGTAAGCTTCGGCTGATCATTTAGTTTCTCAATTAGTTTAATGATCAATTGAAGAATTTCTTTTTCACCTTCTGCATTTATTTTTTCTGTGTCGTCAGTTGGTTTGTGATAGTCGCTATGCGATCCTGTAAAGAAATGAAGCACCGGAATATTCTTTAAGTAAAAGGAGGTATGATCGGATGGGCCAACTCCTGCCGAATCAGTTTTGATTTGAAGTTTATCAGATGAGAGATTTTTTAGCAAGGGCTCCCAAACAGCACTTGTGCCAGTGCCACTGACGGCTAAAATTTTTGAAGCATCTAATCTACCCACCATATCCAAATTGATCATGTAATTAGTTTTCGAAAGGTCGATGGTAGGATTCTCGGAAAAATATTTGGAGCCATACAAGCCAAGCTCTTCGCCACTGAAGCATATGAATAAAAAATTGTAAGGTTCTTTAATTTTATTTATTTGAAAATAACGAGCCAGCTCAATCACACCTGCCACACCCGATGCATTATCATCTGCACCATTGTGAATTTTATTTTGAGGATTAGCATCTAACGAACTTCCTTGGTTTCCTAAACCTAAATGATCGTAGTGCGCTCCGATTATAATGGTGTTCATCGCCTTATTATCAATGAAGCCAACAAGGTTGTAAGAAGTACCTTCCTCACCTGTTCCATGAACGCCTCCTTTGAATTTGAATTTTTGCATGTATTTATTTTTATCGCCTTTGGGCAACAATCCAATTTTTTCCCATTGCGATTGAATATAACTGATCGCTAATTTCTCTCCTGCTGTGCCGGTTCCTCTGCCTTCTAAAGAATCGCTGGCGAGAATAGCGATGTGTTTTTTAAGGCTGGCGGAATTAATTTGTGCCACCACAGAAAAGCCGATCAGGGTCAATAAAATCAAATGAATAGTCTTAATCATAGGTAAAGCGCAATGGATTGGAAATTTACATTCTTAATCGCTTTTTTAGTGTACTTGAATGGTTTATTTTTGATTTCTAGCTTTTCATTATGGCAATACCCAAGCTTGTTTTGTTAACCGATTTCTCTGAGCTATCTAAAATTGCAATGCGATTTGCGATAAAAATGGCGGCACCCGTTAATGGAGAGTTTACTATTTTAAATATTATTCGATTTGAAGGCGTGCCTAAAGCAAACTTGCGCATGAAGCAAATTGAAAAATCGCTGATTCAAATTGCGGACGAGGAAGGACAAATGCTGATTGAAGAACTAAAAGCTGAGATAAAAGGATCTTATAAAATTGAATTTAAGGCAGTGCGCGCCCACACCGTGGCGGATATGGTAAAGCGTTACACCGAAAAAAACAAAACCAATATGGTGGTGATGGGTTCTCGCGGAGCAAGTGCTCTAAAGAAAGTTCGATTGGGTGGAACTACCGTTTCTGTTATTGATGATTGCCCAGTGCCGGTAATGGCAATACCAGAGTTTGCCAACTATAAAAACTTGGAGCATATCGTTTATGCATCAGATTTAAAAGAGACAAAAAATGAATTGGATTTAATTGTTGAGTTTGCTCAGATTTATGGATCAAGTGTTCACATGATTCACGTCATTCCACACCTGGATAAGAAAGTAGAGGCAGCAAAAGTGCAAGTTGAAGAGCTAATTAAAAAAATAAATTACGCTAAGCTGGATTTTAAAATTATTTTGGATGATGATATTCCGGGTGCGATTGATAAGCATATAAAAGCAACAAAAGCAGATTTACTTACCACCTTTACTCATAAACTTAGCTTGGAAGAAAAACTTTTTGCGAAGAGTGTCACTAGAACGCTCGCCTATTTGGGATCAATTCCGCTATTGGCAATTAAGAGAAAGTGATTGCTTCATAAGTTTCCAGTTTCAGGTTGCGGGTATTGATTGGTCACAGGCTTGTAACTAGAAAACCATTTACCTCTTCTTCACAACCCAATAACGATATCCCGTCAGCCCGACAATCGCCAGACAGCAAAAGATCACAAACAATTTCTCGGCATCGAGCCAATCAATAGGGCGGTCTTCTAGTTTTGGATCTGTGATTACACTATGCAAAATCATAGGTACAATGGCGAAGTAAGACAGATAGTGAAGTGCTCGCCACACAGGTAATTTCATTTGCTCTTTAAAGTAAGAGCTGATCACAACAATTCCTAGTAAGTAAAACGCCACGGAGCCAAATGTATTGGCAACCGGCTGGTGTTGTGTCCATGCGGGTAAAAGTAAATCAGTCCAAGTAAAACCAGATTTAGGATCTAAAGGAATTAAAACAATGTGGAGTAAAATTGCTATTGCAGCCGAGTATCCGGTAAGCTTATGTAGCTGTAAGAAGCTAAGATTATAAGGTAACGGATATTGAGTGCTACCCCAGATACAAATGCCCACAAAAAAATTAGCGGCTAGGGCGGCCAACCCAATCATTCCTATAATTCCCGATGCTTCGATGGTTTCCATTAGTGGTAAAAGTGGTGATGTATTTACTCCTAAATTCTCTTTTTAAAACTCTGCACTCTTAGGGAAACGAGGAAATGGAATTACATCGCGAATGTTAGTCATGCCGGTAACAAATAAAATCAATCGTTCGAAGCCAAGACCAAATCCGCTGTGTGGGGCGGTTCCGAATTTGCGAAGTTCCAGATACCACCACAGATCTTTCTCTGGTAAATTTAATTCTTGAATTCTTTTCGCCAGGTTTTCATAGCGCTCTTCTCGTTGCGAGCCTCCAATAATTTCGCCAATGCCCGGAAACAAAACATCCATTGCAGCCACTGTTTTACCATCTTCATTCTGCCGCATGTAGAAGGATTTTATTTCTTTAGGATAGTTATAAAGAATTACAGGCTTTTTAAAATGCTTCTCTACCAAATAACGTTCGTGTTCCGATTGCAAATCAGCGCCCCACTGATCAATTAAATATTGGAATTTCTTTTTCTTGTTAGGAGCTGAGTTTCTTAAAATATCAATTGCTTCTGTATAGGTTAGTCTTTGAAAATCATTTTCAACAACAAATTTTAAACGATCTAGCAAACTAAGTTCATTGCGTTGCTCTTGTGGTTTGGCGGCATCTTCTTCTTGCGCGCGCTTGTTCAAAAATTCTAAATCATCAGCACAGTGGGCAAGCGCATATTTAATTAGGTGTTGCAAAAGGTCGGTGGCCAATTGCATATTATCATTGATATCATAAAATGCCATTTCAGGTTCTATCATCCAAAACTCAGCTAAGTGCCTTGCCGTATTTGAATTTTCTGCTCTAAAGGTGGGGCCAAATGTGTAAATATCTCCTAACGCCATGGCATAGGTTTCACCTTCTAGTTGCCCAGATACGGTGAGGTTTGTTTCTTTACCGAAGAAATCTTGCCTGTGGTCAATATGCCCATTTTCATCAAGCGGTGGCTTGGTAGCATGTAGGGTTGTAACCCTGAACATATCGCCCGCACCCTCAGCATCCGATCCTGTTATAATAGGTGTGTGCACATAGTTAAATCCTCTTTCGTTAAAAAATTGGTGAACAGCAAAAGCCATTGCATGCCTCACTCTCATTACTGCACTAATCGTATTGGTACGGCCACGTAAGTGAGCTATTTCGCGAAGAAATTCTAGTGAATGTTTTTTAGGCTGAAGCGGAAATTTTTCGGGGTCGCTGTCGCCCAATATTTCAAGTTGGGTAACTTTCACTTCTACAGTTTGGCCTTTTCCCTGAGATGGAATTAATTCACCCAGTACTGCAACACAAGCACCCGTGGTAATTCGTTTTAAGATATCCTCAGTAAGAGAATTTAATCCAACAACCGCTTGCAAGTTTTGAATGGTAGAGCCATCATTTAAAGCAATAAACTGGTTATTACGAAAGGTGCGCACCCAGCCTTGCACTTTAACTTGTTGTCCGCCAGGGGTTGTTGTCAGTAACTCTTTGATTTTGATGCGCTTCATTTTTATTTTGGAATATAAAGCGTAAAACAAGGCATTTTGATTTTTTAATCAAAATGTTGTTGAGGTATTCTCGATCAGGTCAATTACTTTTAACTATTCAATAGCTAACTGTTTCACAACCTCGCTATTTGAATAACTTTGTCTTATATTTTTAATATGCAGCGGCTCGGTCTCAATCAATCCCTACAGCAAAAACTGTCTCCACAGCAGATTCAGTTTATCAAGTTGTTGCAGGTGCCTACGGCCGAGCTGGAAAATCGCATTGAAGAAGAATTGGAGTTAAATCCTGTGCTAGAGGAAGGCGAAGAAGAGGAGCGACAGGATGACCCCCAATCGGAAGAATCTCCATCTGAGGAATCGCCCTCTGAGGAAACTCAAGAAAGCGAGACAACTCCTGAAGAAACTAATCCCAATGATGAGATTGACATCAACGACTACTTGCGCGATGATGACTATACTAGTTACAAGACCCACAATGATGGAGACGATGACGATGATAAGGAAATGCCCATCGCTATGTCAACCTCATTGCACGAAACATTGATGACCCAGCTTGGGTTTCTGGGTTTGAAAGAGAGACAAAATATAATTGGGAAACAACTGGTTGGCAGTATTGAAGGCGATGGATACATTCGCAGAGAATTAGACTCTATAGTAAACGATCTCGCTTTTTCGCAGGGTATTGAAACTTCTTTAGATGAAGTGGAAACGGTTTTAAGAATGATTCAATCTTTTGACCCTGCTGGTATTGCTGCCAGAAATTTGAAGGAATGTTTGCTCTTGCAGCTAGAGAGAATGGATGACGGACAAGATGTAGATGTAATTGTAGCCAAGCGCGTTTTACTAGAGTGCTATGAAGAGTTTACTAAGAAACACTATTCCAAGATTCTCAAAAAGTTGGATTTGGATGATGAAGATTTTATTAAAGATGCGATTGAGTTAATTGTAAGACTTAATCCGAAGCCGGGAGGAGAAACAAACAGTAGTGGTGGCCCCACCAAAAATCAGTATGTAATTCCGGATTTTATTTTAGTTAATAATAATGGAAAACTCGAACTGTCGCTTAACTCTAGAAATGCTCCAGAGTTGAGAATTAGTCGCTCTTATTCTGATATGTTTAAGGCGTACGATAAAAGTGATAAGAAAGATAAAAAGTTGAAGGAGGCAGTATCGTTTGTGAAGCAGAAATTAGATGCTGCCAAATGGTTTATAGATGCCATTAAGCAACGGCAACACACATTGCTAAGAACCATGCGCGCCATTGTAGACTTTCAATTCGAATATTTTTTAGATGGCGATGAGACCAAGTTAAGGCCGATGATCTTAAAAGATATTGCGCAATTGATTGGTATGGATATTTCTACGGTAAGTCGTGTGGCAAGTAGTAAAACTATTCAAACTGATTTTGGAATTTATCCACTCAAGTATTTCTTCTCCGAAGGGATTGCCACCGATTCTGGTGAGGAGGTAAGTAGCCGCGAGGTAAAACAAATCATCAAAGATTTGATTGAAAGTGAAGATAAGAATAAACCATATCCGGATGATAAGCTGGAAGATTTGCTCAATGAAAAGGGTTACAATATTGCTAGGCGCACAGTTGCGAAGTATCGCGAGCAACTAAATATTCCGGTGGCCCGTTTGCGTAAAAAGATGTAATTGATTTTGATAGTTGAGAATGAAGTTAGTCGCTAAAATAATTTCTGTAGTCTTTCATCCGCTATTACTTACCACTTATTTAGCAATTATACTAAGTATTTATTTTCCGGCCATGATGATGATTAGGCCAGACAATAGAAACACTATAATAGGATTAATCTGTGTCTTCACTTTTGTTTTACCTGCCATTAATTTACTCATGCTTCGCTATTTTGGATCGGTAACTTCTATCACTTTATATTCTCGTACGCAGCGAATTGTTCCTTTTTTTCTCATTTCACTCCTGTATATCCTGATCACTTTTTTATTCATCTATAAGCTACCATTCAGTCAAAATTTTAATAAGCTGATGATGATCATTACCACCATGGTAATTGTTTCTTTCGCGATCACTTTTTTCTTTAAGATCAGCGTGCATAGTTTGGCCGCCTGTGGTGCCATTGGTATTTTGCTTCCGCTTAATAATGCTACCGAAGAAGCGTTGTTAGTAGTGCCAACTGTTTTTGTGATTTTAGCAGCTGGCACAGTGATGTCTTCACGTCTGCTGTTAGAAGCTCACACGCCTAAAGAAGTCTACTATGGCGGAGTAGTTGGTTTTGCTATCGGATTTTTAGGAATGATTTTATTTTTTTGAGTTACGAATAGAGCTTTTCTTTTAAGCAACACGTAAAGTGTGATTCGTACAAGAGTTTGCAATGGAAGTGTAATGCAAGCTGCAATCGATCCTTCGACCCTTGATCAGTAACAATTTAGTTACGTTTTTTTCACAGGTAACGAATCCATAACACAAAATCTTTATGAAAACTTTTACAAAAACGCGCAGCTTTTTGAGATGGTTGGCGGCTGCATCACTATCAATTACATGCTTACTTTCAATTAATGCATAATCTGCTCGTGGGGTTGACGAAAACATTGCTCGTGCAACATTTTGTCAAGGTTAAACCCTGACAATGAAAATCACTCACTGCAATATTTTTTAACATCAGTGTTTGATTTCATTCGTCAAATTATGCAATTGCATCTATTGCATAATGTGGGTTATTGCGGTATTCTTTTACCAGCTTACAAAACTTTACACAACTGTGCTTAGAAATAATTTGCGAGAATAAGGTTATGTTTGACATCAAGAGGGACTGAATCTTATTTAACTATGGAATTTAAATTTTTGAAGTATCAGGTTTTAGAAGGAGTGGCTACTATTTCTTTAAATCGCCCTGAAGTTTATAATGCATTAAATGATGCTATTACGTATGAATTGCAGGATGCTTTTAAAGTTGTTGCCAAAGATGAATTAGTACGTGTGGTTATTTTGACAGGAGAGGGTAAAGCCTTTTGTTCTGGCCAGGATTTGAAAGATAGTTCTCAGCAAGGCAAACGATCTTTTTTAGATTCGCTGCATAAGCGATATAATCCAATAATATCTGCCATGCGCAATTTGCCTAAGCCAATCATATGCAGGCTGAATGGAGTAGCGGCAGGAGCGGGATGCTCGTTGGCGCTGGCTTCCGATTTAATTGTGGCAGCAGAAGAAGCAACTTTAATTGAAGTGTTTATCAATATTGGGCTAGTGCCAGATTCTGGATCCTCTTATTTTTTACCTCGGTTGGTGGGCATGGCCAAAGCATTTGAATTGTGCAGCATGGGCAACAAAATTAAAGCCAATGAAGCCCTTGCTTTGGGATTGGTAAATAAAGTGGTACCAATGGCAGAGTTAGATTCAGCAGTAAAATCGTATACAGATTATTACGCCATCGCTCCAACTAAAGCAATTGGGCTCATAAAAAAAATGCTGAATAAATCTTCTACCTCTACTTTAGATGAGATGTTGGAGTACGAAGCATATTCGCAAGAAATTGCAGGCGCCACAGTAGATCATAAAGAAGGTGTGCAAGCCTTTATCGAAAAAAGAAAGCCAACTTTCGTTGGAAAATAAAAACTAGAATCCGCTTAGAGAAATACCAATCGTAAGTGTATTCATTTTGGTGCGGTCAGGTCCTTTATCTGTTTGAAAGATAGGAGTTACATTGTAGTAACCGAATAAGCTAAAAGATCCAATTCCTAGTCTGCTGTAAAGTGCATACCGCAACGAATTAACTCCATGCGATTGAGAGTCTTTGCTGGTTACACTTTCATTATTGATAGTGTAATTAACTTTTGTGTGCGTATCAAAAAGAACTCCTACTCTTACACCAGCAGAAACATGAATACTTTTGCTAGGATCTTCGGGCTTTGTGTCAAACTGAATTTCTGCAGGCATAAACTCTAAGTAATTCATTATAAACATACTTTTGTCTGTGCCAGGAAAATTAAGATCTGCGCCACTCGCAGGAAGCAGTTGATATGCTCCGGTGCCATCAGGAAATTTGCTGAGAGTATAATTGTTAGTTAGTTTATATCTTTCTAAACTCAATCCAAAAGTAGGTCTGTAACTAAATTTTGAATTCCACAATCTAATCGGATAGGCATAGTAAAGATTCAAAGTGCGAGATCCCCATGCTCCTTGTTCAAAATTATTGGGTGTGCTACCCTGTGCTCGGTTAAAACCGAATTCAATAATAAAAGCTCCCGGCAAATCAGGTCTTCTTACCCTCTTTTGAGTTTCTTGCCCATAAGTAGATGCTGCACAAACTAGGATAATGAAGAGAGCAAGAATCGAACGATGCATATATTTTCAAAATTTTGAACGGCAAAAGTACAGTTTTAGTACGCAGTAGCCAAAATTGGTGTTTGGCTAAAGGATTTATTCTATTAAATTTGCCGACTGTTTACGAAACTATGGATGCAGGTAACTGAGCTTTAGTTTGAAATAGAGAATTTAAATGGGCCTGTAGCTTAACTGAATAGAGCATTTGACTACGGATCAGAAGGTTGGGGGTTTGAATCCCTCCAGGCTCACTTTTTTTGATATGGGACAATAATTTAGAATTGTCCCTAGTTATATTTTTAAGATTTAAAACTTTCTTGTACATCAATTAGTCTTACGTGCGGTGAAAACATTGAGAGAAAGTAAGACTTATACCATAATACGAGCATTGATTCTAGTCCTGTCAATAGGGGCATCATTCGTATTTTCTAGTTCATGCACGGATCCTGGATTATTGAATGCGGATCAGAATTTTTCTAAAAGTGGTCTTCAAACAATTTTTGTTGATACCTTTTCAGTTATCACCTCAACCGTTTTAGTTGATTCAATCCCTACAGCAAATACTAATAATATCTTATTGGGTAGTTATAAGGATGATTTTTTGGGAACGGTTAATTCCTCTACTTATTTTCAGATCGGATATTTTTCTAATTTTTTGCCAGTCCCTACCAGTATTTATGATTCAATCGGGCTTATTCTTCATTACAATAAGTATTCGTATGGAGATACAACTAAACTGCTTACGTTAAATTTTTATGAATTAACTCAGACCATTAAACAGCGATTTATTCCTCCGTATGTTAGTAAAGATAAAATTTCAGCTCTAAATCCGATCAGTTCAATTTACAATACGAGCAGCGTACCTTTTAATAGTACACCCATTGCATCTATTACAACGGATTATCATCCACATAGGGATTCAATTTACGTTCAATTTCCTGGTGCATTAGGAAAAAAATGGTTTGACATTGCAAGAGCTGATACTTCTAGCCATTTTAAAGATGTGGTTTTCTTTATCAACAATTACTTTAAAGGAATTCATATTGAAACGCCAGTGGGAACTGATGCAAGTATTGCTGGGTTCAATGTAAGCAAAGCCAAATTGAAAATTTACTATCGAAGATTGAATGGGGATGCATTAGTCAATGCTTCTTTTACTTTTCCCTTGGTAAATGCATTTAATCAATTTAATAAAATATCAGCTGATCGATCCACTACCGTAGTTCCGTTGTTAAAAGATTATGTTCAAGTTCCTTCCACTCAAACCGGAAATATTTCCTTTGTTCAATCAGGTATTGGCATTTATACTAAAATTGAATTTCCTACACTTAAAAGCGTTCTTAAAAATAAAACAAATGTGATAGTAGATGCTGTATTAGAAGTACAATTAGTACAAAATTCGAACTCTTCATTTACAGCGCCACCAGCAGCATTATCACTTTACGGCACAGATGAATCAAATATTTTGTTGGGTGGAATTTCTTCTGGTAGTGGCACTATTACAGGGGGCATTATTTACGATAGAGAATATAATTTATCCAACCGTTATTTATTTTCCTTAACCAACTATATTAACGGGCAAATTAAAACGGACGCTCCAACGATTCTTCCTATTGCACTTATCTCCAATCGAATTTCAACGGAAGTAAACAGACTGGTTATAGGAAACCGATTTCACCCTACAAATAAAATAAAATTGAAAATTTACTACTCACAATATGGAACTAATCAATAAATCAATGAAAAGATTACCCCTCATACTTTCGATAAGCTGTTTAGCTTTTTTTAGTTTGCTTTTATCTTCCTGCGGAGGATCATCTGATCCAACTCCAGCGAAAAAAGGAAGCTGGGATCGAGTTGCTGACTTTGGAGGTATAACCAGAGGCAATGCAACAGGTTTTGTAATTGACAATAAAGCGTATGTAGTGGGCGGTTACAACGCAGATGCAAACAAAAGACAGAATGATGTTTTACAATATGATCCAGTGAATAATAGTTGGACCACGAAAGCTCCTTTTCCGGGTACCGCCAGAAGTCAAGCAGTAGCGTTTGTTATTGGTAAGAAAGCCTATGTGGGTACAGGTCTCGATGATCTTTCAAATAGGTTAAAAGATTTTTATGAGTATGATCCTGCTACCGATCTTTGGACTAAAATTGCAGACTTTGGAGATGGAACAATCAATGGAGCAAGGTATGGATGTTTGAGCTTTAGTGCCAACAACAGAGGGTTTGTTGGTGCGGGATATAATGGCAATGCTCAAAGTGATTTATGGGAATATCTGCCTGCAACAAATACATGGGTGCAACGGGCAAGTTTATCTTCTAAGCGAGTAAATGGTTTTGCAATGGTTATTAACAATGTGCCGTATGTATTGGGCGGATCGAATAATAATATTACCGTAAAGACTGTTGAAAAGTATAATCTTGCTGATAATAATGCAGGAGCTTTTGAACAAAAAGCCCAATTGACGCAGCGAGATAAAAGTGGAAATGTAATTACACAGCCAATAGCTCGTGATTTAGCAGCAACTTTTGCGATAGGTAATTTCGGATACATTGCTACCGGATCGATAGGAGGTTCTCCATTTGGCGATACTTGGCAATATGATCCTGCTACTGATACTTGGTTGGAATATTATTCTCTTAGCAAAGAAGCATCTCCACGCGATGGGGCAGTTTCATTCGCTATAGGAAATTTTGGATATATCACTACTGGAAGGGCTGGTAATTCAAGATTTGATGATACCTGGGTATTTGACCCACTTGGAGACGAAGGAACCGCAATTGGAGGAAACGGCAAATAAAAATTCACCCAGTCAGAAAAAAGCCACAGCATTTAATGCTGTGGCTTTTTTATTTTTTCCAGTTGCCTCGTCCTGAAATAAGTTGACACAAAAGTTGACTTATTATGAGAACCACAAATGAAATTAGGAACGCATTAAAGCGAACCCAGAAGGACTATTCACAGTTTCTATTTCCTGCCCTAATATGGCCACTATTATGAACGTGCTACATTGCGGTGTCATTAATTGTTGCAATTAGTTTGAATGTGCCCAGTTACCACTATTTTTGGATTTGTATTAAGTAAGGGTGGATAATTTCTTTTAAAAACGGTGAGATTTGTGCGAGTTGTATGCTTGGTAAGTAGCTCGGCTAGGCCTACCTGCCGGCTAGGAAGGGACTGCAATGGAAAGCCCGAATTGAGAGGGATATTTGCGTTGTCGGACTTGCAATGGAAAGCCCGCAAGGCCGCCATTTTTTTTGTTTTTTGTTTACTTTCTTTTTCAGGATTTTCTCAATTCTCCAATAGCTGGATCAACTTTAGCCAATCGTATTATAAAGTTGCCGTTGCTAAAGATGGAATTTACCGAATTACCTATACAGATTTGCAATCAGCAAATTTTCCGGTTGGTTCGGTAGACCCACGATTGATCAAACTTTATCATCGTGGTACCGAACAAGCTATTTTTATACAAGGGGAAGCAGATGCCATTTTTGATGCATCGGATTTTATAGAATTTTACGGCCAAAAGAATGACGGCACGTTGGATAAAAATTTGTACAAACCTGCATCGGCACAACCTCATTCTTATTACAATTTATACAGCGACACGACTGCCTATTTTTTAACCTACAGTTTAATACCACCTGCCGGAAAACGCATGGATTCTTTTTCGGAGGTAAACGTTACGAATATTCCTAAAGAAGTATATCACTACAACACGCGATTAGTGGTGCCGGTTAATGCTTATTCAGGTGGAAATACAGTAAACTCTGAACTGCAATATTCTTATTTCGATCAGGGCGAGGGCTGGATGGGATCTTCTATTCAACAAAATCAATCCATTGACTATGGGGTGGATTTACTTGTTAACCCAGAGCCATCAGGTGGGCTACCTAAATTAGAACTGATGTTAGTGGGGCGAGATTTATTTCCGCATAGCGCGCAAATTTTGGTAGGAACATCTACCAGTTCGTTAAGGCAAGTTAGCAATGTCAATTTTTTTGGTTTTGAAAATCCAGTGACTACTATTGATCTTAATTGGAGTGACATTCGATCGGATGGTAAGATAACAGTGCGCATAAGCACGGGTGCCGCTACTAATAACAGGCCGCAGCTAAGTGTGGCTTATGTAAAAATAATACAACCTCAAACTTTTGATTTTACGGATGAAACAGAAAAAAATATTAGACTTTCTGCAAACGCATATAATAAGTCATACATCGAAATTACAAACCCTACGGCTAGCGCACGCCTGTGGGATATATCAAATACGGATAATGTTTCTACAGTTGGCTCTCGTATAGTAGGCGGAATTTTTAATGCGATAGTATCAGGCACTTCCTCTTCTCGAAATTTATTGTTTAGTAGCGTAACTCGATCGCCTATTTCTATTCAAGCTATTTCGTTTAGGTCAATCGTGCCGGCTGCACATAATTTTTTAATTATCACGAACAAGGCTTTGATGAAATCATCGGGTGCTTACTCCAACGTGGTAAAAGCGTATGGTGGTTATCGAGCTTCTGTAGTGGGTGGAAAATACGACACACTTACCATTACAGTTGATCAATTATATAATCAATTTAACTATGGTGAAACTTCTTCACTGGCTATTTATGAATTTATGAAATATATGGTGGCGCAGGGTAACCCTAAATTTCTTTTCATCATAGGGAAGGGAAGAGATATTTATTCCTACTCGGCTTACCAGCGAAGCGCACCACCCGCGAATGAAATGAAGGACTTGGTACATACCGCTGGCCTACCAGGATCGGACATGGCATTTACAGCTGGGTTGGGAGGCACTACCTACGAACCAAAAGTGGCTACAGGAAGATTGCCAGCCTCAACACCTGCGCAGGTAGCTGCTTATCTTAATAAAATTATAGAGACAGAAGCAGCACCTATTGCAGATATATGGAAGAAACAAGGGTTACATTTAAGTGGAGGCATTCAATCTTTTGAACTTCCTCTTTTTAAAAGTTATGTAGATGGCTTTAAAGCCATAGCGAAGGATAATTATTGGGGAGGCAACATTACTTCTATTGCTAAGCAAGAATCTAACCCTGTTCAAATTATTAATGTATCTGATCAGGTAAATAAAGGCACTAACCTGATTACTTTTTTTGGCCACTCCTCTCCTGGCACGATTGATATCGATATTGGTTTTGTAACGGATCCTATCATGGGGTATAATAATCCAGGTAAGTATCCTGCATTCTTGATTAATGGTTGCAACGCAGGTTCCTTCTTTACCAATGGAACTATCTTTGGCGAAGATTGGATGCTGGCGGCCAACAAAGGTGCTCGCAATTTTATCGCGCATAGTTCTTTTGGATTCACTAGTACCTTGCGCTATTACTCAGAATTATTTTATAGAATTGGTTTTGGAGATTCTGTTTTTATTAAGAAGGGAATTGGGGAGATACAACAAGAAGTTGCGCGCCAATATTTACTTACTAATGGAAGTGATATTTATGCCATCACTCAAATACAGCAAATGGTTTTGCTCGGTGATCCGGCAGTAAAACTATTTGGAACAAATAAACCAGACTATGCTGTTGAGAATTCAGGAATTATATTGGCTTCGTTAGATGGTCAACCTGTTACTTCTTTAAGCAATAGCTTTGGTATTAAAATCATTAGAAAAAATATTGGAGCTACCGGTAATATAGCAGTGCCTGTCCGCATCATTCGTACTCTCTCAAACAATACCTCAAAAACTTACGATTCTACTTTTTCAAATTTGTTTTATCAAGATACAGTTGTTTTTAAACTTAAGCGCGAAGCAAACGGAGCAGGCGTAAATGAGTTTACTGTAGTGATAGATCCGCTTAACACCATCAAGGAAATTAGTAAATTAAATAACACGGCCACTTTAATTGCTACGCTTCCTTCTAACAGCACTAAGAATTTATTTCCGGCTGCGTTGGCGATAACTAACAAGCAATCAGTTTCACTAGTTTTTCAGGCTACCGACTTAATATCTTCTACTCGAGATTTTCAGATTCAGATAGATACAGTCAATACATTTAATTCACCTTATTTAAAATCGCAAACTATTTCTGCTAAGGTATTGGCAAGGCTGCCCATTACGCTGCTTAGCAAAGACTCCGCCACTTATTATTGGAGAACTAAATTTGATAAACCCATTGGGAGTGAAAGTAAAGATTGGACAACCACTTCATTCTCATTTATTAAAAATGGAGTAGAAGGGTGGGGCCAACTAAAATTTCAGCAGATGATTGATAACAGCGTGGTGGGGCTGCTAAAAGATTTACCTCTTCAAAAAATTAATTATCTGGAAACTACGGTGCCAGTTTCGGTGGCAACGTACGGAAGTAATTTCCCATCTCCACCACCCACGTCTATTAAGATTGATAATATAGAATACAACATTGCCTCGCAAGGGCAGCCTTGTCGCAATAACACAATTAATTTAGTAGCATTCAATAAAAACTCGGTGGTGCCATATGCTGGAATACCTTTTAATTTTCAAGATCCAAGAACGTGTGGAAGACAACCTCAATTAATTAATAGTTTTTTGCTTTCCGAATTAGAAACAGGTTTGGGAGACGACTTGGCAACTTATGTAGACAATATTCAAGAGAGTGATTCAGTAGTTATTTTTTCCATTGGTAATCCCGGGTATCAATCGTGGTCTGCCAATGTGAAAAATAAGCTGGCAAATTTTGGAATCAGTCTAACGCAAATAAATGCGTTGCTTAACGGTGAACCACTTGTTATCCTTGGCAAGAAAGGAGGTACTGTAGGATATGCCAAGGTTTATAGAAGCACTGCTTCTCCTACCGATCAGCAATCACTTACGATTTCAAAAACTATTACCGGAAGATATTCAAATGGCGTTGTGAAGTCCGGATTGATTGGTCCCGCTAAAGCATGGATTCAATTCATTCATCAAGCTGTGGAGATTCAAGCAAGCGATGTAGTTTCCTTTTCGATTTATGGACAGTCGTTAGCAGGAGCAGAAACTCTTTTGCAGGATAATATTTCAACTAATATTACGCTCAATTTTATTGACGCAAAAATCTATCCCTACCTGCGCGTGGAGATGAAAGTTAGTGATGATATTAATCTTACGGCAGCTCAGTTGCGAAAATGGATTATTCAATATGAATCTGTTGCCGAGGGTATTTTGGTTTATAAGAGCTCACTTGATCTGCAAACTGTGCCCGAGGGACAGAATTTTACAGCGCAGTATGGATTTGTTAATTATTCAGATAAAATATTTTCAGGTGAGCTTCTGGTGAAAAGTACGGTGCTCACTAAACAATCGGGTGCTAATCTAGTTTCAGATTTTTTAATCTCGGCACCTCTACCTGGCGACACTTCTAAATTTTCTTTGACAATTGATTCACGCGCGAAATCAGGATTGAATGATATCACTGTCTTTGTTAATCCAAAGATTTTGCCTGAGCAGTACTATGATAACAACGTACTAACGCTACCAGATTATTTACTAGTCTTGCCCGATAAAACTCCTCCACTTTTAGAAGTGAGAATTGATGGACGAATTATTTTAAATAACGACTTTGTATCTAAAAACCCTACCATTGAAATTGAATTGAAAGATGAAAACCCTTTTCTTTTTAAAACCGATACTACAGGAATCAAATTTTTTTTAAAACGACCTTGCGCCATAGTTGGCTGTACTTTCGAGCGCATTTATTTTAAGAGAAGCGATGTCATCTGGGTGCCCGCCTCGGCATCTCAAAATTTTTTAATTCAATTTAAACCTATAAACCTAGCCGTTGGAAATTACACATTGCAGGTAGAGGCTGTTGATGCATCTGGGAACAAAAGCGGATCAAAACCGTATCTGGTGGATTTTCAGGTGAGCGATGATGTTGCAATTATTTTGAGATCCGTTTATCCTAATCCTTCAGTTGCCAATTTTTACTTCAGTTTTGTTTTAAGTGGCGATGCACTACCTACTTTTTATTCACTTCAGATTTTTTCGCTCGATGGCAGGCAAATGAAAGAATTTACATCCAAGGATTTTGATATAGTTAATATTGGCACCAACACACTTACTTGGGATGCGAGAGACTCCGGAGGCAGAGAAGTGCCGAATGGAATTTATATTTACCAGTTCAGCGTTACGGTAGGAGGAAAGAGCTCTCGACAGAAAGGCAAATTGCAGCTTACGAAATAAGTTGAAATCTTAATTGCTCGTCCCTGTAACTCTATTGCCGTCAATCTAACAATCGTAGTCTCAGGTTTTTACTTACCTACATTTGTTGACATAATAACGAATAGATATGATTACACTATTACAAATGAATAATCGGGCAATTTTTTCCGCACTTATTCTCTTTTTCGGATCGGTTGCCATTGCCCAGCAAGAGCCTGGAAAAGCAAAGTTGATTGATCCAACTAACATGGATTTTACCGCCAAGCCGGGAGAAGATTTCAGAGCATACGCGGGTGGCATTTGGTTGAAGAACAATCCGGTTCCTGCCAAAGAAACAAACTGGGGTAGCTTCACCATCCTCCGCGATTTTAATGTGAAGGCCGTACGTGAAATATTAAATCAGGCTGCGGCCGATAGAAATGCAGCTCCAGGTTCCGTAAAAAAACGTGTAGGCGATTTTTATACCGCTGCAATGGATAGCATTACCATAGAACAGTTGGGCAACCGACCTGTCCTTCCTGATTATTTACGTGCAGGTTCTGTACAAACTACTGCGCAGCTAATAGATGAAATTGTTTACATGCGTACCAACGGAATTGGCAACCCTCTTTTTGGATTTTTTGTAGGACAAGATCGCAAGCATCCACAAGTGATGGTCGCTCAGTTTTCGCAAGGAGGAACATCTTTGCCAGATCGTGACTATTATTTGAAAGACGATGCTCGCTCAAAGAAAATACAGGCTGCGCATAGCAACTACATTGCTACTTTGTTTTCGTTAGTGGGCGAATCGGAAGAGAACTCAAGAAAAAAGGCAGCCACTATTTTTAACCTCGAGAAGAAATTAGCAGCAGCACAAATGAGTCGCGTGCAAATGCGTGATCCATATAAAACATATAATAAATTTTTAGTGGGCGATATCAATGCTAAATCACCCTCTGTTGATTGGGCAAATACGTTGGTAAAATTAAAGGCACCCGGTCAAGATAGCATTTTGATAAACAATCCACGTTTTTTTGTGGTTGCCGATAGTTTGATAAAAGTTGTTCCGATAGCGGAATGGCAGACTTATTTGCAATGGAATGTATTGCGCTCGGCAGCTCCGTATTTAAGTAAAGCTTTTAGCGATGCTACCTTTGCCTACAATCAAACATTGAGCGGGCAAAAAGTGCAAACCCCACGTTGGCAGCGCATGTCTAATTTAACAGATGGCACTATTGGTGAATTGCTCGGCCAACTTTATGTAGAGAAACATTTTAAGCCAGAGGCAAAGGCTCGCATGGACGAAATGATTAAGAATTTGGTGAAGGCCTATGAGATCCGTATAAAAAAATTGGAGTGGATGAGTGATGTTACCAAGCAAAAGGCATTGGATAAACTAAAAGCATTTACTCCTAAGATTGGATATCCTGAAAAGTGGCGGACGTATGAAGGATTGCAAGTTAACAGTAAAACATTTTTTGAAAACTTGCGCAGCGCGGGGCAGTGGGGTTACAATGATATGGTGAGCCAGTTGGGTAAACCTGTAGATAAAATGAGATTTGGAATGACTCCCCCTACGGTAAACGCTTATTACAATCCGGTTAACAATGAAATTGTATTTCCGGCTGGCATTCTTCAATACCCATTCTTCCACCCCGATGCGGATGATGCCTTTAACTATGGAGGCATCGGTGCAGTAATTGGTCATGAAATTTCTCATGGCTTTGATGACTCAGGAAGTCAATATGATAAAGATGGAACGCTTCGCAATTGGTGGACTGCGGAAGATTTGACAAAGTTTAAAGAGCGCGCTAAGCAATTGCAAGAGCAGTATGATGCTTACACAGTATTAGATTCTTTGCATGTAAACGGCAAGCTAACGCTGGGCGAAAATATTGGCGACCTGGGCGGATTGAATGCTGCCTACGAAGCATTTAAGATGACACCTCAAGGCAAGTCGAATAAAAAGATTGATGGGTTTACACCTGACCAGCGCTTCTTTTTAGCGTGGGCGCAAGTGTGGCGCAGCAATACCTTGCCAGACACAAAAGCACAATTAATTGTTACCGATTCACATTCGCCAGCAGAGTATCGTACCATTGGGGCACCGGTAAATATGGATGCGTGGTACAAAGCGTTTAATGTGCAACCCGGAAATAAATTATATAAAAAACCGGAAGACAGAATTAGAATTTGGTAAACATTATCAAAAATGTAAAAATCCCCGATTAGAGTCGGGTTTTTTTTATGCGTTTGATTTGCTGATTTTCCGTTGAAGCTGCCAAAACTCTTTTCCATAGCTAACGAATAGTTCTTCACCTCTTTTAATTGAACGCTTAGATTCGATGTAGCATTTGTTGCCTTCGCTAACGTATTCGCAATTATTTTTCAATCCTAGCATGCGACTGAATCCACTAGCATCATTAGCATATCTTCCTACTGTATGGGTTGCTGGTAGTGCATCGATTACGGCATTTCGAGTAATGTACATCAGGTAGCCATTGTATCCGTCTAGATGTTTAACATTTTTCCATTTGCACATTTTTCCTTTGTATTCTACAATGCGTGTGCCTTTCGCAATTTCTTTTTTGGTAAAGAGCCCTTTACCCGCATTTGGTAATTTTGATTTTTTGATGAACAGATATTTTTCTAACAACGCCACAACTTTGAACTCTAAACTTTAAACTCTGAACTCTGAACTCTGAATTAACTTACTCTCCCTCAGAATAAAATTCAAGCAACGATCCAAAATAAGCATTCGTCCAGCCCTCTACAATATCATTGTAATCCTGATCAGGAATATTAGTGTGGCGCAATTCAACAGAAGTTCCGTCATTATCTTCATGTAATTTGATTGTTACAATCGAAGATTCTTGCTGCTCGCCAAAGTACCATTGCTGAACAATTTTTTTTCCAGGATCGAATTCCAAATTTTTGCCAACAATGCTTCCATCCCACAGAGAGAATTCACTTTCTGGTTCGGTGCTCATCACGGCTTCCTCTCCCGACCATAAATGAATAGTATTGGCATTAGTAAGAGCCAGATATACATCATCGGGCGGTGCGGGTATAGAAAAATATTTTTTAAAATCTTTCATGCTGCTTAAATAAAGTTGCAAGCTACATGTTTTCTTGCTACAACTATTTAAAATGATATCAGAAAATGAGAAAGCCATTAGGGGCAGACATCTCTTTAATTTACAACGCGACAAGAAAAGTAATACAATACTTGAAACTTGAGTATTCACCTATAATACATCACACTACAGCCCGGGTGTGCTGTTTTGAAATTCTCAATCACTCGGTTAGAGATTCTTGTGTTAAAACATTTTAACGTTTTCAAGTTAAGATAGCTAAGTGATTCTAGTTTGTTGGCATTGGTATTTGAGCAATCGAAATATTCGAGCTTATCCAGTTTTGCCAGTGCTTCTAGCCTTTTAATTTGCGTGCCGGCACAGTTTAGTTTTTTCAATTTACTTAGTTGCCAGATCGGATAAATATCAGCAATGGGCGTGTTAGAGATATCGAGGTCTTCTAGGTCGGTGAAGAAATTGATCGATTCAATATTCATTAAAGGACTGCCTGTAATATGTAGTGTCTTTAACCACCGTAGACTTTCTATCGGTACTATTGAGGTGAGTGTTGTACCCGACAAACTCAACTCTCTCACTCGGATAAATTCATTAAGTGAGGAGAGATTATTTACGGCTGCATCTTTGCCACCCAACTTTGTCTGCTCTATCAGGCGATGTAGTTGTTCTGTAGAAGCGTTTTGTGTCATGCCATCTTGAGAAAGAAAAACTTCTCTCCAACTTTCCGATAGATTATTCCACCATTCCTTCAGACGATCGGATTTGTAAATCAAAATACATTTCGGATTCTTCTCTAGAAAACGTTCGGCTATAGCATCATTGATGGAAGTTTCATCGGCATATAGTTTTTCCAAAATAGGAAAGGAATTCAATTCCGCATTTTCAATTTTACTTTGATCTGCAAATAGTACTTTTAATTTAGGCAAGCGCGCTATTGGAGATAGATCTTTTATGGCTGTTTTTGCAACATTTAATTGTGTTAATTCTTTCAAGCCTGCTAGCGGAGATAAATCAGAGATGGCGGTTTTTTGCGCGATCAAGATTTTCAGTTTTGGAAGTTTTTGTAAGGCGCGCAGATCCGTTATATTTTGATCGCTTACATTAATGGAATCAATTTGTGAAATACCCGCTAGCTCTTCTTTTGTGGGGGTTGCATTTATTCTAGAAGCTTTGCTCAGTATTTCTTTCCATGTATCTGAAATACCCGCCCACCAGCTCATCAAATCTTTTGAATCGTATACCACCAATACTTTTGGGTTGGCATTCATAAAGGCTTCGGCCTGCGGCTGTTTAATCAACGATTGGTCGCAATATATTTTCTCAAGGTTCGGAAGATTGTGCACGGAACTTAAATCTGAAATGGAAGTATGATTGACGGACAATAATTTAAGAGCGGTGAGTTTGTTTGTTGAAGGCAATCTAGACAATTGAGTGCTGTCAAGATTTATGATTGTCAAATCGCTGAGATTACTCAACGCACTTGCATCGGTAACAGGCGTATTGCTCAAATTCAATTCGGTAAGTTTTGTAAGAGATGCCATAGCTGAAATATCACTCACCTGTGTAGAAGCCAAATTCAAACTCAATAGTTGAGTAAGTTCTTTAACAGGCGAAATATCAGACACGCGAGTGTTGGCCAAGCAAAATGATTGCAACTGTGGCAACTTTTGCGCAACTGAAATATCGGAAACAAAAGTGTTGCTAATGTCGAGCTTACTCAGGTTAATAGCATTTTTTAATAGGGAAATGTCGTTAACGTTAGTCCGTGAGATAATGAGTTCCGTCAACTCACTATGATTTCGCAACGAGCTAATGTCTGTAACAGGCACGCCAGAAAGTTTTACTACAGTTAATTCGGTAAGTTGACTGAGTGGCTCAATATTGTGAATGAATATATTATTGCTAATGTCTATTTCGGTAAGAGAAGTAATTGTTTTTATGTCTGCCAGTTGTACACTATCCTCTCTTTGCTTGTTTATTTTCTGTTTGAAAACGTTTTGCCATTCTAACGAAAGTTGATTCCACCAATTTTGAAGCGAGGCTCTCTCGTCAAAGGCATGGGTGTAGATACTTACAATTTTCAGATCTTGATCTTTGGGATTACAGTTTACCTCAATGAACCGCGGCATGGAGTTGTTTATCGGTTTACCATCAGATGTTATTCCATTTAGTTCACGCTTAAGAAAGACTTTATAGTACAACGCATCTGCCAACCTGCCAGACTCCATAATGGTATCAATCTTAAATTGAAACGTTACGTTTCTGAAAAAAAAGTCCACATCTTTTAAATAGGCCTTCGCGTCTTTATTGGTTGTTACTTCTCTTTTTTCATCCAGATCATCTTCAATCTGCACTTTACCATCGCGAAATATTTTTAAATAACTTTCGGTGATGATCACATCTTTGTCGCGCGTAGCAGTGCTCGCATTGCCTAGTGTATTGAGCAGGTATTCGAGAAACTTCACCATGTCGCGTACTTTCTCTTTTTGGTTAGTTGGCGCAGCTACTATTTTCTCTTCTTTCTTTTTGGAAGCTACTGGCTGTTTCTTTTGAATGGTGGGTTTATTTTTTTTTACAGGCTTGCGTTGCTGGGCTTCTGCGGAAAAGAGAATCAGCACTAGTGCGAATAAAATAAAAATTGGTCTACCGGCTTTCATATAAAAACCTTTTCATCACCTCGGTATCTTTCGGTGTTTTCAATTCTACCAGATTAGAGATAAGCCAACCTGTGTTATACCCAGATCGGTTAATATTCGTCAATTCAAAATACCATCCCTTCACTTGAAAGAAGTGAAACTTGATTTCGTTCACGGTTTTGTATTTCAAATTTCCTTTCTGCACTTCATAGAGGAACAGTGTAAGTTGATCGGGTACAAAACGTTTTATAGCATATTGACTAATACTGTCTGTGGTATTGAAGGCTTTATGGAAATTCATGAAGTCTAGTTCATGGCTGAGGGGATGAAGAAATTTTCCAACTTTCGTGGTGTCGCGTTTAAATGATTTGATAAACGCATCCGCATACACATTACTGATCACCCATTTATATCCGAGTTGTGCCTTTTCCAATTCCATAAACAATGTGATGGCTTGTTCCTTTTCTTGAAAGGTAAAAGTTGTGCTTGTTTCGCAAAACCAATCTGTGCCGTGAAAATCTAGAAAAACAGGTGCGGATTTGTCCAGCACCTGTTTTGTAAACTGCGATTTTAATTCAGCACTCATGCCCTTGTTGGCGGCATCGAAAAGAATTTCTAGGTATTTTTTGCGAAGCTTGAGGGTGTGATACGGTTTGTCGTTTTCATAGTAGCGATCGCCCTTCTCATTTTCTTCTCCATTAAACCTTCTGAAAAATTGATTGACCTGTTTAGTCTGTGCATACAATTTGGGGTCATCCATGTCGCTTACCAGTTGGGCGCGGAGTGGCTGTATTAGCAGTAGGAACGGACACACAGTTAAAAAAAGAAATTTCATGTGTGAAGTAAAGTTAAATGGTTTTGCTTTCTTAACCATTTACTTTTTCAGGGGGCAGTTTCTGTCACACGAATGTCTCCTAGCATTACATCCCAGAATTGAACTACCCGGCCTTCAATTTGGGTCTTCTTTCGTTCCACATAAATTGTAATGTCTTTCTTGGTGGTGTCTTTGTATTTCATGCCGTTTTCAGAAGTGCCTTCGAAGCGTTGATAAATAGTGACAACGCCAACATATCGCCCATCTGGCTGGCGCTCCAAATCGCTGATGTAATGGATATTGTACCATTGAATGTTTACACGATCATAATTTAATGCCATTAGGTGCTGAAAATATTTGCGCACTTTATAGTTTACTATTTCCTTACTTATTATGGACGATACTCCGATTTCGGTTTCGGGTGCAAACAATTCTTCGGCACGATCCATCACGCGGTTTGCTTCAGAAAAAGCTGTCTTTTTATTTCCGATAATGCTGATGTATTTACTGAGGTCTTTTACTTTCTCTAAAGCAAGCGAGTCAATGGCTTGCTTGCGTTGCGGGCTGATCTCTCCGGTTTGGGCAAACGTACTTCCGGTGATGATCAGTAGCCCCACTATAAATGCAGGAATATATTTATGGTATGTCATGGTAATCTTTTTAAATTAATTATTTCTGTTTTATCAATTCTACTTCTTTGATTTTGCCGGCATCATTTGTGACAAGATTAGATATTCGGTTGACATTTTTCTTTTGGTCTTTCAGGTAATTGAGGTAATCCCTGATGGTGGTAGGTTTATCATAATCCTTTTCTTCACCTTCTTTACTGATTACAATTAAAACGGGTGTTTGATCAGAAGCAAATAGGAAGAGTGCTTCATTAATTGTGCTATTAGCGGAATTCATATCGGGTGCATTGGCAATAGCAATAAAGTATTTCTCCAATTTGGGTGCCTCGGTCAAACTAAGGGTTGCTTTGTTTTTCTCTTCGCGCGCCAGCTGTTGCTCTTCTTCTTGGCGGGCTCTTTCTTCTTGCTCTTTCTTCTTCCTCTCTTCTTCTTTTTGTTTTTGCAACATCTCTTCTTGTTGCGCTTTTGCGTGCGCTGCCTGCATGGCTAATTTTTTACTTTTGCATCCACTGGTTAATAAGAGGGTGGCAACTAACGCCACTATTCCAAGGCGCACGAAATGGTGAATGGATATTTTCATATTTTTTGTAGGATCAAAAAGTTAATTTTTATCTCTGCCTTAACGAATTAATTCAACAATCAGTTATAGAAGTGGAGACCAAGCGTTGTATAAACCTACAAATAGACTTTATAGTCAACGAACGGTAGAGGATGATTCTTATCATCAAAACCATATATATTTATCGCTGATTTATTCACAATGAATTCGAATGGAATATAATTGACTTGGTGAAATCTAAACTTCTAAAAGGGCTTTTCACCAAAAACCTTTCGAGGATCACTTTAGCAGAATGATCACGCTCTAATGGGCTTTACGCGCACATTCAGCGACTGTTCTACAATTACAAAATGATTTGCCGGAATCATGGTCCAATCTTTATCGTCAGTCAGTTTTTCAGAAACTACGAGCACGGCATTGTCATTATCCTGCGGAGCTTCCAATCTGGTGGTTCCGTTTTCAACTACATACCTGCCTCCTTCTGAATGATAAAGGGTAAGAGGTTCCTCTTTTGGGTCGCTAACATATCGAGTTGCCACTAAGAATAATCCATTGGTAAAAACCATATTTAAATAAGCAGCTTCCTTTATACCATTTTCACTCATTAGTTTTTTAATGGTGACAAACGTTTTTTCAAAAGAATCTACTACGGCATCGGGGCTTACTACTTGGTGATTCTTAAACAAATTATGCAACACCAATGCGAAAATATGTTCTGAGTCTGTTTGCCCTTTAATCCAATTATAAAGTTCATCGGTTAGCGGTTCTCTTATTTTACGTTTAACTTTTTGAAATTCTTCGATGCCTCCATTATGCGCCATCAAAATATTCTTGTATTGAAAGGGATGGCAATTAGATTCCGAAACATCGCCCACACTGGCAGCCCGCACGTGCGCCACCATACAATCTGTTTTTATTTTAGGAGCCAAGTTGCGTAAGTTTCTATTGCTCCACGCAGGGTTTACAGAAACAAATGTGATTGGTTCGTAATTCAATTCGGGTACATACCAGCCAATTCCAAAGCCATCGCCATTCAAGGGCTCTTCTATTTCTCTTGCATTAATGCTTTGGTTAATGAGGGAGTTTTTGGGTTGATAAAGGAGCTGATCAATAATGATAGGTGTTCCTTTGTAGGCGAGCAGTCGGCACATAGGTTAATTTGAAAGTTAGTTAATTTGAAAAATTTTAATGGTAGCCACGAACAGCCAAGCATCTAAACTAAAATTAAGCATTTAATTCAAAACTTAATCCATCAATACCTTGTATCCATTTCTAAATAGACTGATTTTTAAATTAAACGATCTTCAAATTATATCATTTCTTCTTTTCAAATTTCATCGATACTGAGTTCATGCAATATCTTAATCCGGTTGGTTTAGGGCCATCGTTAAATACGTGTCCTAAATGACCGCCACAGCGGGCGCATTCCACTTCGTCTCGTACCATTCCATAGCTTGTATCGGTGCCTACTTTCACTACTCCCTCTTTAATCGGTTTATAAAAGCTTGGCCAGCCTGTGCCCGATTCAAATTTGGTCGTAGAACTAAATAGCTCTAAGTGGCATCCTGCGCAATAGTAGGTGCCTGTTTCATGATTATCCCAATTTTCTCCTGTGAATGGGCGCTCTGTTCCTTTTTCGCGCAAAACCTCATAGGCAAGGGGAGATAATTGCTTTTTCCATTCGGTCTCACTCTTTTTAATAGGAACTATTGGTGTAACAGCATTGCTCTTGGCCGTTTGGCCGTAGGCACCACAAATCATCAGGTAGAACGAAAATAAAAATAGAATTGGCTTTCTCATTATTTTAAGATTAGTATTGATTATAGTCATTATACATTAATTTCGATAAAAGGTTTATTCAGTTGTGGGTAATGTCTTTAGTTAGACAATTAACTTCAAAACGATATAAACCTTTTTGATGTGGGAAAATGCTTATTTTTCAATATTATTTAATTATTTCAACCTTACTTTTGAGGATTAATGAAGACTAGAATACCTTACCTAAAACCGATCTCTCAAAGATTGGTACAAATTAGCCTGTTAGTGGCTCTTATTTTTGGACTCTCTGATTTACGGGCTCAGGTAAGCTATCAAACACACACGCTCTACATTTATAGTTTTGCTAAATATATTCAATGGCCCGAAGAAGATAGGAAAGGTGATTTTGAAATTGCAGTGCTGGGCGATTCTCCCATCCTAGCTGAACTTCAAAAGATGGCAGAGAAAAAGAAAATTGGAGATAGAACAATTAAAATTTCCCGATTTTCATCGCTAAAAGAATTAAAGAAAACACATATCCTTTTTATACCTGGCGAGATGTCAGCTCAGTTAGCTGAAACCCTTGCTAAAACAACCGATCAATCTACCCTAGTAATTACGGAACAGGCAGGTATGGGCGCAAAAGGAAGCGATATCAATTTTTTAGTGAAAGAAGGTAAATTAGTATTTGAAATGAATCAGTCTTCTTTATCAAAACATAAATTAAAAGCAACCAACGAGCTAAGCAGGATGGCTATTAATATTTAATAAATAACATGGAAAAATCTACAGACAAGAAGAAGTTCACTATTCGGTTAAAAATTGGCAACAAGATTTTTGGTGGTTTTTTAATCCTGATCGCGCTGTTTGCCATTAATGCGAGCATTATCTTTTTAACAGGAAATAACATCGATAAGAACGTAATGATTTCCTCACAGGTGGTAAACCCTTCTAAGGATGCCATTAACGAATTAATTACGCTCGTTCACCGCTCGCGCATGTTGGCAACTAACTGGGTGTTTTTGCAAACAAATGATGACGACAAAGCGGCCTTACGTCAAATCATTAATTTAGAATTCCCAGCCAATAAAGAGAAGATTGAGAAGCTGATGAAAAATTGGGATGCAGACAGCACCTCTTCTACCTTTAAAAAAGATAGTTCTCAGCGTGCTTTAATGAATAGCGCCTTCACTAAGTTTCAATCTTTGTTAGATGGAACCAACGAAAATATCATCAACACCTTAACAGGGTTTGATGCATATGAAGACCCCACTACAAAACTATTGGCTGGAGATTATGTAGATCAAGAGATTATTCCAAAATCTAATGAGATTATTAAAATCTTGGCTAAGATTAAAGAGAAGCAAGAATTGTTAACAATAAAATCAGGAACTGAGTTGAGCGATTCAACGAGTAAACTTAGGATCATTACATTGGTGTTAGGAATAGCCATTATTTTCATTGGTATACTCAGTGCTTATTTGCTGGTACGAAATATCACCCGCCCTATCAACTATATTAAAGATGTGGTGCTTAAATTGGGAAGAGGAGAATTAGTTGACGATAAGAAAAAAGCATTTAGTAACGATGAGATTGGGGAAATGGCAGTTGCCACTGATAATCTGGTGAGTGGCTTAAAAGCTACAACCGGTTTTGCGGAAAACATAGGAAATGGAAAATACGATTCTGAATTTACTCCGTTGAGTGATCATGATGTGTTAGGAAACGCGCTTATAGCGATGAGATCTAACTTAGCTAAAGTTGCGGAAGAGGATAAGAAACGTAATTGGACAACAGGAGGTATTGCCAAGTTTGGTGAGATTTTGCGAAGCAACAACAGCGATGTTCAAAAATTATGCGATGAGATTATTGGTAACCTAGTGAAATACCTAAAGGCCAATCAAGGGGCGATGTACATCATCGATGATACGCAAGATGGTGAAGAAATGACTATGTCGATGATTTCTTGCTATGCTTGGGATAAGAAGAAATTCGTCAATCAAAAGATTCATAAAGGTGAAGGTTTGGCCGGTCAGGCTTGGCAAGAGATGGATTTAATTTACATTACCGATGTACCTCAAAACTATATTCGTATCACCTCAGGATTAGGTGATGCCAATCCCACTTCTATTTTGATCGTACCTTTAAAAGTAAACGATCAGATTTTTGGTGTGGTAGAGATTGCTTCTTTCTTTAAAATGGCCGAGCACGAAATTGAGTTTGTGAAAAAAGTGGCTGAAAGTATTGCGTCTACTGTTTCTACAGTAAAAGTAAACGAGCGCACCCAAAAATTACTGGCAGAATCTCAGCAGATGACAGAAGAGATGAGATCGCAGGAAGAAGAGATGCGCCAGAATATGGAAGAACTGCAAGCTACACAAGAGGAAATGAAGCGTCAGGAAAACGATTTAATTCGCTCGATGGATGATCGCATCAATACGATACGCGAAGATGCACGGAAAAAAGAACGCGAGCTGCAAGCTGAAATCGACAAGCTTAAAAAGAAATAATTCTCTCAAGACTATAAAAGCAAAAAACCCCTCCGTCTGAGGGGTTTTTTGTTACCTAAACCTAAACCTATGAGAGAAATTACTCTACCTTAAGTCAATTAACGGTTCCTGTTTTAAGAATGTTTCAAGATGTTGACAAAAAAATCACACTACTTCATCATGCTTTTAAACTCCTTCTTAAACTTTTCAACTTTAGGGCGAACCACATACTGACAATAACTCTGGTTCGGATTTAATTCAAAGTAGTTTTGATGATACTCTTCTGCCGGATAGTAGTTTGGTAAAGGGCTAATTTCTGTTACAATTGGGTTTTTAAATACATGAGATTCCTCCAATTGATTTTTATAGGCTTCGGCCAGCGCTTTTTGATTCTCATTATGATAAAATACAACGGAACGATATTGTGTACCCTCATCAGCCCCTTGCTTGTTTAGGGTTGTGGGGTCGTGGGTATTCCAAAATACTTGCAATAATTCTTCGAAAGAAACTTTAGTAGAATCGTATGTGATTTGTGTAACCTCAGCGTGGCCTGTTAACCCCGAGCAAATTTCGCGATAGGTAGGATTTTTAATTTTACCGCCTGCGTAGCCCGATACCACTTTTACAACTCCCTTAACACTTAGAAAAACTGCTTCCGTGCACCAGAAACAACCGCTTCCAAAGGTGGCTGTCTGAATCTGACCTTCATTCATAGTTTTTATGTTTAGAAACTTAAACCGTGAATGCCGCTAAAAAGTTTAGGAACCAATTAAATGTTAGGTGTTCACCATTCATGCCTCACTTAATACTTATCGTAGAAATAATGAAGTTGTTGAGAAATGTTTCTGTGCAAATTATTAATGGCTTGCTTAAATAATTCATCATCGTTGGGGTAAGCTTCGGTGCGTTTAGTCAAATTCAATTGATCGCCCGTCATTGCGCGACTATCGCCCTTAAAACTAGCCCATGTATATTGCCACTGCGAGTTTCCATCTACTCTGGTGTCTTGCAGAATAGCAGATGTTTTAGCATCGGAGATCATTACCGTTGCATTGCTGTTGGCAGTTTTACTTTTGGTGTAATAAGTGATTGTTCCTTTCACAGTTTCCATCACATCTTGGGTTTTACCATCTGGAGTTTTCTTTTCTCCCACTTTTACATCTCGTTGAATATTTTCGCTTCTGCTTGATGTGTTGGGTCGGGTGTCGCTGTAGTAATTAAAAATTAATTTTAAATATTGATGAGGTGGCACCGTGTCTTGTTGTTCGATAGGTTTGAATGTTAAGAATTGTCGTTGCATGCCATTGATGATCGGTTGAAGGCTTCCATAATTAATTCTGGTAGAATTGATCTCCTGATATGCCACACGCAGGGTTGCATTAAATTCTGCTTGCGTCATCATTTCAACTACCTCTCTGTAACCTGCTTCATACCCGTTGGCTTCTTTAAAATTGAAATATGCTTCTTTGGCATCTTGTCTTGTAGTCTTCATCATGGCCTGTATACCAGCCTGATAACTTTCTTCTGCTGCGTTTGTCTTCGCATCTGCTAGTTCTTTATATTTAGTAACAGGAATAGTGATGATCTTCATGGCTCCTAATGAAGTTTTTATCTGATCGTTGAGAAAATTTATTTTTTGATAACCCGCCACCGCATTTCTCCACTTGCGTGGATCGTCAGAGTTAAGCCCATTCTGAATTCCGGCTTGAATAAAATCAATTGCTAGCTGATAACTTTGAGTTAATACGACTGTAGCTTTTTTATGATCCGGTTTTGATCTTAATCGGTTAATCGATTCTAAAGAAGCTTCATAATAATCTCCTTGCTTAAGTGCGGCTTTTCCGGAAGAGCAGGCATCTAAAAGAAAAAGAAGTGCAAAAAGAAAGGAGGGTAGGCGTAGATGCATTTTTATCTGGGTAAGGTATAAGGCTATGAAGACAAAATTAATGCCTGAAAATAAAAACTCATAGGCTAAAAACTATTTGATGCCATAGAGGTCGATCAGTACATCATCTAGGAGATTACGCCAATTGCCCCAACTGTGTCCTTCATTCACTTCTCTGTAATGATAAACACAGCTGTTGGCTTCCAAAACATCTTTCATCTTTCTGCTCTCTTTGCTGGTATCGTTGATTACCCCTGATGTCATAGAAATTTTAATGGTAGGCTTTGCTGTACTGGTACACAATTGGTAAATCTGTGGCTTGGTCCAAAAGGCAGGAGATTGAATGCCGACTAACCCAAACACATCGGGTCTTGTAAATGCAAAATAAGTTGCTGTCAATCCGCCCATTGAGGTTCCCATGATACCTCGTTCACTTGCATGTGTTGATACCGGATATTTTTTTTCAATTTCGGGAAGCAATTCTTTGGTGAAGAAATCTAAATAATTTTGGTTCATGGCTAGCTCCTGCATTCTTCGGTTGTTGGCTCGATTAACGGGTTCGCGATGATCAACAAAAACTGCAGCTATGGGTTTGATTTTTTTCTCAGCAATTAAATTATCTAATACGGTTGTCATATTGCCGAGCTGTGGATGTAAGTATTCATATCCATCGGTAACGTACATCACGGGGAGTTTACCCAATTTTTCAAAACCATGCGGCATGTAAATGCTATACATAGTTTGATAGCCTAAAATTTTGCTGTTAAATAAAATATCTGCTTTGACAGAACCCTTTGGAGTATCTGATTTAATCTGTAATTCAGTAGCTTCTTTCCATTCTGACATTCTTAATTCTGAATTAGGACTGCCGCCACCTACACCGCTCCACTGCTGATGTAAGTTAGCGGGATCTAAAATCCAATTCTTTTCATCCACAACAATTTTATAATCTAGTCGCGCATTTTTAGGAAAGGCGGCCTTCAGCAGCCAAATAGTTGTACCAGAAATTTTCTTGCCTTTATTCTGGAAATTTTTATCGTAACCCCAACCATTGAAATCGCCCATCCAAGTTACAGAATTGGCTTGACCGAAATATAAAAATGCAACCGAGTCGTTAACGATTAGTGGAATTCTTCCTTCATCTTTTAGCTTGTAAAATGAAATGGAATCCTTTAATGAAAATAGGATTCTGTTAAATTCAGAATAGTCTTGCCCCATCGAAGCAAGGGAAGAAAGAGAGAAGAGTAAAAAGAATATTTTTTTCATTAGATAGTTACTTCTTCAGAAGAACGAACGCGCAACGAAAGCAGCGCAGCTATCAACATACAAACACCCACAAATACAATAATGTAAATGGTTTGTCCGCCAAAGGCTGTTTTTAATAAAAAACCAAGAACCGTGCTGGCGATAATCTGTGGGATCACAATGAAAAAATTAAAGACACCCATGTAATATCCCATTTTTTCGGGAGGAAGCGAACCTGATAACATTGCATACGGAATAGAAAGAATACTAGCCCATGCAACGCCTACACCAACCATTGAGTACAGAAGCATATCTGGATCTGAGATGAAGATAAATGAAATCAGTCCCAATCCACCGCATGTGAGTGCAATGAAGTGAGCAACTCTTCGGCTTGTGTATTTTGCGATAATAGGAAGAAGAAGAGCAGCGAGTGCGGCAATTCCATTGTAAATCCCAAAAAGCAAACTTACCCAATCGGCTCCATCATTGTAAGCGGTAGACGAAGGCTCGTTGGTGTTGTAGATATAACTGGTTACCGCTGGCGTAGTATAAATCCACATAGAAAAAAGTGCAAACCACGAAAAAAATTGAACATAGGAAAGCTGCACCATTGTTTTTGGCATAGTGTTAAAATCTTTTACAATGTGAACGAGGCCTAAATAAGATCTGCCTTGACGGATATATAACACGGCCAGTAAATGAACTAGACCAAAAATGGTGAGACCTGCGCCTAGCACATACAATTCTTTTTCAAGCTCGAGATAATTGATTATCCAAATGATTACTATGCCTAATAGCAATAGAAAGCCACCCACCTTTTGAAGTTTAATTTTAGTACCTTCTTCATTATCAATTTTTCTTTTTTCTCGATTTTTCAAATTTGCATGATGCGGTTCTGGTGGATATTCTTTGGTCGTAAATACGGTCCACATAACAGCAGAGAATAGCATGAAGGCACCTATATAAAATGAATATTTTACCGAATCGGAAATCTGCCCCGGTTCAGGCGTATTGTCAATGCCAATCCAATTGGTAAAAATGTAAGGCAAGAAGGAAGCTACGATGGCACCAATGCCTATAAAGAAACTCTGCATAGCAAAACCAGTAGTGCGCTGGCTAGGGGGTAGCATGTCGCCAACAAATGCTCGGAAGGGTTCCATGCTGATGTTGATCGATGCATCCATAATCCAAAGAACACCCACTGCCATCCAAAGCGCATACGCATTTGGCATTAAACAAAGCCCCAAAGATGCGAGCACAGCGCCAAGTGCAAAGTAAGGTCTTCTTCTTCCCCAAGTAGGATGCCAGGTGCGGTCGCTATAAAATCCTATGATGGGTTGAACAATTAATCCTGTGATAGGTGCGGCTGACCAAAATAGAGCAAGACTACTTGGTTCTGCCCCCAGTGTTTCAAAAATTCTGCTAGTGTTCGCGTTTTGCAATGCAAAGCCAAATTGAATGCCCAAAAAACCAAAGCTCATATTCCAAATTTGCCAGAAACTTAGTTGAGGTTTTATTGTAGGCGCGGGTGAAGTGGGCATATCGGAAGTAGTTAGTAGTTATTAATTATCTATTTAAACGAATGTGACTTTAAGGTAAGCGTTGTAAGCTGATTTTCAAACAATATCGTTTTGTTCATTAATTTCTGACCCCAGCCTCATAAAATCAACTAAATGAAATTACTGACTTTACCAGGTACATATAATTTTATTTTTTTGGTAGGCGGTGGTAATAAATGGCAAATTAATTTTTGGCCCCTCGGGAATAACGTTTACCGGATCGTAATTACTGATAGGATTTACAAAACGATATTCTGTATAATCAACTATTATTTTATTTCCATTTACTTCTACTTCGTTGAGGTTGTGGAATCCATGAAAATAGATAACTAACTTTTTGAATGATGAGTTAAATTTTCCTTTAGTTTCGTTAAGGATCAGTTCATTTTTTTGTGGAGTATAGCTCATAGTACGGCTCGAAAAAACTTCATTTTCATAATCAAACGATTCTCCATCGTCTTCATAAAACATAAAATCATTATCCGAATTTCCTTTATATAAATGAATTTCTAAAACTTCACCATCGTCTTTGGTGGTATTTCCAGCAGTTTTGCGCATTGGAATAATGGCTGAGCCTTTAACATAGACAGGCAATCTTTCTATTGGGCAATCTGTAATGATTTCTTGGTTGCCGGCATGTGAATGATCATTATATAATTCAAACCAACTTCCTTCTGGTAAATACACTTTTAAAAGATCTTTATTACTCTCGGCAGGGGCAACTAAGATGGATGGACCAAACAAATATTGATTGTGATATTGGTGATCATAAATTTTAGGATCAAAAGTATAATCAATCGCCAGGCTTCGGTTGATGGGCATTCCCGTTTTAGTCGCATCATAAAATAATGAATACAGGTAGGGCAATAATCTGTAACGCAGCTTCATGTAATTGCGTGATATCTCCTCCACTTTTTCTCCATACGACCATGGTTCGGAAGCCCGAGTATTAATCATAGTGTGCCCTCGGAAGAATGGAGAAAAGGCTCCAATGCTAAGCCATCGAGCAAACAATTTTTCATCGGCATTCCCAACAAATCCTCCAATGTCATATCCTGTAAAAGCTAAACCAGATAAGCCCATGCTATTCACTAATCGAACGCCAGCCATCATATGCCCATCATAGGCCACGTTATCTCCTGTCCATACAGCAGCGTAGCGTTGGATGCCTGCAAAGCCTGAGCGGGTCAGATTGAATGGACGCTTCTTCATTAAATTTTTAGTGCCTTCATAGGTACTTCGTGCCATCATCATCCCAAATAAATTTCTTCCTTCTCGCGTGGTACTTTTTCTGCCGTCAAAATCAAACTGCATTAAATCAGGCAACATGTTTCCCCAAGTGGCAATCTCATTCATGTCGTTCCAAAATCCATCCACGCCAAGTGCAACATAATCTTTAAAGTGGTTTGCCCACCACTTTCGTGCAGCTTCATTGGTAAAATCTGGGAAGTGACACCAACCGGGCCATACTTGCCCTGTATAGTTTGTCCCATCAGGATATTTAATAAAGATTTCTTCTTTTATTCCCGAGTCGTAAGGCTCATAGCCGGGCTCTACTTTTATTCCTGGATCGCACATCACCACCACATGAAAGCCGAGTGCTTTCAGTTTTGCAATTAATCCTTTTGGGTCAGGAAAATGCTTTTTATCCCAGGTAAAGATTTTATATTCATCCATGTAGTGGATGTCGAGAACTATAGCGTCTCCAGGTAAATCTCGTTCGCGAAAATTTTCTGCAATGCGCAATACTTCTCTATCAGGATAATAACTATACCTACATTGCTGATAGCCAATACTCCACTTCGGTGGGAGAGGAGTTCTTCCAGTTAAATAAGTATAAGAATCAATGATTTTAGCAACGGAGCTGCCAGCAATAAAATAGTATTTCATTTCGCCACTATCAGCAGAGAAACTGGAGAAGCGATTGTTAGAGGCGCCAAAATTAAATTGACTTCTAAAACTATTATCGAAATAAATCCCATAAGTTTTTTGATGATGAACGCCAATATAAAACGGAATGGAACAATATAAAGGATCGGCATCGGGAGAATATGCATAGGCATCGGTATTCCAATTAATGTAGCCACGTCCTCGTTTGTCAAGCGGACCGTTTTTCTCACCTAGTCCCAGGAAACGCTCACCTTCTTGTAGTTTTTTGTAACAGTTTATTTGCTCGCCAATCCATTGCAATCCGAGACCTTTATCGTCTTCGTTTATAATAGTTCCGTCTAAATCTGAAATGGAGATGAATGAACCTGATTTTGTAATGCTAATTCTTATGTAGGAAGTCTCTATCAACAACGAGTCATTATTTTCATTGATAATAAATTTTACTAACCGAGGAGTTCCAACTACCGCATAGCTGAAATCTTCTTTTAAACTTGAGCGGGAGGCTAGTATTTGAACAATGCTTTCAGAATAGAGAGTAAGCCGTAGTACCCCGTGGGTGGTTTGAATTTCTAACCCGTTGTTATTTTGGTGATATGATTGGTAGTGACCAAGGCCAACACTAGCCGAGCGCGATTGAATTTCTTGCATAGAAGTTTAGAATAAGTTCTGTAATAAAAAAAAAGAGGCTCGTTAATCCTAACGAACCTCTCATCTAAATTCAGAAAACGATTGCGTTACTTTTTTCTGGTTTGTTTTTTTAAGGAAGACTCTCTAATCACCAATTTTGTTTTCAGCACTTTTATTTCCTCTACAGGTTCGTATTCATCTTTTTCTTTCATGTCAATTTGTTTGATTAGCAATCTCGCTGCCTCCTGCCCCATCTCAAAGCCTGGCTGGTCAATAGTAGACAAAGAGGGCTCCATTAATCCTCCAAAAAACCAGTTGCTGAATCCCACAATAGCAATATCCTGCGGAATCTTAAGGCCTTTTTCTTTTATTGCCATCATCGCCCCCATTGCCATGGGATCATTATTAGCGAAAATAGCATCTACTTTTATTTTAGAAGCCAATAGTTTTTCAGTTACCGACTTACCTTCTTCAAAAGTCCCAGAATCACAAGCAAAAATAAGCTCTTCGCGCACTTCCATCTTATTCTCTTTCAAGGCGTCTTTATATCCTCTCAATCTATCGATGCTTATTATTAAATTGGGGGCACCCACCAAGTGCGCAATACTTTTGCACCCTTGTTCAATTAAGTGATTAACCGCCTCTTTCGCTCCGGCATAATCATCTACTATTACTTTGCTAGAGGTTGGGCTGTGGTACATCCTGTCGTAGAATACAATCGGAACGCCCTTAGAGATAATGGATTCAACGTGATCAAAATTGGTTGTTTCCCTCGAGAGGGATAACAGCATTCCATCAACTCTGCTATTAAAAAGTGTTTTTACGTGTGCTACCTCTCTCACATAAGACTCATTTGATTGAGCCAGAATAACATTGTAGCCAGCCTGGTAGGCAACATCTTCAATTCCGCTTATTATAGTTGAAAAGAAGAAGTGTACAACTTCGGGAATAATTACTCCAATTGTATTCGTTTTTTTTTGGCGGAGGTTAAGAGCTACTATGTTTGGTTGATAATTTAGCTTCTCAGCAAGGGCATTGACCGCCTTTTTAGTATCAACACTAATATCCGGATGATCTTTTAATGCTCTTGAAACGGTAGAGGGAGAAATATTCAGCTCTCTTGCAATATCCTTTATGGTTACTTGATTGAATTTCATCTAGCTTTAAAACAGGTTTACTTTAGTTTAAAGGTAATCATATTCGCCAATTATTAAATAGGCGTGTTTCATTAGCAACCAGTAGGTTTTCTCCCACCAAACCCTCCATAAAATATTTTAAAGAGTTGTCCTTAAAAATTTGCAATCGTTTGCGCAACCGTTACCGAAAAAAATATAGCGTATTTCTCTGTTCTGGTATTGTTTTACGGTTAACATATGATTAACATTGAATAGGATTAATGATTTGTTTCATTGTCCGAGTTAAACTTTTAAACCCTAAATCAATAAAGTATGACCAAATTGTATCTGTTTGTTCGCAGGTACCTTACAGTGGTTCTGATGTGTGCAGCCTTGGTAGGTTTCGCACAAGAAAGATCCGTGTCAGGTAAAGTAACATCATCTGATGATGGCTCGGGAATTCCGGGCGTAAATATTTTGGAGAAAGGAACTACTAATGGAACTGTTTCGGATGCCGATGGTAACTTTACCATTTCCGTAGGTGCCAGTTCAACTCTTGTTTTTTCTTTCATTGGTTTTGCCACTCAAGAGGTAACAGTAGGTTCCCAATCGTCATTAAACGTATCTCTCAAATCTGACGTAACCGCATTGTCTGAGGTGGTGGTTATCGGTTATGGAACTGTAAAGGTTAATGATGCGACTGGTGCCGTGGCTGCTGTAAGATCTGAGGATTTTAACGGTGGGATAATTTCTTCGCCAGAACAGTTAATTCAAGGTAAAACTGCGGGCGTACAAATTACTAGTACTAGTGGTGCGCCTGGTGCTGGGGTTAATTTAAGAATAAGAGGAACATCTTCTATACGTTCTAATAATAACCCTTTATTTGTAGTAGATGGAGTTCCTTTAGCTGGCGGTGGAAATCCTGGACCAGCAGATGTAGGGTTTGGTTCAAATCAAGATACAAATCCTTTGAACTTTTTGAATCCTAATGACATCGAAAGTATGAATATTTTGAAGGATGCATCTGCAACTGCTATTTATGGCTCTCGTGGTGCTAATGGGGTGGTTTTAATCACTACTAAAACAGGTAAAGGTAAAAAGGGTTCTTTCGAATTTGCGTCTAGCGTAAGTATTTCCTCTCCTGCTAAGAAGTATGATTTACTAACTGCGCCTCAATTTCTTGATGGTGTAACTCAATTTGGAGGTGACAGAGTTGCTCAAAATTTTGGTGCTCAAACAGATTGGCAAGATTATATCACCAGAACTGCTGTTTCTAACAAACAAAACCTTTCATATTCAAAAAGCTTTAAAACGGGGGCTATCAGAGTTTCAGGAGGATATGAGGATCAGGTGGGTATAATTAAGAATTCATCTATGCAAAGATTGACAGGGAGAGTAAATGGAAACAAATCATTTTTGGATAATAAGCTAAAACTTGATCTTTCATTGACGTTTTCTAATGTTAAGCGGGAAGATCCGGCAATTAGTGGTGGAGCGGGTTTCCAAGGTGACCTCTTAGGAGCAGCATACTCTGCAAACCCTACTTGGCCAACAGATCCTGACTTCAAAACTGGCGGACAAAGAAGTCCTGCTAATATGTTAGCGTATTACAGGAGTACTGGTTCAAATAATAGATTACTAAGTAATTTATCTGCAACTTATAAGCTTACCGATAATTTATCTGCTAAGGCTACATATGGTCTTGATTTAGCAACAGCTGAAACTTATACATTAGCTTCTGGAAAGACAGTCAACGGTGGTAACGGAGTAAATGGTTATGGATCAGGCCAGTATAATCAAAATAAAACAATTAACAATCTACTTGAGTTAACGCTAAATTATAATAAGACTGTTGGGAATGTGCAAATTGATGCAGTAGGAGGATATTCAGTTCAGAGTTTCCAAAACAAATATTTCTGGGCTAGTGGAAAGGGCTTCACAGACTTTGTAAATTTTGATAACATGCAAACTGAGCTCAAGAATTCATATGAGGCTGGTAATGCTGCTGCTCTAGGAAATTTTTCAGGGACAGTAAATAACTGGGGAATTTCCAGTGATATTAGAAATGGATCCCAAACTACTGGTGGTTTTGTTAGTGGCTTTGATGCAGGGGCTGGAACTTTTACTCAAAAATACTTTGCAAGACCAGCTGGCGTAACCATGAAAGGAATTGGGGCAAATTTCTACGATAACACTGATTACCTACAGTCTTATTTTGGTAGAACTAATATTACCATAGCAAGCAGATTTTTAATCACAGCAACGCTGAGGATTGATGGTTCTTCTAAGTTTGGAACAAATAACAGATACGGAGTTTTCCCTTCAGGAGCATTCGCTTGGAAACTTCATGAAGAAGATTTTATGCCTGAATTGTTTAGCACATTCAAATTCAGAGCGGGCTATGGTATTGTAGGTAACCAAGATGGTTTAGGTTATGGAGAATACGTTAGAAGAGATCGATATTCTGATGTAGGAGTTGGTGATAACCGCGAGATTGTGGTACCAGGAGTAGCAACACAAGGCTCTGTAAACCCAACACTAAAGTGGGAACAAACTAAACAATTTAGTGCGGGAATTGATTTTGGTATATTTGGTGATAAGTTAAGCGGTAGTTTTGACTACTATGTTAAAAATACTACCGACTTATTGCTAAAAGCTAATGCCGCGCAACCAGCTGTAGCAACTCAAATATTTACTAACCTTAATGCAACCGTTGAAAATAAAGGTTGGGAATTTGCACTCAGCTATTCAGCAATAGATAAAGCAGATGCGTCTTTGAGTTTCACTGGAAATATTTCTCACAACGAAAATATGTTGAAGGACTTTGCAGGAGCATTGGATGCAGGCACTATCAGAGGGCAGGGATTATCGCTTGCCTATGCTCAACGGTTAGCAGGGGGATACCCCTTATTCTCTTACCACCTTCGCGAGTTTAAAGGTTTTGACGCGACTGGTCAGCCTATAGGTGATAACCAAACTTTCGTTGGAAAGAGTGCACTACCTACTTGGAATATGGGATTTTCTGTAAATGCTCGTTATAAGTCGTTTGATCTAGCTACCTACTTTACTGGCCAGTTTGGTCAATATATTTATAATAATACTGCGAATGCATTTTTTACAGCTGGTTCTATTAATAACGCTCGAAACGTAACTCGCAATGTACTTACTGCAGGAGAAGCTGGTTCAGCGGAGGCAGCTGTTTCTACAAGGTTTTTAGAGAAAGGAGATTTTGTAAGAATGCAGAATTTTACCCTCGGCTATAATGTGCCATTGAAGGATAAGAAATACGTAAAAAAATTAAGGTTTTATCTTAATGGCCAAAACTTATTTGTTATCACTAGTTACACAGGCTTAGATCCAGAGGTAAGTAGTAGCCCCGCTGCTTTTGATTTGTTAAACGGGTTACCAACAGCGGGTATTGATTATGCATCGTATCCTAGGCCTCGTACTTTCACTATAGGATTAAATGCTACTTTTTAATAGAAGTTTAATCGATAAAAATTATGGAAATGAAAAATAATATACTAAAGAATCGATTTCTAATCGCTTTCTTATTATCAGGATTTTTGTTCAATGCATGCTCATTGGATATTAAAGAGACAGACTCTATAAAGACCAAAGGAGCTTCGGATGTATTCAATGGTGTACCAGATGTTGATGGAGCTCTGGCTGGCATATATAATAATATTTCAGGCCAGACTGGTGATCAGGCCAATTTGTATGCTCTGACTGAAGTTACAACAGACGAGCTTCTCGTGCCCACCAGAGGTACAGATTGGGGGGATAATGGAATTTGGAGGACGTTACATGTGCATACATTTGGTCCAACTCACAATTTTGTAACACAGGTCTGGAATGATAAGAATGGTGCTGTTTTAACCTGCACTAGTGTTATCGATCCTTTGAGTAAGGCATTACCCGCCCAATTAGCTTCAGCTAAATTTGCGAGAGCCTACAACATGTGGATTGTAATGGATTTTTGGGGTAAAGTACCCTTTAGAAATCCAAAAGACGGTCCAGATGTTACTCCTGCTGTAATGAGCAGAAAAGATGCTTATAATATGGTAGTGAAGGATTTAACAGATGCAATTGCTGATTTGCCCGCAAGTGCACCTACGTCAAGTGATAAAACCAGACCTGTAAAGGCGACTGCCCGTTTTCTTTTGGCAAAGATGAAATTGAACTCTATTGTTTATAACGGGGCTTATGGATCGACTGATTTAGATGATGTAATCACATTAGTAAACGCTATTGAAGCGGATGGATATTCAATGGTAAATGGTAATTATTTTGATTTATTTAAAGGCCCTACATTTACAAATACTGACGTAATCTGGAACGTTAATGCTGGTGCTGGAAATAGAATGTGGAGCTCGCTCCATTATAATCAGGCAAAAAATAACGAAATTGCTGGAACAGGTACTAATTCTGGTGGAGGTTGGAATGGATTTTCAACCCTAACCGAGTTTTATGATAAATTTCAAGGCCCTGCGGATGACAATTCTAAAGGTCTTGGTCAAGAAGAAAGACGTGGATACACTCAAACTTTAGCGTCAACAAATGCTGTTAATGAAGGCTTTGGCTTTGGCTTTCAATTTGGTCAAATGTATGGATGGAAAGATGGAGCTGCGGTAGCTTTGAATGACCGAACAGGTAAGCCTCTAGTTCTCACTAAAGCATTTGCTGAATCAGGTTTGATAGGTAATGGTGAGAGAACTGGAGCAAGATTGTTAAAGTACTCTCCTGCCAACGGTGCCTTCACGGCTGGTGTGGTGATGGCTCGTTTCTCCGATGCTCATTTAATGAGAGCAGAGGCAATGCTAAGGAAGGCAAATGCCGCTGGGGCTTTAATTGAAGTTAATAAGTTAAGAGCACTTAGAGCTAATACTCCAGCTTTAGCGTCTTTAGACTTAAATGCTATGCTTGATGAACGTGGTAGAGAATTGTATACCGAAGGTTGGAGAAGAAATGATATGATTCGTTTCGGAACATTTAAAGCTGCTAAAAAATTCAAACCAGCAGGAGATGGTCATACGGATCTTTTCCCAATCCCAGCAAGTGCTATTTTGTCAAACCCCGGATTAATTCAGAATCCTGGCTACTAATCTTCTTTAGTGCCAAACATAAAAAAAGAGGCGAAAGCCTCTTTTTTTATGTTTGGCATTTTTAACTTATTTTCTTGATTCGTTGAGAAATGTTTCCTTAGTTGATTCCACTTTTATATGTCGTAAGATTGATATTTCAATTAAATTAGAATTCAAGAAATTTGTTGCGAAAAATTGGAAGTGTCTATTCAGAAATTAAAGAAAAAAGGAGATGAGAGTCAGATTGGGAGCATTAGTATTGTTATTTCTTTTCATTTCATGTAGTCAAAAGGGTACTAAAAATGAGATGGTTGTTAAAAAATCTTTATTCACAAGACTATCAACAAAGGAAACAGGGATTTCATTTGTGAATCAAGTACAGGATACAAAAGACTTTAATATTTTCAGATATCGTAATCTTTATAATGGAGGAGGTGTTGCAATTGGGGACATCAATAATGACGGGCTTCCTGATATTTTTTTTACTGCTAACATGAATAAGAATCACTTATACCTCAATAAGGGTGATTTCAAGTTTGAAGATATAACTGATTCTGCTGGAGTAGGGGGAAATAAGCCTTGGGATACTGGGGTGGTTATGGCTGATATAAATGGCGATGGGTATCTTGATATCTATGTTAGTAATGCGGGCAATATGGAGGGGAATAATCACGATAATGATCTTTATATAAATAACGGTGATCTAACTTTTACAGAGAGAGCAAATGAATTTAATTTGGCTAAAAGTGGCTTTTCAACTCATGCTTCCTTCTTTGATTATGATAAAGATGGTGATCTTGATGCTTACATATTAAATAATAGCAATGTGCCTGTCAGCAGTTTGGGTTATGCTGCTGATCGGGATAAAAGGGCTGATGATTGGGAGAATGTGCCTAAAAAAAACCGTGGAGTTGGTCACATGCTACTACGTAATGATAATGGAAAATTTGTGGACGTCAGCGAAAAGGCCGGTATTTATGGTAGCTTAATTGCTTTCGGTCTTGGTGTTATGGTATGCGATATAAATGATGACACCTATCCTGACATTTATATCTCCAATGATTTTTATGAACGTGATTACCTTTATATTAATCAGCAGAACGGCACTTTTGCTGAAGAAATAGAAAACTGGACATCACATTTATGTTTATCTGCGATGGGGGTAGATATAGCGGACATCAACAATGATGGGTTGAAAGATATTTTCATTACCGATATGATGCCTGAAAAAATTGAAAGAACAAAAAAGGTAATGGAGTTTGATAATAATGAAGTGTTTAGGTTAAAGCAAGAAAGGGATTTTTATCAGCAGTATATTCAGAATACGTTACAGATTAATAATGGTAATAACTCATTTTCTGAAATAGCCTACTTCAGTGGAGTAGCGAGAACGGATTGGAGTTGGGCAGGTTTAATATTTGACATGGATAATGATGGTTACAAAGATATTTATGTTACCAATGGAATGGTACATGATTTAACAGACATTGATTTTGTGGATTTTCTTGCCAATGAAGTTATTCGTGATTTGGTACTAACGGGTGATAAGAGCGACATGTTATCAATTATTAATAAAATGCCCGTTACTCCACTTTCAAATTATGCTTACAAAAACAATAAAGATTTCACTTTTAAAAACGCAGCGGTGGAGTGGGGACTTGAGATTCCAAGTTTTTCAAGTGGTTGTGCTTACGGAGACTTAGATGGGGATGGAGACTTAGATCTTGTGGTGAACAATGTAAATATGGAGTCCTTTATTTTCAAAAATGAGAGTAGACAGATATCAAGCAACAATTATTTACAATTTCAACTAAAAGGAATTGGAAAAAATCCCTTTGCTATTGGCACTTCCGTTAAGCTATTTTTTAAAGGACAGACAATGGTTCAAGAGTTAATGCCATCAAGAGGATTTCAATCATCAATGGATTATATTTTGACTTTTGGATTAGGAGAACATGAGACGATCGACTCCATAAGTGTTCTATGGCCGAACAATCAAGTCACAATTTTGAAAAATGTAAAATCAAGTCAAAAGTTAACCCTTCTGCAAAGCGAAGCGAAGAATTGGAAGCCTCAGGCTAAAGAGGCATTGAAGCCAAGACTCTTAACTGAGATCGATAAAAATATTTTGGGAAGTCATCAAGAAGATGCTTTTGATGATTTTGACAATGAGGGATTAATCATTAAGTATTTATCAAAAGAAGGTCCAGCATTGGCGGTAGGTGATATTAATATGGATGGGAACGAAGATATTTTTATTGGTGGCGCAAAAGGCCAGCCAGGAATGATCTATCTACATAAAGGTGATGGTAAGCTCAAATTATCTCCCAGCAACTGTTTTATAGAAGATGCTAATTTTGAAGATACCGCTGCTTGTTTCTTTGATGTAGATGGTGATGGTGATTTAGATTTGGTTGTAGGAACAGGGGGAAATATTGCTATTGAAAAGGAGACTTATATAAACCGTTTATATTTAAATGATGGTGTAGGACGATTCACCAAATCGCAAAATGAACTTCCTTCTACCCAATCAAACATATCGGTAATAGCTCCTTTCGATTTTGATGACGATGGCGATATCGATCTGTTTATTGGTTCAAGAAGTGTTCCCGGAATATTTGGCACCAACCCTCAACATTTACTTCTTCTTAACAATGGAAATGGAACTTTTATTGATGGAACCGAGAGGTATGCGTATGATTTGAAAGATGCGGGTATGATTACCGATGCAAAATGGCTGGATATTGATGGAGATAAATTGCAGGATTTAGTAACAATTTCTGAATGGGGTACCCCATTAGTTTTAAAAAACTCTGGTAAAAGGTTAAGTAAATGGACTTGTAGTCTAGATTCACTACACGGCTGGTGGAAGGTGATGGAATCTTCTGACTTAGATAATGACGGAGATCAGGATTTAATCCTTGGAAATGCAGGATTAAACATTCCATATGTAGCTACAAAAGAAAAACCGATGAAGTTATGGGTCAATGATTTTGACTCTAACGGGACAATAGAGCAGATTATAACAACTCATGAGAATGGTGGGGACTATCCGATACATATGAGAAAAGAAATGACTGCACAATTACCGAGTCTTAAAAAGCAAAATTTGAAAGCTTCTGATTATTCTAAAAGAACAATTCAAGAACTTTTTAAACCAAGTATAGTAAATAACTCGCTGGTAAGGAGATCTTCTATCTCCGAATCTATTGTAGCAGTGAATGAAGGCAAGGGTAGATTCTCAATTATAAAGTTGCCTCAAAGGGTACAATGGTCTTGCGTGTGTGGAATTTCTTGTACAGATATCAATAATGATGGTTTTACTGATTTAGTGATGGGAGGAAATAATTTTGATTTCAAACCGCAGTTCTCACGTCAGGACGCAAGCTTTGGCCACGTTCTGCTAGGCAATGGTAAACTAGGGTTCGATTGGAAATCGTATTCCGAGAGTGGATTGTTCATACGAGATCAAATAAGGCATTTAAAACCCTTTTCTGATAAAATAGGACGGAAATTTATTTTTGCTGCCACAAATAATGAGAAGCCTAGGGTTTATAAATACAACAATCAATAGGAATTATTATTTATGAAAAAGTGTGCTAGAAATAGAAGTACGCAGATTATATTTTTTTTGATGTTTGTATTATGCGCTTGCAGTGATCAAAGGCGGTTATTTCAGAAACTTGAATCAATGGAGTCAGCTGTAATATTTGAAAATAAGCTAAGCCCTAGGGAGGATTTCAATATCATTGATTATGCCTATTTTTATAATGGAGGAGGTGTAGCAGTTGGAGATATTAATGAAGATGGGTTACCCGATTTGTATTTTTCCGGAAATCAGGTCAAGAATAAATTATACCTCAATAAAGGAAACTTAAGATTTGAAGATATTACTGATCTGGCAGGTGTAGCTGGTAACAGTGACTGGAATACGGGTAGCATGATGGGGGATGTAAATGGAGATGGTTTGCTTGACATCTATGTCTGTGCCGTTGTTGGATTAAAGAACTTAAAGGGGCATAATGAATTATTCATCAACAATGGAGATAATACTTTTTCTGAGAAGTCTGCGGAATATGGATTGAATTTTGAATCGTTTAGCACTTCGGCAGCATTTTTGGATTATGACCTAGATGGGGATTTAGATATTTATTTGCTTAGCCATGCAGTTCACACTCCCGAGTCTTTTGGTCACTCGAATCTACGAAATATTCGCACATATGAAACAGGTGGTAAACTTCTTCGCAATGATGGCTCTAAGTTTATTGATGTAAGTGAAAAGGCAAATATTTATGGAGGAATTAATGGGTATGGTTTAGGTGTAGGGGTTTCTGATTTTAATCTTGATGGATATCCTGATATTTATGTAAGTAACGATTTTCATGAAGATGATTATCTCTATATCAATAATAGGGATGGTTCTTTTAAAGAACAAGGTAAGCAGTCGTTTACCTGTACCAGTAAATTCTCAATGGGCAATGATATTGCAGATATTAATCACGATGGATATCCTGATTTAATAACTCTGGATATGTTGCCTGAGGATGAAGAAATTATAAAACGTTCAGTAGATGAAGAGAATCTTAGCATCATGAAGATGCGTACAGGAGAGTATGGTTACAATTATCAATTTCCCCGCAACATGATGCAAATGAATCTGGGAAATGGAAAGTTTGCTGAGTTTGGGTTAATGAGCAACGTATCTGCTACTGATTGGAGTTGGAGTGCTCTCTTTTCAGATTTTGATCAGGATGGAAATCAGGATTTATTTATTTCTAATGGGATACCACACCGTCCCAATGATCTGGATTATATAAAGTACGTTTCCAGTGAGCAAGTTGTAAATGTTATCGGGGCAACAAAGTTGGTTGATGAAAAAGCCTTGTCTCTTATGCCCTCTGGAAATGTTCGTAATTATGTTTTTAAAGGTTCTGGCAGTTATCTTTTTGAAGATAAATCTGCTAACTGGTTGCCAGAAGAAAAAACTTGTTCAACAGCTACTGCATTGGGAGATTTAGACAATGACGGAGACTTAGATGTTGTGATAAACAATGTTAATGATATGCCAAGCATTTATATTAATCAAATCAATACGTCTGCCAATTATCTAAAAATAAAGCTTCGGTACAGTAAGCCAAATACTTATGGTATTGGAACGCAAGTATTCTCCTATCATAATGGTGTTTTACAGTTTAAAGAGATGTATACAGTAAGAGGTTTTCAAGCCTCATCTGAACCTATAATTCATTTTGGATATGGAAAAAATGCATTAGTTGATTCTATTAAAGTGATTTGGCCAAATGGCCAAGTTCAAAAGCTCACTCAGATAAACACAAATCAAACACTGGTTATTTCCCCTCGTAATGAATTAGAGCCTGAGACACGATCTTTGATTTCATCAGCAAAACCAATATTCCATAAGATAGACCCACGGGAGTTGGGATTATACTTTGAACATAAAGAAGATAACTACACAGACTTTGACCGCTTAAAGCTCTTACCTTACCAACAATCTGATAGAGGTCCTGCAATAGCGGTTGGCGACATTAATAATGATGGCCAAATCGATGTTTATTTTGGAGGGTCAAAGCATATATCAGGGCAATTCTTCATTCAAGCAAATAATGGTTTTGTTAGATCAAGCATTCCTTACATACTTCAAGATTCAATTAAAGAAGATGTTGATGCAGTGATAGAAGATTTTAATAAAGATGGAAAGTCTGATCTATTCATAGGCACGGGTGGTGCCGACTTTTACAATAAGTCAAAACCACTTCTAGATAGTTATTATATGTCTGATGATGCAGGATTTACCTTGACGGAAATTGAAGACTATTATGAGAATGCTTCTTGTGTTAAGCAATTTGATTTTGATGAGGATGGAGATATAGATCTTTTTGTTGGTAACGAGTCCGTTTCAAATGACTTTGGAAAAATCCCGAAGTCATATTTGTTGGTTAATGATAAAGGTAAATTCACTCCTTTTCAAAAGAACTTATTTGAAAGTCTCGGCATGGTTACAGATGCTGTTTGGGAAGATTATAATAAAGATGGTCAAATTGATTTGGTTATTGTGGGGGAGTGGATGGAACCTATTTTTTTAAAAAATACTAAAGGCACCTTTGAAAGAGATGAAGTTTTAAATCAAAAATTAGGAGGTCTTTGGCAATCTATTATTCCGTTTGACATTGACAGAGATGGAAAGATGGAGTACATCCTTGGAAACTGGGGACTAAATTCAAAGTATAAAGCGTCTGCTACCAGCCCAATGAGAATGTATTACAATGACTTTGACGGAAATGGTAAATCAGAAACATTACTAGCAATTGAAAAAAAAGGAAATTATTACCCACTAGATGGGTTTGATTTGCTAGCAAGCCAAATCCCAAGTCTTCGAAAGAATTACACCAGTTATGCAGCATTTGCGGGTAGGAAGATAGAGGAAATATTTTCTAGTGAGCAACTGAAAAACTCTATTCTTTATGAAGTTCATCAGTTGGCTTCAGGATATCTAAAGAATAAAAATGGGAAATATACATTTGTTCAACTGCCTATAGAGCTTCAAATTTCGCCAATAATGGCACAGATAAAATATGATTTCGATTTGGACGGAAAAGAAGAATTGCTTTTAGGAGGAAATTATTTTGGCGTACAACCTTTTCATGGCAGATACGGATCATTTTCGGGAGCAATCGTTAAAAGTGAAACTGAAATATTAAGTGGAAATTCAGTAGGACTAGATTTATTTAATCTATCAGTTCGCCACTTTAATGTTATTACTATAAAAAATGATAAATATCTGCTGATAACAATTAATAATGGTAAAGCTCAGGTTTATAAAATTCTAAAATATTAATGAAAAAAAATTTATGGTTGCTATTTGGTTGTGGGTTTTTAATTGCCCTGACATATTATATCTTTCTAAGATCATTTGAATTTGAAGTTAAATTTAAAGCTGCCACTTTACCTGGTGATCTGATAGAGACAATAAGAATTTGGGACAGATCATTTAACAATGAAAATAGTTTGAAGGTCGATTCGCTTAGTCGGCTGAAACAAACTATAATTTGGAAGGGCAGAAGATATATTTATGACTGGCACTTTACTATGGTGAACGACTCTACAACAAAAGTAAATATTCAAATTTCTGAGCCAAGCCAGAGTGTTAGGAATAAACTTTTAATTCCTTTTACAAATCAGCAGATTGAAAATGATGCAAGTGAAATATCAAATATGTTTTACGGAATCTTAAAAGAACATTTAAAGATCACGAGCGTGAAAATAGTAGGTAAAGCCTATCTGGATTCTTCCTTTTGTGTATGCCGGTCACTTGAGACGGATCAGATATCGAAAGCGAACGGAATGATGAGGGACTATACACTTTTGGCGTCTTTCATTGATGCGCATAAACTACTGCTTGCGGGACCACCAAATGTTAGGATACTGGAATGGAATCATGATAAAGGTTTGTTAAAATTTAGCTTTTGTTTTCCAATAAAGCCAACCGATTCGCTTCCAACAACTGATTTACTCATTTATAAAAAGTTTAGAGGTGAGAAAGTTATAATGGCCGAGTATCATGGTAATTATATCACTTCAGATAGAGCTTGGTATAAACTTATTTTATATGCTAGAAAAAATGGATATAAAGTTACAGGATTACCTATCGAATATTTTTATAATAACCCGAATTTGGGATTGAGTCAAGATAAATGGAGAGCTGAAGTGTATCTACCAATAGCAGAGAAGTGAAGATACTTGTTAAGATATTTGTAGGTTGTTGTTTCATGGCTTTATTTGGTTGTACCAACCGAGTTGACAAGAAATTCAGAAGAGTACACGCAAGTGAATCTGGGATAACATTTCAAAATAATCTGACCGAAACGGTTGATTTCAACATTTTCAATTATATGTATTTTTACAACGGAGCCGGTGTTGCGGTGGGTGATTTAAATGGTGATGATTTACCTGATATTTATTTCACATCCAATCAGGAAGGTAATAGACTGTATTTAAATCAAGGAAAATTAAAATTCTTAGACGTAACGGATGTTGCCGGTGTAAAAGGGTTTGATGGTTGGGCCACTGGAGTTACAATGGCAGATATTAACAGCGATGGAAGATTAGATATATACGTAAGTTATATTGGTGACTATCTGATTTTCAAAGGAAAGAATCAGCTTTTCATTAATGAAGGAGTCAATGAAAAAGGTGTTCCCCAATTTGTAGATCGTGCAAATGAATATGGATTAGACTTGGTAGGATTCTCAACTCAGGCATCATTTTTTGATTGTGATAACGATGGTGATCTTGACATGTTTATGTTAAATCATTCCCTCCACCAAAATGGAACGTACGGAAAAGCGAACAAGTTGCGCTATGAAACTCACCCTACCGCAGGAGACAAGCTATTAAAAAATGAAAACGGTAGGTTTGTCGATGTGACAAAAGAATCCGGAATTTATAGTAGTGTTTTGGGCTATGGCCTTGGCGTTGTTGTCAGTGATGTAAACCTTGACGGCTGGCCAGACATATTTGTTGGAAATGATTTTCATGAGAATGATTACCTCTATATGAATAAAGGTGATGGAACATTTGAAGAGAAGTTAGAGCAATGTATGAATCACACCAGCAGATACACCATGGGCGTTGATTTTGCTGACTTTAATAATGATGCTTTCCCGGATTTAATTGCAATGGATATGCTTCCAGAGAATTATCAGCGCTTAAAGGCTTCCGCAGCTGAAGATCCATACGACACCTACATATTTAAAACAGGTTTTGGATACAACGAGCAATATACTAGAAATGTACTTCAGATGAATAATCAGGATGGTACTTTTAGTGAAATAGGATTGTTTGCTGGTGTGTCTGCTACGGACTGGAGCTGGGCAACCCTTTTTGCAGACTTTGATCTGGATGGCAACAAGGATATTTTTGTTTCGAATGGAATTTTAAGACGCTCCAACGATTTGGATTATATTAATTTTATTTCAGACGATACTATCCAACGCAAAATGAAGGGTAAAATGAGCGAACGTGAACTTCGCTATATTAAAAAAATGCCTCAAGTAAAGATTCAGAAATTCTTATTTGTCAACAACAATGATTCAACTTTTACTGATCGGGCGGCTGAATGGGGACTGAGTGATCCTTCTTATTCAAACGGAGCAGCTTATGCCGACCTAGATAACGATGGTGATTTAGATTTGATTATGAACAATATTGATGAAGCTGCATTTCTTTTTGAAAACAGAACAATTAATTCTGATAAGAATAACACTTCTACCTCAAACTTTATTCAGATAAAGTTTGAGGGACTAAAGTCTAACATCAATGGAATTGGCGCAAAAATTTTTTTGTATTCAAACGGAAAGATTCAAATGCAAGAGTGTATGCCTACCAGAGGTTTTCAAAGTTCAGTTGAAACTAAACTTACATTTGGTACGGGTAATGCGTCCGTGATAGACTCTTTGCTGGTTGTGTGGAATGGCGGAGCATTTCAGAAGTTGAAGGAAGTAAATACCAATCAAAAGCTTATAGTAAAAGAATCCGATGCGTCTCGAAAATTTAACTATGGACGATTTTTTGGCAACAATAAACTCTTTAAACATGATAGTACCTCACCTCAGCTCGCGTATAAACATAAGGAGAACGATTATATAGAATTTGATCGCGAAGGTTTAATGCCTTTGATGCTTTCCGCAGAAGGTCCTGCCTCGGCAATAGGCGACATTAATAATGATGGACTAGACGATATATACATTGGAGGTGGTAAGTGGCAGCCCAGTAAGATATTTATTCAAACACTAGAAGGCAAGTTTATCGAGACCAAACAATCTCTACTTACTGCAGATAGTACCTATGAAGATGTGGATGCCATATTGTTTGATGCGGATCTTGATCATGATCTGGATTTATTTGTAGTTAGCGGTGGAAATGAATTTTCCGGAAAGTCAAAGTATATGATGTCAAGACTCTACCTCAATGATGGAAAGGGACAGTTCTATCAATACAGTAAACTTCCTGAGCTTTTCTTAACTGGTTCATGTGTTGCGATAAGTGATATTGATAAGGACGGTGATATCGATATCTTTTTAGGCGCACGAGCAATTCCATGGAAATATGGTATTCCTTCCGATAGTTATATTTTATTGAACGATGGTAAGGGGAATTTTACAAATGCTTCTGAGGATGCTGCTCCGCAACTCAAGAATTTTGGATTTGTTAAAGATGCAAGCTGGGCTGATATTGATAATGATGGTGACAATGATTTGTTAATTGCAGCTGAATGGAAGTCGCTTTCTATTTTTTATAATGATAGGGGGAAACTGATTCTTCGTAAAGTTGATGAGCTTGAGAAACACGTAGGCTGGTGGAACACGATCACTACTGCGGATTTTGATAACGATGGTGATTTGGATATTGTTGCAGGCAACCTCGGCTTAAACAGTAAATTAAAAGCGGATGCACTTCATCCCGTTCGAATGTATGTTAATGACTTTGATAGGAACAACAGCACTGAGCAAATTTTAACACACTTAATTAATGGAGTTGAGTATCCACTTAATACACGAGATGAAATGACCAAGCAAATACCATCACTAAAAAAGAAATATCTGTCTTATCAAAAGTTCTCACAGGCTAGATTCAGTGATTTTTTTCCTACAGAAGTAATTCAGAAGTCTACAGTATACGAAGCAACTTCGTTTGAGAGCGTTTACATCGAAAATAAAGGTAATAATCATTTTAAAATTATACCACTACCAAAACAAGTTCAGCTATCAACTGTAAATAAATTTTTTGTAGAAGATTTTAACAAGGATGGAAACCTTGATGTTTTGGCTGCAGGTAATTTTTTCAGATCCAACATTCAGATGGGAAGATATGATGCAAGTTACGGTCAGTTATTAATTGGTGATGGTAAAGGTAATTTTAAGTGCATACCCCAATCAAAATCAGGATTCTCTGTTCGAGGAGAGACACGAAAAATACTACCCCTAAAGGTTGGGAATCATTCATATTACGCTATTGTACGCAATAATGATTCAGTCGAATTCTTCAAGCTTAATTGATAATCTGAAAACCAGATAGATTTATTTATGGTAATACAGACACCTATTATTAATTAAAATTAAAGAGAAGATGATGTTTCGGTTCCTCCGCTTATCAAGATACCTATTAAAACTCCATTCGTTTTTCTATCTTATGATTTTAAAATTTGATTATGAGATTTTTCAACACGCTTCTAGTTCTTTTGATGACCCAATTGGCGGTTAGCCAATCTTTCGATTCTAAAACTTTTTCATCCTTAAAATTTAGATTTATCGGGCCCG